>SECL01000024.1 GCA_004173455.1 Moraxellaceae bacterium | reverse complement strand
AGCCGTCACTTCAAGCACAAAATACTCAAGTAACTTTTTCTGTACTTTTTTGCTTAACTTACAATTCGTTATATTCATTTTTGTAGACTAACATAAAGCTAATCTACTACAGCCCCAAAAATTATCCTAAACTCGCAGCAGGTTTTGCGATTTTAGATCATGATCATCATCACTTAAATGCAGCCTTGCACGACTTGCAACAAAATGGGAGCAAACTGTATCGCGCAACAGGAGAAGATCAGCAACTGGCCGAGACCTTACATCAGCAACTGGGTCAGATTGGTATTCTATTGTCGCGTCATTTAAGTGATGAAGAAGATCTGGTCATTCCAATTCTGGGCTTAAGCTAAAGGTTAGCTGCTGGCTTTTGCTTTCTCATTAGCCCTAGCATGATGTTGCAGTTTGTTGAATAGTTTCACTAATGTTAACTTTAAGTTTTCTTAATGGCCTGTATCTTATCCCGTGGTACAGGCCAACATCTATACTGGAGAGTTCCATGAATTATGACGTGATCAACAATGAACAGGGTAAGCGTTTTGAAATCCATGTAGATGCTAAAGTGGCGTTTGAAGATTATGATTATTTCACCACGCATCAGGGCGAACGTGGAATTGCCTATCTACATACTGAAGTGCCGCCCGAGCTAGGAGGACGCGGCATCGCCAGTTACTTAATTAAATACATTCTCGACTATGCAGAACAGCATGGTTTAAAAGTCAAACCGATTTGCCCACTGGTAAAAGCCTATATTGACAAACATCCTGAATATCAGGCCAACTCGGTTTATCATCAGCATTGATCAACTTAATAATCATTAAACAAAGGATAAAACCATCATGAGTGTTGATAAGCTTATTGCCCATGAAAAAGACGTTGGTGGTATTCCTGTCGCCCGTATGCTGCCCAATCATGGCAAGCGTACTATTGGCGCATGGTGCTTTCTTGACCATGCTGGCCCTGCGATTTTTGAAGGAGACAGTAAGGGCTTACAGGTCGGCTTGCATCCCCATACCAACCTGCAAACATTTACTTGGATGCTGGAAGGCGAAGTGTTGCACAAGGACAGCTTGGGCAATGAGCAAACCATCCGACCCGGACAAGTCAACCTGATGACCGCAGGTACAGGGGAAAATAAGGGCATCAGCCATACCGAGCAAAGTGTTGAGGGTTGTGATCGCTTGCATGCCGTACAGCTCTGGATTGCCCTGCCAATGGATGCTGCGATTGAGCCGAGTTTTCATCATTACCCGACCTTACCGATATGGACAGAGCAGGGTGTAACCTACACTATTACCACAGGACAGTACGCAGGCAGGCAGGCCGATACTTTGCAATACTCCAGATTGTTAGGCGTTGATGTACAGGTGAGCACGGCGCAAGAACTCCAGCTTGAACAGCAAAAAGGGTTTGAATATGGGATTTTGGTGCTTCGTGGCCGTGTGAAGTTTGCAGGTGAAGATTATCATCCTAATGAGCTAATAAGCTTAAGTAATTGCGAGCGTGATAATACTACCAATACGCTGTGCCTAATTGCTGACGCTGACACGCATTTTATGCTCATTGGCGGCGAGCCTTTGCCCCATCCTACTGTCATCTGGTGGAACTTTATTGATCGGGATCATGCGGGTTTGCGGCAATCGGTAGAAGACTGGAATAATCACGATCGCCGTTTTGGTGATATTCGTTTGGATGGCACACTGCTGGAGCGGCTCATTGCGCCTATTTTGTGAAGTAGCAGTGGTCATTGGTAGGGTTAATTTTTAACTCATTTTTCAGCTGCTTTTTCCACTGTCTTAGGGAGTGTGCGGGGCAGTTGATGAGGATAATCTTTCTAAATTTTACTTAAAATATAGTTTTATTATTCAACAGTTTGAAAATATTCTAACGTAAAAAAAGTAAAATGGTAGCCACTGACAAGAGCAAGAAACTATTGACCTTTAAAAGACGAATGCCAAGCGTGCGATAGCTTGTGGTAAGGCAATGCTTGCATAGCGTGCTGTTTATCGCACATTCGCCGCATTTGAAACATTTGAATGTTAAAGGCTGCATCATGTTAATTGTCCATTGGCCATATTGATTACGGATTCAGCATTTGCTTTGAATGGATACCATAAGACAGATTGATGTAAGCATAAGTGCTGAAACGGTTAGTAATTATTCTGATTTAAAGTTGAACGTTACTTTTATTCATTAAAGCGCAGTTTTGTGTAGCTGTTTGCACCATTAAGTTCACTTTGTGCAAGATTGATAACAAAATACAGGTCATGGTGCATGCTTGCTACGTTTATGGGCATACATACGCTGGTCAGCCAGCCACATAGCTTCCGTTAAGCCCGTTGCAGGTAGGCGTAGGGCAAATCCAATGGACGCCTCAATCTGGTTGTCATGCAGGGCTTGCTGAATGCGCGCTATCAGGACAGCAGCTTCGGCTTCACTGGTTTCGATGGTTAAAATGGCAAATTCATCACCCCCAAGTCTGGCAACCACATCCTCGGTACGCACTGCATGACGCAAGGTTTTTGCAGCCAGCCGGATTAACTCATCACCTGCCAGATGACCGTATTGATCATTGACTTCCTTAAGCCCATCCAGATCGACCACATAAATGGCGGACGAATGCCCATAACGGCGGCTACGTTCTTCTTCGGCCTGCAATAGCTGTTCCCAGCCGCGCCGGTTATACAGTTGGGTAAGTTCATCGGTCAATGCTTCAGCCTTAAAGCGTTCCAGTTTGCGTGATTGTTCCTGCTGCTTAAGCTCATTTTGCAGAATATGACTCAGTAGGCTACCAAACAGGCTCAGCAAGCTTTCTTCCTGCTTGATGGTATCTGGCTGGGGGGCAGGATCAAGCGCACACAGTGTGCCAAATAATTCGCCATTTTCCCAAACAATGGGCTGTCCTACATAGGCCTTGATGGGAACACGATGGGTAATCGGAGCCTGCGCATAAATTGCCACATCATCAGTTTTTGGTGCAATACGGGGGCCTTTGCCCGCAACCATGAGTGAACACAGCGAGTTGGCCCAGCACATAATTTGTCCGGGTTTAAGGCCATAACCATGATCCTCCGCCTGTAACAAAATCAGATTGTTACTTTCTACCCGGGTGATTGCCCATAAAGTAAAGCCAAAGCGGTCATGCAAAAATCTCAGGATGGCACGACCAGCTTCTTCAAAACTGGCGTAGGCTTGTACGTTCATACTGAATTCCTTTTTGCAGTACTTAATACTGTGGGAACATTACTCAGGCAACATGACTGAGACAGTATTGGTTACCTTTTAGCCTAAAAGAGAATGCAGTCGTTCACGGTACAGATTCGTTGGTGTTTTATTATGAATCTGCAAGAAGGTAGGGCAGTACTGTAGTTAGCCCATAGTACTGGAGAGAATTATTGGCTTGCTGCTTGCTGTTCTGTCGTGCCCAGCTTTAACCAATGTCCTTAAATCATGTGAGCTAACACAAACCCTTAACAATATGACTTTTTCTTTACCTTTTAATTTTTTATAAAGGAAACATGTTTTTAAAAACCTGAATTGCAATGACCGATCAAATGTCCAAGCAAGCGCGAATTAACGCCTTAAAACAAGATATTGCCAGCCTGAAAGCTGAAAATATTACTGATGATCAACTGGCTCGTATGACTGAAATTATTAATGAAGCATCGGTTCAAAATTATCAGCATACAGGCGTACAGGATTTAGCCGAAAAATTTTTCCAAACCGAAAATTTGATCAAAACATTGCAAAGTAATATTGCAGGTTTACAGCAAAGTGACCTGCTTATTAACAATGAAATGCATTTGCTGGAAATGCAAAAACAGCTTATTGCAGCTCAAAATAATCTTGAGGCATTGGCCAGTCTCATTAGTAAGAATCAGGAACAACTGGCGCATTTTAAAGACCTCGATAGCATGAATCATTTGGATTTGACCAAGCAGTTGCATGATCAAGCTCAAGCCCTCAATCTATAACTTAAATCGTGTATAGAACGAAGTTAGTCCACTTTTAGCTAAGCCACTGCATACTCATGCGTTTTATTTTTTGAACTTTGTTTTTATTCAGGGTCTAAAAAAATGCCACATGCCTTTAAAAAATGTGAACTCTGCCATACGGTGTTGCCGCATAGCGCTACCCGCTGTGAACAGTGTAAAACAACTGATGAGCAAAGCTGGGCAATGATTTTTGCCAGCTGTACCGTAGGGTTATTATGTTTGCTAATGGGCTTTGTTATCTTTAAAAATTTTTAGGGTTTTCATCTCTTTCAATAAAATCATTCCGACACCTTCAGCCCATATAATTAGAGCTTGTCATAGATAATCTTAACCTTAATAAGTTGATTTTATAGTACTTAGACTCGTCATTCATTATGAGGTAACGGCTTCATCATTTGACTGTATAAAATCTACATAGCCTGACGCAAGGTATCATCACGTAAGAGTCAATAATTTATTAGTTTTAGTCATCATCAAAAACTTGCTTATCATAAAAACCCATCTATTTAAATTAAATATGTAATAAAAATGTATTTTTTATGTAGTACTTTATAATTGTAAGGCAGCATTTTTCAATCTATAAATTTTAATGTGGCAGGCTCGTAAATGAAACTATTTCAACTGTACAAAACCACTTGTCAATATTGTCATCATCCGCTTAGAGGCAATTATGATTGCTGTTATAAATGTGATCAGGGGAATAGTATTTTTTGGCAAGCGACAGTTTTGTGCTATGTCGGCCTAATGGTTGCTTTGTGGGTAATAGGGATGCTAATGGAACGGGGCTGGGATTTTAATCCATTTCTCTAAACTATAATTGCTGGAACATTATCGTAAAAAAATGGCAATCATCATGCTTGTCGCCAGTGTTATATGATCGTGGTTATTATTGCCTGTTGTTCTGCTGATTAAATTGCATCAGGATTTCAGCCTGTGCTTGCACCAGTTTTAAGGTCGTGGCTGGATGCCGGATTGCGCAACCCATGGATATATTCACATTGACGCGCTCAAGGGCTTCCTGCAAATTTTGGCCAAACAGATCGGCTTGTTTTTTATCAACGTTAATTTTTAAAATAGCAAATTCATCCGCCCCGATACGAGCAATAATGTCATTTTTTCCGGTATTATTTTTTAGGGTTTGGGCGGTGCGCAGTAGCAACGCATCTCCTGTCGCCCGGCCATAAATAGCATTAATTTCCTTAAAATCATTAAGATCAAGCATATAAATAGCACAGTAATGACCGTAGTGACGGCTGCGTTCTTCCTCGGCTTGTAGCAGTTTTTCCCAACCTCGCTCGTTGTAAACCTGAGTGAGTTCGTCAATACAGGATTCAGCCTGTAAACGCTCCAGATAACGGCTATGTTCAGCCAGCTTGAGTTCGTTTTGCAGGTTTAGGCTCAGTAGGCCACCCAGTAATTCGACCAGCTTTTCTTCTTGCATCAGTGATTCAGGCATGGGCTGTGGGTCAATGGCACATAGCGTGCCAAACAACTTCCCGCTTTCATTGAGTAAGGGATAGCCGATATAGGATTTGATATTAATTTGCTGGGCAATCGGTGCAGCGGCATACAGTTTGACCTGATCAGAACAAGGCGCAATGCGCGGGGTCAAGCCCTGAACCATGTGACAGCAAAATGAATCTGCCCAGCGCAAGACCTGTCCGGGTTTGATACCATAACCATGATCTTCCGATTGCAATACAATCCAGTCATCCCCTTCGGTACGGGTAATCATCCATAATTCAAAACCTAGTCGCTCATGCAGAAATTTAAGTACCGCCTGACCTGCAACCTCAAAATTATCAAAAACCTGTACATCCATTCTTTAACTCAACTTATTTTTTTACTAAGCATATCTACATAGTGATTATATGATTATTTCATGATAAATATTGGTTTTTGTCGGCTATGCACAAAAAATAAACTGGATTGACTGGCCAAAGTGAGCTTGAGCTTGGGACTTTCAGACTACTAATTAAGGCTCAATAATATGACCTGCAATCCAGCAAATTATTAGGTGGCCGGTTCTTCTGCTTTGGATGGATTAGGCGAAACGTCTCCCAGTTTTTCCAGATGCAGGCGTAAAATCCGGCGTAACTCTAAAATGGCTTCCGGTTTTTCCTGAATGGAATGACCGCCTTCAATAATCTTTTCAGACACGGCTCCATCCAGATGCGCACTGTTATACGACACGATGCCATCACTCATTTCGGACTTTGACACATCACCTTTAGCGTTGCCAATAATGGAGTGATAGGGTAAGCCCGCCACGATATGAGCATTTTGCGTGAGTTTGGTAAAATCGGATTTTTTGCTCAGGTCACTAGGGCCATTTTGGACTTTGGTCAATGAAATATTGTGGATGGTTTGGAGTAACTGCTGATCAATATTGGCCGTTTGTGAACCGGTAATAATGGTGTCCACAAACGATTTGGGCAAACGAATCACCTTACGGATGGCACGGGTAAACCAGCGATCCGCATAATCAGTGCCACGTAACGGAGCAGATAACAACACCATGCGGCCTATTTCTGGCAATGCTTGCATCTTAAAGCGTTGTTGCACCGCTGGAATCGCCATTAATTTTTGGCGTATTTGCGGGCTAATATCGGTAAGCGCCTTATTTTCAAAATCATCATTGCTCATTAATAGTCGGGCAATGACGGCACCCATACTGTGGCCAATCAATACTGCATCATGACTGGCTGTGGCCTTATTCTGTGGATCAACTTGTTTAAAGGCATTTTCAACTAGCCCATGAATCTGGTAGCGGTTTTCCAGAATAGGCATGCTGGTGGAGTAAAAAACCTGCCACACCTGATAATGCTCACGCAAAATGGTGTCACCCAGCACATCATGGGTTAGTCTGATCCATGCTTCAGGACTGCTGGCCAGCCCATGCACCATAATGATAACGCGCTTATTGGGGTTATAGGGTTCCAGCATATATAGATGTGGGGCAACCAAACGATCTTCGCGGCCTAGCAGACTACGGTAAGCGGTTGCTGCCAAATCCGTACGTGCCAGCCATAGGCCATAGGGCGCTGAAAAATTGGCCGCCAGTGGATAGGATTTTTGATCTACGTCAATTTTTTCATATTCGTAAGGATTGTAAATTTGTACATCAAAGGCATGGCTTTGCAGGATTTCTTTAATGTTATGACCCCGTGGCTGCGCGACCATGGTCACAGGCAGATAACGCGCCTGATGAATGTTATTTTTGGCTTGAGCCTTGTTGCCAGTGTCGCTAGCCTTTTTATCGACCTGATAAGTATTGACCGATTGGGCCGGTTTTTCAGCGCTTTCCGGTAGGATACTGACAAATTCGGTGCCAAAGCCATCGCGCCGGTTAATCGACTGTAAGCCTCGAAAGTTGAGGTCATAAGCGGATACCAGTTCGGTGGAGGCAGGTAGGCTTTTATCCTGACTTAAATAGGGATAAAAATAAAAGGTATTGTCGCCCAGTTGAAACGGTTTTTTATTGCTAAATTGATAGTTTTTATTGGTTTGATTGATCAGGGTCACCAGATTAACCAGTGCCTGATTATAAAAGTCGCGTACCTGCACCTGTCGGTTGTCAAACAGGCGTTGGCTAGGTTCACGTTCTGTGTAAAACAGGTAAGCATAGGCATGGCGCAGGCTACTGGCCAGCAAATCCTGCTGAATGGATAAGCAGTGATAGTAAGGCTTAAGATCAACTTCTACCGGAGCCTGCACCGGACGTACAATCTTGTTGCCAAGGCCAGCTAACTCGGTACTAAAAGGTTCTGGCTCCAAGGGAGAGTGACACTCAGGCGTATCCTTGAGCTGTTTGACTTTGGCCAGATACAGTTCACTACCCACCGCCAGATATTGCTCATCAATGACTTGCGGTACTTTACGAAGCTTGGTCAGGCACGCATCAGGATTATCAGTGCAATCTTCTGGCTCCTGCCCTGTACTGGCCAACACGCTTAAAGTGGCTTCACTCAGGCGGGAGCGCACCAGAATACTGTCGCGTTCATTGCTTAAGGATACTGAGAGGGGTTGTTGCTTGACCTTAACCACCTGACAACCTGATAACCCAATACTGGACATTACAAAAACAAGGCCTACTAAGCCTGAAAAAGTTGAATTTTTTGGCATCATCACTGCTATCTTTTTGGCATGACCTGATCATAACCAAAAAGGCTTTTAATACCCAATGGTTAAACCGTAACAGTCATGCAACCAGTACACCAGCAGTGGTCACAGCAATGCCTAAAACCCTGTTGATGTTGTATAAAAAAGACAGCTTGCGATCACGAGCTGCCTTTTGTTTTGAGAGTTGTAAAGGTTGCAATAGGATATTATGTTTTTGGTACTAAGCTTTTGGTTGCCAAGCTTTTGATTATGCCGGATGGATACTGACTATTTGGTCAGGATCAGGCGGTTATTACGGGTAAGACGCAAGCGATATTCTTCACCTTCATGCAAAATGCGGATTTCACGACCCATGGAAAACAGGTTGTGCGAGTGCAGCATGGGTAAACTTTGGGCAGTATGATGGTTAAACATTTGGAATGGTGCGTTCATGACAATCATGTCTCCGTGCGCTGATTAAAATAATGATAATCATTATCAAATAAAACTGTCAATCATTTATTGTATGTGCTGAATAATTTTTGTAAATCGCAAAATACTCAGGGCATAATCAGGGTTTTGCTAGAGTATGCGCTGTTGAGTACCAGTTTAGAGCCTCAAGATCCAAAAATTGTGCATGTTGCTGTGGGCGTTATCATGCAGTCTGATCAAGTGCTCATTTGCTGGCGTGATGCCAAGCTGCATCAGGGTAATCGTTATGAGTTTCCGGGTGGCAAGGTAGAGGCTGGGGAAACACCAAGACAGGCTTTAGCACGCGAACTGCTTGAGGAGCTGAATATTCAGGTCAAAACAGTAGTGCGTGCGCAACAGTTGTATTTTAATTATCCTGAGAAAACTGTGTGCCTACATATTTTTAAGGTGACTGCGTTTAGTGGCGCGCCTTGCGGTCAGCAAAATCAGGCGATTCGCTGGGTCAATAAATACGAGCTTGGCCAGTATCAGTTTCCAGATGCCAATGCACCGATTTTGCGGATGGTATTGTTGCCAGATGAGTATGTTATTACCAAGCCGCAAAGCAATACGCAGGATTTGGACAAATGGCTAAACTGGCATATTCATCATACGCCGCAACAGGCTTGGCTATATGTGCGACACAAGCAGCTAGATACTAGCCAGTATCAACAGGTCATTACAACACTAGCGCGACAACGACCTGATCTTCAATTATTTGCGATGTATTCTCACATTAAAGCATTAAAGTCATGCTGGCCTGAATGCAAAATATTTTTAGCTGGTGTGCATTTTAGTCAGGCTGAGTTGATGCAGCTTTCGGTGCATACCGAACCTACCGAACTGCCATCGTCTTGGTATCGTGTTGCGGCTTGTCATGATCAAGCGTCTATTACGCAAGCCAATGCATTAGGCTTGGATGCTGTGCTGTTAAGTCCGCTACACACCACCAGCACCCATGCTGGCCAAGCTGGATTAGGCTGGAAAGAGTGGCAACAGTTGTGCAAAAACAGCATGCTACCTGTCTATGCATTGGGCGGGGTAGCGCCCAATGATTTGGCGCAGGTGCAACAGGCTGATGGGTTTGGTGTGGCGGGGATTCGCGCTTTTTATTCGTCTGTTTGTAATAGCTGATTAAAAGCATATCAAAAAAGGTTTTAGCATGATTTAAGTGCTCGATAAAGCTTAAGTCATCAATCATGCTAAAGCCGAGTAGATATTTAAAATTAATTTTTAAAAAATATTTAAAACTGACTTTCCAGTTTTTGCATCTGGCCACGTGCCTGACCCGCCAGTGCAGCATTATTTTGTAGCTCTGCTGAAGCCAGAATGAGCTGCCAGAACGCATGCTGCTGACGAGGGTTATTGGTGAGCATTAGGCCTTTACGTGCCATGGCTTCGGCATTGCCACCCTGACGTTTTTTTAAGGCCACTTCACTAAGGCGCGCATACACGGCGGCGGATTGTGGTGCCATGCGCTGCGCGTGAATTAGAGTTTGTTCAGCCGCATTGAGCTGATTGGCCTGAATCTGCTGCTGCGCCTGTGTCATCAACTTGCCAAAAGCAGGAATGGTACTGCCATCGCGCAGCACGACCTTAGGTTGTACTGGACGTGGTGCAGGCAGCGTAGAGGGCAGGCGCTGGCTTTGAATGGCAGGTTCTGCATACTCTGGCAATGGCGTGCGCTTGGCTTCATTGTTCTGTGGTTGGGCAGGGGCAACAGGAGTTGTTGATGCTGGACGGGTTCTTTCCTCAATGTCCAGATAGGGGCTGGAAGATTTTTTAACCCCAGTCAGGCTTTGGCACCCTGTCAGCACACTCATTCCCAATAATGGCAGTAATACCAGCAAGGCAGGTGTCATTACGGATTTTTGCACCATGGGTACTGCTGTCATCTGGGTCATCCTCATTGTTAATCTATTCATGATTGCATTATTAGGGATTGCGCGTTGATGAGAGATAATCATAATGAATGATTATCCTGTTATCCGCTGAATCGTTTATTCACTGGACCAGAATCGACGTACCACAGGCGGCTTGCCCGTGTCAGGGTCGGGTGGCAGTTCCAGAGTAATACTGGAATCATTGCTATTGGCAGGTTCTGGTACACGGCGCGCATATTGCTGATAAATCGGCTGGCCGTTTTCATCCACGTCAGTTTCACCATAAGGGCTTTGTTGTGAACCATATAGGTGCAACATACCGCAGGGAGTGGCTTCATTCGGCACAGTAGAGTTAAGCATAGGAATATACAGCGCACCGGGACAACCCTGTGCTGACAGGTTGCCGCTGGCCTGATCAATCCATTGCCATTGGACATTGGTAGGCTGAACCGGCTCAACTGGCGCTAAATTGAGCTGCTTCATGACATTGATCCAGATTGGTAATGCACCGCTCGAACCGGTTAGGCCGATAGGTCGGTTGTCATCATGACCCAGCCAGACCACCGCCACATAATTGCCACTATAACCGGCAAACCATGAGTCACGCGCATCATTGGTGGTGCCACTTTTTCCAGCAAGGTTTAAGCTTGACGGCAAGGTGTTATAGGCACTGGCACCTGTGCCGTTACGCATCACTTGTTGTAAGGCATAGTTAAGCAAGTAAACACCACCCGGATCAAGACTTTGACGTACATTCAGGCCATAGCGTTGCAGCGGATTACCCTTGGCATCCACCACACTGCGAATAGAACGTGGGGCATAGCGAAAGCCATTGGCGGCATATACCTGATACATGCCCAATACCTGCATAGGGGACAGGTTGACGGCACCCAGCAAAATAGCAGGGTATGGCTTGACTTCGTCCTCAATACCCAAGGTATGCAGGGTATTAATAAATCCGGAAATCCCCATTTCCCAACCTAGACGCACCGTGGCCAGATTAAACGAATGTGCCAGTGCATAGGTTAGCGGCACAGTGCCATGACTTTGTCCGTCATAGTTTTTGGGTTTCCAGTCTTTCATGCCCATGCCGGTAATACTGACCGGTGCATCACTGATAGGACTATTTAAAGTATAACGCTGGGATTCAAGGGCATTGAAGTACACCACCGGTTTTAGCAACGAACCGACCTGACGCTTGGCATCCAGGGCACGGTTAAAGCCGGTAAACGTGCCAGCACCACCCACCACCGCCAGAATTTCACCATTTTCGGGATTGGCCACCGTTACAGCACCCTGCAAACCTTCCAGTTTTTTTGGATTACGCTTGATGAGCTGCTTAATGGTGCTGTCAAACGCTTTGTTGGCCGAGGTCTGTACAATCGGATCTAATGTGGTAAAAATACGCAGGCCTTCACTGGTCAGGTCAACTTCCTGATATTCTTCTTTTAACTGGCGGCGTACTACATCCAAAAAGTCCGGGAACAGACTCTGGCCAATGGTTGGTTTTTTAATCACATTGAGTTTGGTCTGGATGGCATCATCATATTGCTGCTGGTCAATCCGACCAGTGATTAGCATGTTATGCAGCACCACATTGCGGCGCTCGAGGGCAAGCTTGGGATTGCGCCACGGATTGTACAGGCTTGGGCCTTTAACGAGTCCGACCAGAAATGCCACTTGTGGTAGCTTTAGCTCTTTTAAGGGTTGACCAAAATAAAACTGTGCAGCCAGACCAAAACCATTAATGGAATGATTGCCATTTTGCCCTAGGTTTACTTCGTTGAGATAGGCTTCCAGTATATCATTTTTGCTGTAGTGCATTTCGACCAGTAAGGCCATTAAGGCTTCATTGGCTTTACGCTTTAAGGTACGCTCGGAGCTTAAATAAAAATTCTTGACCAACTGCTGGGTCAGGGTAGAGCCGCCCTGCCGTGGGCCGCCAGTCATGTTGCTTACCATGGCACGGGCAATACCGCGAATAGATACGCCATGATGGCTATAAAAGTTGCGGTCTTCTGTTGAGATGAGCGCATCAATTAATGGCTGCGGCACTTTAGCCAACTGGATTAATACGCGGTCTTCATTGTGGCGCGGATAAATACCACCGACCAGAATGGGTTCTAGGCGGGCAATTCCGGTTCCATTTTGCTGGGTACTACGAACGTCAGTGATCTGCTGGCCATTGGTGCTAACTTCCAGCACCTGCTCCGGCTCGGTAGAATCGCCAAAATCAAAACCACGGGTATGCACATACACCATGCTGCCTTTATCGACATAGGTGCCCGGTGATTCATAATTATCGGTTTTTTTATAATTTAAAAGCTTGAGTTCCTGCTTTAAATTGTCTGGTGTGACCAGCGCGCCATTAAATAGTTCAAGCGGTCTGGCAAATACCTTTGCAGGGATTTCCCAACGCTTGCCTTCAAATTTGTCGCGGACAATATAGTCAAGTTTAACGGTATAAATGCCTAGACCGACCAAGGCAACCAGTATAATAATAGTCAGCACAAGGCTGATGAATGCAAAACCACGTGATAAATTCATGCGTCGAAAAAATAAAAAATGATAATTAAAATTAAGGGCGATAATGCGCGAGCAGCGTTATAGATGCAATCAAAACACTGTTAAAACATGCAAATTGCCCCGTCCAAATCTTGCCTGATCAACCATAAATACTGCAAATTTTGCGCATTTCTGGCGTTCTAAGCGATGATCATTTGCCTTAAATTGCTGGGTACAATCTTCAACTTTGCTCTTAACTTTTGGGGTTGAAGCAACGTGACCTTACAAGACTACATTTCTAATAACGCGGAGTATTCGGATTGACATCAATCTGGTTTACATAGTTTTTTACTTCAAGATAAGCATGACAGCCACTTAAATATTCCGCACTCAGCATTCTGCATTGTTCTTTAGTACTGATTTTCTGTTCATTGGCCCATGCGTAGCCCATATTGTAGTTCTGGTCAGCACTCTGTTCAGAGGTCAGAGCGCGCTCAATACTGGCTTGCTGCATGTGTGTATACATTTGCTTAGTAGAAAATGGCGCACGCGAGGGCGCATACACCGTGGTCGATGGCTGCCCCTGACTAAATACATGGTTGATGGGTAAATGCGACACGTACGACGCTGATGCGGTGACGGTATTTTCACGCATAATAATCCAGCCAACCACCACCGTAAAAAGTACAATAAGCGCAATTAATACCGCCAAAAAACGATTATTCCATTTTAGTTTTGTCATATTTTTGAGCCCCTTTATCAAGCTCTGGTATTTTTTGAAATAGCCAAATCTCTGATGTCGCTCATTATATGAGTACATTTAGCCTAAAGCCAAACATATCTTATCTGTTTTGGACGGCACAACTCAGTTTAGACGGCACAAACACTGATGTACGAATACTGATGTACGAATAATGACGGCTATTAGAGCTCGTCATCATCAGTACTATTAATGCCCAGCTCTTTAAGTTTGCGGGTGAGAGTATTGCGTCCCCAGCCCAGCAGTTCTGCCGCATGACGCTTACGGCCATGACTATAGTCCAGCGCTGCATCAATCATGGTGCGTTCAAATAGCGGCAACGCTGTATCCAGCAATTGCTGCTCTCCGGCTTGTAATTTTTGCTTGGCCCATTGGCGCAACAATCCATCCCACTGATCAGGACTAATGGTCATAGTGTTGTTTGGTATGGGTGCATCACTCACAGAACTAATGAGCTGGCGATCCTGTTCCTGCTGATGCAACTGGCGCAGTTCTGCGGGCAAGTCTTCTGGAAAAATCTCACGGCCAGTTACCATCACGGTCAACCAGCGACAGGTATTCTCAAGCTGGCGCACATTACCGGGCCATGGCAGTTGCTGCATATAGGCAATGGTTTCCTTGCGCAAGATTTTTGGATCAACTGACAACTCACGGCCAGCTCGCGCCAGAAAGTGACTCGCCAGCATCGGAATGTCTTCACTGCGATCGCGCAACTTGGGAATATGAATACGGATCACATTCAGGCGATGATATAAGTCTTCGCGGAACTTGCCAGATGCCACCAGTTTTTCCAAATCCTGATGCGTTGCTGCAATAATCCGCACATCGACTTTCACCGGCGTATGGCCGCCCACCCGATAAAACTCACCATCGGCCAGCACGCGTAGCAGGCGAGTCTGGGTTTCAAACGGCATATCGCCAATTTCATCCAGAAACAGCGTACCGCCATTGGATTGCTCAAAGCGACCTTGACGCTGAGTGTTAGCACCCGTGAATGCACCTTTTTCATGGCCAAACAATTCAGTTTCGATCAGATCTTTGGGAATGGCTGCCATGTTTAAGGCAATAAACGGTTTGGCACGACGTGGCGAGTGGCGGTGCAACGCATGGGCGACCAGCTCCTTACCAGTACCAGATTCCCCATTAATCAAGACCGTAATGTGCGACTGTGACAACCGGCCAATCGCCCGGAAAACTTCCTGCAAGGCAGGGGATTCGCCAATAATATCTACTGTTTTGATAGGGGCACTGCGTCCCGTTTCCTGTTGCTGAAGCTTGGCAGTGTGTTGAATGGCACGGCTTACCAGAATCAAGGCTTCATCAATATCAAAAGGTTTGGGCAAATATTCAAATGCACCAGTTTGATAGCTGGATACCGCAGACTCAAGGTCAGAGTGTGCCGTCATAATAATAACGGGTAGGTCAGGATATGTGGTTTTTACCCGTGACAAAAATGTCAGGCCATCTATTCCTGGCATACGAATATCGGTCAGGATCACATCAGGCTGTTCTTTTTCAAGCCGATCCAGCGCAGACTGGCCTTCTTCAAAGCTGGTAACCGTATAGCCTTCTTCTTTAAAGGTCTTTTCAAGTACCCATCGCATGGCACGATCATCATCAATCACCCAAATGGCTTCATGCGACATGTTTACGCTCTCCAATTATTCCCACGGCAAAAACAAACTAAAAATGGTACAGCCGGGTTCAGACTGACACTCAATCATTCCGCCGTGCTGATGTATAATATTCTGTGCAATACTCAAGCCAAGCCCGGTACCACTGGCACGACCCGTTACCATTGGATAAAAAACCGACTCTATAATATCTGCTGGAATACCGGGGCCGTTGTCTTGCAGATCGACCCGGATCACACTGCGGTGTAGCATTCCATTGATGTTAAACATGCGCTGAATGCGGGTGCGTAAAATAATCTTGGGATCACGGTCGCTAAAGATTTCCGGATTTTCACTAATCGCCTGCACCGCATTGATACAAATATTGAGCATCACCTGAATCATCTGGTCACGGTCGGCACTCACTTCCGGCAGCGACAAATCATAGTCACGGATCACTTGTACCGTATTTTTGGTCTGGCTTAAAATCAGGCTGCGCACTCGTTCTAGCGGCTCGTGGATATTAATTTTTTGCAGGGAAGGCAGGTGCCGCGAACCCAGCATGGTATCGGCCAGTGTACGCAGACGATCCACTTCGCTAATAATAATCTCGGTAAACTCGCTCACGCTACCTTCAGGCAGGCTACGCGCCAGTAGCTGGGTTGCCCCACGAATTCCGCCCAAGGGATTTTTGATTTCATGTGCCACCCCGCGTACCAATTGGCGCGCAATCTGGTGTTGCTGCGCCAAATGTTCATCACGGTTAATGCGTAATAAGCGGTCAATGGGCTGGATTTCAATCAATAAATGTTGGTGGGCAATGGCACCAATCCGGTCATCCATCATTAGCGACACTGAATAATCTACGGCTTTGTCTTTTAGGCCAATGGTCAGAATAGCTTCGCGGCGGGTGTAGGGCTGGCCAGTATGCAGCGTGCGTAAAATGGCAGCTTGGGTATCAAAGCTTTCATCCTGTTCAGTTAATATTGACAGTAGTGGCATGCCAATCGCACGATTACGGCTCATGTCCAGCAAGGCTTCACAGGCAGAATTTAAATACTCAATTTCAAGATTGGGCGACACCTGCATAATTGCGGTCAGCATGTGATCAACCAGACTACGATAATCAACCAGTGGACTAGGATGCATTGCTGAATGGCCCATGAAAAAATTCAAATCCTAAGTGAAGACGCGATCAAGAAGCAGGCTGCTGTGTAAAAAGTTAAAACTGCTTAATAGGATATCGGCTCATGATTTAACCCTCATTAAATTAGCAATTAACACGCCAATACTGGGTTATAGCGATCAAAAACTCCTTAAAAAGCAAAAAAACAGCTTTATCCCGTCTTAAATGGCTTTAACGATTTATCAATATGCTCATAATTTTAGCCAGTATGCCCTGTTATGCACCAAGTCGCTTTTTAAATTTGCACCAAATTAATGCATTTATAAGATAAGAGTTAGATATTTATTATTTATGCCCTAAATTAGAGCGTTTGCTGGCGGGTTGGTTTATCTTTTAAGGGGAAGCTTTATCATCACTTTATTTATCGACTGGGATCAATCAGAAGCAATCTATTCCTTTACTGCAATAAAACCCGCGTTGCAAAGGCGAGTTATACTATTAAAGCAATGCCAAAGTGCTTACAATATGCACTAATCTGTTGGAGCTGTATGCATGAAATCCCCTAAAGTCGGTTTTGTATCCCTAGGCTGTCCTAAAGCACTGGTTGATTCTGAACGAATCCTTACCCAGTTACGTACCGAGGGGTATGATGTTGCAGCTTCTTTTGAGGGTGCAGATCTGGTGGTGGTGAATACCTGTGGCTTTATTGAGTCGGCTGTGCAGGAGTCGCTGGATGCCATTGGTGAAGCCATCAGTGAAAATGGCAAAGTGATTGTCACCGGCTGTTTGGGTAAGGATGAAGCCAAAATCCGTGCCATGCATCCGAGTGTGTTAAAGGTAACAGGCGCTGCGGCTTATCAAGACGTAATGAGTGCTGTGCATGAATATGTACCACCACCGCCAGCGCATAATCCTTTTATTGATCTGGTGCCGCCACAGGGTATTCGACTAACGCCCAAGCATTACGCTTACTTAAAAATTTCCGAAGGCTGTAACCACCGCTGTACTTTTTGCATTATTCCACAAATGCGTGGTGATCTGGTGTCACGTCCGATTGGCAGTGTTATGGACGAAGCGCAGGCGCTGGTTAATGCTGGCGTCAAAGAAATTCTGGTCATTTCGCAAGATACCTCAGCGTACGGCATAGATACCAAATATAAGCTGGATTTCTGGAATGGCCAGCCACTCAAAACCAAATTTTATGACCTGTGTGCTGCGCTTGGGCAACTGGGCGTGTGGGTGCGCCTGCATTATGTGTATCCCTATCCGCATGTGGATGCAGTGCTCGAGTTAATGCGCGATGGCAAAATCCTGCCGTATCTGGATATTCCATTCCAGCATGCCAGTCCGCGCATTTTAAAGCTGATGAAACGTCCGGCGCATAGTGAAAATACACTGGAAAAAATCAAACTGTGGCGTTCTATTTGTCCTGATCTTGCCATTCGCTCTACCTTTGTGGTGGGTTTTCCTGGTGAAACTGAAGAAGATTTCCAGTACTTGCTGGACTGGCTGCGTGAGGCCAAACTAGATCGCGTGGGTTGCTTTACTTACTCACCGATTGAAGGCGCACCGGCCAATGATCTGCCTGATCTGGTGGCCGAGGAAGTCAAACAAGATCGCTACGAACGCTTTATGCTGGTGGCGCAGGAAATATCCACCCAAATTTTGAAAGACAAGATTGGCAAGCGTATGACGGTGCTGGTCGATGAGCTTGATCCGGAATATCCCGTAGCTGTGGCGCGTTCCTATGCCGATGCCCCTGAAATTGATGGCAACGTGTTTGTGGAAGACATCGACAAAAGCCAGATTCAACCGGGGCAAATGCTCTATGTCGAAATTACCGATGCGGATGAATACGATTTGTTTGCCAAACTGATTTCGGTATAAATCATTTTTCAAATTTTACATGAATCTGGTTTTTACGACGCATTCAGTGGCAATCGTGGATTGGCGTGCCGCCGTGCTTTTGTTACCATGCGCCCCGATTGACGATTGCATGCAATGGCCAGTTGGACTTGATGTGTAAAATCAGGCGCTAATTTCGCTGAATCAGTGTTGATCGTAAGTATTTTGCCAGAATCATGCGGCTGTTTGTGGTAAACAGTTCTAGTTTTAAAGTTTTATAATTGAATTGCTTGGGAGCAACACCATGGCTGAAAATAGCCCGCGTTTTTCACGTATCCTGCTTAAACTGTCCGGAGAAGCGCTTTCAGGCAATAAAGATATGGGGATTGATGCCGCCATTTTGGACCAGATGTCGTTATCCATTGCGCATCTGGTTGGCCTTGGTGTGCAAGTTGGTATTGTGGTGGGTGGTGGTAACTTGTACCGTGGCAGCCAGCTTCAACAGGAAGGTCTGGTCGGGCGGGTGACAGGTGACCAAATGGGTATGCTGGCCACTGTGATGAATGGTTTAGCGCTGCGTGACGCATTGGAGCGGCGTAATATCAAAACCCGTTTGATGTCTGCCATTTCCATTAATGGTGTGGTCGAAACCTATAGCAGCCGTGATGCGATTCGTCACCTTAAAAATGGCGAAGTCTGTGTATTTGTGGCGGGCACTGGCAATCCATTCTTTACCACCGATACCGCAGCTTGCCTACGTGGTATTGAAATTGAAGCCACCTTAATTTTAAAAGCCACCAAAGTGGATGGCGTGTATGACAAAGACCCCAGCAAGCATGACGATGCGATTAAGTATGATTATTTGAGCTTTGATGAAGTGCTGGATCGCAAGCTGGGGGTAATGGACTTGACGGCAATTTGCCTGTGTCGTGACCACAGTGTGCCGCTACAGGTGTTTGACATGAACAAGCCAGGTGCCTTGTTGTCTGTCATCATGGGCGAACCTGAAGGTACGCGCGTTACCCGCTAATCGTTATCCGCCAATCTTCACCCGGTAACTGCTGGAAGTTTGCACTCAGTGTATTTTTAGCAAACCACAGACGAGAAGCGCCAAACAGCAGTGAAATGTAAAAAATACTGAAAAATATTGATTCTGAAATGAAATGAGGACTACTGGTCATGATTAATGATTTGAAAAAAGACGGCGAGAGCCGCATGAAAAAAAGCATTGAGTCGCTGGAGGCTGGTTTTGCCAAAGTGCGTACTGGCCGTGCCCATCCCTCCATGTTAAATGGCATCATGGTGTCTTATTATGGCAGTGATGTACCGCTCAATCAGGTAGCAAGCGTGGGTGTTGATGACGCCCGTACCTTAGTAGTGCAGCCCTTTGAACGCAGCATGACCAGCACCATTGACAAGGCCATCCGTGAAAGTGATCTGGGCTTAAACCCGATTAGTGCCGATATTATCCGTGTGCCACTGCCTGCATTAACGGAAGAAACCCGCCGTAACATGCAAAAACTGGCGCGTGGCGAAGCCGAAAACGCCAAAGTGGCTATTCGTAATATTCGCCGTGATGTTCTGGGCGATATTAAGGACTTGCTCAAAGAAAAAGAAATTTCTGAAGACGAAGAGCGTCGTGCAGGCGAAGACATTCAAAAGCTGACTGACAAGTATGTAGCTGATGTTGACAAGATGCTGGCTGCCAAAGAAGCCGAACTGATTCAGGTTTGATAAACAGTAGGCACCTTATGGCCAATAACCCTATTTCCAGTGATGCTGCTGCCAGTCATTCTGTTTCTGGTAGTCCAGCATCCAGTGAATTTCAGGTTGCCGATATTGCCGCTATGAACCTGCCACGTCATGTGGCCATTATCATGGATGGCAATAATCGCTATGGAAAGCGCAAAGCCCTACCAGAGGGAGGCGGACATCAGGCTGGCAAAGTACAGCTTGATCCTGTGGTTGAGCAGGCACGTCGTCTGGGCATTCAGGTTTTAACTGTATTTGCTTTTTCCAGTGAAAACTGGCAGCGTCCTCCTCGAGAAGTTGCCTTGTTGATGGAGTTGTTGGCGCAAACCATTCGCGAGCAAATTCCACGCATGATCAAACATGATATTGCCTTGCGCTTTATTGGTGATCGTGCTCAGCTATCCGATGAGTTGCAACAGCTCATGCTCGACGCCGAGACCACCACCGCCCATCATGCTTCTATGACGCTGGTGATTGCAGTGAGCTATGGCGGGATGTGGGACATTGCGCAAGCTGCCCGTCAGCTGGCTTTGCAGGTAGAGCGCGGATTAATCAACGTTGATCAGATTAATCAGCAGACCTTGCAACAGCATATTTCACTTTCAGATTTGCCCGCTGTGGATTTGCTAATCCGTACAGGGGGTGATTATCGCTTATCCAATTTTCTGCTGTGGCAAGCTGCTTATGCCGAATTGTATTTTACAGAAACTTTGTGGCCTGATTTTTCTGTAGAAGAATTTAATAAAGCACTGAAGGTTTTTGCCCAGCGTGAACGCCGTTTTGGTCGGACTAGTGAGCAGGTCAAACAGCAGCATGATCAACCATGACAAAAACAACGAGTATGAATAATGATTGAGCGCATTCGCACGGCATTGATTTTGGTGGTTATTGTTCTGCTGTGTATGTTTGCCAGCACTAGCGCATGGCCAATGATGGGCTTAATGCTGCTCATGGTCGCCATCGCAGGTTATGAATGGGCGCGTTTAATTCCCAATCAGCAGCCGACCATTTATGCCGCTGTGGTCACTGTTATTGCAGCAGGCACTTTATTTTTGCCTCAAATCTGGCCTTATTTATGGGTTGTTGCTGTGCTGATCTGGCTGGTGAGTCTGTCTTGGGTCAAGCAATATCCGCAAAAAACCGGCTGGTACAATAAAAATCTCAATGTGCTTGGACTTATATTGCTGATTGCGACCGTCATTGCTATTTTTTACCTATGGAAGCAGTCGCCTTGGTGGCTGATGTATGTATTTGCACTGGTCTGGTGTGCAGATAGCGGGGCTTATTTTGCAGGACGTACTTTCGGTAAGCGCAAACTGGCGCCAAATGTCAGTCCTAACAAATCGGTAGAAGGTTTGGTGGGTGGCTTATTGCTGACCTTGCTGGTCATGCTGGCGATTGGTTTTATTCAGCTTCAGTTAAATCCCATGTCGTTGAGCATTTTTATCGTCCTATCCATGGTTACTGTACTGGCATCTGTACAGGGCGATCTGTTTGAGTCCATGGTCAAGCGTAAGGCAGGGATCAAGGATTCAGGGAAAATCCTGCCGGGGCATGGCGGGGTGCTAGATCGTATTGATTCCCTGATGGCAGCAGCACCTGTGTTCGCGCTGGGTTTACTGATACAACAGCAATTTTTGGGTGGGTTTTAATATGCCAGTGCAGCAGGTCACTATACTGGGTGCGACTGGTTCCATTGGCCAAAGTACTCTTAAGATACTGGCGCAGCACCCAGAATCCTATCAGGTTTATGCTTTAACTGGTTTTCATCGGCTCGAAGAGTTGGCAAAACTGGTGGATCAGTATTCGCCAAAGGTGGTCGTGGTTGAGCAGGGTCAAAAAGACCATTTTAAAACTCTGCTTGTATTGCATTGTAATGACAAAAAAATAAACACACTTGAAGTACTAGAAGGTGAGGCTGGATTATGTCAGGTCGCTAGTGCTTCTGAAGTTGATGTAGTGATGGCCGCTATTGTAGGAAGCGCGGGATTAAAGCCGACCCTAGCAGCCATTGATGCAGGTAAGCGCGTTTTGCTGGCTAACAAGGAAGCATTGGTGATGGCTGGCGAGCTGTTTATGCAGCGCGTTAGGCAGGCAAAGGCCACCTTGCTGCCGGTAGATTCAGAGCACAATGCTATTTTTCAATGTTTGCCGACCGATTATTTCAGCAGTGCATCCTGTTTCAATCAACATGGCAACCGCGCAGGTGTTTCACAAATTTTGCTCACGGCTTCTGGTGGTCCTTTTAGAACATGGACACAGCAACAAATGCAACAAGCCACACCAGCACAAGCCTGCAAGCATCCGAATTGGTCGATGGGTCAGAAAATTTCAGTAGATTCAGCTACCCTCATGAATAAAGGACTGGAGCTGATCGAAGCGTGTCATTTATTTGAATTGCCGGTTGAGCGGGTCACTGTGGTGATTCATCCAGAAAGTATTGTACATTCATTAGTACAGTATATTGATGGGTCTACCTTGGCTCAGTTGGGTAATCCTGATATGTGTACGCCAATTGCGCATGCACTGGCATGGCCGCAACGCATCACCACACAGGTTCCAGCGCTGGATTTATTCTCTACCAATTGCCTCAATTTTGAGCAACCGGACGACGAGAGATTTCCAGCTTTAGGTTTGGCAAAATCCGCCATGACCATGGGAGGTTGTGCGCCTGCAATTCTAAATGCAGCCAATGAAGTTGCCGTGGCAGCATTTCTGGCAAGTAAGATTGCGTTTACACAGATTACACAACTCATACACGCAGTAATAACACAAATCAATGTGCTTCCTGCACACGACCTTGACACAATCTTTGTGCAAGACCTTGAAGCACGTAAGCTTGCAGGGCAATGGATAATGGCACAGGCCAACAGGACGACATGAATATCGTATTTATTGTTCTTGCAGCAATTTTATTACTTGGACCTTTAATTGCAATTCATGAGTTTGGTCACTTTTGGGTGGCTCGGCGCATGGGCGTTAAGGTTTTGGTATATTCAATTGGTTTTGGCCCGACCTTATTCAAATGGCACGGTAAGGACGGTGTGCGCTACCAGCTTGCCGCCATTCCACTGGGTGGCTATGTGCGTATGGCTGATGAACGGGAAGGTGAAGTCGCTGCAGAGGACATCCCATATGCCTTTAACCGCCAGTCCGCTTGGAAACGCATTGCCATTGTAGCTGCTGGCCCACTGATTAACCTGTTGTTTGCCATTCTCCTATTCTGGATATTGTTTTTACCCGCCAGCGAACAGTTAAATACTCGTATTGGTCAGATCCAGCCCAATTCTCCGGCTGCTCAGGCGGGCTTGCAGGTAGGCGACAAAATTACGGCAGTAGATGGTAATGACGCGTTAACCTGGGAAAACCTGAACTATGCGCTGGTAGAGCGAATGGGTGAAACTGGAACTATCCAGATTACCACGCAACGTAACGAGCAAGTGCTCACCCATCGTTTACACATTGATCACTTTATGCGAGATAGCAGCCAGTCTCCTATGGAGCAACTGGGATTTTTTCCTTACCAGCCTGATATCAAGCCCATCATTAATGAAGTAACCCCACATGAAGCAGCGGCAAATCAGGGTTTAAAGGCTGGTGACCAGATTATTCAGATTAATCAGCAGACAGTAAAGCAATGGGTTCAGGTGACCCAGATGGTGCGTAGCCATCCCAATCAAGCCCTGAACTTTCAGGTGTTGCGTGATGGCAAGCCTTTACAGTTAAAGGTTGTACCCAATGCTAAAAAGGATACTGTCGGTACTGAGTATGGTTTTCTGGGTGCTAGTGCCAAAGTTGAAAACTATAAAATACCAACAGAATATACCCAGACTGTTCAGTACAGTCCGCTTACTGCGCTGGGCATGGCTGTGGGTAAAACTTGGCAATTGTCGGTAATGACGGTCAAGGCAATGGGTAAAATGATTTCTGGTCTGATTGGTCTGGATAATTTGTCAGGACCCATTACCATCGCCAAAGTAGCTGGCCAGAGTGCTGAAATGGGTTGGCAGGCATTTTTATCATTTATGGCATTAATGAGTGTAAGCTTGGGGATTTTGAACTTATTACCCATCCCGGTACTTGATGGGGGACACATAGTCTATTATTTTATTGAAGCATTACGCGGTAAGCCGGTGTCCGAGCAAATTCAAATGATTGGCTTGCGCGTTGGTATGGTTTTACTTGGGGCATTGATGATCCTTGCACTATTTAATGATTTTGCACGCCTGATCTAACGGCTGTGTAATAATGATTTTTAATTAATTTTTTACTTTTGGAATCCTTAGGCATGCGGCACTCATATTTTACACTGCCTCTGACACTGGTTAGCGCAATGGCTTTGGTACAACAAGCCAATGCTGAAGATTTTGTAGCACAGGATATTCGGGTTGAAGGCTTGGTACGACTTACACCAGCCAACGTTTATGGGGTTTTACCCATCAATAGCGGCGACCAGATTACCGATGCAAAAGTGGCAGACAGTATTCGTGCCTTGTATGCGACTGGCAACTTTGATGATATTCAAAGTATACGTGATGGCAATAGCTTGGTATTTAAAGTGGTTGAGCGTCCGGTCATTTCATCGGTCACCTTTACCGGTAATAAACTTATTCCCACCGATACCCTCAAACAAGGGCTTAAAAGCCTGAATTTGACAGAAGGGCAAGTACTCAAGCGTTCTACCCTACAAAATATTGAAAATGAGCTTGAGCAACAATATGCCCAACAAGGCCGTTATGATGCGGACGTGACTGTAGAAACTACGCCGCGCGCCAATAACCGTGTTGATTTGAACTTCAAGTTTATTGAAGGTAATGCTGCCAAGGTTTTTGATATTAATGTCATTGGCAATACCGTGTTTAAAGACAGTGACATTATGCAGGCTTTTGCCGTCAAGGAAAGCTCATGGTCATCAATACTGACCCGAAATGACCGTTATGCCCGTGAACGCATGACTGCCAGTCTGGAAAACTTGCGCGCACTGTATCTGAATAAAGGCTATATTAATTTTAATGTCAATAACGCCCAGCTTAATATTAGCGAAGATAAAAAGCATATTTTTATTGAGGTGAGCATTACTGAGGGTGAGCAGTATAAGTTTGGCCAAACCAAATTTTTGGGCGATACCCTGTTTCCACAAGATGAATTGCGTCCACTGGCTATTTTTAAAGAAGGCGGCACCTATTCACAGGCACAGGTCAATGGGGTTAAAGAGCTATTGACCCGCAAGTATGGTAATGCTGGTTATTACTTTGCTGATATCAATGCTGTACCTGATATTGATGAAGCCACCAAAACAGTTAATCTGAATTACTACATCAATCCGGGCAAACAGGTCACCGTGCGCCGCATTAACTTTAATGGTAATACCAAAACTGCCGATGAAGTGCTACGTCGTGAAATGCGTCAAATGGAAGGGGCGCTGGCGACCAATGAAAAAATTGATCTATCCAAAGTGCGTCTTGAACGGACAGGTTTTTTCAAGACCGTCACGATTGAACCGATTCGTGTGCCTAATACGCCTGACCAGATTGATCTCAACGTTAAGGTCGAAGAACAAAACTCAGGCACCAGTACAGTGGCTGTGGGGTATTCGCAGGGCGGCGGTGTCACTTTTCAGTTGGGTTTAAGTCAGACCAATTTTTTGGGAACCGGCAATCAGGTCGCTATTGATTTATCGCGCTCTGAAACCCTTGATTACTATAACTTAAATGTGCTTGATCCCTATTTTACTATTGACGGCGTGAGCCGTGGTTACAATGCGTATTATCGTCAGACCAAGCTAGATAAGCTCAACGTGAGCACCTATATCACCGATTCGGTGGGTGGTAGCTTAACGTTTGGTTATCCATTGGATGAAAACCAGAATGTTAGTGCTTCTTTTAATGTTGATGACACCAAGATTTCTAGCGGCCAGTTTGTATCCACTGCGATTCGTGATTATCTGTTAGATAACGGTGGTAAAGCGACTCAAACCGTCACACCAACCAAATCCGTTACTCAGCCAAAAGTTGATCCGATTACTCAAAAGCCACTGCGTGATGAGTCTGGTAAGATTATTGAAGAGGTAATTCAAGTCCCTGATACAGCTAATGCGTATGACAGCAGCTTTGAGGGTGATTATTTAACCTATAACCTGAATCTGGCGTGGGCTTACAATACCTTAAACCGTCCTGTATTCCCAACCAAAGGCATGTATCATCGCTTGTCGCTGGATATTGCCTTACCCGGCAGTGATGTGGAATATCAAAAGCTGACCTATGATGGTCAGGCACTATTTCCACTGGGTGACAAGTTTGTCCTGCGTACCTATAGCAAGCTGGGCTATGGCAATGACCTGCCATTTTACAAGAATTACTTTGCCGGAGGTTATGGCTCAGTACGCGGTTATAAGGAAAGTACCCTTGGCCCGCGTAGTCCGGCTGTGATTTATCAGGCGACCAATGCAGACAAGAACTGTATCAATAAGCCCGGTTATTGTGGTGATACTGATCCTGAAGCTATTGGTGGTAATGCGCTGATTCAGGGTGGGGTAGAGCTGGTTCTGCCAGTCCCGTTTAAGGGAGACTGGTCACGCCAGATTCGCCCTGTACTGTTTGTTGAGGGTGGGCAGGTTTATAACACCGATGCATCAGACTTTGAAATCAGTGCAGACAATATCCGCTATAGTGCGGGTGTGGGATTTACCTGGATTACTGTTATTGGCCCGCTGTCGCTCAGTTATGCGTATCCGCTTAACCAGAAAGATGGTGATGAAACAAAACGTGTTCAGTTTGAAATTGGACGAACCTTTTAAGCAAATGGATGCTTAAAAAAACTTAATAGTCACAAGGAGTTTATTATGCGTCATTTATTTGCCACAGTTGCCCTGTCAGTTGCCGCCTTATCGACCAGTGCTGCTTACGCCAATAATGTTGCAGTTGCCGATTCTCAGGCAGCAATTTTTAATTCAAAATATGCCAAACAAACCGTCGCCAGCTTAAATACCAGTTTAAAGCCACAACGCGACCGCATTGAATCATTGCAAAAAGAATTGGCTAGTATTGAAACTCGTTTCAAGACTGATGCCAAAGTACTGAAAGAAGATCAGGTACGGGCTTTACAGGCACAGGCACAAAGCAAAATCAATGAGTACAATAGTACGGCAGAGGGCTTGCAAAAACGTGTTGATGAAACACAAGCCACCATGTACAAAACCCTGTTGCCAAAACTTGAGAAAATCATTGAAGAAATTCGCAAGGAAGGTAACTATGACATTATCATTGAAAAGAAAAATGTCATCTGGAGTAGTCCTGCTGTAGATATTACCAGCAAGATTACTGAGCGTCTGGATACCACTCAATAAGCTGACGGATGAGCGGGTATGGTTCAAACTGTATTGACGCTGGGTCAACTGGCAGCGCAGCTAAATGCTGAGCTGATCGGTGACCCGGATATCGTCATTCAGGGGCTGGCATCATTACAGCATGCCAAGCCCTGTCACTTGGCATTTTTGTCCAATAGCCGCTACAAGTCCCAGCTTGATGATACCAAGGCTGGTGCTGTACTGATTCGTCAGGAAGATATTGGCAACTATGCGGGCAATGTATTGGTTGTCGCTAATCCGTATGCAGCTTTTGCCGGATTAAGTCATTTATTTGACCAGACACCCAAGCCTGTGGCCCAGATTCACCCAACAGCAATCATTGCAGCTTCGGCCACTATTGATCCATCTGCATCAATTGGCGCGTATGTGGTAATTGAAGATGATGTCAGCATTGCAGCTGATGTGATTCTGGAAAGTCATGTCTGTATTGCACAGGGAAGCACCATTGGCCGAGGTTCTTGGCTAGATAAACAGGTCACGCTTCAGCATCATTGTAAACTCGGTGAACGTGTGCGTGTGCATGCCGGTACTGTGATTGGTGCTGATGGTTTTGGCTTTGCGCCGCACGAGGGGCAATGGTATCGGATCGCCCAGCTAGGCCGCGTTATTATTGGCAATGATGTGCGTATTGGTGCTAACTGTACCATTGACCGTGGAGCATTGGATGACACGGTGATTGGCAAGGGTGTGATTATAGATAATCTGGTACAAATAGCTCACAATGTGCAGATTGGCGACTATACGGCTATTGCAGCCAATGTCGGTATTGCAGGCAGTACCCAGCTTGGCAAGCATTGTATTATTGGCGGTGCATCCGGCATAGCAGGGCATTTATCCATTTGTGATCACGTCAACCTGACAGGGATGGCCATGATTACCAAGTCCATTAACCAGCCGGGAACTTACTCATCGGGCACGTCATTTTTTGATAATTCACAATGGAAAAAAATGGTTGTACGCTTGCGCCAGCTGGCTGATGTGCCGGTAAACCAGCTAATTAAACAAATTGAGCATTTGCAAGCGCGGGTTGAACAGGTAGAATCGCGCACAACTTCTTCCCCCCCATCATCATTATCTCAAGATGACTAAAGATATTTCCTCTGCTGTATCCCTTGATTATCAGTTGCCCATGCAGGCCGACATGATTCGTAGTTACCTGCCGCAACGTTATCCTTTTTTGCTGGTAGATCGGGTCACGGATGTGGTACCTAACCAGTCGATCAAGGGTCTAAAAAATGTTTCTATCAATGAAGAATTCTTTCAGGGACATTTTCCCGGCTTACCCATTATGCCCGGTGTGCTAATTGTTGAGTCAATGGCACAAATTGCTGGTATTCTAGGCTTTATGAGTGCAGGTAAACGCCCGCGTGATGGCTATATGTTTTTGTTTGCTGGTGCAGACAAGGTGCGGTTTAAGCGTCAGGTGATTCCTGGTGATACACTCATACTCAGTGCTGAGCTGTTAATGCAGCGAAGAGGGATTTTCAAGTTCAGCTGTCAGGCACACGTTGAAGGAAAAATCGTGGCCAGTGCTGAAATTCTGGTGTCGGAACAACAGATTACATTAATATGAAAAATAACAGCGTACACAACAATAGTATGAACACTAACACTCATATTCATCCTACCGCAATTATTGATCCAACCGCGCAGATTGCACAAAGCGTTAGAATCGGCGCTTATAGCATTATTGGGCCACAGGTGAGCATTGATGAGGATTGTGATATTGGCTCGCATGTCGTGATTGCAGGCTTGACCCGTATTGGTAAACGCAACCGGATTTTTCAGTTTGCCAGCATTGGTGAAATTTGTCAGGATCTTAAATTCAATGGCGAAGAAACCTGGCTAGAAATTGGCGATGACAATATTATTCGTGAAAGCTGTACCTTACATCGCGGCACAGTACAGGATCAGAGTCTAACCCGGATTGGGCATCGTAACTTGCTGATGGTCAATACCCATATTGCACATGACTGCATCATTGGTAATGACAATATTTTTGCCAATAATGTTGGGGTTGCAGGTCATGTGGTCATGGGTGATCACATTATTATTGGTGGAAACTCAGGGATTCACCAGTTTTGCCGGATTGATTCCTATAGCATGATTGGTGGCGGCAGCACCATTTTAAAAGATGTTCCGGCTTATACCATGGTGTCTGGTAATCCAGCGCATGCACATGGCATGAACTATGAAGGAATGCGCCGTAAGGGCTGGAATGCTGATAAAATCAACAACCTGCGTAAAGCTTTTAAAATGGTGTATCGCGAAAATTTGACGACGGTACAGGCTATTGAAAAGCTAACCACAGAATTGCTGCCACAAACGCCCGAAGTCCAGTTACTTCTTGATTCTTTAACTTCATCAAAGCGCGGTATTGTACGCTAGTATTCTTAGTGCAACATAAAAAAACCGCCTAGTCTGAGATAATCAGCTAAGCGGTTTTTTTATAGTTAAAGCTTAATACCTAGAAGGTGCACGCCATTAACGCAACTGCACACTACCCGAGGCATTAACGCGCAGTTGGCTGTTGCCCCCTTGAACATTTTGGCTTTCCATAGACGCGGCAGCATCTCTGGCTTTCATCGCATACATAATCGGCGGACGCTCATTGTTCATGGCATTTAAGTCAAGGCTTACCAGCTCATAGCCGTTGGCTTGCCATGATTGTTGTAACAAACGGGCACGTTGCTGAAATGCCTGAGAAGCTTCTACCATTAGTTCATTTTCAACCCGCTTGCGCTCATCATCAGACACACTAAAATTAATGGACTGCACTTGCATTTTATCTTGCAGGGCGGCAATTAAGTCGCTAGTGGCTTTAAAATCGGTGCTTTTTAGTTCAATTTGCGCGCGGGCACGCCAGCCTTTTAACTTATTTTTATCATCGTAAATAGGGTAGGTGCTTTGCGCGCCTGTACTGACTTTTACTTGTGGATATTTGGCTGCCTGACGCATGGCTTCGTTGAGCGTACGGGTAACGTCCTGTGCCAAACTGGTTGGACTGTTGCTGTTGAGTTCGGTAAACAGCACAGCTTCCATCTGGTTATTGGTAACATCACGAGTGGCATCAGCCTGTAGCTGTACCAGACGGTATTGGGGCTTATCCGTGTCGGCCAATGCTGCTGGAGCACTTAGACCCAGCAAGGAAGCAGCCAGTAGCGTACTATAAAATGCACGTTGAATAAGCGCAGGTGTTTTGCTATTTTTTATCAATTTGGTTTGCATCAGTTATTTATCCTCGTGACCCAATATCACATTAAAATGGCGCATCACAAAATTACCAGAAAGCGGATTCTAAATGATTCTACTTTAAGGTTTATGCTTCGTATCATGGCTTCAACGCGTAGTAAACTCAGTTCATTTCATGTGAAAAATCATTGTTTTTAGTGAAGAATTATTTAAAAAACAAAAAATTATGGATGTGCTGCAATGAAACTGCGGGCATATTGCGCTTCAGTAGAGCCTGAATAATCACGTACCAGTTTTTTCATCAGTACCTTAGCCTCACTGGTTCGTTTGTCAATTTCCTGCGTAATGGTGGCTACCCGATACAGAGCGGTAGAGGCTTTGGCACTTTTTGGATATTTGTTAATCACTTCATTAAAACTTTTTTTAGCTTTCACAAAATCGGCTGGATTACTGGCCAAATAAAACTCCCCTAGCCAGTAATAGGCATTGGGGACATAAACACTATTGGGAAAACTGGCAATAAATTGCTGCATGGGCTTGATAGCCTTGGCTGCACCACCTGCCTTATAGGCATCGTAGGCACTAATATAGGCTTGCTTGTCAGGTTGTTGGTCGCTTGATGCGGCATCCTGTTGTACATACATTGTATTGCCAGAAGCGGATCGGCTGGGAACTGGGGTTGCTGGCGCAGACGAAACAGGCGGCGTTGCATTCGTAGGTGCAGGGTCTGAATCAGATGCAGGGTTATTGGGTGGATTGTTGGGTGAACTATTGGCTGGATCGTTGCTTGCAGGTGCATTTGTATCTGGCTGGGATGAGCTATCAGGATTAGTACTGTTGCTGCTACTGTCATTGTCATCCGTTGCATCAGTAGGCTGAGTTTGTTCTTTTAACATCTCAAGACGCTGATCCAAATCTGTATAGCGGTTTTTAACTTCTTTTTGGGTGCGGTCGAGGCTATTTTGCTGTGATTCCAATTGGCCACGCAGTTCACGCACTTCTTGCTGAAGCTGTTGGACTTGCTGATACAGTTGCCACAGGCTCGAGCCTTGAGTATCTGTGGCAGCAGTACTGCCTGCCAAGACCGGACTGTTGTTGGATTGGGTTAGGCTACCCTGTTCAATAGGAACCGCCTGCGCTTGTGGAAGCATGGTTGCGCCCAGCAATCCTGCCAGTAAAGCCCCATGCATAAATTTTTTTGAAAATAAAAAACTAGCCATATCAAACAATATCTCATCACTAAAAACAGTTATTACAAAAATACACCAAGACAATCAGGTAAAAGAAGTTAATCCATCGATTAATCACTAGTTTTTTGTTGGTTCAGCTCACATAACCATGGCACAACTTATACCGTGCGTCCATAACCCTCCAGCAAATTGAAAAAAGAGCCATCAATAAGCTGGGCTTTAGTCATGGCCGAAGCCAGTTCTAGCAACGGCTGGTTAATCGCTTCATCAGTGAGTTGAAAGGTACGATAATGAATGGATAGCGAGTGTTTGCTACATAGGTCAAGATGCGCCTGAACTGCATCGGCCGGATTCATGTGCATGGTACGCATAATCTTACGTGGCTCGTAAGCACCAATAGGCAGCAGGCTTAAACGTGGCGCACCCAGATACTCACGAATTTTTTGAAAATGAGGGGAGTAGCCTGTATCACCCGCAAAAAAACAATGATCATCTGGTGTCAAAATGGATAAACCACCCCAGAGTGCCTTGTTACGATCCTTTAGACCACGACCTGAAAAATGCTGGGCAGGGGTATAGACAATTTTAACACGCGCATCAGGTGCAAAATCGACCTGTTGCCACCAGTCCAGTTCAATCACTTGCATATCGTCTGGCAAATAACAGGCATTGGCTAGACCGGTATAAATGGGCATGTGATCGCGGTGATGCAGCCATTTTAAGCTGGCCAGATCCAGATGATCATAATGATTGTGGCTGAGCAGTACCGCATCAATTGGAGGTAAATCATCCAGCGCAATACCAGCAGGACGTACCCGTTTAGGCCCTAAATGTGCTAGTGGACTGGCACGCTCTGCCCATACCGGATCTGTCAAAAAGTTGTAAGGGCCAATCTGGAGCAACACGGTAGCATGACCGACAAACCACACCTGCCAGTCATCAAGATGTGCCTGAGGGCGGGCTTGTGGCTTGTCGGGACATAAAAGACTGCTTTCTGTGGCTGGCCACTGGGCAGGCTTACGAAACAAAAGCCATTCATACATGGCTGCGCTGCCATGTACATTGTTGCTGCTCGTCTCTAAAGCAGGATTAAAAAAACCGTGGCGTGTGCTGTGATCGCTGGGTATATAGTTATAATCGGGCGATAAAAAAGCATGCTGTCCACTAAACTGGGTGGTAAGTTGCTGTAGCGGACGAGAGCGACGCAAGCGCGACATGAAATTCTCGAGTAGGACTTATTTAAGGCGTATGGGTTAAATAGCAATGTGTTATTGGTTGTCAGGTGATTTTTGCTCTAATGCTAAGGTAGCTTAGATCAATTACTGTCAATAGACCAATACTCTCAAATTGTTTAGCCAGTATGAATAGTATTGGGATTTATAGGTAATTTTATTTTAAATCAACAGCTAATCTTATAAGTTTGGGACTTAGTGATTTAATAAGAAAAAATAAAAATATAAAAGACCAATTATGGATTAATTATAAAGAAAATTTTCAATTAAGAAAAATAGAAAACATTATAATTTAATGTTTTGATTGAATTTATCGGTAAAGATGAATTAAATAATATGTTACGGTTTATATGAAATTTTACTTGGCTTACTTATACTGCACCCAATGCAGCATTAATACGCTTAAACCTCATCATTTAAAAACAGCGTAACCTAAGTATTACGGTTATTTTAGAGCTACCGAAATTCCGGTAGTCATTAATCGTTAAGGTAGGTGCACTATGAGTAACACGTCAAATAATATGGGCAACAACGCGCAGGGATATGGCGAGCGTCAGGGAACCCAGCAGAATCAGCAGCAGAATAATCCAAGCAATCAGAAAAATTCATCAGATATGACCAATCAGTCTTCTATGGATAATCATACCAGTACGCAAAATCCAGTTCAGCAAAATCAATCAGATCCCCACCAGCAAAGCCAATATAATCAGCAAACACCAAACAATATGCAAAATCATAACCAGCAGAATCAGCAACACCAACAAAATCAGCCAAGCCAAAATCAAAGTGGCCAAAATAGCCAAATGAATCAGCAGAACCAGAAAGACCAACCGGGTCAAATGAGTCGTCATCACCCCGATAAGCCGCTTAACCAGACTTATCAATCTAACCAGACCCAGCCCAATCAGCCACAAAGTACCATTCAAAAAGATCCAAGTAATCAATCTGATGGCTGATAGTTGATAACTAACAATTGAGACATGCTAATTGAATATTAGTAATAATTGATTATGAATTTTTTGATAATAAAGCCACCTGATGAGCAGTGTGGCTTTATTATTATCCAAGCTTAATACTTAAGCTTTATGTTAAAAGACTCATCTTATTAATAAGTCTTTAATTTTAATAAAATAATAATTTTAATGAATCTGGTTTTAATACAGAAATGGTTTTATAAACTTTTTTAAAATAATAGCAGCCAATATTTATTGTGGCGCTTGCCATGAATGTTATTGTTGGATATAACCCTATAACACAGTAGCCCACAAATTATTTCAAATAAAATAAAGAAAAATTAATCAGATGCGCAAGTTTTGAACGGCATGGGTCTTGCATTAACGTGAATTATCACTATACTTGCCCTTGCAATGGTGACCCCATTGGTGTCTTCGCAATGACTGCTTGTGAACCCCGCCAGGACCGGAAGGTAGCAACGGTAGCAGGTTAGTGATGTGCCGAAGGTAAGCTGATGGGGTTGCCACCATAATTATTAAAATCTAGTTATATCAATCTAATAATAAATGATAAAAACTATACGTTGTCTATCCTGTTAAATTGTCCAAAACTTTTATTCATCATCCACGCTATTTCTGCTAATGGCCTTAAAGCAGCTATCCAGATCAAAGCCACGATATTGCAAAAAACGCACCTGACGCGCTTTTTCCTTTTGTTCGGTCGGTAATTCTTCACCAAATTTGCGTATGCGCAGTTCCATGGCTTGTTGCAGCCAGTTCACTTGCTCAAGGTCTGTTTCAGCCAGTTCTTTTTCAATATGATGTTTTTTAAGTTCCTGCTGAATGCGCGCTGGGCCGCGACCTTTACGCATATTGGCGCGCACTAGCATGCCAGCCATTCGTCCATCACTTTGGTAGTTGTTGCCGGTTAGTTCAGCCAGTAAAGGCTCAAGTTCTTCAGGACTAGCGCCATATAATATCAGTTTGCTTTTGAGTTCCTGCTTGGAATGTTCACGCTTGGCCAGCAGCGCAAAAGCCGTACTACGCAGACGTTGGCCTTTTAGACTTCCTTCTGGTTTGGGTAAATCATTATTGTTTTGCATACTTTTCCTCATGGCTCCTGCTGTAAAACCTGTCATAAAAATAGTGCTTAGTGAGCTAAAAAATAACTTAAAAACAGCCTGAAAATAAAACGCCTTTATAGAATTAACCATAAAGGCGCTGGTTTACACTGTCAAAAAACTATAGGTTTTAAGATAGGTATATTACAGATTTAATTCAGCTAGACTGGGCTCACGTTCATCATCAGCTTCTTGCAACTTGGCAGGATCAACTTTGACCAGCAATTGTTCACGAACCTGTGCGTCAATTTCGGCAGCAATCGCAGGATTTTCTTCAAAATAACGAATCACGTTATTTTTACCTTGACCGATCTTGGCGCCTTTATAGGCATACCATGCACCGGATTTTTGTACAATGTCCTGTGCTGATGCAAGATCTACCAACTCACCTAGACGGTTGGTGCCTTTGCCATACATAATCTGGAACAGCGCTTCACGGAACGGCGGTGCCATTTTATTTTTCACCACTTTCACGCGGGTTTCATTCCCTACCATTTCATCACCTTCTTTCACTGCACCAATGCGGCGAATATCCAGACGGACAGAGGCATAAAACTTCAGGGCGTTACCACCCGTGGTGGTTTCCGGACTACCAAACATCACACCAATTTTCATGCGGATCTGGTTAATGAAAATCACCATACAATTGGAACGCTTGGCATTACCAGTAATTTTACGCAGCGCCTGACTCATCAAACGGGCTTGCAAACCCATGTGTGAATCACCCATTTCGCCTTCAATTTCAGCTTTTGGGGTGAGGGCAGCGACCGAATCCACCACGATCAGGTCAACCGCACCAGAACGTACCAGCATGTCGGCAATTTCAAGTGCCTGTTCACCGTGGTCGGGCTGTGATACCAGCAGGTTGTCAATATCAACACCCAGCTTGCGCGCATATTGCGGATCAAGCGCGTGTTCAGCATCAATAAAGGCAGCCGTGCCACCTGATTTTTGACATTCGGCAATCACTTGCAGGGTCAGAGTAGTTTTACCAGAAGATTCCGGGCCATAAATTTCAACAATACGGCCTTTGGGTAGACCGCCAATCCCAAGGGCAATATCCAGACTTAAAGAACCGGTTGATACCGCTTCAATCGCTTGTACGGTGTTGTCGCCCAAGCGCATGACGGTATTTTTACCGAATTGTTTTTCAATTTGACTTAAAGCCGCAGTTAATGCCTTGCTTTTATTCTCATCCATCTCATAAACCTCATAAACTGTGTAGCGTTTATACGCTGATTACTTTCAAAACTAAAGTGGATGCCTTAGGTCGACGATATCTGGTTTGCAACTTGGGCAAGCACATCATGCCAAAAAACAGGGAAAGTGAATAGGGGTAAGTCAACTAAAACGACATAGCTTGTCGCACGTTAACAGGTATTAATATCCTTCATCATCTGAATTGTAACTCATTGAATTTTCATGTTTAAACTGATTAATATGACGACGGTCACGCTTGTTGGGGCGATGATCCGGACGCGCCAAATTGGCCAGTTTGCGCTGGCTGCTATAAAACTCGCGTTTGGCAATACTGTGTGCTGTTTCTTCATATAAAAGCTGTGCTTGAGGCGCACCACCCCTTACCGCAGACAAGGCCTTGACGATCACAGTTTTCTCGTCAAAACCCTGCCGAATGGTGAGTTGCATACCAAGGCGTACTTCCTTGCTGACCTTTACGCGGTCACCATCAAAATGCACCTTGCCGCCTTCAATGGCTTCCTTGGCAAGACTGCGGGTTTTAAAAAAACGCGCAGCCCACAGCCATTTGTCAATGCGTATACTTTGCGGCACGTTTTGGGAACGTTGAGTTTCTGCGCTACGGTTTTCCAGCATTTGGTTTTTTTTCATTAACATTCCATTAGACATGTTAGTGGTCAATCATTGCTCCACCTGAATGGATAATAAGCTGCTGCTTAGTTCATTTAATTGGTCTATTGCCGGAAATTTCAACTGCTGGCGCGCAGGCTTTTTGCTGTCCGGTTGCATAATGCCATATACATGCGCAATGCCATAGTGTTGGGCGGCATGCAATACAGGTTCGCTATCATCAATAAAAATTGTTCTTTGTTTATCAAAAGGATGTTTGGCTGCCAGCTTATGCCAGAATAATTCCTGTTCTTTGGCAAAGCCCAGATCATGACTGGAAATCAGTTGGTCAAACCAGTGACTCATGCCAGTTTTTTGCAGTTTGACATTGAGGACAATCGGATGCGCATTGGTGACCAGCCATAGTTTTTTATTGGCCATTTTAAGGTCATGCAATAGCTGCAAGGCATGTGGCCGCAGACAAATATGATCTTGATATTGAATTTTGAGCGTGGTTAGATCAAGGTTAAGTGCCTTACTCCAATAAGGCAGTGAATACCAGTTTAGCGTACCTTCTTGTGCCTGAAATTGTGGCTTGAGCAATTCCACTGCCTGTTCAAATGGATATTGATGTAAGGCAGCCCATGCTTGTGGCACTGCCTGCTGCCAGAACAAATTATCAAATGCCAGATCAAGTAAGGTGCCGTCCATGTCAAACATGACGAGATCAATTGCTTGCCAATTAATGTTCAAAGCCATTTCCTGTAAATAATGAAGTGAAAAAATGATGAAAGACCAATCAATGCCGCATGAGATGAATGTTGATGCTTTAACAGCTCATGATCTAAAAACAAATGATCCAAAAGCTAACGATTTAGTAATGATAAAACCGTCACTACAGTTGGTGGAACTGGTGCAGTCGGTCAATCATCTTTTGTGCGAATATTATCAGGATTACCAGCAAAACCAAGTGTTGCAGATTTCCAGCAAGGCAGACAAGTCACCAGTGACTGAAGCCGATATGGCGGCGCATCACCTGATTGAACAGGGTTTAAAAAAGATCAGTCCAATGATTCCGGTATTGTCAGAAGAATCTTCAGACTATCAGTTACGCTTTGACTGGCAGGAATTCTGGCTGGTTGATCCGCTGGATGGCACCCGTGAGTTTATTAATAAAACCGGTGAATTTACCGTGAATATTGCCCTCATCCGGCATGGCATGGTTGAGCTGGCCATCATTGGTATTCCGACCCTAAAGCGTATTTACCTGACCCAGAAAAACCAGCCATTGTATCGTATTGATGAAACGCAAGACGGGCTGAAATGGCAGGAAATTTTGCCAAAGCCGGTTGATTTCAGCAAATGGCAACTTGCAATTAGCCGTCGTAGCGAATGGAAAGTCTATCAGCAGTTCAAGCAGTCACTTCACGATCGTGAGCAAGCGTTTGACTGCAAAAATGCAGGAAGTGCCTATAAATTCTGCCTGATGCTGGAAGGTGAAATTGATGTCTATCCACGCTTCCATCCGACCAGCGAATGGGATACGGCTGCGGGGCAGGGTTTGCTTGAAGCGATTGGCGGTGGGGTGTATGACTTGCAGGGTCGGCCATTTGCCTACAACCAGCGCCATGATTTGCTCAATGGTCACTTTATGGCAGTGCGGCATGATGATTTTTTGCAAACTGCGTTACTGGCTGCGCATGAAGCAGTAAAAGACTGACCTGGCGGCAATACATCCATGCGTCAACTTTGCACCTGACTCATGCTATAGTCAAATCTTCGTTTTACTGATTTTATGACAACGTGAACAGCGCTTTAATCCAGCATTTGCCTGCTTCCATGTTTGAAGCTATTGATCTATTGCCCACAAGCAGCCAGCCCTTGGTATTGCTTACCCGTCATTCTATTCGTGAGGCTGCCGACAATAATGGTTTTGCCAGTTATCAACTGCCGTTAACGCCCATTGGACGTCATCTGGCTTTTGAATGGGGTAAATGGTTGTCGGTCAATACGGACTTACAGCTTGCCGCATGCATTAGTAGCCCCATTCCGCGCTGTGTCGATACTGCCATTGAAATGCTTAAAGGGGCGCATGCCAGCCAAATTTTGGTTGATACGCCACAGCAGTTAGAAACATCATTATTAAACATTGACCAGCATAACCTTTTGGTCGAGCCGGGCAGTTTCGTGGTGGATATTGCGCAGGCCGGACCACATTTTAAGCAACATGGTGCTTTAAAGTTTATTAATCAGTTTTTAAGCCATCAATTGCCTGGGATGAAAATACCGGTGCAGGGCGCGCAGGACATTTTGCGCTTGCTGTTTGATAATCTGCCCAGACAGGACAACCATTTATTGTTGGCCGTCAGCCACGACACGATTCTGGCGGCGCTATTTGCGGTGATGGCTGGACATACCCGTATTGAACGCAAGGATTGGCCCAACATGATGGAAGGCGCGTTTTTATGGTTTGAAGGTGACAGTTTTGAACGAAGTCTTGTCAACTGGATCTGGCGCGGGCAGCATTATCGCTTTAAGCCCTATTCATTTAAAGCATAAAAGACCTAAATAGATGCCTGCCAGTGATAGATTTATTTATTTTTGCATGGTTTTGTCAGAATCGAAATCAAAGTAGCTCTTAGAATAGCCATCAGGCTGATGATTGGACAAATCAGGCGTTGGTTTATCGTCTAAGCGATCAGAGTCGGGCGTATCAATTCTTAAGGTTTCAAAACGCACACGACCCTGTTTAATGGCCTCAGCAATTGCAAGCTGGCCTTTGCTCAGGCGGGCCTGACCGCTTTTAATATCCATCAGAATGACTTCAATGGCCTCGCTGGGCAAATTGCCATCACGCCAGTCGGTATAGCCATCAAAAATGACATAATCCACGGGATCACCGAGAAACTTGGCATCTGAGGGCAGGTATTCAAATTCGGGTAAAAGTGGTGCAAACTGTTCTGCGACGCGGCCTTTGATAGTTGCACGACTGGTATTTAGGCTTTTTTTAACGGCACGTTGAATTGCTTCTTGCTGTTCAAGCTGAAGCTGCTGGATTTTGTGTTCATATTCCGCTATCACAGTGCTGTTGCGGTGACTGGACAGTATAAAATAGGTGACCAGACCACCGATAATAATGCCAATAAAAATCGCAACGCCAATAGACATAAGTTTTTATACACATAAAAAGGGCATTATAGCAAAGCATAATGCCCTCATAGCGATAAGCTAACTAAAGCGCAACCAGATTAAAGGTGAGCTAAACTCAACTTAATAACCCAACTGACGGCTGGCCAGATCTTTCATGATTTCCTCAGCCCCACCGCCAATCATGTTGACCTTGACTTCACGATAAATACGCTCAACGCGTGTGCCACGCATGTAGCCCATGCCGCCCAGCGTTTGCACTGCTGCATCTGCACAAAACTGCATGGCGCGAGTCGCCACGTTTTTTAGTATACAGATTTGCGCGATCAGATCGGAACCTTGCTGGTCTGGCTGCCCCAGTTTCCATGCGGTATCTTCTAGCAAGGCGCGGGTGGTTTGTAATTGTGTTGCCATATCAATAAGTTTGTGGCGCATCACCTGATGATCTACCAGTCGCTTGCCAAAAGTCTTACGATCTTTAGCCCATGCCAGCGCGTCTTCATAACATACCTTGGCAAATCCATAGGACGATGCAGCCAGCCAGAAACGCTCCATGTTAAAGTTTTGCATGATCACCAAAAAGCCCATGTTTTCAGGCCCAAGCAGGTTGCTTACCGGAACACGGCATTCATCAAAGTGTAGTTGTGCCGTATCCGAAGCCCACCAGCCCATTTTATCCAGTGGTGATTTGGACAGACCCGGCGTATCGCCTTCGATCAGCAACATGGAAACGCCATTGGCGCCCTTGGCATCTGGATCGGTACGCACGGCAACCGAATAGTAATCCGCACGAATACCAGAAGTAATAAAGGTCTTTTCACCACTCACAATATAATGATCGCCATCACGAACTGCGCGAGTTTTGAGAGCGGCTACATCAGAACCACCACCCGGTTCAGTAATGGCCAATGCCGAGATTTTTTCACCAGATAAGATCTGCGGCAACACTCTGGCTTTTAATTCCTCACTGCCAAAATTTTTGATTGGCGGCGCGCCAATGCTGTGCGAAAGTAAGGAAGCCAGAAGGCCACCCGAGCTGCACTGTGCCAGCTCAATTGAGGCCAGCATGGTATAAAACGCATCAACGTCAGGAGTGCCACCATAGGCTTCAGGATAGCCTAAGCCTAGCAAACCAATATCAGCGGCTCTCTTATAAAGCTCACGGGGGAACGTGCCAGCTTCGTCCCATTCATTAATAAATGGGGTAATTTCTTGCGTGGTGAACTTGCGAATGGTATCGGCAAATGCCAGATGATCCGGCGTGTAGTAATGCGAATTAAAATTCATGTTGTGGCGTCCATTTCGAATTGCTTTGATTCTGCCATGATTAATTTTTTATTGGTCTGGTCAAAATGCTCAAAACAAAACGTCAAATTAGTTAATGTTCAGCCCTTTTTCATCATTGCTGAGATGATCCTTGCATGTTTTGACAGATAAGCTTTTATGCTAGCTCGGCTAACCAGAGGCTGTCGATAATGATTTTTTAACCTACAAAAAATTTAATTTTAAATTTAATTTTAAAATGCAAAAAGCCCACCGAAGTGAGCTTTTTGATTCATCATTTTTAGTGGTTAAAAATGATGGCTTAAACGACGTTGCAAATTACTTGCTTGCCAATGCCTTGATATGGGCATTCAGGCGGCTCTTATGACGAGCAGCCTTGTTTTTGTGAATAATGCCTTTGTCAGCCATACGGTCAATTACCGGAACAGCTTTCTTGTAAGCTTCACTAGCAACAGCGTGTTCGCCAGCAGCAATCGCATTCACTACTTTTTTGATGTAGGTACGAACCATAGAACGCAAGCTTGCGTTGTGTTGACGCGCTTTTACGTTTTGACGGGCGCGTTTTTTAGCCTGAGCAGAGTTTGCCACTCGTGCACTCCTTGAAAAATAAATTAGTTATGGGCGGGCCTTGTCGCATGTGCCTTTGCTGCATCTGCCTAAGCGGCATGTGCATAGCGTTGCAAACAACCCAGCCCGTAAACAAGTGGCGAATTTTGCCCAAATTGATGCCCAAAGTCAAGCCTGAATGGTGCAGCGCCATCCATTCTCAGCACTTTGCCACCAGATTTGAACATTATTTTAACCAATAAGTCTTTATGGCAACTGGTTGCTCTTGTATGATCCGGTAAAACAATAACATAAGTGATTTTGCGTTATGACAGCGTTTCAAACTGAACCACGGCAAAAAAGTGCGATTGTGATTGGCGCAACCGGACTGGTGGGTGGCTTGCTGGTCGAGAAACTTGTGGCTTCCCGACATTACCGCACCGTTTACCAGATCGTGCGGCAAGCACCGGATACCATAAAGGGCGCTAACCGTGATCAGTCACTTGAAACCATTGTCATTGCTGATTTTGAGCGACTGGAAAAAATGCTCACCCGACTGGATTTGCATGACGCCGATGCGTTTAGCACACTGGGCACGACGCTCAAGCAGGCCGGCAGTAAACAACAGTTTAGGCAGGTGGATTTTACCTATAATCTGCAATTTGCTCAGATTGTCAAAGAACTGGGGGCGCAACATTTTTTATTGCTGAGTGCTACAGGTGCTCATGCAGACTCAGCCGTATTTTATAACCGGATTAAAGGTGAGCTTGAGCGCGCGATTGAGCAATTGTGCTTTGATCGTTTGTCTATTTTTCAGCCTTCGCTGTTGCTGGGGCAGCACCGTGACCAGCGCTTTATGGAAAACATGGCGCAAAAAGTTTTTAGCTTAAGCGAGCGCTTGTTGCCTGCAGACTGGCGTTACCGACCGATTGAAGCTGAGCGGGTCGCACAAGCCATGTATCGGGTAGCGACCAGCTTGATACCTGATTCTGTTAATCAGGCCAAAGTTATTTATTCAAATACTGATTTATTAAACCTGACGCTGGAGATTCCTGCATGACATCTATCGTTCCGACCACACCAGACTTTGTAACCTGTGATTTACTCGATGAACATCCGCAAACCCAAGTCATTAGTCCATCCATTGATGGCAAGTCATTCAGGAATTTTGGCGGGCGTAAGGCATTTGGCGGCGAAGTCGTAACAGTGAAATGCTTTGAAGATAATTCACGCGTTAAGGAATTGCTGGCCACAGAAGGCGCAGGTAAGGTACTGGTCGTCGATGGTGGTGCCTCCATGCGTTGTGCGTTGCTGGGTGATTTCATTGGCGAAAGCGCGGTCAAATATAAGTGGGCAGGGGTGATTGTCTATGGCTGTGTGCGTGATGTGGATGCCTTGGCTCAGCTTGATTTGGGCGTGCAGGCATTGGCGGCTATTCCACAAAAAAGTAACCGTAAGGGTGCAGGTGAAACTGGGCTGACCTTACACTTTGGCGGCGTGAGCATTGCATCGGGTCATTATGTTTATGCCGACAATAATGGTATTTTGGTTTCTGCTGAAAAACTCACCGGATGATCAGCATTTGTTATTCGCGGTGAATATTCAATAATCAAAAATGCTTAAACATACAGTTTGGGATTTTTTTTAGTGTACGGTTTTAAGCCAATCCTGAAAATTTTCACTGCAAACTGAATACTTCACCTTTAACACTCCAGATTGAAACAAGTTGAGAAAATTATGATATTGCATCAAGCCAAAGTCCTGCGTTCTGTCATTGCTACCTTGCTGGAAGGCGGTCGTGGTGTGATGGGCACGCCTAATCCCAAGCAGCCAGCCAAGCCGATTCGCCTGTATGACTTTGAAGCCTCGCCGTATTGCCGCCGTGTGCGTGAAGCCCTGACCATGCTCAATCTGGACGTAGAAATTTATCCTTGCCCTAAAAAAGGCACCCGCTTTCGTCCACAGGTCAAAGAATTGGCGGGTAAAACCCAGTTTCCATTTTTGGTCGATGACAATACTGGGATTAAGCTGCTGGAGTCACAGGATATTATTGATTATCTGTTCAAGACTTACGGAAAAACAGGCAAAACTCCTAGCAAATACCAGAACCTGCCCAAAATTCCAGTCGGTGGTTTTTTGGTGACTATTGCGGGCGGCATAAATGGCCTCATGGCGGACAAAGCCAATGCCAAAAAAGCCCTGCCTGACCAAATGCTGGAGCTGTGGAGCTTTGAGGGTAGTCCTTATACGCGTCTGGTACGTGAGCGCTTGTCTGAACTTGAGTTGCCTTATGTGCTGCGTAACGTGGCCAAGGAGCGCTGGCAGGACATGGGGCCAGCCAAGCTGCGCCTAAAGCCGGGTAAGTATGTGCCCATTAAAGGTGGTAAACGTGCATCTGTCTATGCGGCGCAAGGTCGCTTGCAGGTGCCGTATCTAGTCGATGCCAACACCGGCGTGAGCCTGTATGAATCGCAGGATATTTTAGATTACCTCAACAAAACTTATGGATCGTGAGTTAAAACTGGTAAAAATTTTGCCACATTAGTGCAATTTTCCGGTTAAAATAGTCGCCTTTTTTAAAACGATGCATCACCACGTTGCATCGTTTTTTATTGGGCAGTCGTTTTTATAAAACCATCGATAAAACGATGTGTTGCTGTGACATACGCTGTAAACGCAATACCTGTAAAACCCAGCCAGTGAGAGATTATCCATGAATCACCATGTTGACGTCATGATTAGTGAGCAACAAATTAAAGCGCGTATTCAGGAGCTTGCCGCGCAAATTAATCAGGACTACCAGCATGCAGGCTCCAACCTGTTACTGATTGGCCTGTTGCGCGGTTCTTTTATTTTTATGGCCGACTTGTGCCGTGAAATTACCGTACAGCATCAAGTGGACTTTATGACAGTGTCCAGTTATGGCAATAATACCACCAGCTCGCGCGATGTAAAAATTGTGCAGGATCTGGATGAAAGTATTGAAAATACTCATGTGCTGATCGTGGAAGACATCATTGATTCCGGTAATACCTTAAGCAAGGTGCGTGACCTGTTCCTGCTGCGTAAACCCGCTTCACTGGAAATCTGTACTTTAATTGACAAGCCCTCACGCCGCGAAGTTGATGTGCCGGTTAAATATATTGGCTTTTCTATTGAAGACAAATTTATTGTAGGCTTTGGGCTGGATTATGCGCAATTTTATCGTCATTTGCCGTACATTGGTATTGTGACACTGGCTGAAAACCAGAATGACTAAACAGTAACTGAATTGCTGTACCAGCCCTGATAAAAATTGGGGCTTTTTATTGCGTCCATTCATCAAAAATTTACTGAACCGCTTAAATACTAAACTTGACGGTTTAAAAAAGCTGCTATAGCTTTGAGGCATTAATAGTAATTGTGAAATAAACATGTCAACCAATACTGCAAATCCTCAAGCTGCTAAACAACAGGCCAATTCAACCATTCAAATAGACGGTAAAGAGCGCTATTTTGAACCTGCACCTACCAATATTGATGTTGAAAATTTTAGAAAAGTGGTTGAAAGCCGTCGTTCGGTGCGCAAGTTTACTGATAAGCAAATTCCCAAAGCGGTGCTGGACGATTGTCTGGATATGGCATTACTGGCACCCAACTCATCCAATTTGCAACCATGGACGTTTTATGTGGTACGCAGTCCTGAGAAAAAAGCCAAACTGGTTAAAGCCTGTATGAGCCAACTGGCTGCCAAAACGGCTGCCGATCTGATTGTTTGTGTGGCACGTACTGACCGTTTGGATGAAATGGCCAAAAACAATCTGAAATACTGGCCGACGCCCAAAACACCAAAACCCGTGAAAACTTATTACAGTCTGATTGCCTACAATTATAAAACTGGGTTTTTAAATACTTTGGGCGCTGCCAAAAAAGTGGCTTTTAGTATTGTGGGTCAATTTCAACCCATGCCAGTGAGTGCGTTTACCCATGCTGATACCCGTTTGTGGGCAGCCAAGAGTACTGCACTCGCTTGTGAAAACTTGGTGCTGGCCTTGCGGGCACATGGTTTTGATAGCTGCATGATGGAAGGTTTTGATGAGCCGCGTGTGCGCAAGCTACTGGATTTAGAGGATGAAGAATTTCCGATTATGGTGATTGGTGCAGGCGAGCGCGCTGATGATGGGGTGTTTTGGCCACAATTGCGCTTTGACCGTGATTTGTTTATTCAGGAAGTTTAAATTATAAATAATTAAATGAATCACACAGGAAAAGGTACTTACATCAGTGCCTTTTTTTGATTTGTTGCTAAACTGAAAGTGTATAATTTGTTCACAAATAAACTATTAAAAGCCAGCCTGAATCGTTAATCCTAACGTGCTTGAAATCCTAAACGCTGTTACCATTAATACATTCAATTATTTAAAAAAAGGGGCTGTAGTAGATTAGCTTTATGTTAGTCTACAAAAATGAATATAACGAATTGTAAGTTAAGCAAAAAAGTACAGAAAAAGTTACTTGAGTATTTTGTGCTTGAAGTGACGGCT
>SECL01000044.1 GCA_004173455.1 Moraxellaceae bacterium | reverse complement strand
AAAATTCTTGCAGAGCGCTACCGCAATCGACGTAAACGCATGGGATTACGCTTTAATTTGATTGCTGCTATTTATAATATCGAGCTGGTCAAAAAATGATTTATGCAAGAGATCTAATGATTCCGGCTTTCAGTTGCATTACGGCCAATAAAAAAGCTGCTTAACACAAGCAGCTTTTTTGGTGAAGCAAGTAGAGGGCTAAATCTGCTTTTTAGGCGTATTTTTTAAGAACTTATTTTTCAAAATACAGGTCAGCATCATTGCCTTCGCCGCCTTCCTTGCCGTCTGCGCCAAAGGAGTAAAGGTCGTACGCACGGCCACTGGAACCCGGTGATACATATTGCATGTCGTTATCCCAGCTGTCTTTTGGTGTGCCACCCTTGAGGTATCCACCGGCCATCCAGTTTTTGGCATTGGCAGGCTGATTCACCAATGCATCGAGGCCTTCTTGAGTGCTTGGATATTTGTTGTTATCCAGCTTGTATTGATCCAGTGCGCTGGCCACATTAGCCAAAGTAATTTTGGTGGTATCCACTTTGGCTTTCTCACCGCGTCCCATTACGTTCGGGACAATCAGTGCGGCTAGAATGCCCAAAATCACAATCACTACCATCACTTCAATTAAGGTAAAACCTTGCTGGGCGCGACGTTGCATGGGACGACGATTTTTGTTGATCGATTTTTTCATTACTCTGCTTTTCCAAAATACGGTTGCGTTAAGCTTGCCCGATTGTAGCCTAAATTCCAGTGGATACCATGACTTGGCATACGATCCATACAATCTTTAACAGCGTTAAACCAGATTATTCATATTCACGATCGGCAGCATCACCGCCATCACAATGGTCAGCACAATAGCTGCCATAAAAATCAGCATAAGCGGTTCTAACAGTGCCAATAAAGTACTGATTAAGGTAGTGACTTCACGATCCTGCATATTGGCGGCACGCGCCAGCATATTGTCCAGCTCGCCGGATGCCTCACCGCTGCGGATCATTTGCACCATCATCGGCGGAAAATAACCGCTACGCTCAAGCTGGGTCGCCAGTGCGCCGCCTTCAGTAACCTTAACCGCGGCCTGCTGTACCGCATCACGAATCAGCCAGTTGCTTGATACCGCCGCGCCAATATGCAAGGCTTCCACCAGTGGCACACCGGACTGCGTTAAAATGGACAAGGTACTGGCAAAGCGCGCAGAATTAATACCTTTGCTTAACTTGGCAAACAATGGCAGGCGCAAGGTGAGCCGATCGAGCGCATAACGGCCGGGTTCGGTACGCACAAAGCGCACCATCAGCACCACAAATGCAATGGTTCCTACCAGCAAAAATGGCCACGCTACACGAATAAAGGCACTCATAGCCATTAGCGCGCGGGTAATAAACGGTAGTGCTTGTTTGGTATTGGCAAACACCTTGACAATGTCCGGCACCACATAGGTCATCAAACCCATCACAATGGCAAACGACATGACCATCAGTAGTACCGGATAAATCATGGCACCCTGAACTTTCTTTTGCATGGCAAAGCGGTTTTCGGTGTAATCAGCCAGCTGGTTTAAAATCAGATCCAAATGCCCCGATTTTTCCCCAGCAGCAATGGTGGCAATGTACAGCGGTGGAAACTTGCCTGCCTGACGAAAACCCTGTGCCAGCGAATGCCCTTCCATGACCTTGGCACGCACCGACAACAGCAAGCTTTGCACATGGCGTTTTTCAGTTTGCCGCGCTACCGAACGCAAGGTTTCTTCCAATGGAATGCCTGCTGCTATCAGCACGCTGAGCTGACGGGTCACTAGCGCCAGATCATAGGCACTCAAGCCTTTTTGAAAAAATCGCTTGCCGCCGTCGCTGGTCTTGTTTTCTTCAAGTGGCTCAACCAGTACCGGCATCCAGCTTTTATCACGCAGCTGCTGGCGAATCTGGCGCGCAGAGTCCCCTTCCAGCACGCCTTTATGTTGCTTCCCTATACTGTCTACAGCAGTAAACTGATATGCAGGCATTTGCGGCTATTGCTCAAATCAATCCAGAATGATGTTAGGGATTATGGTGGCTTTATAGGCAAATAGAAAGAGATTGCCTGCCAGAAAATTATTTTTCTTAAATCAACTAACCAGCCCTGATCCTTCTGGATTTGTACCTCTTAGCGTCAGGTCATTCTCATACAACCCATTTTATCCAAATGACCTACTATCCATTTCGCTATAAAACTGCTTTTCCCGCCAGCGCAATTTGGCATAAAATGTCCTGAACTGGAGTAGCTTCATGACATTACTTGGACAACAGGCTTTTACCCAAAACAATGCTGAAGGCAATACGCAGAATAAAAAAAACCATCAAGATCAGCCGGACTTGTTAGAGCCAGTTGCTGATCCAATTGCTGCAACTGATCAGCCAATTGTGATTCAGGTGGCGCTGCCCGTGCCGCTATTTGGGGTATTTGACTATTTAGTGCCCGATCATTTGCTTAGCCAGTGGCCATTTGCTGTCGGCTGCCGCATGTGTGTGCCGTTTGGCAAGCGCGAGCTGGTGGGAATTTATCTGGGGCAAGCCACAGGTGATCATATCCAGCCCAGCAAACTTAAAACCATTCACAGCGTGCTGGATGATGAATCATTGCTGCCGGATTCCAGCCTCAAGCTGCTGCACTGGGCGGCGGCGTATTATCACTATCCAATTGGCGAAGTCATTAGTTGCGCGCTTCCTACCTTGCTGCGTCAGGGTCGCCCGTATAATTTGCTCTCGCAATATTGGCGCTTAACTGCAACGGCTGAACGCGATACACTTAAACGCGCCCCCAAACAATTGCAAGCCTTTGACTTATTAAAACTCCACGATGAACACGGCGCGCCCGAAAGTGTACTGTTGCTGATGGGTGCCAGCAAAAAGCAGCTACAACTGCTAGAAGAAAAAGGGCTGGCTGAGTGCTTTTTGCAAAAGACCGAGCATCCGCCGCATCCGGTCAAGCTGGCCGAAATGCCGCTGGTTGCCAATGCCGAGCAGCAACAGGCCATTGATACGATTCAGCAGCATCTGGGCAGCTTTAAGGGTATTTTACTGGATGGCCTAACCGGTAGCGGTAAAACCGAAGTGTACCTGCAAGCCATGCAGCCTGTACTCGAAGCAGGCCAGCAGGTGCTGGTGCTGGTGCCGGAAATTGGCCTAACCCCACAAACACTGGAACGTTTTCGTTCGCGCTTTCAATGTGACATTGTGGCCATGCACTCCAACCTGACCGATGTGGCGCGTTTACAGGCATGGCAAGAAGCACAAACCGGCCGGGCACAAATTGTGATCGGGACGCGCTCGGCGGTATTTACCCCCATGCCCAAGCTGGGGCTGATTATTATTGATGAAGAACATGATGTGTCCTTTAAGCAGCAGGACACTTTTCGCTATCACGCGCGTGATGTGGCGCTGTGTCGTGGTCATCGTGAAAGCTGTCCGGTAGTTTTAGGTTCAGCCACGCCCTGCCTGGAAAGTCTGCATTTGGTGTCCGAGGGCAAACTGTTAGCGCTAAAACTAACCCAGCGTGCCGGCAATGCAGCACTGGCCAAAATCCAGCTGATTGACCTCAAAAAACAAACTCGTGAACATGGTCTGGCGCGTGACCTGATTGATGCCATCAAGCAGCGTCTCAAAAAAGACGAACAAGTGCTGATCTTTTTAAATCGGCGCGGTTATGCCCCGATTTTGCTGTGCCCACAATGCGCATGGCAGGCCGATTGTCCCTCTTGCGATGCGCACTTGACCGTACATCGCCAGCCGGCGGAACACCTGCATTGTCATCATTGTAATTATCAAAGCCGTTTGCCCACTGCCTGTCCGTCCTGTCAGTTTGGCGGCCTAAGCCCAACTGGCATGGGTACGGCACGGCTGGAAGAAGGCTTAAAAGAACTGTTCCCGGATACCGATGTGTTGCGGGTAGATCGTGACAGCACCAGCCGGGTGGGTAGCTGGGAGCGCATTTATAAACGCGCGCATCAGGAAAAAAGCGCGATTTTGCTGGGCACGCAAATGCTGGCAAAAGGCCATCATTTTCCGCATGTGACGCTGGTGGCGATTTTGGATGTCGATGGCGGATTTTTAAATGTGGATTTTCGCGCACCGGAACGCACTGCCCAGCTCATCATGCAAGTCGCTGGTCGTGCCGGACGTGGCCAAAAAGCCGGACTGGTGCTCATTCAAACTTTTAAGCCAGAAAACCCGCTACTACAACTTTTAATCCAGCAAGGTTATGCTGCATTTGCTGACACTTGTCTAGCCGAGCGCAAAGCCATGCTGCTGCCACCTTATCGTTATTGCGCGCTGATTCGTGCTGAAACCCCGCAAGCCGAAAAATCGCTGCAATTTTTACAGCACGTGGTGGGTTTGCTGTATAGCCAGCCCGATGCTCAGCAACGAGATCATTCACCGCTTGAAATCTGGGGGCCTGTGCCAGCACCGATGGAACGCCGTGCTGGGGTGTTTCGTGCCCATGTGCTAATTTTTTGCAAGGATCGCCGTTTGCTGCATCAGCTGCTGGGCAACTGGTGGCGGCAGGTGGGCAAATTGCCGGAGCGGCGTGGCGTGCGCTGTAGCATTGATATTGATGCGCAAGAGCTGAGTTAAAATAAACCCTTGCGCCATGAATCTATAACGTCATCAAAAGCAATGTAAGCCCTCAAAAATGCTGCAAAGCTTTGAAAAATTCGTGGCTGCTTTCATATTTTTACCGCAAGATTGCCGCTAAACTGCTATAAAAGATTTTTGATTTGTTCTGACGACAATGCCGCTGTTACTGCAAATAACAATTTTTCTGGGCGCTGCCCTGTTGCTGGTGCCTTTGGGCAAACGCCTTGGACTGGCCACCGTGTTGGGCTATTTGTTTACCGGCATTCTGCTGGGGCCTTATGTATTAAAAGTCGAACGCGATCCCGAATCCATCATGCATTTGGCCGAATATGGCGTCATCATGCTGATGTTTATTATCGGGCTTGAACTCAGGCCGCAGCGCCTGTGGGAACTGCGTCGCTCTATTTTTGTGATGGGTGGTCTGCAAGTCGGAATTACGGCCATTTTGCTGCTTAGCCTAATCTGGCTGTTTTTAGATTTAAGCTTTTATGCCAGTTTGGTGATTGGCTTTGGTCTGGCACTGTCTTCTACGGCATTTGTGCTGCAATTACTGGCTGAAAAGCAGCAACTGGTTAGCACCCATGGACGACAGGCGTTTGCCATTTTGCTGTTTCAGGACATGGCAGTGATTCCACTCTTGGCGTTATTACCGCTGATGAGTGGTATGAGTGACACCCATCATGGCATTGCACATTTTGCCGCGATTGTGGCGGCCTTTTCCGGCTTATTCCTGTTTAGCCGTTATGTGATGCGACCTTTTTTCCGCTTTATTGCCAAAAGCAATGCTGCCGAGCTACTGACGGCCATGGCGCTGTTCATTATCCTGTCGGTGGTTCAGCTGATGAACCTGCTGGACATTAGTACCACGCTGGGCGCATTTTTAACCGGCGTGCTGCTGGCCGATTCGGAATACCGGCATGAGCTTGAAGCCAGTATCCAGCCATTTAAAGGCTTGCTGCTGGGACTGTTTTTTATGACCGTCGGCATGACCGTGCAACTGGATTTGCTGCGCGACATGCCTTGGCTGATTATTGGTGGTGCGCTGGGCTTAATGGCGCTTAAATTTTTGACATTAGCTATTATTGCGCATTTAAATGGCTATCGCTGGTCAACCAGTATCCGGCTGGGCATTGCACTGGCGCAGGGCGGTGAATTTGCCTTTGTGTTGTTTAACAGTGCCAGCCAGTATCAGATACTGGAGCGTAACATTGTTGAGCCGCTTACCTTAATTGTCACCTTGTCCATGATGCTCACGCCGCTGGCCTTTTTTGTGCTGGAACGCTGGGGTGAGCCCATTTTTAAAAAGCGGCAGGTATCACCCAAATACGACCAGATTCCAGACAATGAACATACCGTGATTATTGCGGGTTTTGGCCGGATTGGGCAAATCGTGGGACGTTTACTCCGCATGCACAATATCGAATTTACCGCGATTGATAAAAATATCAATCAGGTCGATTTTGTGCGCAAGTTTGGCAATGCGGTGTATTACGGTGATCCCAAAAATCCGGAAATCCTGCGCGCAGCAGGCATTGCCCATGCCCGCCTACTAATCTTGTCGATGGATGAAGTCGAAGATTGCACGCAAGTAGCCAAGTACATTAAACGCGCTTATCCGCATATCAGGATTCTGGCGCGTGCCCGTGACCGTCAGCATGTTTACCGTTTGCGTGAAGTGGGTGTGGAACATATCTGGCGTGAAACCTACCTGTCAGCACTGGGCATGTCTTATGAGGCGCTGGTCAGTCTGGGCATTGAGCGCAAAAAAGCCTTTGATGGCATTGAGCTGTTCCGCGAGCATGACGAAAGCCTGTTGCGACGCCAGCAAACTATTTATAAAGATGAACAGCAACTGATTGAAAGCAGTCGCGCCGCCATGGTGGAACTGGAAAGCCTGTTTGACAGTGATATGCTGACAGCGCGCAAAATGGATATTGAAAACACGCACAATAAGGATATTAATATCCAGCATGGTTTAAATGACCAGCACTAAATCATTCATGCAAAATCATCCATACAAAATCATTTGCCCTCAACTATCTGTCCTCAATCAGCAGCACTAAACGATCTGCACCAACTGAGTATCCGGCTGCTAAAAAGCCCCTTGATTTTCAGCAGCCGCAACTCCATTTAACACTGCATGTGGAGAGCATTAATATGACCGATATTCGTCAGCGTTTTTTTATTGAACATAGCCCCGTGCGTGGAGAAGTGGTGCATCTGAAAGACACCCTGCACACCATTCTCAAGCAGCGGGACTATCCTCAGGCCATTGAACTACTATTGGGTGAATTGCTAGTGGGCAGTGCCCTGCTGGCCAGTACCCTAAAAATAAAGGGACGTTTAAGCCTGCAAGTTCAGGGCAGCGGTTCGTTAAAATGGGCAATGGCCGAATGTAACCATCTGGGCGAGCTGCGTGCGCTGGCTGAGTGGACTGATGATCCGGTGCTGATGCAGGCCGACAATGGCAATGTGGCACTAAGTACCCTAAAAGATGGCGTGTTATTTATTAATATCGAACCAGAACATGGCGAGCGTTATCAAGGGATTGTACCTTTAGAAGCCGACAGTCTGGCCGGATGCCTGATTCAATATTATGACCTGTCTGCACAGATTCCTACTCGGCTGACACTGGCTTGTGATGGTCAACAGGCCGGTGGCTTGCTCATTCAATTGCTACCGCGCAATGACGAAGAACAAACCCGCGTCGATGAAGACTTATGGCCACGCCTGACCATGCTGACCAACACCTTAAAAGCCGAGGAGCTGATTTACCTGCCTTCACAGGAAATTCTGTATCGGCTGTACAATGAAGAAGAAGTGCGCTTGCCTGAACAGGACAGCTTAAGTTTTGGTTGCACCTGCTCACGTGAACGCTGTGAACAAGCCTTGCTTCAGGTCGGACAGGACACGGTACAGGAACTATTGGCCGAGGAAAATGAAATCAAAATGGACTGCCAGTTCTGCAATGCGCAATACCGCTTTGGCCCTGAACAGGCGCTGGGTTTGTTTGGTATTCATGTGAGCTAAAGCCTGACAGCCATTATTGCCCTGTTTTTAGCGATAAAAAAGCTCAGATTTATCTGAGCTTTTTTGCTTTTGAGATTGGCTTTTAACAGTGATTCACTGACTGGATTATTCAGCAGCGGACAGTATTTTGTCGGTTTGATGTGCGTCATCAATGGCTGCATTTGCTGAAAGGTCGCGTCCAGCGGTATTGCCCAGTGGTTTGCCATTCATACTCGGCTGGCCATCGCTTAAGGCAAAAGTGGTCTGATAGCCTGTTGCTGTTTTGGTAAAATAACCTTGCTGCAACATGCCCTGCATCAACATGTGTACAGTTTGCCCTGCTTCTGCCGGACTAATGGGCTGCCCTTTTAAATGACTAACCTGCTCAAAAAAACCACTCAGCAATTGATCAGAAACCTGTAGCTTGCCATTGGCCATCACATTTTGCAGGATGTGCTGCGGCGATTGTTGTGCCGCTGCTGTGATTGGCTGCATGACGATCAGCGCATTGGCTTGTGCTTTGCCCTTAAACAAACTTAAATCAGCCTGACTTAAATTCACCTGAAAGCCATGCTGAAGGATGGGTTCCAGCGCCTTTAAAAAATCCGTTGCGGATGGATTACACTGCCGTTGTAGCCGGTTAAACGCTACATAACTTTGCTGAGCAGCCTGCGCAGGAATATGGCCCAGCATCAGATTGGCTTTAAAATTACCAATATCTTGCTGACCTAGCAGAATTTTTTTAATGTTATAGCGTGCCTCAGCGGACAACACGCCTTTATTTACCTGACTGTTGTTGCTGAAACTGACATCATGTAAGCCCCACTGCTGCTGCGCAAAATTGGCCTGCAAGCTATCCAGTGAAAAAGCAGTACGACCTAACGGCAACCTAGACTCACCGGATTTTTGCTCACCCTCATAACGCAGCCCATCCAGCGCAAGACTACCGCTATTCGAGGCCAGATTTTTGACCAGCAATTTAGGTGCCTTGAGATCAAACTTTACTTTATGATTTGACGCTACTTTTAGGCTTCCCTGCATGCCCTGCCAGTTCAACTGAACCGTTTTGCCCTGCCATTGCGCCGCTGGACTGCTGATGCGGGTATTAACACTGCCCAGCAAATTGACCCGCGAGTGCATGGTTAATGGCTGCTGCCCCTTAAATACCTCACGAATCTGGGCTTCCACGCTATCGGGCCAAATCACATGTGTATCAATACTGACCCAACCCAGTGATGGAATAAAGCCATTATAGATTTCATCATAGCCAGTCAATACCATACTGCTATCCGGCTGGCAGGGATCAAGCGTCAAACTGACCTCCCAGTTGGCGCGACTTTGCAAAAATCCCGATTTAAAGGAAGTCAGTTTAATGGTCACTGGACTCAACGTCGTGGCATTGAACCTCTGAATATTTTCCCGATAATAGCTTTCCATATGCTGGCTGCTGTACCACGTCGAGCCTGCCCACCCCGTACCAACCACCACCAACACTACACCTGCCATTGCGCCTGTTTTATTCATCGTTATGATATATCCGTGTTTAATCCTTTACTTATGCGCAAATCATACCCAAGCTTGCGCCTAAAAGCTGCAAATATGCCTGTCATACGCTTAATTATTTTACAGTAATAGATCAAAGTCTTATTGACCAGTGCCTTTGCTAGCAATCCATGTGGCGCATTATTCTATTGTCGGGATGTGGTATGGCGTGGTGGTTATAGAGCTAATAGCTTAAAAGTGCAGTCACTTCTAATGAGATTGCGAAGACTAATATCACGTCAATCAATCCAACTCAGCCTGATACAGCACTACATTTAAAAGGCTACAATTTGCTGATCTGATCAGAATAATCAATCGCGCAAAATAGAAAATTAAAAATAGTGATCAATAAAAAATATCGATTTAATAACATTAATAATGATGAAGTGAAGTTTGATAGATTAACGAATATATGAATTTCTTTTTTATTTATTTAGCTTTTTAGTTTAATTAATTACCGGTAAACCATGATAATAAATTAAAAAATGGTGCGCCCAGAGAGATTCGAACTCCCGACCCCTTAGTTCGTAGCCAAGTGCTCTATCCAGCTGAGCTATGGGCGCATCGTTTTGTGTCGCGCATTCTACAGAGCAGTTTGCGCCTCGTCAACTTCTTTTTAATTTCTGCAAACTGTTTGACGTTTTATTAAACACATCAAGTGTTGCAAAGATTAAAAGTGGCGGTGAGGGAGGGATTCGAACCCTCGGTAGGGGATTAGCCTACTCTCCCTTAGCAGGGGAGTACCTTAAGCCACTCGGCCACCTCACCGCAACGAGGTCGCCATATTACAAAAAGCTGAGGCCTTGAGCAAGCCCCTATTGCTTAATATTCAGCCGCATTCGCTATAAAACATCAAATAATGGCCAAATAAAGCACAAACACAGCAATTAGCTGGTTTTTTTGGTTTCCTGATTCACTTCATCGAGCAAGGCATCTGGATTCTCAACTTTAACATCTTTGTTTAATCGCTCAATATACAAGTCATTTTCACTTTTATGTGCTGCATCTTGGGTAGACTGTACCGCAGCCGGCTCATCTGCCTTGATTGGTTCCTGTTTTTTATCACAACCCATCAACACCATGGTCATCGTGCCAATTAATGCTGCCTGCCCTAAAATTTGCTTACTTATCATTTTTAACCCACTCCATAAAATTGAGGTCAACTACTACAACCTTATCCCGATAAGTAGTTTTTATATCTCGCTAAACTACTTATTGACCACATCTTAACCTTGTTCAGGCGAACAGCTCAATTTTAAAACGACAAAAAATTAAAAATTGGTGATTCAATTCACCAAAATTTCCGTATTAATGAATTGCGCATCTAAAATCAAAGGTTGCAGCAGAGGCACAGCGTGACCTATAAATAGGTTTTATGGTTTAAATTGGATTACTAAGCACAGTACATCCGCTAAAATTTTAAATTGAAAAAATTCAGTAAAAAACTATACCTTTAGCTTTTAGGATAATTGTGTGCTAAAAATAATTTGATAAAAATCATGATGCACTAAAAAAATTTTAGCCAACAAAAAAGCCCCAATGCTTAAAAGCTGAGATAGCTTCAAATGAATGAGTCATTTTTTATTCTAAAAATTTTAGACGATTTTCGCATTTGTTACTTTTTGTAAGATTCTATTAAATTTTAAAATCCGCACTTAACCGCTGCCAGTGCATTTTTAGCTGCTTCTGATGTGTGGCAGTCATTGGTAGGTCGTTGAGTGCCACAGGCCATAGTGTCCTTGCCTTGTCCATTACCTCATCAAGGTGCGGTTTAACCACACGCCACGGTACACCGACCTTCTCCGCCCAATACTGAAAATGACGCATTTCAGTCACGTACCAGTCCCTGTTCTTCGCTAGGTTCAAAGCCAATTGCCTTTCCCCATCAATATACACCTGTGTGGTTAAAATATCATAGGCTGGCGATAATCGAGGTGAGCAGTGCGCGTAATGCGCCCTCAGGCAGTAAATTAGACAGTACGGGATGCAAACGCTGACGGGTAATCCAGTCCTGCGCAAGTAATTTGGTTGAATTTGGAAATGCGGGACTGGTAATCAAGCCCAATGTAGGCCGACTTTGACTGTGCTTATAATTATCAGCAAATATAGGCACATTTCTACCATTCTGAAAACCAGCCAGATATCCCACCAGATGCTGATGTAAGCTAAGCTCAAGAATCGTGACTTTATTACTCATGCAATCAGTCCTTCCACATGAGCTTAGTCATCGTTCATCTAGTCCTCCAGCAAACCCTGCCACGGATTATCAACGAGTGCCTGCTCGTCTGCTTCGTCTTGCGTTGAGCAATCTTTAGACTCAGCCAGTAATTGCACAACAGCCTGCCGCTTTTCTTTAGGAATCAGCATAATCTCACTATCAAGACCCTGTGCGGCCAGCTCTAGTGTGTTCAACCGTGGATTACCTTGGCTCTCAATGCGCTGATATTGCTGGCGTGATAGACCGACACGCATGTACATGTCCTGTTGCTTCAACCCAAGTTGCAAGCGTCGTTGCTTAAGCTGATTTAATAATAGGGGCTGTAGTAGATTAGCTTTATGTTAGTCTACAAAAATGAATATAACGAATTGTAAGTTAAGCAAAAAAGTACAGAAAAAGTTACTTGAGTATTTTGTGCTTGAAGTGACGGCTC
>SECL01000049.1 GCA_004173455.1 Moraxellaceae bacterium | reverse complement strand
GTTTCTTAAAGATGAGAAGCACTGCTTCGCAAGGTTTAGATTTAATTACGGATCGCCCAAAGAGCAGCTAAAAATACTGCTTATTTGGACGGAAATTTAACCTGTCCTACTACAGCCCCATGACTTAAATCAAAGCGGCTGGATGTCCCTGCTGATGCTAGTGCCGGTGGTCAACGTGTTGTTTATGCTGTACGTGATGATTGCGCCGGGGACTCATGGCATCAATAACTTTGGTGTGCCGCGTCCTAATAAAGGCTGGGAAAGTGTGCTGGGCTACATTTATATTATTTTGACGATTCTGGGCATTGTAGGGGCGATTGCGATGCTGAGCATGATGGGAGGTATGTCCGGTGATATGGCTAACCTGTCCAACATGACCAAATATTAAGTCGCTATAGATAGGAATGAGTTGCAGATATTTATTTATTGCAACTCATTCAATCAGCAGTTGCGGTTCAAGCCAAAGCGTTGTCTTTGGCTTTTTTGTGGGTAATTTAAGGTAAGGCGGAGCAGTCACATCAAATGCAATTGTGAAGATGGAAAACTTAGCCTGACGGTTTAAACACTCACTACAACAGCATAAATGTTTAAAAAATAAAACTTAAATTTTGGATGGTAATAAAAACCCTACCTAGCGTGACAAAAACAGTATGAAGGAAACAAAAGCGTTGTTTTTATATTTTCGTGCTTTGTTAAGGTGATTTAGGGGTTATCACTAAGTTGATTTTATTAACAAACTTAAAGCATGACCCTAACGATAAAAGGGTATTAATGAGTAGCTTCCAATTGTACGTTAGCGTAGGCCAATTGCCATAATACACGCTGAATCCTCATCTTAAACTGCAGGTTTTAGACGTGCAGACGCAAGCTACTGATTAATAAAAATGAATGACCGATATGATAAGGGGTGAGTTATGGATGGTTTCCAGAACTTCCAGCATACCTATGGGGTTCAGCTAGAGCCTATTCTCGGTGCGATTGTCCTGCTGCTTGTTGGCTGGGTGATTGCACTGCTCGCTGGTGCCGGTGTACGCAAATTACTTTCAAAACTCAATGTTAATCAACATGTGAATAGCTCTACCGGGCACCACACGGATATTGAACACATTGCTGGGCGTGTGGTGTTCTGGTTTATATTGATTATTGCCATTATTGCCAGCTTTAATCTATTAAACCTGCATGCAGTATCTGCTCCGTTTTCCAATATGATTAACGAAGTATTGCTGTTTGTTCCGCGTGTATTGTCTGCACTGGTACTCGCGGCGCTGGGCTGGATACTGGCAACATTGGCACGTGCCGGAATTACCCGTTTATTGGCACGTACCACGCTGGATGAACGCCTTAGTGCTGATGTTGGGGTACAACCCTTAAGCAATAATGTTGGTCAGATTATCTACTGGCTCATCTTGCTGTTGTTTGTACCGATGGTGCTGTCTGCATTGGGCTTAAATGGCCTGCTGTTGCCTGTACAGAACATGGTGAATGATTTGCTGCTGTTCCTGCCGCACCTATTTGCTGCACTGGTGATTGGTTTTGTGGGCTATTTTGTGGCCAAAATTGTGCGCAATATTGTAGTGGGGCTGGTGTCTAGTCTCAACCTGCAATCGGCTGCTGAACATGTTGGGGTTAAAAATACCACCAGCATTCCTAACATTGCCGGTTCAATCGTGTTTGTGCTGATTCTGATTCCTACCCTGATTGCGGCACTGGATGCCTTGCAGATCGAGGCGATTTCACAGCCTGCGATCCGTATGCTTGACCAGATCATGTATGCGATTCCCAATATTATTGCGGCCGCTCTGATCCTGATTATTACCTATGTGGTGGCCAAGTTTGTGGCTGGCATTCTGGTTAATCTCATGGCGGGCACCGAACTGGATCGCTTGCCTGCCAGACTGGACATGCAACGCTTTTTAGGCAGTACCAACCTGTCAACCATCATTGGCAAGTTGCTGGTATTCTTTGCCATGTTGTTTGCCGTTGCCGAAGCTGCCAACCGTCTGGGCTTTGATCAGGTCAGTAACCTGATTACCATCTTCATTGCCTTTGGTGCCAACATCCTGCTGGGCGTTGCCATTTTCATCATTGGCTTCTGGCTGGCCAACCTGATTGGTGACATTGTACAGCGTGGTCGTTACAACTACTCGTTGTGGCTGGCCAATGTGGTGCGTGTACTGATTATTGGTCTGGTGCTGGCCATGGGCTTGCGTGCCATGGGCATTGCCGATTCTATCGTGAATCTGGCGTTTGGCCTGACACTGGGTGCGGTTGCTGTGGCTTTTGCCCTGGCATTTGGTTTGGGTGGCCGCGAGCCTGCTCAGCGTTTGCTGGACGATATGCTGAACAAGGCCAAAAACGAGGCCAACAAGCCAACGCCACCGACTGCATCTACCATGAGCAATGCCGATATGGATGCGCCATTGAGCAGTAGTTTTGCTTCTCCGGTAGCAACACCTGCTGCATCGTCTCCGGTGGTTAGTCCTTCAGAAACTACGCCGCCGACTACTGGTACGGACAATGAACTGATCTTGCCTGATGATCCAGACGCGCCTAATCCACTGCGTTAAGCATGTGATTAAGTACCCATTTAAACCTCATGGTTTAAGTGGGTAAACTAAAAAACCGCTGATTCGTCAGCGGTTTTTTTATGACTCAATCTATGCCCTGCATCGTAATTCGAGGGGGAGTAATAATCCCTTTAGTATTGAAAAAGGGGCTGTAGTAGGACAGGTTAAATTTCCGTCCAAATAAGCAGTATTTTTAGCTGCTCTTTGGGCGATCCGTAATTAAATCTAAACCTTGCGAAGCAGTGCTTCTCATCTTTAAGAAAC
>SECL01000023.1 GCA_004173455.1 Moraxellaceae bacterium | reverse complement strand
AAATTCTTGCAGAGCGCTACCGCAATCGACGTAAACGCATGGGATTACGCTTTAATTTGATTGCTGCTATTTATAATATCGAGCTGGTCAAAAAATGATTTATGCAAGAGATCTAATGTTTGCGCAGAAAAGTAGTTTGATGTCAAAGGCAGGAAATCTACTTAAAAATATTGGCAAAGTCAGCGGTGAAGTCGCAGGGGTCAAAGGTGAAGTAGAGCTAACCCCTCAGCAAGCCAATAATAGCATTCTGGCCGCAATTGAACGCTTAGCCCAGCAGAAAACCCCTGTTCTGTTATTACTGGATGAAATACAAGCTTTAGCGGGTAATACTCATAAAAGCACGATTGCCAGCCTACGTACCGCATTAGATACCCATAAAGACTTGATTAAGGTCATTTTCACAGGTTCAAGTCGTGAAGGCTTGCGCAAAATGTTTTCGGCCAGTAATGCACCATTTTTTCATTATGGACAGAATTTACATTTCCCAGAATTAACCCGTGCTTTTACTGACCATTTAGCAGAAAACTATAAGATAACGACAGGTAGGGTTTTAGATCAGGATGAATTATGGGCTGCTTTTCTGGATATGCATCGTAGCCCACAACTAGCACGCTCATTAGTAGAACGTTTGGCATTGAATCCACAATTAAGTATTGAGTTTTCCAAACAACAATTTGTACAGGAAATTGCCAGCAGCCGCGATTTTAACGGCTTATGGGATAGCTTAAAACCTGTAGAACATTTACTACTGATTGCCATAGCACAAGGTCAATCTGAGATATATAGCAGTAATTTTAGGCAGCAGCTTGCAAATAACATTGGTATTGATGAGATACCAGTTTCCACTGTGCAATCAGCCGTGCGCTCCTTGGCACGCCGCCAAATTATCTTTAAACCCGATAATGGGATATATGAAATTGAAGACAGTTTATTAAAGGAATGGATTTTAGACGAACAACTTTAGAAAAATAACCCAGCAAACATTACACATCAATCAACCCATAACATAGAGAGGGACAACCTGCCTCTCTCTAACTCAATGCCAGTTCATATCAGATTATCTGGTGATTAATTGCCCTTACGGGATTGTGGCACAGGTGCGTCAATCTCAATCAGCTTTTCAGACTTGAGTTCATCCCAGAAGCTTTGCGGAATTTCAACGCCAAAGGACTCTACATTGGCGTTAACCTGCGCGGTGGTACGTGCCCCGGGGATAATCGCCGCCACGGTAGGATGCGCCTCGGCAAATTGCAACGATGCCGTGCGTAAATCAATACCGTATTCATCCAGCACCCGCTGTATCCGGGCGCGCTTGTCCGGTGCCCACTCAGGAATAGTACCGTCATACAAATAGCGCTCACGCCCGCCCAGATAACCCGCCAGCAACGGTGAGCCAATCACTGCAGACGCACCTCTTTCAGCAATTTTGGGTAGGGTTTCATGCAATGCCCGACTATGATCCAGCAAAGAATACTGGCAGGCCAGCAAAAATATATCGGGATCGGCCACTTCCAGTGCCTTGAGCACCGGTTCGGGACTATTTACGCCAAAACCCCATGCCTTAATAATGCCTTCCTCGCGCATCCGGGTCAGCTCAGGCATGGCACCTTTCATGGCTTCCTCAAAGCGTTGCTCCCACGGCATGCCCAGATCTTTTTCATTATCCGGCGACAGGTCATGGATATATACAATATCAATTTGCGATACCCCAAGCCGTTGCAAACTATCCTCAATGGAACGTCGTACTCCGGCCGCTGAATAATCATAGCGGTAATCAAACGGCGCTGGATCAGTCCACATGGTGTCTGGAATCTGGTGGGTTGCGTTGAGGATACGCCCCACTTTGGTCGACAGGGTATAGTGCTCAGGCTTGAGCGTATGTAAGGCATGGCCAAAACGGCGCTCGCTTAACCCCAAACCGTACCAAGGCGAGGTGTCAAAGTAGCGAATACCGGCATCAATGGCAGCCTGTAAGGTATGTTGCGCTGCTGCATCAACCGTTGGGGTAAAGCCATTACCAATGGCTACGCCTCCCAGCCCCAGCCGTGTAATAGGACGACAGCGGGTCTTATCGGTGTTGCTAGGCGTAGTATTGCGGGGGATTTGTGCCATACCATGCTGATAACCCTGTGTGGGCATCACAGTACCGGACTGTTTCAAGTGGGCATACGGGTCAGTATCAGAAATTGACATCATTTACTCCTAATAGGCTTTTCGTTCGCTTGAGGCGTTCTATGAATGGTCGCCTGAGTTTTCGCTCATTCCAGCCGCACCGAAAAAAATGCTATAGCACCTTAACCTTGCTGTTTTTTCCTGATCAGTGCGATAAGCAATACTCCAAACTAGCGCGCTTAACTGGCTTTATTAAGAGGTGATTTGTTTTATTCAGAATACTCTATAGGCAAGTCAGTATAATTATTGAAATAAAAGGCCTATTGCTGAGCGGCTTGGCCATTAAAAGTGAGCATTAAAGTGAGCCAACAAAAAAGCCTTGTATCATTACTGTCTACAAGGCTTGTGGTCGGTTATAAAGTGCCTAGCCATGTTTTGCAGCCGATAGAGCAGCATGGGTTGATTTTGACTTTAAGCTCGCAGAGGCTGCGTCAAGCCGCATTTCATCTTTACGGAAATGATCCATAATGATAGTGCCAATACGACCTACCACCACTGCAAACAAGAACGCCAACACAGGATATAAAATAGCAGGAACTGTTATCATGATCTTCACCTCTATTTGGAAATTTGAATGTAATATGAGTCACAGCCACGTTTCTCATGGCTTTAATGTACGCATTTTTTGGCATTTTTTCGCATGGATTGTCAGACAAGTACTCATCCATAACAATCAATCCAAGTGATTGTTAGACAATTCTTTGGGTTTTTCACACATATTTATCTAACTAATTATTTTTTAAAGTTTTTCTGGATTATTTCAGTTTTTTTACACGATAAAATCTGCCCGACAGTTTAAAAGCCCATCATGTAACGCTGTGTAAACTCATTTTTATAAAATGGCATCTCATATAAAAAGCCTGCAAGCGCAGGCGATAAAACAGTCATGATGAAAGATTTTTAAGACTTTATAAATGATTGAGTCGGGTCAGCACATTATTAATTTCTATCGTAGTCTGGTCTTCTATATTACTACCGCTTAAATCGGCACGGCTTATATCTATAGCATTCGAGTTGGTCAGAATATCAATTACCTGTGGTAACACCACTGCAATACCAGTTGCAACCGTCGAGCTATGGATGCCAAACTGCTGCGCCAGTGTATCAATATTGGATTGTGCCAACACATCGTCCAGCCTATCAGGGGTGATGCGGTCATTAACCCCTGAACCGACCCACGATGCAACCTGTGTTTGCAGCCCTTGTTGCCGCAGGGTTTGTAAGGCTTCATGTAAGCCACCTTGCTGCTTGATCCAGTGCAAGACTAGCGGAATCAGCTTGAGGATAAAAGAAGCCTGCCGCTGCGGCTGGGCAAAGGCGTTTTCATGCATGTCGGTGCCCGCCAGACCACCCAGTGCTGAATCAATGAGCTGATTGACCACAGTGCGATCAATATGCGCAGGGTCGGTATGAATCACTTGATCATGCTGGGTACCAAGACCCAGCACCTGCCCATCCAAAGCGGCACTTGCCATGGCTGGATGCTGGCCACTGGCTTGCTGAATTAAAGCCTCTACCATCATGTTTAATGTTGTCATTGTTGCCCACTCCTATCACTCAAAATGTTACTCGCCCTGCTTTTGTACGTGGTGCTGCTGAATAACCCTGATTAAAAAACCATGATTAAAAATCGTGATTGAAATCAGCAGGCAGCTGCGCAAAGCAAAAGGCTAATGATCATTTTTACTATATAAAGATGAGCTGCGCTAAAGCATTGATATTTTGGTGTAATGCTGTAAGGAATTGCAGACGCATAACAGGTTTAAAACCAGTTTTGTTGTGAATCGTTTAATACATGCAGCACTTTTAAGCAGCGCCATTGTTGTTCGTTCACCTGATCCCGCCAGATCGGCACATAAAAGCGTTGCTGGTTGGCTATTGTAGTGCTGGTTATTAAGGTTAAATGAATCACCGCGCCTAAATAGCGCACGGCAATTAATTCTCCACTGTAGCGCTTGCCCTGCTTGTTTTGCCAGTACCATGTCTGGCTATCTCCTTGCCACACAGCGTCAATACGATGGATTACAGCACTGCGGTTTAGCCACCCGCTTATACCCAGCAGTATACCAATCAGTACAATACATAGAATCCATGCCAAGCCACTAGCCCAGATCAAACCACTCAACAGTAGCAATGCCAAACAATACACCATCTGCTGCATACGGCTTGGGTCTAAGCGAACATCAACCAGCACAAGTCACCCTTAGCAATCAAATTAATGAAGCAGGCTTTTTAGTTTTTCAATCATGCTGCGCAGTTGCGGCTGTTCTGGCTCACTCACTGCCATAAACCAGTCCAGCAAATCGGGATCTTCCTGTTCGATGAGTAAAGCAAAAGCCTGTTTTTCTGTTTCAGGGGCAGTCAGGTAATGCTGGCGTACATACGGGTCAAAATAAATGTCCAGCTCTTTTAAACCACGGCGCGCCCGATAAATCACCTTGCGATCGTGCAAACTGATGTCATCACTCATAGGTATCTCTAACTTATCCCAAACGTGACCTAGTGTAGCATGCCGCTTGTTTGGCCATTGGCCTGCCTGATCTGGAAAATTGGCAAAAATAATAGAGACTGGCCGGTTTTTGGCAATAAAACTCATTGTTGCAGCAGACGTAATCTTTTTAACTGTCGGTCAAGCTTTTTGCATCTTGCTGGCTACTATTTACATCAAAGGAATATCATGAGCGCAGTTAACTTGATTCGTCCGTTACCGCCAATGGCACCTCGTACTCTTTATAACGAAGAACATGAAGCATTTCGTGATACTGCACGCCGCTTTTTTGAAACTGAATTAGCCCCTTTCCAAGAAAAATTTGCTGAACAACAGCATATCGATCGTAATTTATGGAATAAAGCAGGTGAACTAGGCCTACTGTGTGCCACCATGCCAGAACAATACGGTGGTAGCGGTGTAGATCGTTTATACAGTGCTATCCTAATGGAAGAACAGGCCTATGCGCTGGATTCTGCCTCTGGCTTTGCCCTGCACTCCGATATTGTCGCCAACTATATTTTAAACTTCGGTAATGAAGAACAAAAAATGGCTTGGCTACCCAAAATGGCCACCGGTGAAGTGGTTGGCGCGATTGCCATGACCGAGCCGGGTACAGGCTCTGACTTGCAAGGCATTCGCACCACAGCCGTTGCTGATGGCGATGATTATATTGTAAATGGCTCCAAGATCTTTATTACCAATGGCTATTTATGCGATGTGGCTGTGGTTGCAGTGAAAACCGGTAATAGCGACAAAGGTGCAGCCAATATCTCATTGCTGATCATGGATGCCAAAGCAGAAGGCTTTAGCAAAGGCAAACCACTGAAAAAAGTGGGTATGCATGGCCAGGATACCTGTGAGTTGTTTTTTGATAATGTGCGTGTGCCAAAAGCCAACCTGCTGGGCATGGAAGGCATGGGCTTTATCATGCTGATGAAAGAACTGGCATGGGAACGCTTAATGGTGGGTCTGATGTCACAGGCTGCTGCGGAAGCCGTATTTGCGCATACCGTGCAGTACACCAAGGATCGCAAGGCATTTGGTAAGCCAATTGGTGCTTTCCAAAATACCCGCTTCAAATTAGCAGAAATACGCACTAAAATTGATATTGGCCGTGCCTATGCAGATCGCTGCATGGAACTACAAACTCAAAATGCATTAAGTGTTGAAGCGGCGGCGGCGGCCAAATACTGGTTATCCGACATGGTTAACGAGATTGTGGATGAATGCGTCCAGTTGCATGGCGGCTACGGCTTTATGATGGAATATCCTGTAGCGCGTGCCTACGTGGACAATCGTGCCCATCGTATTTATGCAGGTACTAACGAAATCATGAAAGAGCTGATTGCCCGTACACTGTAATTCAAATTTTGATAAAAGACCGCTCTATTAATAGGGCGGTTTTTCATTGTGTTGTATTTATTACCGCTTTATTTTGAAGTTGATGATTTATGACAGTTTAAGCCTGCTGTAGCTGACGCATTAGCCAATGTCCCAAAACCACCTCAAGCGTATAAGAAAACTAGACTTAAAATATAGAATAACCTGCATAGGATAAATCATGACTCAACACGCTTACGCACCAGCCTACCCGCATAATCCTATTCAAGAAATTTTTCCTGATATTTATTGGGTTCAGGGCAGCATCCGTATAGGGTTTGGCCTAAGCATGAACCGTAATATGGTCATTATTAGACAAAATAATGAATTAACCCTGATTAACGCCGTACGTCTTAATGAGCACGGTTTATCGCAACTCAACCACCTAGGTGTGGTCAAACATCTTATACGTCTGGGTGATTTCCATGGTCTGGACGAGCAGTTTTATATCGACACCTATCAAGCGCATTTCTGGAGTCAAAAGCATCACGTCACATATCCAGCGCTTGTTCCTGATAGCGTCATTAGCGCTAGCACCAAGCCACCCATTACTAATGCTGAGTTTTTTATTTTTGAAACGGCTCAATATCCAGAGGCTGCATTACTGATTAAACCTGCAAAACTGCTCATTACCACCGATAGCATTCAGTACTGGAGCAACTGGCACTATATGAGCTTCTTTAGCAAAATTATTTTATGGCTGATGGGCTTTAGGCTGGGTCTTTTTATTGGCGGCCCTTGGCTAAAACGGGTCACGCCACAAGGAATGAGCCTGCAAACTGATTTTGAACGTCTGCTTCAATTCGATTTTGATGCACTCATTGCAGCGCATGGCTCACCATTAACATGTAATGCAAAAAAACAGCTCATCAAAGTCGTTAAGCATACTTTTTCACCCAATAAAAAAGTGCCCTAAAGCACTTCTTTACGACCCCTCAAGCTCACTTAGCCAAACAGCTTAAAACGTTTTTTACTGTTGGCCTTGTCACCATCAAAATGCAAGATATCGTCTTTAAAGCCACTATTGCGCAAATCAGCTTTGTCCTTAAGATAGTTCATCGATACACGCCACGGCTCACTTTTACCTTGTCGTGGCATCACGTCTAAAGCACGCTGAATATAGCCTGAGGTCAAGCTACCCATAATGGCACTATCCGTTATTTCATCGGCATCAGCTTTAGCAATAACCACATTATAATGCTGCTTGTCCATGTAATTAAACAATCGTGCCAGATAATCAGCAGCCACATCGACTTTTAAGGTCCAAGACGCATTGGTATAACCAATTACAATTGCAGCATTCGGTACATTACTCAGCAAAATGCCCTTATACAGCATGTGATCTGAGGTATTGACCGGCTGGCCATCAATAGTGGCTTGCACCCCACCCAAAATCTGGATATTCAAGCCTGTTGCCGACACAATAATATCTGCATCCAGTTGCTTGCCTGACTTGAGCAAAATCCCATTTTCGGTAAAGCGTTCAATCTGATCCGTTTCAATGGATGCCTTGCCACGTTTGATGGTTTTGAACAAATCACCATCCGGCACCACACACAGGCGCTGATCCCATGGATTATAATTTGGGGTAAAATGTTTCATATCAACATGTTTACCCACCTGATGCTTCACCGCCTTCAACAGCAGCTTTTTCACCAGTTGCGGCTTTTCCTGCGACAGTTTAAAAATCAGGCGCTGTACCCCAATGTTACGACTGCGGGTTAACTGATAGGCCACTTTTTCCGGCATGAATTTTTTCATCTTGTCGTATAAGGCATCAATTGCAGGCACAGTAGCAATATAGGTTGGCGAACGCTGCAACATGGTCACATGCGCCGCTTTGTCCGCCATGGAAGGCACTAACGTAATCGCAGTCGCACCACTACCAATAATCACCACTTTTTTGCCACTATAGTCCAGATTTTCTGGCCAGTGCTGGGGATGAACAATTTGACCTTTAAATTGCTCTTCTTGCGGGAAGCTCGGCTTAAAGCCCTGATCATAATTATAATAACCCGTGCAGCCCAGCAGGAAACCGGCTGTCCACTGCTCAATGGTGTCATCTGCAATATTGTGTACTTGCAGCTCCCACATTTTTTTAGCCGAAGACCAGTTGGCTGACTTTACCTGACGCTGGAAATGAATATGCTCAAAAATATTGTATTCTTTTGCCGTTTCATTCACATAATTACGGATTGAGGTGCCATCCGCCAATACTTTGGATTGTGTCCAAGGCTTGAATTCAAAGCCAAAAGTTGACATATCAGAATCCGAACGGATACCCGGATAGCGAAATAAATCCCAAGTGCCACCAATGCTTTCACGGCGTTCCAAAATCGCAAATTTTTTCTGCGGTGCTTTGCGTTTGAGGTGCACTGCACTGCCAATGCCTGAAATACCAGCACCAATAATCAATACATCAAAATGTTGAGCCATCTGTGTTATCAATCCGAATTAAACTGCACAAAACATAATCCCTAAGTTGACAATAGTCAATGTCAATTTAGGCCATTAGAGTAAATACACTAATAATTTGGGATAAATTAGCACATAACGACAGATCGATTATAGGTTTTTTAACGATTGAAATTGCAGCGATAACCAGTTGCCAATTGCCCTAATTTCTTCAAGGCAAACCTGATGCTCCATGGCATATTCCTGCCAGCTCACCAAACAGCCCAATTGCTGTACAACAGCACAAGCACTCTGCCCCATTGACAACGGCACTACACCATCATACTGACCATGTGCAATCAATACCGGAAGCTGTTGCTGTACTGGATTAAACTGCGCTTGTAACACTTGTGGGTCTGGAATGTACGTAGACAGTGCGATCACACCCGCCACGCGCTCTGCATGTGTTAAAGCAGCCTGATAAGCAATCGCCCCACCTTGAGAAAACCCAGCCAAGAAAATATGGGAGGCAGCGATCCCCCGTTGTTGCTCACGCGCAATCAGTTGCCTAACCTGTTCAACACTGCGCTGGATTCCCGCCTGATCTACCTTTCGATAGTCAGCCGACATTTCCAGAATATCGTACCAAGCGGGCATCACATAGCCACCATTAATAGTGACTGGTATCTCCGGTGCATTTGGAAACACAAAGCGCACTGGAAATTGTGAGGATAAGTTTAGCTCGGGAATGACGGGGACAAAATCATTTGCGTTGGCACCCAGCCCATGCAGCCAGATGACGGTAAATTTCGGGTTGGCGGCGGTTTCAAGTTCAATTACGGATAAAGTAGACATAAAAGAAGGATCTAAAAAATGATATTTCTATCATATAAGAAACTCATCTTATAAAAATTTTTAGATATAAATCTTCAGACATAAAAAAACCGACCCTAAGGCCGGTCTTTTCTACCGTACTGCTTATTCAGCAGTAGGTTGAGTCAGGGAGCGATCCACTAATTCAACATAAGCCATTGGCGCTGCATCACCGGCACGGAAGCCAGCTTTGAGTACGCGCAGATAGCCACCTTGACGCTCTTTGTAGCGAGGGCCAAGCTCAGTAAATAACTTACCAACAATTGCTGCGCTACGCGTACGGGCAAAAGCCAGACGACGGTTAGCAACAGTATCATGTTTTGCCAAAGTGATTAAAGGCTCTGCAACACGGCGAAGCTCTTTAGCTTTAGGCAAGGTTGTTTTGATTAGCTCGTGTTCAAACAGCGAGTTAGCCATATTCTGGAACATGGCCTTACGGTGGCTGCTGGTACGACCTAATTTCACACCACTATTACGATGACGCATGGTGAATAGTCCTACTAATTAACGGCTACGGTAAGCAAAGCGATCATCCACGCGCAAGCTGGCGGGTGGCCAGTTATCTAAGCGCATGCCAAGCGACAAGCCTTTGGAAGCCAACACATCTTTAATCTCGGTTAATGACTTTTTACCTAAGTTAGGCGTTTTTAACAGCTCAACTTCGGTACGTTGTACGAGATCACCAATGTAGTAAATGTTTTCTGCCTTCAAACAGTTGGCAGAACGAACGGTTAATTCCAGATCATCTACTGGACGCAACAAGATCGGATCAACTTCTTCACGACTTTGTACCGGCTCTGGCGCATGGTCTTTTTGTAGATCAACAAAAATAGCAATCTGTTGCTGCAAAATCGTGGCAGCTTTACGAATTGCTTCTTCTGGATCGATAGTACCATTGGTTTCCAGATCAATAACCAATTTGTCCAGATCAGTACGCTGCTCAACCCGCGCATTTTCTACCGTGTAGGAAACACGCTTGATCGGGCTGTAGCTGGCATCAAGTTGCAGACGGCCTACCGGACGGGTTTCCCCTTCTGGAAAACGCACATCAGCTGGCTCGTAACCACGACCCTGAGTGACTTTCAGGCGCATTTTTAAATGGCCATTGGCACCCAGTGTTGCCAGTACGTGCTCTGGATTAACGATTTCAACATTATGTGGTAAACGCAGGTCAGCAGCAGTTACTTCGCCCGGACCCTGTTTATCCAATGTCAAATACGCTTCGTTCTGTTCGAACAGTTTAATTGACAATCCTTTAAGGTTCAGCAAGAGCTCGACGATGTCCTGCTGCAAGCCTTCTAAAGTACTGTACTCATGCTCAACACCTTCTACCTCTGCCTCAACCACGGCAGCGCCCGGCAGTGACGAAAGTAAAATGCGACGCAAGGCATTACCTAAAGTATGGCCAAAGCCACGCTCTAAAGGCTCAAGAATTACTTTTGCCGAGGTTCCGCTGACCGCATCGACTTTAATCGCTTGCGGAGTCAGAAACTCGTTTGCAGTACGCGTCATATTGCCACCTCAAGGGATTATTTCGAATACAATTCAACAATCAAGCTTTCGTTGATTTCGGCAGGCAGATCGGAACGATCAGGTGCAGACTTGAACGTACCTTCCATCTTGGTATGATCCACTTCCAACCAGGAAGCGATACCGCGCTGAGTACCAAGTTCAATTGCATTTTTGATACGCAATTGATTTTTTGCACCTTCATGTACAGAAATCACATCACCAGCTTTAACTTGGATTGACGCAATGTTCACACGGCGACCATTCAGAGTAATGCTGCGATGGCTCACCAGCTGACGCGCTTCAGCACGCGTAGAGCCAAAGCCCATGCGATACACCACGTTGTCTAAACGGCTTTCCAGCAGTTGCAGCAGGTTATCACCTGTAGCGCCTTTGGAACGAGCGGCTTCTTTGTAGTAGTTACTGAATTGACGCTCTAAAACACCGTACATACGACGTACTTTTTGTTTTTCACGTAACTGTAACGAATACTCGGACTGTTTACCACGACTTTGGCCATGTTGACCTGGTGGTTTACCAGCCTTTTTGGTTTTGACGTCAAAAGGTTTAACGCCAGATTTTAACTGCAGGTCTGTCCCTTCGCGGCGGGAGAGTTTGCATTTTGGACCTATATAGCGAGCCATGAATGAGTCTCCTTATACGCGACGTTTTTTAGGCGGACGGCAGCCGTTGTGAGGAATAGGTGTCACATCGGTTATGCTGTTAATTTTATAACCCACTGCGCCTAATGCACGCACCGCAGACTCACGACCTGGACCTGGCCCTTTGACAAGAACATCCAGATTTTTTAAACCGTAATCCAAAGCAGCTTTACCAGCCACCTCAGCCGCTACCTGAGCAGCGAACGGAGTAGATTTACGCGAGCCACGGAAGCCCTGTCCACCAGAGGTAGCCCAGGCCAGTGCATTACCTTGACGATCGGTAATAGTCACAATGGTGTTATTAAAAGAAGCATGAATGTGAGCGATCCCTTCAGAAACGGTCCTAGTGACCTTCTTGCGGGCGCGAGTATCTTTAGCCATCTTTTAGCTTCCAGAACAATTATTTCTTAATTGGTTTCTTCGGACCCTTACGAGTACGAGCGTTGGTTTTGGTGCGCTGACCACGAACAGGCAAGCTACGACGATGACGAAGACCACGGTAGCAGCCTAAATCCATCAAACGTTTAATGTTCATGGAAATTTCACGACGAAGATCACCCTCGGTAGGAACCTTGGCAACTTCAGCACGAATCGCATCCAACTGCGCATCCGATAACTCACGGATTTTGGTAGTAGCAGCAATACCTACAGCAACTAAAATGTTAGCAGCAGTATGACGGCCAATACCGAAAATGTAAGTTAAAGAAATGACAGCGTGCTTGTTATCCGGAATGTTAACACCGGCAATACGAGCCATTCATTATTCTCCAAAAAGGCAATTGAAAAATCAACCGCCCCATCAATTATGAGGGGGCGGATAATAACGCAATTCACCTAGTGAAATCAACAGGTAAGTTAGTTTATTAAAGAACTAGCCTTGACGCTGCTTGTGGCGAGGCTCTGCGCTGCAAATTACGCGAATTACCCCATTACGGCGGATTACTTTACAGTTACCGCAAATTTTTTTAACAGAAGCTTGAACTTTCATGTTAAACACCCTTCAGGTTAAATCACCATACCCTACTTATTCAGTAAGGAAGGTGACTTTTTCATCAATGACTGGTTCTCGTACTGATGTGAGGTCAAATGAGCCTGTAACTGCGCCATAAAGTCCATCACGACAACCACCACAATGAGCAATGACGTACCGCCCAAATGGAACGGAACACCAAATGCACTTTGCAATACCATTGGCATTAAGCACACCACGGTAATATAGATTGCCCCAATAAAAGTCAATCGATTGAGAATATGATCCAAATAACGGGCTGTTTGATCACCAGGACGAATTCCAGGTACATAAGCACCGCTACGTTTTAAATTTTCTGATACTTCTTTTGGACTAAACACCAAAGCGGTATAAAAATAGCAAAAGAAGATAATCAAACCGCCAAACAACACCAAATAGAGAGGTTGACCCGGTGATAGCACCAAAGCCATATCCTGCAAGAAACGCTTGATAAAGCCCGCATTTGGATCAGCACTTCCTACCCATTGACCCAGACTTGCTGGAAATAAAAGCAAGGAACTGGCAAAAATAGCAGGAATAACACCAGCCATATTAATTTTTAATGGCAGATGCGTTTGCTGTGCAGTAAATACCTTTCTACCCTGCTGCTTTTGTGCGTAATTCACAGGAATACGCCGCTGTGCTTTTTCGATAAAGATTACAGCAGCGATGACAGCAAGACTGAGAATCGCCAGCAGCAATAGGCCAATTAAAGTGCTTTGACCTTGCTGAATCGATTCAACAGATTGCAGAACAACGCCGGGTAACCCTGCCACAATCCCTGCAAAAATGATCATTGAGATCCCATTACCAATGCCACGTTCGGTAATTTGCTCACCGAGCCACATTAGAAACATGGTACCCGCAACTAAAGAGGTAACCGCAGGCACGTAAAAGCTTAAGCCTGTGGACAGAGTAATTCCCTGACTTTGCAGTCCAGCACACATCCCAATCGCTTGCACCAGACCCAGAAACAAAGTTCCCTGCCGAGTGTACTGATTGATTTTGCGACGACCCGCTTCACCTTCTTTTTTGAGGGATTCAAGAGATGGTACAACCGTAGCCATCAACTGAACAATAATCGATGCAGAAATATACGGCATGATGCCTAGCGCCAGAATTGACATGCGCTGAAGAGCACCACCCGAAAACATATTGAACAGACTAAGGATAGTATCCTTATTCTGTTCAAACAGCTGTGCTAACCGCTCCGGGTTAATCCCCGGAACCGGTATATGAGATCCCAAACGAAACACTAATAAGGCACCAAGCAAAAAAAGCATTCGCTGAATGATTTCCTGATATTTCCGATGAAACGCAGGACCTTTTATTGCTCGTTGAACGTTATCGATTGTCGAGTTTGGAGGCATAGCCACTGGGGATTACTCCTCAACCTTGCCGCCAGCTGCTTCAATTGCAGCTTTAGCGCCTTTGGTCAGAGCAACGCCCTGTATTGTGAATGCACGAGTGATTTCACCTGAAAGCACAATACGAGCGCGGGTTTTATCCTGACGCACCACATTGGCAGCTTTCAAAGTTTGCAGGCTAACAACATCGCCCTCAACTTTGTTTAGCTCAGATAAACGCACTTCAGCGGTTTTCAGTGCCAACTGGCTGGTAAAACCAAACTTTGGCAAGCGACGGTAAATAGGCATCTGACCGCCTTCAAAACCGGCACGAATCCCAGAACCCGAGCGTGAAGTTTGACCTTTCACACCACGACCACCAGTTTTGCCCAAGCCAGAACCAATACCACGACCCACACGGCGATGTTCGCGCTTTGCACCGTCAGCAGGTGCAAGCTCATTTAAACGCAAAGTCATGGCTGCACTCCATTATCAACAGGCTCAACGCTTACCATATAGTATACTTTATTGATCATACCACGGTTTGAAGGCGTATCCTGCACTTCAACAGTGTGACCAATGCGACGCAGACCCAATCCTTGCAGACATAGCTTATGATTTTTTAAGCGATGTGCAGAAGATTTGATCTGGGTAACCTTGATTGTTTTCATGTCAAATTACCCTTGAATTTCTTCGACAGTCATACCACGTTTTGCAGCAACTTTTTCAGCAGAGGTCATATTTTTTAGACCTTTGAACGTTGCATACACGACGTTGGTTGCATTGGTAGAACCGTAGCATTTTGCCAATACGTTTTGCACACCAGCAACTTCAAGCACAGCACGCATTGCACCACCTGCAATTACACCAGTACCTTCAGAAGCAGGCTGCATATAAATGTGGCTAGCACCATGAGAAGAATTGATGGGATGTTGCAAAGTCGTGCCATTCAGGTCAACACTGATCATGTTGCGACGCGCAGCTTCCAGTGCTTTTTGAATTGCAGCTGGAACTTCACGTGCTTTACCACGGCCGAAACCAACACGACCATTTCCATCACCCACTACAGTTAGGGCGGTGAAAGAAAAAATACGTCCGCCTTTAACTACCTTGGCAACACGGTCTACAGCAACCAGCTTCTCAACAAAGCCTTCGTTTTGTTCAACTTTTGCCATGATTAGAACTCCAGACCGCCAGCACGGGCAGCATCAGCCAAGGCTTTAATACGACCATGATATTTAAAACCAGAACGGTCGAACGCTACTTTGGTAATACCAGCAGCTTTAGCACGCTCAGCGATCAATTCACCAACCTTGGTTGCTGCATCAATATTGCCAGTTGCGCCAGAACGTAATTGTGCGTCTAAAGTAGAAGCTTGCGCCAGTACCTTACCACCTTCTGGGGAAATGATTTGAGCATAGATGTGACGCGGTGTGCGATTTACACACAGACGAGTCGCACCCAATGCACGAATGTGCAAGCGTGTGCTTTTGGCACGACGCAAACGGGATTGTTTCTTGTCGTTCATACAGAACCTCGCGCCTTATTTCTTCTTAGCTTCTTTACGGAGAATGACTTCATCCGAATAACGTACACCTTTACCTTTATAAGGCTCTGGTGGACGGAAAGAACGGATGTTAGCTGCAACCTGACCCAATGCCTGCTTATCAATAGATTTCAGGATAATTTCGGTTGGGGTTGGGGTTTCAGCAGTGACGCTTTCTGGAAGCTGGAAATCAATTGGGTGGGAGTAACCTAGGTTAAGGTTTACAACAGTACCTTTTACCTGTGCTTTATACCCTACACCAACCAATTGCAGCTTACGTTCGAAACCGTTGCTAACACCAGTCACCAAGTTATTTAAAACGGCACGAGCAGTACCTGCCTGCATCCAGCTTTCTTGATTATCATTTGCTGGAGCAATCAGTAACTTACCGTCTTCCTGTTTTAGCTCGACCAGCGCATGCAGGTTGAAAGCCAGTGTACCTTTACTGCCTTTCACTTCGACCTGCTGGCCGTTCTGGGTTACTGTTACGCCTGAAGGCACAGCAACCGGGGCTTTAGCCACACGAGACATGAGGAATCACCTATTAGGAAACAAAAGCAATCACTTCACCGCCAACGCCAGCAGCACGTGCAGCGCGGTCAGTCATGATGCCTTGACTTGTTGAAACAATTGCAATACCTAAACCTTGCTTAACGCGCGGTAAGTCATTTTTGCCGCGATATTGACGCAGGCCTGGACGGCTTACGCGTTTTACGGTTTCAATAACAGGTTTGCCTTCAAAGTATTTCAGGGTCAGTGTCAGTGTTGGTTTACCTTCAACATCGGTAACTTCATTACTGGCAATATAACCCTCAGACTGAAGTACACCAGCAATGGCTTGCTTCAGTTTGGATTGTGGCATTGAAACAGTAGCTTTCTTTGCCATTTGTGCGTTACGAACACGGGTTAGCATGTCGGCAACGGTATCTTGCATACTCATGTATGTTGCTCCTTACCAGCTTGCCTTAACCACGCCAGGGACATCACCCTGCATAACCATAATACGCAACATGTTACGGCTTAAGCCGAACTTGCGGAAATAGCCATGCGGACGGCCTGTTAAACCACAACGGTTACGTTGACGAACAGGAGATGCATCACGTGGCAATGCTTGCAGTTTCAGCATTGCATCCATACGCTCTTCATCGCTTGCAGTTCCGTTAGCAATAGTTGCTTTCAGTTCAGCGCGCTTGGCAGCATATTTAGCGACTGTTTTTTCGCGCTTTAATTCGCGATTAATCATGCTTTTCTTAGCCATATTGACCTCTTATTTGAACGGGAAGCCAAACGCACGCATTAGTGCACGGCCTTCGTCATCGGTACGGGCAGTCGTAGTGATAGTAATATCCATACCACGAATGCGATCGATTTTATCAAACTCAATTTCCGGGAACACGATCTGTTCCTTTAAACCCATTGAGTAATTACCACGACCGTCAAAAGACTTAGGCGAAAAACCGCGGAAGTCACGAATACGAGGAATCGCAATAGAAACCAGACGATCCAAAAATTCGTACATCTGCTCACCACGCAAAGTAACTTTACAGCCAATTGGCCAGCCTTCACGGATTTTAAAGCCCGCAATGGAGTTACGTGCATGCGTAACGACAGGCTTTTGGCCAGCAATTAACTGCATATCAGCCACAGCACCATCCAACAATTTCTTGTCTTGCGATGCAGCACCAACACCCATGTTCAGGGTAATTTTAGTAATGCGAGGAATTTCCATCACATTTTTCAGGCCTAATTGCTCTTGCAACTGGGTTCTGAGTTCTTCGTTGTAACGTGTTTTGAGTCTGGCCATTGCCGATCAACCTATTACTTCGCTACCGCCACTGATTCACCATTTGATTTGTAAACACGGGTTTTAACGCCGTTTTCATCAATCTGGTAACCAACACGGTCAGCCTTTTGGGTTGTAGCGTTAAACACCGCCACGTTAGAAATATGAAGCGCAGCTTCCTGAGTTACGATACCGCCTTCGGCGCCCGTAGCTTGGTTGGCTTTTTTGTGCTTCTTAACCAGATTAAGGCCTTCAACCTTAATACGGTCACCAGTAACAGACAGAACAGTACCCTGTTTGCCTTTTTCTTTACCTGCGATCACGATGATCTGATCGCCTTTTTTGATCTTCGCCATGACTGCCTCTTACAGAACTTCTGGTGCCAATGAGATGATCTTCATGAACTGTTCAGTACGAAGTTCACGAGTCACTGGCCCGAAAATACGGGTGGCAATCGGTGCCTTGTTGTTGTTTAACAACACGGCAGCATTGTCGTCAAAACGAATCAAAGATCCATCTGGACGGCGAATACCGAATTTTGTACGAACGACAACCGCGTTCATTACATCGCCTTTCTTGACGCGACCACGGGGAATTGCTTCCTTCACAGTCACTTTGATAATGTCGCCAACGGACGCGTAACGACGATGCGAACCGCCCAGTACTTTAATGCACTGAACACGGCGAGCGCCGCTGTTGTCTGCCACGTCGAGCATCGTTTCGGTCTGAATCATTGCCCTACTCCAAAACCGAGCATCATCGGTCAATTCGAAAGGCGCAAATGCTACCTGAATTTAACCGATGATGCAATAAGAACTAGTTTTGCCCAGCTGTTTCTACAACTTCAACCAAAGTCCATGCTTTGGTTTTAGAAATAGGACGGCTTTCTTTGATGGTCACGGTATCGCCAATTTTAGCAACGTTGTTTTCATCATGGGCGTGTAACTTCGTGGAACGGCGGATCATTTTGCCATACACAGGATGCTGAACACGGCGTTCAATCAGGACAGTAATGGATTTCTCCATTTTGTCACTCACGACTTTGCCAGTCAGCGTACGTTGAGTAGTTTGTTCGCTCATTGTCCGTTCCCCTGTTTCTCGGTGAGGAGAGTTTTAATGCGTGCAATGGCTTTGCGAGCAAGCTGCACTTCGTGCGTTTTGCCCAGTTGACCAGTTGCTTTCGCCATACGTAGACGAAATTGATTTAGTTGTTGCTCATCAAGCGCAGCATTCAACTCTTCAGCCGATTTTTCACGTAAATCTTTGGTATTCATTACATTACCGTCCGAGTCACAATAGCGGTTTTGAACGGAAGCTTGGCTGCTGCGCGTGTGAACGCTTCACGAGCCAGTTCTTCTGAAACCCCTTCCATTTCGTACAGGATTTTACCAGGCTTGATTTCACAAACCCAATATTCCACGCTACCTTTACCTTTACCCATACGGACTTCTAAAGGCTTTTGAGTAATTGGTTTATCTGGAAATACACGAATCCAGATTTTACCGCCACGTTTAACACGACGGTTAATCGCACGACGAGCAGCTTCAATTTGACGAGCAGTAATACGACCACGCTCGATAGATTTTAGCGCAATCGTACCAAATGCGACTGTGCTTCCGCGATTTGCCAGACCGGTATTACGGCCTTTATGCACTTTACGGAATTTGGTGCGTTTTGGTTGCAACATGGATTATTCTCCCTTGTCTGCAGCAGCGCGGCCTTCACCACGTCCACGGCCTTCACCACGTCCACGACGGTTTTCACCATCATTACGGCCATCGTTACGACGGTCATCACGACCACCGCGACGCTTAGGCTGACGCTCTTCGCTAGGAGCTGGGTTCAATACCTGACGCATACCGCCAAGGATTTCGCCACGGAAGATCCATACTTTAACGCCAATCGTACCGTAGGTTGTTTCAGCACGCATGGTTGCATAGTCAATGTCTGCACGTAAGGTATGCAATGGCACACGGCCTTCACGATACCATTCGGTACGGGCAATTTCTGCACCACCCAGACGACCAGATACTTCAACCTTGATCCCTTTGGCACCAGCACGCATGGAGTTCTGTACAGCGCGCTTCATGGCACGACGGAACATCACACGCTTTTCTAGTTGTGAAGCAATGCTTTCAGCAACCAAACGGGCATCAAGATCAGGCTTGTCAATTTCATTGATACTGACTTGCGCTGGCACACCCATGATCTGGGTTAGTTCACGCTGCAATTTCTCAATGTCTTCGCCTTTTTTGCCAATCACAATACCAGGACGTGCAGTGCTAATGATGACTTTGGCAGCACCAGTAGGACGCTCAATCAGGATCTTGCTGACCATGGCAGATTTTAATTTCTTGTACAAGAAATCACGAACCTGTAAGTCTTTTAGCAAATATTCAGCATAATTTTTCGGACTAGCATACCAGTTGGCGTTGTGACGCTTAACTACACCAAGGCGGATACCGATTGGATGAACTTTCTGACCCATATCAAACCCCTACCTTAACGGTGATGTGACAGGTACGCTTGCTGATGCGATCCGCACGACCCTTAGCACGTGGTGAAATACGTTTTAAGGTAATGCCTTCATCTACATAGATTGTAGACACTTTTAGATCATCAACATCCAAGCTATTGTTGTGTTCTGCGTTCGCAATTGCAGATTCCAGTGCTTTTTTCACTAGAACAGCTGCTTTTTTATTGCTGAAAGACAGAATTTCGAGTGCGCGTCCAACCGGCTTGCCACGAACCAAGTCAACGACCAGGCGAGCTTTCTGGGCCGAGATGGCCGCACCGCGTAATTTAGCAGTTACTTCCATTTTGACACCTTACCGTTTGGATTTCTTGTCAACACCATGACCACGATAGGTACGGGTTGGCGCAAATTCACCAAGTTTATGACCAACCATGTGTTCAGTGATAATCACAGGAACATGGTTACGACCATTGTGAACAGAGAGGGTTAAACCCACAAAGTCCGGCAGAATCATCGAGCGACGCGACCAGGTTTTGATCGGCTTGCGAGAGTTTGCAGCTACAGCAGCTTCGACTTTGGCAAACAGATGCGCATCGACGAACGGGCCTTTTTTCAGAGAACGAGGCATATTCTAATTCCTTACTTGACGCGACGATCACGGATGATCATGTTAGTCGTACGCTTGTTGCTACGAGTCTTATAACCCTTGGATTTCTGACCCCAAGGACTTACTGGATGCATACCCTTGTTGCGGCCTTCACCACCACCATGTGGATGGTCAACCGGGTTCATTGCCATACCGCGAACGGTAGGACGAACACCACGCCAGCGGCTCGCACCTGCTTTACCCAGTGAGCGCAGGTTATTTTCCGAGTTTGAAACTTCACCCAGAACTGCACGACACTCGATATGCACTTTGCGCATTTCGCCAGAACGCAAACGGATAATTGCGTAGCTACCGTCACGACCCAGCAATTGAACAGAAGTACCAGCAGAACGTGCAAGTTGCGCGCCCTTACCAATTTTCAGCTCAAGGTTATGCAGAGTAGAACCCAGTGGCATGTTGCGCAGTGGCAAGCAGTTACCCGTACGGATTGGTGCATCATTACCTGACTGTACACTGTCACCCACGCTCAGGCCTTTAGGGGCGATGATGTAGCGACGTTCACCATCAGCATACTTTAACAGTGCGATGTGTGCGGTACGGTTAGGATCGTATTCAATACGCTCAACGGTGGCTGGAATGCCATCTTTAATACGTTTGAAATCAATAACACGGTACAACTGCTTGTGACCACCACCTACGTGACGTGTGGTGATATGACCGTTGTTATTACGGCCACCAGTTTTTTTCTTGTTCTCAGTCAACGCAGCAAAAGGGCGGCCTTTGAACAGATGTGGATGAACCACTTTCTCTACAAAGCGACGTCCTGGCGACGTTGGTTTACATTTTTGAATAGGCATAATTTTCGTCCTTACTCCGCTGTGCTCTCAGCGGTATCGCCCAAGTCAGCCATTTGAACATCTTGACCGGCTTTCAGGGTGACGTATGCTTTTTTGCTGTCGGAACGACGTCCAACAGTACGGCCAAAGCGTTTGGTTTTACCCTTTTGGTTTAGTGTGTTCACAGATTGAACTTGAACACCAAAAAGAGTTTCAACCGCTTTTTTAATCTCAAGCTTGGTGGCATCGACGTCAACTTTAAATACTTGAACGCCAAGTGTGTCACCCAGTACCTGAGCTTTTTCGGAGTAGTGTGGTCCTTTTAGGACTTGATACAAGCGTGCGTTATTCATCCTAGTTCTACCTCAAGTTTCTTGGCAGCATTTACGGACATCACAACTTTATCAAACGCGATCAGGCTAACCGGATTCACTGCAGCAGCATCCATTACGTCAACGTGAGGAATATTGCGCGCAGCCAGATACAGATTTTCATCGATAGCATCAGTTACGATTAACGCACGAGTTGCATTCAGGTCGTTTAGTTTGCCAAGCAATTCTTTGGTCTTCGGTGCAGATACAGCAATATCTTCAACCAATACCAAACGTTCCTGACGAATTAATTCAGCCAGAATACATTGCATCGCACCACGATACATTTTGCGGTTTACTTTTTGCGACCAGTCTTGAGGACGAGCTGCAAAAGTTTTACCGCCGCCACGCCAGATTGGGCTACGAATAGAACCCGCACGTGCGCGACCAGTACCTTTTTGTTTAAAAGGTTTTTTACCGCCACCAGAAACTTCAGCACGAGATTTTTGTGCTTTAGAGCCTTGACGAGTACCTGCCAGATAGGCAGTGACTACTTGGTGTACCAAGGCTTCATTGAATTCTCTGCCGAAGGCAACGTCGGACAGCTCAATAGCTGCACCAGAAACAGTCTTCAGATTCACGTTAATATCCCTCAGGCCTTGATGGTAGGACGAACGATAACGTCGCCACCAATCGAACCGGGTACAGCACCCTTGATGACCAGAACTGAACGTTCAGCATCAATGGATACCACTTCAAGACCTTGTACGGTTACACGCTCGTCACCCATGTGTCCGGCCATTTTCTTGCCTTTGAACACGCGACCAGGTGTCTGGTTTTGACCAGTAGAACCATGTACACGGTGAGAAACCGAGTTACCATGAGTTGCATCTTGTGTACGGAAGTTCCAGCGCTTAACACCGCCCTGAAAACCTTTACCTTTGCTCTGACCAGTAACGTCAACAATCTGACCTACTGCGAACACGTCCACACCGATAGTACCGCCAACAGCTCGACCATCAAGATCAGCTTCATTAACGCGAAACTCTCTCACAATACGACCAGCAGCAACGCCAGCTTTTGCATAGTGACCTTTCTGAGCGTTGGTCACGCGAGAATCGCGACGTTCGCCAGTGGTAACCTGCACAGCTTGGTAGCCATCAGTTTGCAGTGTTTTGATTTGAGTAATACGGTTTGGATCGACTTCGATCACCGTGACTGGCACGGAGACGCCGGCTTCTGTGAAGATACGGGTCATACCGCACTTACGACCGACTAGACCAATAGCCATTTGTTTAACCTCTTAAAAAGCGGCTTGTTGAGCAGTTTTGCTATTTAAAAAAGCATTGTATTGCATCAACTTACCGAAAGCCTTAACACTACACTCACTAATTCAGGATTAGCCCAGTGCGATCTGTACGTTAAAGCGTTCGATGCGAGTAGGCATCGGAATCGGGCCGCAAACTTGCGCACCAGTGCGCTTAGCGGTCTCTACGATCTCCTGGGCAGATTGATCAATCAGACGATGATCAAACGACTTCAGGCGGATACGGATTCTCTGGTTAGCCATACCAGTTACTCCAAGCCAAATAATAAAGAATCACCCTTGACGCGCCTCGGCAAAGAGGGTCAAAGGCAGTGAAAATCACTAAGGTCGGGAACGATGCCCCGACTGTGCTGGCTGGTTTTGACAAGCAAAACACAGCCGCTTCAACAAACCGGAGTTTCTTGAAGGCTGGCTATTGTATGGATAAAATGGCTTAAAAGCAAGCGATGTTATGTAGGCGCTACATTGTTTTTAGCGGCTTTTAGAGAGGTCATACCGCTGTGCTGTGTACTTGCCTGCAAGACGAAATCAATGGCGCGATTGAGCATGGCGTTGGCAGGTTTGAATACGTCTAGCGAAGTATCCATCAGTTCATGGAAAGACTGGATATAGGTGCCATCCTTGTTTTCCATGTCGGTTTTTTCTTCCAGAAACAAAGCCAGATTGACTGGTGTAATTTCCGGATGAAACTGAAAGGCCAGCACATTATGCTTATACTGGTAAGCCTGACGTGAGCAAGCTGCACTACCCGCCAGCAACACGGCACCGTCTGGTAGCTCAAAGGTTTCATTATGCCAACTAAGCGCAATCAGGTCTTCAGGGAAGTCAAAGATCTGTTGTGAAGGATCATGCTGGGCAGCACCATCTACTTTAAAAATTGACCACCAGCCAATTTCTTCGTAGTGATTTTTGTGAATGGCGGCGCCTAGACTACTGGCAATCAGTTGTCCACCCAGACACAAGCCAATAACGGGTTTATCTTTGGCCATAAACTCACGAATCCATTGTTTTTCCTGCTTGAGCCAAGGATAGGTGGCTTCATCGGTGACACTCATCACCCCACCCATCACAATGAGCAGGTCAATATCATCGGTACTGGGTAAATTGCTGGCTTGCTGGCCTGCGTCCAGTGCAAAAAATTCGGTATGGCTGAGTACTGCGCCTTTTTCTTTCAGGTAAAGTTCCGGGCTGCCATAGCCTTCATGTGAGATATGCTGGAAATAGTGTACCCGTAGTGCGGTCTGCATCAGTTCTCCTCCGGCTGGTCAGTGATGTCATCAATCCAATGACGCATCACTAATTAAAACATGGCCAGTTTTGGGGCTGTGTTATCTTTACATGCAAAACCGTTGCCCATTTGCAGCGTAGGCTCAAGCCTCTTTTTTTGTAGTAAGGCCTAACAAATAAAGTCTTTTTTCAACTTGTCAGCGTGGCTGTATTTATTTAGCGTGCTATAAAACATTGCTTTGTGAAATTGTCATGTCAGATTCAACCAAATCAAATCTCAATATCCATAAAACGCTAAACGCTAATTCCAGTAGGCAGGCCATCACCCGCTTAATTCATCCGGATAAAACCATTCCAGATGGCTTTCAATCAGTGCAACCGCCGGTGTACCGCGCCTCCACTGTGTTTTTTGCTTCGACCCAAGCCATGCGTCAGCGTCACTGGCAGGATGATTATGATTATGGCTATGGCTTGCATGGCACACCCACCACCTATGCCCTAGCCGATCGTATTGCCGAACTCGAAAGTGGTGAATACTGTATTTTGGCACCTAGTGGTCTGTCTGCGATTAGTTTGGTAAACCTGACTTTTTTGCAGCAGGGTGATGAAGTCTGGCTGCCCAATAATGTGTATGGGCCTAACAAGGATTTGATCAAACAGCTTCAAACCCAGTTCGGGCTAGATTATTACCTCTATGACCCGCTTAATGCCGATAGTTTTCAGCCCAGTAGCAAAGCCAAACTGATCTGGCTGGAAGCAGCTGGGTCAGTCACACTGGAATTTCCAGATCTGGTCGGTCTGGTTCAAAAAGCGCAGGCTGCCAATGTGCTGACTGTGCTCGATAATACCTGGGGCGCTGGACAAGCTTTTTGTCCGTTTGATTTTTCGGATCAGCATTTAAGTGTTGATATGAGTGTGCATGCCTTAACCAAATATCCCAGTGGCGGCGCTGACTTGCTGATGGGCAGTATTGTGACCCGGCAACGCAATCTGCATCTGGCGGTATTACGCATGCATGCTTTGCATGGCATTGGTGTAAGTGGTGATGATGCCGAACGTATGATTCGCAGCCTGCCCAGCATGCCACTGCGCTATGCACAGCAGGATCATAGTACGCGAGAGCTCGCCCATTGGTTGCGCCAGCAGGACTGTTTTGTGCAGGTTCTTCACCCTGCCCTGCCTCATGCTGCCGGACATCAGTACTGGCAGCAGGTTTGTGGTTCAAATAATCGTGCAGCCGGACTGGTAAGTGTGCAATTCAAGCCTGAATTTTCATTACAGCAGGTCGATGAATTTTGCGATGCCTTGCAATTATTTAAACTGGGGTATAGCTGGGGTGGACCGGTGAGTCTGGTGATGCCTTACCAGTTGCAACACATGCGGCAGCTTGATCATGACTCTACAGGTATTCTGGTGCGGTTTTGCATTGGGCTAGAAGCTACGACAGACTTAATTTTTGATCTTGAACAAGCACTTTACAAAACTTTAAATTAAATTTTTCAGTGAGTTAATCATGTCCCATGAATCACTTAAATAAAATATGGAATTAAGCATTGACAGCAGGTTTTTATAAGATGTATTTTATATACATCTTATAGCACAGCCAGAGATGCTTGCCATGTTGAGTGAAAGCCAGAAAGACCTTGTTAAAGCCACTGTTCCTGTATTACGTGAAAATGGCGTTGCCCTGACCGGTTATTTTTATAATCGTATGCTGACCAATAACCCGAATCTGAAAGAAACCTTTAATCTGGGTCATCAGCGCAGCGGTGCGCAGGCGCAGGCATTGGCGGGTGCCGTATTGGCTTATGCTGAAAATATTGATGATCCGTCGGTATTAATGCCAGTGATTGAACTGGTTTCTCACAAACATGTCAGCCTGAATATTCAAGCGCCGGATTACGATATTGTGGGTGAAAACTTGCTGCATTCCATTAGCGAAGTATTAAAAATTCCGATGGAAGATGACCTGATCAAGGCATGGGCGGCAGCTTATGGTCAACTGGCCAATATTTTCATTGAAACTGAAAAAAGAATTTACGACGAACATCAAAAAACCAAGGGCAGCTGGTTAGGCTGGCGCAAATTTAAAGTGGCCAAAAAAGTTGCTGAAAGTGCTGAAATTACCTCATTTTATCTGCAACCCAGTGACGGCGGCCCGATTGCACCGCATCATGCTGGCCAGTATGTGTCAGTGCGGGTAGTGGTGCCTGAATTAGGCATCAAGCAACCACGTCAATACAGTATCTCAGACTGTCCACGCGAAGATCACTTGCGCATCTCGGTTAAACGTGAAGAAGCCAAAGAGGATAAAGTGGGCGGCTGGGTATCCAATACCTTGCATCAAAACGTGCAAGAAGGTGATGAAATTGAAGTATCTGCCCCCACTGGCAACTTCTTCTTGTTTGATAGTAACAAGAAAAACGTGTTGATTAGCGGTGGCGTGGGTTTAACCCCAATGGTTGCCATGCTCAATCATCTGGTTAGCCTTAATATGCCGCAGCCTGTGCAGTTTATTCATGCTTGTCGTGACGGTAAAGTGCATGCCATGAAGCAGCATTTAAAAGACTTAAAAGCCCAGCACACTCAGCTGAATACTTTGGTGGCCTATGAGTTTCCACAGGACTCTGAAGTGCAAGGCGAGGATTATGATGTCGCTGGTCGTCTGGATTTGGCCACATTGTCTGATGAACAACTGCCTAAAGACGCGGATTACTACCTGTGTGGCCCTGCGCCATTTATGCAGGCACAGCACAAAACGCTGGTTGCGCGTGGCATTAAACCCGAGCAGATCCATAGCGAAGCCTTTGGCACTGGCGGGGTTAACTTTAGCTAAGCATTATTAATGCCTGTGTCGGTATTAAGCATCTCTGCATTTGGACGGATGACTGTTTAGTTAAACTATGGGCAAGGGTTAATCTGTGATAGGATTAACCCTGCTTTTATTTTAAGCAACTGTATTTATTCATGTGTACTGGATTATGCAACTAAACCGCTTTACTGATCTGGGCTTACGGGTGCTGATTTATTTGACCCAGCCAGCGCGCGCCACGCCTTTTACCATTAGTGAAATGGCCGAAGAGCTGAAGGTGTCACATAACCATCTGGTTAAAGTTGTGCATTTTATGGGTAAACAGGGCTGGGTGATTACCACGCGTGGTAAAGGTGGCGGCATTAGTCTTGCGCTGCCCGCCAATGAATACCGAATGGGTCAGGCGATTAAAACCCTCGAACAAAACACTCAAAACCAAAATCAATTGGTAGACTGTCATACCGCACCCTGCACACTCATCAATATTTGCTTGTTAAAACCTGCACTCGATCAGGCTTTACAGGCGTTTTTTGACGTGCTGGATCAATACACACTGGCGGACATGATCAAAACACCGTTGCATACCCTGCCGTTGCACGAAGTAATCAAGGCCGATAATCGTATTCCAGTGCTGGATTTGATGCTGGCACATTAATGTATATTTCGGCCAGAATAATGAGCCGATGATTTTACCTGTGATGAAGAAAAAACACAGGCAGCGTAAAAGGCTTTATACTGCACCCAGATGATTTTCTCCTAAATAACACAGCCCCAAATGATTAAAGCCCTGTTGACCTATGCGCCCTAAAGCCAGAATACCCAAGTTTCAGCGTCACGACTTCAAGCCGATCTCTTATGCCAAAAAAGAAGATACGGCGACGTCTGCCTATGCCACCAGTGCCTTGACTTGGTTGCGTAAGGCCGAGTTTTTAATGAGCGCGCCCAAGCTAAACCTGTGTGTAGAAGACACAGGCTTTGAAATTGCCTTTGCCGGACGCTCCAATGCAGGTAAGTCCAGCGCCATCAATTGCATTACCGACCAGAATCAATTGGCGCGTGCCTCCAAACGTCCGGGTCGTACCCAGATGATCAACTTTTTTAGTCTGGGCAATCCAGACCAACGTCTGGTGGATGTGCCCGGTTATGGCTATGCCGCCGTGCCAGAAGAAATGAAAAAGGTCTGGCAAAAAGAGCTGCAAAACTACCTGATTGAACGTAAAAGCCTGACTGGTCTGGTACTGCTGATGGATGTGCGGCATCCCCTCAAGGACTTTGACCGCATGATGCTGGAATGGGCCAAAGATCGTAACCTGTTTGTGCATATTTTGCTGACCAAGGCGGATAAGCTCAATCGTGGGCCAGCCAGTGCAGTGCTGCTGGATGTCAAAAAAGAACTGAAAAAAATGAAGCTGGATTTTTCCATTCAGTTATTTTCATCGTTAGGCAAACTGGGTCTGGAAGAACTGGCCATGGTGATGGCGGGTCGTCTGAACTATGTGGTAGATGAAGATGGTAAGCCGATTAATCCCATGCAAAATACTTTAGAAAATCAGGAAAGCAGCTTATTGCATCCCGATATTAATAGTGATGCTTTAGGACTTGAAGGCATTAATATTGATGATATTCCAGAAGTGGGTGATGAGGATCTGGATTAGTACTTGAAAAAATTCTCAGGATGAGCTTTTCATTACTTATCAGCAATATAGTGTAGGTCATCTAAATAGGACTCCTTGCGCTGTTTGTGCAAGGCAGTCTAAAAATAATTTTAAATCAATGTCTTAAATTACATCCTCTTTTTTAGACTGTCCTTAACATTTCCTTGTGTTCTATGTATGGTTTACTTCATGTACAGAATTCTGTACAATAAATATGAGGTTTTGTTTTAAATCTAAATTGATCACTGTCGTTTTAGGTAGCTTAGATGGTTGCATCTTGATGCAACCCCAGCTCAAGAGGGCTAGATAATATGCATGTATTTACTTATACCGATGCACGTAACAATCTAAAATCTGTTTTAGATAAGGTTATTAATGATGTAGATGTCGCTTTTATTACCAGAAAAGAAGGTGGTCATGCGGTTGTTATGGGTCAGGAACACTACGATAGCTTAATAGAAACCCTATATCTTCTTTCATCGCCTAATAATGCTGAGCGTTTAAATAAATCAATTGGTCAGTTACGGGCAGGTCAAACCAAGCAAAGAGCGTTGATTGAGGATGACGAATCGTAATCTGGAATGGACTGATGACGTCTGGGAAGAGTATCTCTACTGGCAAACACAGGATAAGAAAATACTTAAGCGTATAAATACCTTAATCAAAGAATGCCAGCGAACACCATTTGAAGGAATAGGTAAACCGGAACCCTTAAAAGCAAACCTTTCGGGATTCTGGAGCCGTAGAATTGATGAAAAGCACAGATTGGTTTATGAAATTACGGATGAACGAATCTCTATTGTTCAATGTAGATTCCATTATTAGTAAAAAATCTTCTTTACCTTCAGGAGATTTTTTCATTTTATCAGTATCCTGACGGGATAATTTTTCAGGGAAATATTACTCTCTTTATGAAGCACTCTGCCCCACCAGCTCAATCACCCACACTTCCGACTGTGAGCCTAAGCGAAACGGCACACCCCAAAAGCCAAAACCTGAGCTGACCACCACATGGGTATTGCGGATTTTCTTGTAGCCATACGCCACCGTGTTCAAATATTTGACAATAAAATTGGCTGGGAAAATCTGGCCGTTATGGGTGTGGCCAGATACCTGTAAATCAATGGCAAGCTGGGTATTGGCATCAATTTCACTAGGACGATGATCCATCAAAAGAATAGGCTTATTGCTATTTGTGGGCATTAATTCCGCGGTGGCTTTGCGATTACCGACCATGTCATCCAGCCGTCCTGCCAGCCAGACCTGATCATCTACCAGTACAGCTTCATCCACTAATACGTGCACGCCCGACTGCCGAAGTGTTTCAGTAATTTGTACCCGATCGCCATATAAATCATGGTTGCCCAAGGTGGCATACGCGCCTAGTGGCAATTGAGCCACTAATGCCTGAACCTTGGCCTGCATCTGGTTTGCCTGATAATGCTTGATATCATCATCCATAATATCGCCCGGCATCAGCAACAACTGGATTTTTTCACGCTGAACAATGTCAATCAGTCGATCCAGATGATGATTGCCGACCAGTAAACCCAAGTGCAGATCTGACACCATACCAATGCGTAACGGTGTGGTAAGTAGCTTGTTGGTGGTAATACGTAGACGCCGAACCACTGGGGTATACGCGTTATAAATACTTAAACTAACCAAGCCGATAAAGCCCAGTAACGTCAGGAACAGCACGCCATAATGTTGATAAAACGGCTGTTGATAGAAGCTATCTAAACCAGACGCAATGATGAGGTTAACCAGTGCCACCGCAAGCGTGGTCAACATGACCAGCCACAATAGCGTGAGCCATGTCATGGCCACTTTAAGCCCTTGGCTAAAAATTCTTAAAATAGCCACCAATAATAAGCTATTACTAATTGCCAGCAAGCCCCACAGCAAGTACTGCCCCGATTGCGGTGTTAATATACTGGCCAGCCCCCAGCGCAAACCTTGTGCTGCGCCATAGCTGAACAATTCAAATAATGCCACCAATACCACAACAAACAACCAGCGCATGCATGCTCTCTTTTAAATTCTTTCAGCCAATGATTTGTCGTACCAAATAATGCAAGGCTAAGCTATTCTAGCGCTCGATCTGTTGCAGTGAATTGTTCCACTGGTTCCAGTCCTGCAAAGCGTTGCACCACCACGCTAATCATCATGTCGCCCTGCACGTTTACTACGGTGCGCACGGTATCCAGAATCCGGTCAATCGGCAGTAAAATCGCCACGGCTTCGGCAGGCAAGCCCACAGACTGCAACACCATAATCATGGTGACCATGCCGGCGCTGGGAATACCCGGTGCGCCAAGTGATGCAATCATGGCCGTCAGACATACCACAATCTGCTGGCCAATACTCAGATCCAGCCCGACCAGATTGGCAATAAACAACGCAGCCGCAGCTTCATATAACGCCGTGCCGTCCATGTTCATCTGTGAACCCAGCGGTATGACAAAACCTGCCACACTCGGATTAACGCCCAGATTTTCCCGCGCGCATTTCATGCTGACTGGCATGGTGGCCGTGCTAGAGCTGGTCGCAAAGGCGGTAATTAATGCAGGGCGCGCACCTTTGAAAAACCGTAGTGGCGACATTTTGCCAAAAATCCATAACAATAACGGCAACACAATTAAACCATGAAAAATAGTTGTGCCCGTCACGACTGCCGCAAATTGGGCAAGACTACCCAGCACATCAAGGCTTTCAGTGGCAATAAGTTTAGCCAGTAAAGCAAAAATACCGAGCGGTGCCAGCCACATGATCCAACCCACAATATGCATGATCAATTGAAATGACTGGTTAAACACAGTATTGAGGGCTTCAAAACGCTTACCGCCCGCAACCAAAGCCGCACCGACCATTAGTGCAAATACCACCACGGCCAACACATTATTATCTGCCATGGCCTTAAAGGGATTAATCAAAACGCCATTAATAAACTGGCCAATAAATTCGGACGGCGTGAATTGCTGCTTGACTTCAAAGCCGCTCATGGCCTGCTGAAACAGCGCAATGTGCAGCCCCTGGCCGGGTTGAAACACGTGCGCACAGACAATGCCCAATGTGACTGCCAATGCCGTGGTGGTCAGGCAGCATAGCAGCGTTACTTTCCACACCCGATGAATTTGCGCATGCGCCTGCAAGTTGGCTACGCCCACCACAATGGAAGTAAAGATCAACGGAATCAAAATCAGTTTAAGCAGTCCAATAAAAATACTGCTGGCAATGCCAAGGCCATATAAACTGGGCTGATAAATCACCGCACTGGTGCCGAGATGGGTAAGCAGCACGCCAAAAATAATGCCCAACAGCGCGGCAATAAAAATCTGGCTGTTGAGTGATTTGATCCACGGCATGGCATTCATCCATTCTCGAAAAGCGTATTGAATTGAGCGCGATAGCTTGATGCGTTTAGCCGACTTAGCGTTCTTCGGTTTCGCGCACGCGCATCAGCCCTTCTTGTACCGTACTGGCCACCAGCTCGCCATTTTGCCAGATACGACCAAAATTCAGGCCACGAGCACTGGCAGTCACCGTTGCATCCATATCATGCAGCAGCCAGTGATCGGCACGGATAGGCTTATGGAAGTAAATCGTATGATCCAGACTGGCGGCCTGTAGGTTTGGCGTCATAAAGCTAATACCATGCGGCATCAAACCCGTTCCCATCAGGGCAAAATCCGAACTAAACGCCACAATAGCCTGATGTAGGCCTTCATCATCTGGCAAGCTATCCCAGGTTTTCATCCAGTGTGCGCGTGATGGCGCTTCGGGTTGCGGTGCAAATGGATTGGTGACATTCACATAACGCATGTCAATATGCCGTTCGCGCATAAAATTCACTCGCACGTTCTCAGGCAGGAAATTCACAATGGATTCCTTGAGTTCTTGCTCGGACTTGAGCGAGGCCGCTGCTGGATACTCCGGCTCAGGAGTTTGGTAATTGAGGCCTTCTTCTTGCGGTGCAAAGGAAATCAGGGCAGTAAAAATCACCTTACCATGTTGCAATGCCTTCACTTGTCGACTCACAAAGCTCTTGCCATCGCGCAAGCGTTCAACCTGATAAATGATGGGTGCCTTGATATCACCGCCATGCAAAAAATACGCATGCAGCGAATGGGCTGGCCGATCGGTGGTCATGGCCGCAGCACGCAATGCCTGACCCAGTACCTGACCGCCAAACACCCGCTTACCGACCAGATTACGGCTTATGCCACGAAACAGGTTTTCTTCCAACTTTTCTAAGGTTAGTAGCTCAACCAGCTCAGTTGTTAATTGATTCATGATAAACCCATGTCATAAATCATGTTTTTTAACCATACCCCCAATACTGGTTAAATACCGCCAAAAAACATGACTGTAATTAAGGTCTGGCCAGTAGCGCACCCTGCATCAGGCAGTTGCGGCTACAGCCAGTTGATCTGCTTGAGTCGATAATACAGAAACGAGCTTAAAACCACCATAATTAACAGCACGATAAAATAAGCGGCTGGCCAGTGTAACTCTGGCATATTGTCAAAGTTCATACCATACACACTAGAAATGAGGGTGGGCACTGCCAGTATCGCCGCCCATGATGCCAGTCGTTTGACGATTTCATTTTGACTCAAGCTGACCTGCGCCAAATGTACATCCATGGCTGATTTTTGCATTTCACTCTGGCTCTGAATAATGTCCAGTGTACTTAGGATTTTGTCCTGTATATCGCGAAAATAGGGAATCACGTCCTTGGGAATGACCTTGCGCAACTCTGCGGACTGATGGGCAATCAGGTAACAGGTCACTTCCTTGGTGGGTACGACCGCCAGATGAAAACTGGTGAGCTCCTCCTTGAGCGAGTACAAATACACCAGCGTTTTTCGGTGAAATCGGTCGGTAAAAATATTTTTCTTGAGATCCTGCAAGCGGTCATGCAGGTGTTCGATGGCAGGCATATATTCTTCCACCAGACAGTTCATCAGCGCATAAAAAATATAAGCCGGGCCATGCACCATCTGATGCGGATTGGCTTTGCACAAGCTGGCCACTTGTTGTTCACACAGGGCATCGCTTTGTCGCACCGAAATAATATAGCGATCTGTCAAAAAGATATTGCTACTGCCAAATTCCAGTTTATCCAACTGAATGTTTTGCATTACCGTACTAAACACCACAAACAGCGTTTCCCCATACGTTTCAATTTTGGTGCGCTGGAATAGTGCCGTGGTGTCTTCAATGGCCAGTTCATGCAAACCAAAATCCTGTTTGATTTGCTGTAGTACCTCACTTTCGGGGCGCAACAGATAAATCCAGGCAAAATAATTCGGTTGCTGTGCCAATATTGTTTTAACTTCATGTAATGCTACCGACCCCACAGTCTTGCCATGGACGCGGTCATAAAGCAAACATTGCACTTCGCGCTGGTTAATTTGTGTTGTGCTAGCATCTTGATTGGGCGAATTGGGCATCTGATGTGCTGTTTGGTTTGACTTTTGCCTGTGCTTTTGGTGTGAAGATGGCATCATAAAAGACCATAACAATTTTTAGATTTAATTGAGAAAGATCAGAATATTACAAATCAATTGATGGCTGCGTATCACTTTAGCAGTACTGTTGTTATCTCTGGTATTGGGCTGATAGCAGGTGGCGTTGCTGTGGTGCCGTTGTGGTGGTGCCATTGTCAGGCTACTGTTGCGCTATCAAGGTGTTAAAAGCACTGTCGTTATCCAAATCGCTAATGTCATCCATAATTCAGTTATGGCATGCTGGGCGGGTAAAAAATCCTTAATTTCAGCTATAACTGGCACTGATGATGCCTTTTATCGACAAATTTTATAAAAACGGTCAGGGCTTTTTGCGCAGTGCTGGGTAATAATAGGCACACTCAACCGATGCATGACGTAACACGCACAATTGAATCAGCAGGCAGGATTAGTGAATGGCAAAGAAAAATAGTTTTTCCCAGATGTATCGTCGGGTCTCAGGCAAGCTGCTGAGCACACTGGTGACTCCGCAGCTTCTGGGCGAATCATTTGCAACGGATAAGCTGTCCACCAGTGCCAAAGCACAGGATATTGCGGCGGCTGTAGATGCCGAATATGGCGCAACACCTGCCCAGCCCGTGTGCTATATCCTGCAAAATTATTCGCGCAGCAATGCACTGGTGCTGGATAGCGAAACCCGTCGTCTGGAACTGCCACCAGCACTCGACAGCATGGACAACTCACTGTTAAATGAAGATGCGTCGATTATCTTTTTACAGCAGCGGGCACAGCGCAATAATTTTTATCCCAACAACTATACGTTTCCGCCGCGCCTGTTGCGCTTGCTTGAAGCACTGGAAAAAAATCCTGAGCTGGATATCCAGCTGGTGCCGGTCACGGTATTGTGGGGTCGTGCGCCCGAAAAAGAAGAATCATGGTTCAAATTGCTGGTCACCGATTCATGGGCTACCCCGGGTGCGCTCAAGCAACTGGTCAATATTGGCGTGCATGGTCGCCAGACTTATCTTGAGTTTCATGAAGCCCGCTCATTGCGCGACATGCTGAACGAAGCACTGGTGAAGTATCCCAACCTTGCGCCAGCCACTTATATTGTGAGCGACCTGACCGAGTATCTGGCCAAGCAGCGTGAAGTGATTCTGGGGCCGGATTTGTCCGATCGCCGTAATGTGGTCAGCGGCCTGATCCAGTCACGTGATGTACAAAATGCGCTCAAGCAGGAAGTGATCCGCAGCAATATTACGCCCTCACAAGCCGAGCAAATGGCTGCCGGTTATCTCAATGAAATTGTGTCGGATTACTCACCGTCCAGTGTACGGGTGTTTGAACGTGGCCTAGCATGGTTATGGACGCAACTGTATGACGGCGTAGAAGTCCATCATTTCCAGACGGTGCGTGAACTGGCCGAAAAATACGAAATTATTTATACCCCGTGTCACCGCAGCCATATCGACTATTTGTTGATGTCGTATGTCATTTACAAGCGCGGCCTGATGATTCCCTACATTGCAGCCGGTGACAACCTGAACTTGCCCTTACTGGGTCAATTCCTGCGGGGTGGCGGCGCATTCTTTATCCGGCGCTCGTTTAAGGGGCTTGAGCTGTATAGTGCGGTGCTCAAGGAATATTTGCACAGCATTCTGGTGCGTAATACCCCACTGGAATACTTTATTGAAGGCGGCCGTTCGCGTACAGGACGCCTGCTACGCCCACGTACCGGCATGCTGGCCATGACCATTCACAGCAAGTTGCGTGGCGGTGGCAAACCCGTGGTGTTTATTCCAACCTATTTTGGCTATGAGCGCCTGATGGAAGGTGGCACTTACGTGGGCGAAATGCAGGGCAAGCCCAAGGAAGCCGAGTCCATTTTTGGCCTGATTCAGGCCGCGCGCAAAATTGAGCGGATTTTTGGCAAGGTGCATGTCAGCTTTGGTGAGCCGGTGTTTCTGGATCAAATGCTGGCGCAGCACAATGCCGATAAGATTCGCCTGACCAGTAATGAGCAGCCATTACCGGAAGAAGCTTCGGCTACGGTGAATGCTGTTGCGCAGGAAATCATGCAGAACATTAACCGGGCAGCGGTGATTAATCCGGTGTCTTTATTGTCGCTGGTGCTATTGTCGACACCCAAGCATGCGCTGGACGAAGAAGTCTGTATCAAGCAACTGGATACCTACCGCCGTCTGGTGGAAATGGCACCCTACGATGAGCGGGTTGAAGTCACTTCCCTGCCCGGACGCGAAATCATTGGTTATGGCTTAAAGCTCAAGCTCATCAAGCGCGTGCATCATGTGCTGGGTGATATTATTACCATCGAAGACAATCAGGCGGTATTGCTGACCTACTTCCGCAATAACATTCTGCATTTGTTTATCATGCCTTCGCTGATTGCCTCATTGGTACAACACAATGGCAAAATCACCCGCGAAGACATTAACAGCGTAATCCAGACTTTATATCCGTTTTTAAAAGCGGAGCTGTTTTTAAAATGGCAAGCGGATCATTTGCCTGAAGTGATTGATCATGTGGTCGAAGCGCTGATTGGTTGTGAACTGATCATGGATGACGGCCAGAACACCCTATATAGTCCTGCGCCCAATAGCGAAAGCTATAACCAGCTTGGAGTACTGGGCACACCAGTCAAGCAAAGTCTGGAGCGTTACTTCATGACTTTGGCGTTGTTACGCCAGCGCGGTTCAGGCCGGGTTACTGCCAGACAGCTTGAAGATTTAAGCCATCTGCTGGGGCAGCGCCTGTCGGTACTGTATGAATTTAATTCGCCTGAGTTCTTTGACAAGACCCTGTTCCAGAGCTTTATTGGAACATTGACCCAACTGGGCTATATCCGTCTGGACGAAAATCAGGTGCTGTTTTTTGACGAAACCCTGATCAACATGGCCGATAATGCCCGTCTGGTACTGGATGAAGACACCATGAATCATCTACAGCACATCACCAACTTTAGTGATGAAGAAGTGATCGCTGCCATTGCGGCACTGGAAAAACAAAAATCCCGTCGCAAGCGCAGCAAATAATCCACGCTTGAGCAGTCCCATAAAAAAACCCTTGCTTCAATGAACAAGGGTTTTTTTATTTGCATTAAAATTTTTAAACAGAACGGCACGCTGATAGCAGCGGCTTATTCATCGCGGGTTTTGCATTCTGGTTCCTGCGGATTTTGCTGGCAACGCAAGCGCTTGAGCAAATGCATCATTTTTGGATGATAGGTCTGGTTTTGCACAAATTCAAGCCGCATTTTACGGATAAGCTGAAAGTAAGCCACCTGATTATCGGCTGGAATGTCAAACCAGTACCGTGCTGGTACTTTGTCGTCATAGTACTGGATTTTTTTCATCAGCCGTGGCGACTGGGCAGCAAACCATGCACGGCTTTGCGCGCCAAACGTCTTGGGAAAGGCATTTTGATGTGCAATCACGTTCATGGTCATAAAGCTAATGGGAAAGCGAGCGATCCCACCCTTGTTGCCCAAAGCACGATACAGCTCAAAGGCATCAAACGAATAGCTGGGTAAAGGTACAATATCCACTGTAGGGTCTTGTACTTTCAAAATAGCGGTATCTACCTGCATCAATACCGGCTCACCGCCCACTTGAGTAATCATGCGGCGTTGTACCGGATCACTGGCCAGCACGCCGACCCGCTTGCCTTCAATTTTAATCAAGTCATTGACGTTACGGTCTTTAATGGTCAAATAGGCAGAACCAATCGGAATAGCGCCTATGGCTTCGTGACCATTTTCCACCATGTCAGGTGCCAGTTTGGGATGGCCGAGCAACAGCAACAGGTTACGTGCTACGGTATTGCTGGGAATGGCACCCACGGCATTGATCGACCCCGTAAACTTGTTAAACTCACGGGTACTAAAGCTGGTTGCGCTGACTGCATCACACTTGCCCAGCTTGTAATCATGAATGGCCTGCTCTTCCTTATTATAGGCTTTGAGGTCAATCATCACCGACCACTTTTGGGCAGCCAGTGCATAGTCCTTCATAAACGCAAAGTAATCGCCAGAAGTACCGCTCAGGTCAAATACACACAAGGTCTGTGCCTGCGCGGTTGTGGCCATCATGCTGCTAGCCATTAGCAACGGCAACAGCGCAAATTTGGCAAACCCCTTATTTTTCTGGGGCTGCGCGGGTTGAGCATTGGGTTGAAAAAACTTCATTTTCCCTCACCGGAGTTATTATTGATCCATTGCGCGGTCATACGTTCGGCCATTACTCATCCTTTAACGGACATTCATAATTGGTGGCGTCCTGCTGGCAGCGCAAGCGTTTTAACAGACTCATCATGCGTGGGTTATACGTCTTATTCTGTACAAATTCAATGCGCATCTGGCGTAAAATGCGCAAATAGCCCACCTGATCTTCACTCGGAATATCAAACCAGTATTTGGTCGGCACTTTGGCATCATCATGCATCACCTTGCTCATCAGGCGCGGTGCCTGCTTGGCAAACCAACTACGGCTTTTCTGTCCATAGCCTGCCGGATAAGCATCTTGCTTTAAGATGAGGTTGAGCGACATAAAACTTAATGGAAAGCGCGCGATACCGCCATTTGCCCCTAAAGAGCGGTACACTTCCAATGGGGTAAATGCCATGCTAGGTGCGGGCAGAATATCAATCTGACCACTGGCAAACTTGCTGCCTGCATTGTCAATGGTCATCAGCACCGGCTTGGAACCCACTTTCATGGCCATACGGCGCTGCACTGGATCAACTTCCAGCACACCAATGCGCTTGCCTTCCATTTTGGCCAGCGAGTTGGTGGTGCGATCTTTGGTGGTTAGGTAAGCAGAACCGAGCGGGATAATACCAGCAGCTTCATAATTGCCCTCCACCATGTCGCCTGCAACTTTAGGGTTGCCCATTAGCATCAACAAGTTACGTGCAATAATGTTGCTGGGAATCGCCCCAATCGCATTAATTGAACCGGTATAGCTATTAAATGCACGAGTGACATAGCTAGTGGCAACCAGACCGTCGCACTGGCCGGATTTAAAATCCTCAACCGCAGCGCCTTCACTACTGTAAGGTTTTAGGGTGATATCGACATTCCAGTTTTTGGCGGCCAATACATAATCTTTCATCAGGGCATAGTTATCGCCTGATGCACCGCCAAGATCAAATGCACAAATGGTTTGCGCACTGGCGCTGCCCATTAATCCCAGAAGTCCTGTCAGCATCATTAGTTGTTTAAATGATGATTTACTTTTTTTATGCATGATAGCAATTCCCTATCTTGTTGTGCCGTGTAGCCCATTACACGCGGTATTAAACACTGTCCATTTGGCCTTACCACTCACCATTGATGATGCGCTTATGCCGCTTTCCTACAGCAAAATCAAGGTTTCCCCAGACCAATTTTTTATATCTGTTAGCTACAGTAAAAACATATTGTGGCTAGCCTCCAATCAAAAACCAAAATCCCTCACATTGCAAGGGCAAAAACCAACCATATTTATCAGAAAAACAATCAAAGCACCGCACAAGTATGTGTTTAAACGATAAAACTTTAGCCGTTTTTTCACTCAATGATGCCTATGGCATGTCATAACCCTGCTGATAACTCGGATATTGCAGCCTATAACCACTTTGAATCAGTCGTTGATTACTCAGCCGCTTACCCGCCAAAACGCCCGCTACGGCAGCAACTTTTGGTAGATTTAACTGTTGCGCAATATAATCTAATACCTCTTGTTGCAGGCTAGGCTGCTGGTCGGTGGCAAGATATAACGGCATTGGCGCGGTCAGTGTGGTGAGGTGCGCTAAAAATCCAGCCAGATCATGCGCATGAATCCGATTGGTCCATTGGTTGGTTTTGACTGGTTTACCCTGCTGTACCCAACGGATTAAGCGTAAACGATTAGACCCATAAATTCCGCTAGGTCGCACCACGATCAATTGATCCTGCCAGTATTGCCGCCATTGTTGCTCAGCTTGCCACAAGACCTGTGCTGTCGCGCGATCAGGCGTTGGTGGTGTGGTTTCATCCATCCATTCGCCCTGCCCACTGCCGTAGACGCTGGTGGATGAAATAAATACCACGCGTTGTACGGGATGTTTTTGCAAGGCGCTATGCAACGGCTTTAAGCTATCCATAAAAATATGCGCATAACTTTCAGCACTTCGAGCATCCGGTGTGAGCAGTACATATACCCAGTCGATGGGTGGAACTTGCTCAAGATTAAGATGATGCACAGACTGAGCCAGATGTCTAACATCTGCAAGCGTTTGCGCTGTTCGGCTCATGCCTGTTACCTGATGGCCGTGCGCAACCAAATTTGTCGCAAGCTTTCGGCCGATGTCGCCTAACCCTACAATCAACACATGCATTTTTTAGCCACTACCATTACACTTTGAGCATGAGTATAACTGTTCGTGACTTAACCGGTGTTGGAGAAGCGGCCGCGCAATTGCTGGCCAAGCTGCATATTTACACGCCTGCCGATTTGCTGTTTCACTTGCCACGCGATTACGAAGACCGTAGCCGTATTATCACGATGAATCAGCTAATAGTGGGCAAAACGGCACTATTGCAAGGCACCATTCAGTCGGTTGATTTTCCACCGGGCAAACGGGCTTCGATGGCCATTCAAATCAGTGATGGCCTTGGCAAAGTGACCTTACGTTTTTATCAAGTCTACAAGGCCTTAACGGATAAATTTAAAATGGGCGCCAGTGTGCGGGTGTTTGGTGAAGTGCGTGTGGGCGCGCGTGGGCTTGAGCTATACCACCCTGAATATCAGTTTGTCAGTAAAAGCTCTCCATTGCCTGCGTCACGTTTAACAGCCATTTATCCCACCACCGAAGGACTAACCCAAGCCAAGTTGCGTTTGTTTGTTGAGCAGGCACTCACCCATCATGCGCAAAACCTGCCTGAGCTTTTGCCTAGCCAGTTTGTCAAACACTATGATATGCAAGCAGCGCTGCGTTACATTCATCAGCCGCCTGCCGATGCCAATATTTTTGAGCTGATTGAAGGTCGGCATCCCGCCCAGCAACGGCTTATTTTTGAAGAACTGGTAGCGCATCAACTGAGCTTACTGACACGGCGTTATTATATTCAATCTATTGCTGCCCCTACCATTACGCCCAGTAAGCAACTGGCCAAGCAACTCATCAAGCATTTACCGTTTCAGCCAACTGGGGCACAGGTGCGGGTTAGTGCGGAAATTCTGGCCGATTTAAAACAAACCAAACCCATGTTACGACTGGTACAAGGCGATGTGGGCGCAGGTAAAACACTGGTTGCTGCCATTGCCGCATGTCATGTACTGGAAAGTAACTGGCAAGTGGCGCTTATGGCACCAACAGAAATATTGGCCGAGCAGCACTTTATTAATTTTAGCCAGTGGTTTACGCCTTTGGGGATTCAGGTAGCATGGCTATCGGGCAAGCAAAAAGGCAAGGCACGCGAACAATCTGAGCTGCTCATTAAAACAGGACAGGCACAACTGGCCATTGGCACGCATGCCTTGTTTCAAACCAATGTGGAATTCAGGCAATTGGGCTTGGTGATTATTGATGAGCAGCACCGTTTTGGGGTTGATCAACGCTTGGCCTTGCGTGAAAAAGGCAGTGCAGGCACCACGCCACATCAATTGGTCATGACGGCTACTCCCATTCCACGCACCTTGGCCATGAGTGCTTATGGCGACTTAGACACCTCCATTATTGATGAATTGCCACCGGGACGCACGCCCATTACCACAGTCACTATTCCGTTTGAAAAGCGTGAGCAAGTGATTGCACGGGTGGCCGCCAATTGCACCGAAGGCAAGCAAGCTTATTGGGTCTGTACCTTGGTTGAGCAATCGGAAACGCTGGATGCACAAGCGGCTGAAGATACCTTTGCCGACTTGTCGGAGCGATTACCCCATTTAAAAATTGGTCTGGTGCATGGCCGCATGAAACCCGATGAAAAGCAGCGGGTGATGCAGGAATTTAAGCAAAATAAACTGCACTTGCTCATTGCTACCACAGTGATTGAAGTGGGTGTCGATGTACCGAATGCCTCGCTTATGATTATTGAAAATGCCGAACGCTTGGGCTTATCGCAATTACATCAGCTGCGCGGGCGTGTCGGTCGTGGCAGTACCGCAAGTTTTTGCGTATTGATGTATAAATCGCCTTTGTCTGAAAATGGCACCGAGCGGCTGTCCACTTTGCGCGCCAGTACCGATGGCTTTGTGATCGCCGAAAAAGACCTTGAGCTACGTGGTCCTGGCGAAATACTGGGCACACGGCAAACAGGCTTACTGGGTTTTCGGGTGGCCAACCTCCAGCGTGATGAATACCTGCTGCCACAAGCACAACATGTTGCTGCCATTATTATCAAACAGCACAACGAACTGGCAGAGCCACTGCTACAACGTTGGCTGCCTGAAGCACCACGCTATGCCTATGTCTAAATCTACATGCCCATGCACATGCCGCCCCTGCCTATGCTGATCAAGGCCATACGCACTTTTGGCGCAAGTCATGCATCGTCCTGTTTGCTCTGTCAGCAGTATGCAGCACAGCCTAACCGCAGCCTCTGTCAACACTGCTGGCGTGACTTACCCTGGTTATTGCAACTGACACCCGCGACTGGCCGAATTATTGCCCATCCGGTGCAGGCTGCCTGTCATTATCGCTGGCCTGTGGATCGCCTCATTCATCGCTATAAATACCAGCAGCGGCTGGATCTATTGCCGGTATTACGCGATATACTGCTACACCTGCCAAAACCTCAGGTGCAAGCCCTTGTTGCAGTGCCAAGTGCCCCAGAACGCTTGGTATTACGCGGTTTTAATCCCGCATTGCTACTGGCGCAGGAGTTGGGCAAGGCCTGGAAAATTCCGTTATGGCAGCCGCTCAATCGTCATCACACACCACCCCAGCAAAGCTTGTCGCAAGCTGAACGCTTTAGCAACTTGCAGGATGCGTTTTATCTGAATCCTCCGCAATGCCGCGTGATTTATCGTAAAGTCCTGATTATTGATGATGTCATCACTACAGGCAGTACACTGGCAGCCATGCATCGCCAACTGGACAGTTTAGGTGTACAGCATATTCAAAGTCTGGTACTGGCACAGGCCTAAACAGCAGGGCTATTCACTGCAAAGCAGGCTAAATGGCAAGATTTTTTGCTAAAAAACCCAATTGCCCCCTGCCCATTATTCAAATAGATGAATAGAATAGACCTCAGATTTAAGCGCTGTTTAACTGATCATTATTTTCGCGCAAGGGAGCTTATCGTATGCTCGAAGCTTTTTTTGCCACCGAGCGCGGCAGCTTGCAGGACACCACCGTCCGGGGTAGCTTTGACCTCGAGCAGGAACTGGTCTGGATTGACCTGATTGCCCCAACGCAGGAAGAACAGCAATGGGTTGAAGAAGCTTATAGCCAGAATCTGCCCACCATTCGCTCACTGGAAGATATTTCTTCCTCTGCTCGCTACTACCGTGATGATGACGGCATCCTGCACATTAGCACCTATTTTTTGTCTAAAAACAAAAGCCTGCAAGCGGACAACGAAGACGAGGACAACAGTCATATCCTTGCTACGGCACAAACCGTTGCCTTTATTTTAAGCAAAGAGCGCCTATATACCCTGCGTGGTGAAAAACTGGTTTCATTTCGTGCTTTTCGTGCCCGCGCGCGCCGCAATGATTACGAGATTGACTACAAAGACCCGATCTGGATTTTGCTGGGCTTGCTGGAAGCCAAAGTAGATGAACTGGCTGACATTCTGGAAGACGTGCATCGTGATCTGGAAAAATATTCGACCGAAGTACTCAACAATCACCATCGGGAAAACGTACTGGATCTGGATGATATGGTAACCCGGCTGGCGCAGCAGGAAGATGTGTTGGGAAAAGCCCAGCTATGCCTGATCGACTTGCGCCGCGTGCTGACCTTTTTAAGCCGTCCCCGCGCACTGGGCAGCCACATTTATGATGTTGATGTGCGTGAGTTGACCGAAGATGTGCGCTCACTGGTCGAGCATGACAGCTTTTTATATCAAAAAGTCCGATTCCTGCTTGATACTACTTCAGGCTTTATTAATACCGAACAAAGCGACACCATTCGCCGCTTCTCCATTCTCCCCAGCATGTTAGCCCCACCGATGCTGATTGCCAGTATCTATGGCATGAATACCGATAGTTTGCCTTTTGCACGCGGTCATTATAGTTTTCTGATGGTGATTTTTCTGGTATCACTGTTCTTTATTGGTCCCTTAATCTATTTTCGTGCTAAGAAATGGATTTAACTCTTACAGATTAATAGTAGTATTTTGTAAAAATAGGGCTACAATGGTTAACATAAATTAACAAAGTAGGACGTGGTCATGAAGTTCCTTGGACGTATTGCACCTGTATTTGCAATCATGCTAAGCACAGCTTCGGCCTGGGCAGTGGACACCCTGTCTGTGAGCATTCCCAATAGTTTTTACCCTACCTTGCAAACCATCAAGCCACGACTCAATGAGCAGTTAAATACCAATGTGGTTATTGCAGCACGCTCTAACAACGATATTTATAAAGACCTGAATCAGCAAAAATTATCCAGCGATGTGATGATGTTTGTTGAAAACCCACAACTGGGCAAAAACAACATCAATGAATTTCTGGCCAAGAATAGCCAGATTGTGGCAGCCAGTCAGGTGGTTTTATGGTGTCCCAATCAGTATCTGGCCAAACGCGTCAGTGCTCAGGATACAATTGCTCAGTCCAATATTAAAACCATTGCGATTCCGGTCAGCTCTAATCGGGTCAACCAGATTTTTTTGAAAAACGTGATTCGCGTACCGGCGGGCACCAAGTTTATCAGCACGCAGGATTCGCTGACTGCTTGGCGTTTGGCACGTAACCAGCAAGTGCAATGTGCTGTCACGTTGGACAACTGGCTGCGACCTAATGATCAATTTTTGCGAGTGTCTGCTGAACAGATTATCTTGCGCGGCTATATTAATCCCGCTGCCAAAAATCCTGCCAAAGCACGGCAATTGCTGAGCATGCTCAGTTCACCATTGATTCAGCCGTTAATGATGCGTGCTACCTCATTTGAATTGGCACAGGACGCACCTAAAATTAAAAAAATCGATAGCTCAAAACGCGTAAGAGTAGGTTAAAACCTACCCTTACCTTATCGCTTAACATTAATATATTCAATCAACTGTTTGCTAACATTGTCCAAATCCCACAAACACATAAAGTGTTGTGATCATCGTCAATATGCATCATTAATATAAGGCATCAGCAAGATTGGATGCCTTAATAATGGCTTGCATCTTTTGCGGCACTTCTTTTAAATAAAATCCTTGCCCTACCTTACGCTGCCTCAACCATTGCACAAATACAGCCAGTGCAATGGTATTGCTAGAAGTTAAGCCTGACAAATCCAGCGCTATCGGCCACTGGTTTTGTTGTTGCAACAGGTTCAAACCTTGTTTGTAGATGGCAGGCGCATTGTCAAATCCAATGCTGCCTGTAACGAACAAAACCTGATCCTGTACCTTGAGCTGTGCCACCATTATTAATGGCTGCCTGAAGCATCAGCAGAAGGGGTAAAGTTCTTGATAGCACTGTCCAGATTGCCCTTATTGCTTTGTACAGTGGACGAGAACTGGTTGCGGAACGTCAGACCAATATCAATGCCGTTTAAGGACACGTTGCGTACTTTCCAGCTATTACCGCTTTGAATAAGTTGATACGTCACTGGAATAGTGCCATTGCTGGTTTTAAAATCCATGCTGACCACAGCTTTGCTGGGATCACGACTCGGTGTAAATGGACGAATACTATAACTTTCATTATTATAGGCGGCCAGTCCTTTAGCATAAGTACGAATCAGGCTTTGGCGGAAAGTTTGGGTAAAACTAGCACGTTGTGCTGGGGTAGCTTGACGAAAATACTGTCCCATAACACCACGGGCAAAGCCTTCAAAATCCACATAAGGCTCAACATTTTCTTTGACAATAGTATTCAACACGGCGGGATTTTTTTGATAATTGGCACGTTCTTTTACCAAACGATCAACCAGCGTGTCAGAAATGCGTTTTACAAACACAGGTGCTGGTTCAACCGCAGCATGAACGCTGGTACTGGCAATCATGGTAGCCAACAGGCTGCTGCTCAATAGCGTGGGTAATACTTTAAATTTCATGTCATTCCTCTCATTGATAAAGGCACATCCAGAATAACGGACGTTGCCTGACGGGACTGTGTTTAATCTTTAATAAATTGCTTGTATGGTTCTATTTTAAAATACAACTGTGTTTAAAATCAGTATAGGCATAAAGCCTAATGTTATTAAACCTTGTTCCTCATCCTGTTTTGTCAGTAGCTTTGTGACATTCATACACTACTCACATTATTAGCCTTTTCTCATCATCAACCCTTGCGCTTAGCTGATGCTAGGAGCCAACCGCAAAGGTCAACCTCTAGCATGAGCTTGTAGGCGCGCAAGAGAGCAATACAAAGGGTCAAATACCTTAAAATCCTTCTGCAAAACCCTCTGTTGATGCGGCTGGCGCAGAAGCCGCCGGCGCTGTGGATGCAGTCTTATTGGCACCCGCATTTCCAGTCACAAACTTGTTGATCAGGTCTTCAATATCCATGGAACCTTGAGTCTGGGTAATCCTGTCACCTGCCTTATAGTATTTTTCACCAGCACCCGGCACAATTTTCAGGTATTTTTCACCCAGAATACCGTTGGTAGCCACCATTGCATACGCATCGTCATCAATGCTTTTGACTTTACTGTCTATTTCCATCACCACTTCAGCCTGTAAGGTTTGGGGATCAAGATGAATATCGGTGATCCGGCCAATGGTGACGCCACTAATGGTAATCTTTGCACGTGGTTTTAAACCGTTTACATTATTGAATTGTGCGGTGAGCGTATAGGTATCTCCATAGTTATTGCCCAGCAAGCCACTCACTTTCATGGCCAGAAAAAATAGGGCAACAGCCGCCACAATCACAAAAACACCAACGGTGAGTTCACTGCTTCGTGTCCTCATGACAATCCTCCGAACATGACCGCAGTCAAAACAAAATCAAGTCCCAGCACACACAGGGACGAATAAACCACAGTACGGGTAATCGCAGTGGCAATCCCTTCAGGAGTGGGGTCACAGGCATAGCCTTGATAAACCGCAATCCACGTACAGGTAATCGCAAACACCACACTTTTAATCACGCCATTGAGCACATCATCAGTAAAACTCACCGAACTTTGCATACTGGACCAAAAAGACCCTTCATCGACGCCCAGCCAGTCCACACCCACAAATTTGCCGCCCAAAATACCTACTGCGGAAAAAATGATGGTTAACAGTGGCAGGCTGACAATACCTGCCCATAAGCGTGGTGCCACAATACGGCGTAAAGGATCAACCCCGATCATTTCCATACTGGACAGTTGCTCAGAGGCTTTCATGGAGCCGATATCAGCCGAAATACTGGAACAGGCACGACCGGCAAATAATAGCGCAGCCACCACAGGGCCAAGCTCACGCAACAAAGTGAGTGCCAAGCCAGTACCCAGCATGGATTCACTGCCAAACCGGATCAAAATGGAATACAGTTGCAAGCCCAGTACCAAGCCAATAAATAGACCGGAGACGGTAATAATCAGCAGCGATAACACCCCAACTCGGTACATTTGCTCGATAAACAGGCCAAAACCACGAGGGGAAGGAATTGCCATTAAGGTGCGCAGCAGTAGTAGCATGGCTGCCCCTACGCCCTCAATACGTTCAATAACGGCGCGTCCTAGACGCTGCACCGGATTCACACAAATTCTCCCTGTTTCGCGCTTGCCTGTCTGTTCTGTTCAGGTTTTTCCAGATACGGAGTCTGGCTGTATTGAAACTCAACCGGCCCTTCTGCATCACCATTTAAAAATTGTTGTACAAACGCAGAGGATGATGCTTTTAGCTGTTCCGGTGTGCCTTCACCCATAATTTTTCCTTCGGCCACCACATAAACATAATCAGAAATAGACAAGGTTTCATTCACATCATGCGACACAATAATGGTGGTCAGCCCCAGTGCTTCACGCAAAGTACGGATTAGACGGGTTAGTACGCCTTTCACAATCGGATCTTGTCCGGCAAAAGGTTCATCGTACATGATCAGGTCTGGGTCTAGTGCAATGGCACGCGCCAGCGCCACCCGGCGGTTCATACCGCCGGAAAGCGCCGAGGGCATGAGTTGCTCAGTACCCCGCAAGCCAACGGCTTCAAGTTTCAGTCCCACCAGTTCAGTAATCAGGTGCTCAGGCAAGCGAGTATGTGCCCGTAAGGGAAAGGCTACATTTTCAAACACAGTCATGTCAGTAAAAAGTGCCCCGCTTTGAAACAGCATGCCCATGCGCGCCCGCACTTTAAACAGTTGCTGGCGGCCAAGACTGGCAATATTTTGTCCTTCAAACAGCACTTGTCCGCTGTCTGGTGCCAATTGTCCGCCAATCAGACGCAATAAAGTCGTCTTGCCTGTACCGGAAGGTCCCATAATGCCAGTGATCTGCCCACGCTTAAACTGCATGTCCACACCCTGATAAATAGAACGTTCACCCCGATAAAAAACCAGATCTTTGACTTCGATGAGCAAGTCACGATTTAAGCTTTGCGAATCTTGTGTCCGATTTTGGGGGTTAACCATGCGCACAATAATCCGTAACAAAATATTAAAAAAAGGACTTTATCATACTTTATAACGCACGATAAGTAGGGAACGTAGTGCTTTTGTTTTAAGGTGATCTGTCGAATTTAATACGAATAAGTTATTATTTTTCCACCAGTTGAATAGTTTCTGGATACACCTCAGCTTGCTGGATATGAAACTCGGGTAACACCGAAGGTTCTTTTTCCTGTAACAGCTGAAAGCCGAGATAAACGGCATTTAAACCCACTAAAAATACAAAAAGATAAGGCATTTGTTGTCCTTGTTAACTTTATTAGCCAGCCCATAACGGCCTGATAGCGAATCCGCTGTTTTATGCATAGTATAGCGTATTGACCCAATCGACAACATGAAAAAATTGGGCAACACTTCAGCGCGCGACACTTAAAAAAACACGCATAAAAAAAGCCGGAATCATTCCGGCTTTTTTAGCTCAACTCATGTGACAAATCAGTGATAAGGCAAATGAATTGACCACTTGTGCACTGATTTAGTCATCAGTGTTGTTAGCGCGGGTTTTGTTGGCATAAGCCTGCTCTTTAAAGCGACGGGTTTTATGCTCAACACTTGGCGCACGATCGGCAGCACCAAAGCTACGCTCGCCACCAAACTCACGACGCGGACGAGATTCGCCACCGCCAAAACTACGACGCTGTTCGCCACCTTCCCGGTTAAACGGACGCGCTGGACGGCTATCTGAACGATCACCACCGCCAAAACTACGACGTTCGCCACCTTCCCGGTTAAACGGACGCGCTGGACGGCTATCTGAACGGTCACCACCAGCAGGACGCTCACTACGGTAATCAACACGATTGCCGCGGTTATCATCATTGCCGCCAAAGCTGCGACGCTGTTCACCACCGTCACGATTAAACGGACGTGCTGGACGGCTGTCACCACCTTCCCGGTTAAATGGACGACGCTCGCCACCTTCGCTATTGCCAAAGCTACGACGCTGTTCACCACCTTCACGGTTAAACGGACGCGCTGGACGGCTATCACCACCATCACGGTTAAATGGACGACGCTCGCCACCTTCGCTATTGCCAAAGCTACGACGCTGTTCACCACCTTCACGGTTAAACGGACGTGCTGGACGGCTGTCACCACCATCACGGTTAAATGGACGCGCTGGACGGCTATCTGAACGATCACCACTACCGAAACGAGATTCGCCTTCAAAACGACGGCCACCACCACCCGGACGACCACCACGGCCATTGCCACCGCGGTCATTACGGCCAGCTCCGCCACGTGGACGTTCTGCCTGTGGGGTTGGCTCAAGGCCAGGAATTTCAGTTACCGCCAGACGGGCACTTAAATAATCTTCCAGACCCCGGATTTTGCCGCGCTCACGATGCAACGCCAAAGTAATGGCACGACCACTACGACCGGCGCGACCAGTACGACCAATACGGTGTACATAGTCTTCATTTTTCATGGGTAAGCCAAAGTTGATCACATGGCTAATACCAGGAACATCCAGACCACGGGCAGCAACATCAGTAGCAACCAGAACACGGGCACGACCATCACGCAGGGTCTTAATGCGGCGATTACGTACGGTTTGTGGCATGGCACCATGCAATGCAACGACCGAATGACCCGCTTCGGCCAGCTCTTCAGCCAGCATGTCGGTATCTTCCTGCGTGCTTGCAAACACGACAGCCTGATCCATGGTTTCATCACTTAACCAGTGCGCCAGCAGTTTTTTCTTATGCTCGAAACCATCAGTCCAGTGCAGAGTCTGTTCAATATCTACGTTGGTACTTGAACCAGTTTCAATGGCAATGCGCTCAGGCGAATTCATCATCTTTTCAGCAAGACGAATAATACGGTCAGCAAATGTTGCAGAGAACATTAAAGTTTGCTTACGGCCACTTGCCAGATCACTGATGGCTTCAAGGTCTTCAGAGAAACCCAGATCCAGCATACGGTCGGCTTCATCAACAATCAGTGCATCAACTTCTTGCAGGCTCAACTGACGACGATTCACCAAATCCAGCAAACGACCCGGAGTAGCCACGACGACTTGAGCACCTTTTAACTGGGCAATTTGTTTACCAAATGGCATACCGCCAACAATGGTAGAAATGCGCAGGCCACGCACATGGCGCACCAGTGCAATCGCATCCTGGCTGACTTGCTGTGCCAGCTCGCGGGTTGGGCACAGTACCAGCACTTGCGGTGCAGTAATATTTTTGGCGCGGTCTTTGGCAGACTGCAACTGGTTGATATCAGCCAGAGGATTTAAAGTTGGCAATAAAAAGGCAACAGTTTTTCCGCTACCAGTCTGGCTAGATACCAGCAGGTCTTTACCGTCTAATGCGGCAGGAATAGCTGCAGCCTGAACAGCTGTAGGTGCAGTGAAGCCCAGATCGTTCAGGGCTTTTTGATATTGTTCAGCTAAAGGAAAATCAGCAAAAGTATTGCTCATAGAGAGTCTCGCCCCATGTTGGGCGCTCCAATAAAGTCATAAAATAGACATCGGCATCAGGCAGCAAAGCAGGAATCTGACTCTTGTCAGTGGGCTTAGGCTTACAAAGACGATGCAATATACGCACAACAGCTTACGGCAGCAGCCTGAAAATAAGGTGGTCAGTGTAGACTGACTAGAGATGAGAGGCGCGAAGAATAGTCATCCTGTGGACTGTAAACGCGCAATCGTAAATCAATAAGATGTTCAGGCGATGAACGAAAAAAGTGCGTGGCGCATTATAGCGGCAATCATTTATAAAAGCTACACAATATTACACTTTATTTATGAGATGCCAATAAGCGCACATTTAACCCTTAATGATCCTGTAGTTAAGGTTGCGTACCTAGACTGGTTGGCGGCAAGCTGTTAGGCAATTGTTTAATGAAATTGTTGAGATCAGGACGAGGTTCCTTTGGTGAACTAGGATTATCGAGCGGCTGCGTAAGTAAAGGCTGTTTGATCACCCGATTACGTAAAGGGTTGGTGGTTTCGTTGCGCAGAAACTCATCATACGAACGATCGGTATGATTGGCATAGCGTTCATACTGTAAGCGGGTACACTCTGCATCACGCATATCCTTGGGACAATCCAGCACTTCAGGAATGTCGGTCTTGGCCGGATTGGCTTCTGTTTCATGGCGCAAGGCAGGATCTGACAGTTCAGTGGCCGCATAGCTTACCGTTGAAAAAAGGCTACTGCCCAGCAGTAATGCCAGACTGGAAAGATAAATTTGTCGTGTGTTCATCATTGTTATAGTCCACTGTTTCGGGTTGATTTCATCTCAGTATAAAACAAGCCCTGATTAAAATTGCACCGCTTATCATTTCACTGATAAACATAATAATTGTTTACATGAATAGCTTCTTCCATTAAAAAACCCCAGCACTGGCTGAGGTTTTGGTAACGCTATTTACATTGCAAGGCTTAGGAATGCTTAGCCGCCAATTTTTTTGTACTTGGCACGTTTTGGCCCCGAATCATTGCCCAGCATTTTCTTGCGATAGGTTTCATATTCGCTGTAGTTGCCATCAAACCACTGTGGCCCTTCATCTTCAAACGCCAGAATATGGGTGGCAATCCGGTCAAGGAACCAGCGATCATGCGAGACTACCAGCACCGAACCGGGGAACACCTGAATAGCTTCTTCCAGCGCACGCAGGGTTTCGACGTCCAGATCGTTGGAGGGTTCATCGAGCAGGATGACGTTGGCACCCTGACGCAGGGTTTTGGCCAGTTGCAGGCGGTTACGCTCACCCCCGGATAGCTCGCCGACGCGTTTTTGCTGATCCTGCCCTTTAAAGTTAAAGCGGCCAATATAGGCACGGGATGGCGTGGTATATTCACCAATGGTAATAATGTCCAGCCCATCAGACACTTCTTCCCATACGGTTTTCTTGGGATCTAAGGTGTCACGCATCTGGCCAACATAGGCAACCTTAACGCTTTCACCGACACTCACAGATCCGGTATCTGGCTTGTCTTCGCCCGTAATCATACGGAACAGGGTGGTTTTACCCGCGCCATTGGGGCCAACAATTCCGACGATTCCAGTTGGCGGTACGCTAAAGCTTAAGCCTTCGTACAGCAAACGGTCACCAAAGGACTTGCTGATATTTTCAACTTCAATCACCTTATTGCCCAAACGTGGGCCAGGTGGAATGTAAATCTCAGCAGTTTCGTTGCGTTGCTGGAACTCACGTGAGTTTAATTCCTCAAAGCGTTCGATCCGCGCTTTGGATTTGGCTTGCTGGCCTTTGGCGTTTTTGCGTACCCATTCCAGCTCGTGCTTTAGGGCTTTGGCAAAAGCTTCTTCCTGCTTGTTTTCCTGCTCTAAACGCGCAGTTTTCTGCTCCAGCCAGTTGGTGTAGTTGCCCTGATACGGAATGCCATGGCCACGATCCAGCTCTAAAATCCACTCGGCCACGTTGTCCAGAAAATAACGATCGTGGGTAATCGCCACAATCGTACCGGCAAAGTCTTTTAAGAAACGTTCCAGCCACGAGACTGATTCGGCATCCAGATGGTTGGTTGGTTCATCAAGCAGCAGCATATCAGGCTTGGATAGCAACAAGCGGCACAAGGCCACACGGCGACGTTCACCACCGGATAGCTTATTGACATCGGCATCCCAAGCCGGCAAACGCAAAGCATCGGCTGCTTGTTCCATCTGGTTATTCAGGTTGTGCGCATCCCAAGTCTGAATAATGGCTTCCAGCTTTTCCTGTTCCTTGGCCAGTGCATCAAAATCGGCATTGTCGCTTGCGTATTCGGCAAACACTTCATCGAGGCGTGCCAGCGCATCCAAAGGCTCACGCAACCCATCTTCTACGTTGCCACGCACATCCTTGGCCGGATCCAGATGCGGTTCCTGCTCCAGATAGCCAATTTTGATGCCGGGTTGGGCACGCGCCTCGCCATTAAAGTCCTTATCTACCCCAGCCATAATCTTGAGCAAGGTGGACTTACCAGCGCCATTTAGACCCAGTACACCAATTTTGGCACCGGGGAAAAATGATAAAGAGATATCCTTGAGGATTTCGCGCTTGGGCGGAACCAGCTTGGATACCTTGTTCATGGTATAAATATATTGGGCCACGTAGGACTCCTGAAGTACTTCTTGGTCGTAAAAACCCACTCACGACACTTAAATCACTAGAATAAAAACGCTAAGCAAAAAACATTGGAACAAATTTGGCGCATAGTATAGCGGATTTATGGCAACACTCGTGTAAAGCAATGACGCGGAGTCATAATTTTATTAAAAATCACATTTCTCCTTGCGATTAGGTCGGTTTAAATGGGCCTTTTAATCGGATTTGTCTTCTAAACGTATTAAAAATGTATGGCAAGCGCAGAATAGAGTAAAGACTCGAGTGTTTTTTGTACGTTTTTTTAGAATAATTACTCTACACTCACTATATAAAATATAAAAATTTCAATAAGTTAATTTTAATTAGCTTATTTTTTAATCCGACGAAAGGTGTATATTTTTTTTGAATTTTTTATAACTATGTATTTAGGCAAAACTACATAAATGCCTGGATTTTTTTATATTGCTTTTTTGAAAGAGACTTAAATATGGCCAGCCAGATTCAGAAGATGTTACCCAAAGTGGTTAAGGATAAAATTGCTTTGATTACTGGGGCTTCCAGTGGTATTGGTTTAACCGTTGCCAAGCAGTTGGCGGGCGCAGGTGCTCACGTATTGCTGGTGGCACGTACCCGTGAAAAACTCGAAGAAGTACAGCAGGAAATTGAACAGGCTGGCGGCAAGGCGTCTGTATTTCCCTGTGATCTCAATGACATGCAGTCCATTGATGAATGCGCGCAGAAAATTCTGGCGGAAGTGGGTCATATTGATATTCTGGTCAATAATGCCGGACGTTCAATCCGTCGCGCAGTGGAAGAATCGGTTGAGCGTTTCCATGACTTTGAGCGCACCATGCAACTCAATTACTTTGGTGCCGTACGTTTGATTTTAAGCGTATTGCCACACATGATTAACCGTAAAAACGGCCATATCATTAATATTAGCTCGATTGGTGTGCTGGCCAATGCCACGCGCTTTTCCGCCTATGTGGCATCTAAAGCGGCGTTAGATGCCTTTAGCCGTTGCCTGTCGGCGGAAGTGCATGCGCATAACATCCAGCTTACTTCCATTTATATGCCGCTGGTGCGCACCCCAATGATTGCACCGACCAAAATGTATAAGTATGTGCCTACCCTGTCGCCTGAACAAGCAGCAGACATGGTGGCAAAAGCCATCATCAAAAAACCAAAAAGTATTGCCACCAAAGTGGGTACCTTTGCTGCTGTCAGCTACGCACTAGTGCCTAAGTTCAACGATTTTGTGATGTCGGTGGGTTATCAGCTATTCCCCAGCTCCACAGCAGCCTTGGGCGACAGCAAGAACAAAAAAGCCGGCAAACTCAATCTGGCGCAGCGTGCCTTTGCCCGTCTGGTTCCCGGTGAACACTGGTAAGTTGGCAGCTGATTATGCCTAACTGGAACAGTTGATACAGCGTGTTCCGGTATTGAAATAAGCTGTATTGTTTAAAAAAAACATCAAAAAAGCTGCATTCCATTAAAAAGAATGCAGCTTTTTTATTTTTATAAACAGTTATTTAAAATAAAACTGAAAAATAAACTTGAATACGAATAAATATTCATAATATGGTATAAGCATTGCTCTTGCTAAGAATGCCAATATGTTGCCCATAAGTCCTGATCCTATTACGCCAATCCATGCTCGTGCTGTGCCCACTCGTGCTCGCCTGTTTAAACAACGGCAGTATCATGCTGTACTTACCAAAACAGCTTCCAAGTTCATTGGACACTCTATCGCACCATCTGAACCACGCACACAGGCGCTACTTGATGGCTTGTGGCAAGGCGATCCATTGATGGATAACGTGGTGGCGTGGATTTGTGAAACAGACTCCAAAGCCCGTAAACAACAGTTTGACCAAGCCTTACAGCACGGCTTGACCAGCATTGAGCACTGTGTTGACGGATGCCCTTCTGCACTCTACGAATTGTTTAGCGTGATTGAAACCACACCAGAATGGCTCGATCCACAGCAGCTTGAAATGGCACAGCAATTTATGCAGGCGGTGGGGCTTAATGCCAATTATATTTTAAAGGATATGGCCTTGATGGGAGGTTATTTACTTTCTGGGTTTAATCAGGCTTTGGTCATGACAGGAGCCTTAAATAAAAATGCTTCGCAACGTCTGGCAGAAACTAGCAAATGGTGGATGGATTGCACTGCAATCAACGGCTTAGAGCGCTTTAGTCAGGGCTTTAAAACCACCCTGCATGTCCGCCTGATCCATGCACTGGTGCGACGCAACTTACAGCAAAAACAGCAATGGCAGGCGGAACAATGGGGCTTGCCGATTTGCCAGATTGATATGGCGGCAACCAATCTTGCGTTTTGTAGCCTGTTCCTGCTGGGCTTACGCGGACTAGGAATTTTTCCAACCTCTAGCGAATCCAAAGCCGTAATGCATTTTTGGAAATATATGGGCTGGCTCATGGGCGTGGATGAACAATGGCTACCCGACACCGAAGTCGAAGGTCTGGTATTGCTGTACCAGACCATGCTGACCCAATCCCCACCGGACTGGACTAGCCAAGCACTGGGTAAATCACTGGCGGAAGAACCGCTGTCGAAACACTACAAATACTTTCAGCCCTTAAAGCGGCAATGGGAGTATCAAAAACGCTTAAGCATCAGCCAGTATTTTCTGGGAAAACACAAACTACAACTGTTGGGGGTTGAAAAAACTATCTGGCCTTGGTATCCCCTGCTATTAGTACCAAAAAATCTTGTATTGGCGAATATTCCACGCCATGTACCGGGCATTAAACAGCGCTGGCAACGGCATCAACGCCGTCAACAACAGCGTTATCAGCAAGGTTTTGGTACGGCGGGCAAAAATATTATTCAGCCCAGTAAACAACATCCAGCTTATATTGGCGAGTAAATGAGTTCAATAAACTGGTAAAACGCCTGTGCTCATGCATGATGGATTGGCACAGGCTCACTCGATGCAATAACACACTAACACAGCAAAAAAGGGTACGTGATGACTTCTTTAAAGGGTAAAACCATTTTTATTACTGGAGGCAGTCGGGGGATTGGACGGTCGGTAGCATTGCGTTGTGCTAAAGATGGCGCCAATGTAGTCATTGCTGCTAAATCGGCTGAGCCACATCCTAAACTGGGTGGTTCCATTCATACCGTTGCGCAGGAAATTATAGCGCACGGGGGTCAGGCCTTGCCGTTGCAGGTCGATGTGCGTGATGAGCAGCAAATGATCACAGCACTGGCCAAAGCGGCAGCGCATTTTGGTGGTATTGACATCCTGATTCATAATGCAGGTGCGATTCATCTGGGCAATGTGGCCAGTACCAGCGTCAAAAAATATGACCTGATTCAAACCTTAAATCATCGTGGCCTATTTATTGCCGCACATCATGCCTTACCCTATTTGAAAAAATCAGCAGCAGCTCAAATTTTAAGTTTTTCCCCACCCATTAACTTGGCACCGCACTGGCTGGGCATGTACGCTCCTTATGCTTTATCAAAATATGGCATGACTATTTTGACGCTAGGTCTGGCCGAAGAATTAAAAGATGATGGCATCCGCTGTAATACCTTATGGCCTGCGACTTTCATTAATACGGCCGCAGTGAGTGAAAACATTGGCGCAGATGCCGCAAGTCTTATGAGTCGTAAACCAGACATTATGGCTGATGCAGCCTATGCGGTTTTAAGTGGCGGCTTAGGCGACATCAGCGGACAAACTTTGCTGGATGAAGAGGTACTAAAGCGCACTGGGATTGAGGATTTTTCAGGCTATGCCTGCTCACCTGAACATGCAGACCAACTGGCCAAGGATCTGTTTGTGGATTAGGATTTTAAAAATGATTGGCCAAAAAATGTAGTGATGATCTTTAGTGATCATTTAAAGCTCAGCAATAAAAATAAGCAGCCGTTTAACCGTGCTGCTTATTTTTTACCAGTGATTGCACCAAGCTGTTAGCCTGATTTTTTCACACCCGCTTGTAACAATAGCGCACCTAGCCCACCAATTTTTGGCTCGCTTGGCTTGGTAGACTTATTGTCTTGCGCTTTGTCTGCGGGTCGTTCGGAACGACGCGCTGGACGCTCACCGGGTTTTTTAGATGCTGATTTGCCCTGCTTGCGTTGCTCATTGTTGAATGAACGGGGTGCACGCTCCGGTTTTTCTTCCGGATTTAAACGCAAGCTCAGGCTAATGCGTTTACGCTCGGCATCCACGCTCATCACGCGTACCTGAACAATCTGGCCGGGTTTGACAATTTTCTGTGGATCATTGACAAACTGGCTGGATAATTCGGATACATGGATTAAGCCATCCTGATGCACGCCAATATCCACAAACGCGCCAAAATTGGTCACGTTGGTGATCACCCCTTCTAAAATCAGGTTTTGGGTCAAATCTGCCATCGTTTGAATGTCAGCACGGAACTTGGGCGTACGGAACTCAGGACGTGGATCGCGGCCGGGTCTAGACAGCTCAGTGATCACGTCCTGTACCGTGGGCAAGCCGTATTGCTCATCCACAAACTCTTCTGCATTAATCGCAGACAGGCTATCTGCCTTACCCAGTACCTGATCCAGACCTTTGCCCAGCTTGGCCAGAATTTTTTCAACTAACGGATAACTTTCCGGATGCACGGCGGAACGATCCAGCAAGGCGTCACCGTCCTGAATGCGCAAGAAACCAGCCGCCTGCTCAAAAGTGCGGTCGCCCAGACGCGGTACTTTTTTGAGTTGCTGGCGATTGTTAAACACGCCATGTTCACTGCGGTAATCGGCAATTTGCTGGGCAATGTTTTTATTCAAGCCTGCAATGCGTGATAACAAAGCCGGTGATGCAGTGTTGACATCCACACCCACTGCGTTCACGCAGTCCTCAATCACCGCATCCAGTGTGCGCGCCAATCCGGTCTGGTTGACATCATGCTGATACTGACCCACACCAATGGATTTTGGATCAATCTTGACCAACTCGGCCAGCGGGTCTTGCAAACGGCGGGCAATCGACACCGCACCGCGAATCGACACATCCAGCTCTGGCAATTCCTGTGCCGCCAGTTCACTGGCGGAATAAACCGAAGCACCGGCTTCACTCACAGTCACACGGGTCAGGTTCAGGTCGGGATGCTGTTTGGCCAGCTCACCCAGCAGGTTTTCGGTTTCACGGCTGGCTGTCCCGTTACCAATCGCCACCAGATCAACCTGATGCTCACGGCACAAGCGTTCCAGCTCAATCAGTGCGCCTTCAGTATCATTCTTTGGTGCAAACGGATAAATCACGCTATGTGTCAACACATCACCGGCACTATTCACCACTGCCAGCTTGACGCCAGTACGGATGCCGGGATCAACCCCTAGCGTGCAGCGGCCGCCTGCGGGTGCCGCTAGCAGTAAATGACGCAGGTTTTCGGCAAATACTTTCATGGCATCTGCTTCGGCGGCCAGACGTTTTTCCGTCAGTAGCGAATGCTCAAAATGCGGACGCAACTTGCCCAGCCACAGCAATTCGCCACTGTGCTTTAAAAACTGCTGGCGTGCTTCCGGTTGAATCTCATTTAACTGCAAGTCATTAAAAATATCAGCCAGACGCGGCGCATCTTCACCGTCTACTTTTAAGGTCAGTACATTTTCCTGCCGACCGCGCAACATGGCCAGCAACCGATGATTGGCTAACTTGGCCAAGCTCTCGCTGGATTCAAAATAATCACGGAATTTCTTGCCCACGTCGCGTTTTTCTTCACCCGCCAAACGGCTCACCAGTTGTGCACTGGCGGCAAAGCCCTGCTTTAACTGTTCACTCAGCTCAAGCCGTGTCGCCCACAGATCCACCAAAATATGCTGGATTGCTTCGAGTTGGCTGGCCACATCGGGATAACGTTCTTCGGTGCCTTCTGCTGCGGTGAAACCGGCCAGTGCTGCTGCGGGATCTATTTGTTCCTGCCAGATTTTTAAGGCATACGGTTCAAGACCAGCTTCCCGCGCCAAGGCAGCCTTACTGGTGCGCTTGGGTCGATAGGGCAAGTACAAATCTTCAAGCGCTGTTTTGCTCGCTGCCGCATTTAAGCGAGCCAGCAGCTCATCGCTTAGCTTGTCCTGACTACGGACAGAATCAATGATTTTCTGGCGGCGTTCATTTAAGTCGCGTAGATAAACCAAACGTGCTTCCAGTTGACGTAACTGGGTGTCATCCAGCCCTTCGGTGGCTTCTTTGCGATAACGTGCAATGAAGGGGACACTGGCGCCATCGTCCAGCAAGCGAATGGTCGCTTCAATTTGGGCAGGACGAACCGCAAGCTCGCTTGCCAGTTGTTGAACCAGCTCAGTCATACAACGTTTCCACGACAAAAATGAAAGTGGCGATTATACGTGCTGTACCCTTCAATTGAATACGCTTTATTAAATTTTATTCTCAAACCCATCAGGTCATTCCAATACAGGCAAAACCTCGCTGTTTATAGCTTGTTATTTATATTTAGTTGATTGAAATATGGCCTTTTTTTAACGGCGGTATCGCAAATTTTCCTTTTATGATTATTTTAGTAGATTAACCTGTATATATTTGGTATCTATTGCCTGAATCTATTTGTGTTTTTACTCATCTTGCCCTAAATGTAAGCAATTACTCAGTATTTAATAGCATTTATAATATGACCGGATCTGAAAGATAGATCTGCAAAGGAGTCAAACATGAGTCTCGTTGTGCCTGCAGAAGAGCCACTCCTACGCCCTGAAGCAGACCGGGTTGAACGAATTCTGGTCGTTGATGATGATGTCCGCTTGCGTACCCTGCTACAGCGTTTTTTAGAAGACAAGGGTTTTGTGGTCAAAACCGCCCATGATGGCACGCAGATGGATCGTCTGTTGCAACGTGAATTATTTTCCCTGATTGTGCTGGATTTCATGCTGCCGGTTGAAGATGGCATTAGCATTTGCCGCCGTTTGCGCAGTAGCAATATCGACACGCCGATTATTATGCTCACCGCACGGGGCAGTGATAGCGACCGTATTGCTGGTCTAGAAGCCGGTGCTGATGACTATCTGCCCAAGCCCTTTAACCCCAATGAACTGTTAGCGCGTATTCGTGCCGTGTTGCGTCGCCAAGTGCGTGAAATTCCCGGCGCACCCAGCCAGCAGGTTGAGGTAGTGAGCTTTGGCCCATGGGCGCTGGATTTATCTACCCGTACCCTCACCCGTGAAGGTCAGGTGGTCACCCTGACCACTGGCGAGTTTGCAGTACTTAAAGCACTGGTGCAGCATCCACGTGAACCCTTGACCCGCGATAAACTCATGAATCTGGCACGTGGCCGCGAATGGGGTGCCATGGAACGCTCCATTGATGTACAGGTGTCGCGTCTACGTCGCCTGATTGAGGAAAATCCCGCACGCGCACGCTACATACAAACCGTATGGGGTGTAGGTTATGTGTTTGTTCCCGATGGTGCTGAATAAGCCACGCACACATCAGCAAATGCTTTGAAAACAGGTATTGTTTTAACCGGAATACTGATAATCCGAGCAGTATTCCAGATTGAGCCTAAATGCTTTACGCCGGAAAATTGATAAAAAGGATGGCAAATCTTGCCACAGCAAACGCGAAACTCCCTTAATCAGTCTCAGCAAAATCCTGACAAATCAGCACTCGAGCTAGAATCGCCCTATCAGCCACGCCCACGTACCGGCTGGGAACTGTTTCTGGATAAAATCAAGCCGCGTTCCACTGCCATGCGCACCACTGCACTGGTGTCGGTGGTGGTATTTTTTAGTTTGTTCATGTCGCTGGCATTTTTCTGGCGTACCTTGTATTTGCCTGAAATCCGCCAGCATGCGCGTTATTTGGCCATTGAGTTGGATCTGCTGGAACAAACTGACCTGCAAGTGATTGAAGATCCGTTTGCTTTTGATTTGCATGACTGGCTGGAACAACGGGTGGGCGTGCAGATTATTCGTGAGCCTAGCGAATTTCCCACCCCGCGCGATAAAGTGATTGCCGAGTTTTTTACCGGGCGGCTGGAAAAAGAACTGGCACGTGAGCTGAATGAACCGGTCACGGTTTATTTTGAATTCAAGCCCTCGCCACAAATCTGGATTTATTATCCATCACTGGGCAAGGCTTGGGTGCGCGAGCCACTGGATTTTTATGCTGAATACAGTGCCGAGCTGATTTTGGCGTGGCTTTTGGGCATTCCACTACTCACCTCAATTATTATTTTGACCTTGGTACGCCAACTCAACCGCCCTTTACTTCGCCTGCAACATGCAGCACGTGATTTTACCCAGACCGGTAAGGCGCCGTATCTGGAAACCAATCACGGCCCGATTGAAATCCGCCAGGTCAATTCCGCCTTTAACCACATGATCAATACCCTGCAACAGGCCGCACAGGAACGTACCATCATGCTGGCTGGTATTTCACATGACCTGCGCACGCCATTAACCCGCATCCGCCTCACTGCTGAGCTGATGCCGGATGAAGACCTGCAACAGGGTCTGATTTATGATGTGGATGACATGGATGCCATTTTGAGCCAGTTTATTTCCTATATGCGTGATGGCTCGGATGAAAAGGAACAGATCACCGATATTAATGCGCTGATGCAGGAAATTATTGTTCAGTTCAAGCCCTTAAAAATTATTTACCAGCCCCAATTGTTGCCGCAGATTTGCCTGCGCAGCCTGTCCATCAAACGCATGATTGGTAATCTGGTCAGTAATGCCAAGCGTTATGGCGCAGAACCTGTATATTTATCTGCCAGCTTGCTGGGGGCTTATATTATTATTACCGTGCGGGACAGTGGCAGTGGTGTGGACGAAAAAGACATTGACTCACTGATGCAGCCGTTTGTACGCGGTAATAGTGCCCGAACCACCCAAGGGAGCGGACTGGGGCTTGCCATTGTAAAACGGATTGCCGAACTGCATGGCGGTTATGTCAATGCACGCAATCATCCCGATGGCGGCCTTGAGGTCAGTGTGGGCTTGCCACTGGTACGCAAGCAGCTAGTTGATCCTAAAGCTGAAACCAGCACCTTACATAAAATTAAAAAACGGCTGAAAGGTAAGGATTAAAACATCAACCTGACTAAAATTTGATTGAATGATTGAGCACAACAAAAAACCCCTAAAGTTTAAAACTCTAGGGGTTTTTCTACCTGTATGTGACTACAGGTCTTACGCATATGGTGGCGTGAGGCGGGATCGAACCGCCGACACACGGATTTTCAATCCGTTGCTCTACCGACTGAGCTATCGCGCCGATGGGTGTGAATTAAATAGAAATAGCCGGGTCAAGTCAAGTGCTATTCAACAAAAAGCATTCTTATGCCTTTTTTTTAAACAGAATTCCAACCTATCGCTTAAATCTTACCCAGATGTGACAAACAACGGTGAATGGCACCACAGCCTGGCTTAAAATGCTTGACGCCTTGTTGCTCCTCGGCATCGCACACGCCTTCAATCAGGCGCTCAGCCACACCACGGCCTCGGTTGGACGGATGTACCACCACATAATGCACCAGTCGCGTGTCATCCTCTCCACTCACCCAGACCGCGCCAATCACTTTCTGGTTAAACTCAGCCGTATAAATCTGGCTGCCCTGTTGCATGGCGGTTTCCAGTTGTTGTACGGCATCATCACCATCACCAAATTCAGGGCTGGTATCGTACAAACGCTTGAGCTGATCACGCAGTTCGTCATCCTGAATTTCGGAATACGCATGAATGGTAATTGGCATGGCAGCCTCCCACAGGTTCTTTTGAATGAATTAACTCTAGCAAAGGCTTCACCCTACCGCCAGAGAATACGTTATAATTACTGTTTTTCGGGAGCTTTGTCGATGGCGGAACGTGTCAGTGAAGTGGTGCGCAATACCAGTGAAACGCAAATTCGCGCACGCGTCAATCTGGACGGTACAGGCGCAGGGGTACTCAATACCGGTGTGCCTTTTCTGGATCACATGATTGACCAGATCAAACGCCACGGCTTGTTCGACATTGATATTGAATGCAAGGGTGACCTGGACATTGACGATCACCACACGGTAGAAGACTGCGGGATTACGCTGGGTCAGGCCTTTGCCAAGGCACTGGGTGATAAAAAGGGCATCCGTCGTTATGGCAATTTTTATGCGCCACTTGATGAGGCATTGTCGCGTGTGGTAGTAGATATTTCTGGCCGTCCGGGTTTATTTATGGATATTCCATTTACCCGTGCGCGCATTGGCACGTTTGATGTTGATTTGTTTTCGGAGTTCTTTCAGGGCTTTGTGAATCATGCGCTGATGACGTTGCATATTGATAACCTCAAAGGCAAAAACAGCCATCACCAAATTGAAAGTGTGTTCAAGGCATTTGCCCGTGCACTGCGCATGGCCTGTGAGCTAGACCCGCGTGCTGCTGGTACGATTGCTTCCACCAAAGGTAGCCTGTAAATGAGCCAGACCAGTCCCCGGATTGCCTTGCTGGATTATGGTATGGGCAACCTGCATTCGGCGGCCAAGGCGCTGGAGTTTGTGGGTGCCACGGTTGATGTGACCAATGATCCCAAGGTGATTGCACGCGCTGACAAAATTATGTTTCCCGGCGTGGGTGCCATGCGTGACTGTATGGCTGGTATGCAGGATGTGCATGTGGATGAGGCGGTCAAACAGGCGGTGTTTAATAAGCCGGTGCTAGCGATTTGCGTGGGGATGCAAGCGCTGATGCAGCGTTCACAGGAAAATGGCGGCGTAAATTGTCTGGGGATTTTTGAGGGGGAAGTGCTGCGCTTTCCCGATCAGGCCGGGCTTAAGGTGCCACACATGGGCTGGAATCAGGTTCAGCAGTCTGACCCTGCCCATCCGATGTGGCGTAATATTGTACAGGATAGCCGCTTTTATTTTGTACACAGTTTTTATGTGCAGCCCAAAAATCCTGTGCTTGCCGCAGCAACCTGTGACTACGGCCAGCCGTTTACCTGCGCCCTCACACAGGATAATTTGTTTGCGGTACAGTTTCATCCAGAAAAAAGTCATACGGTTGGGTTACAACTGCTTAAGAACTTTGTAGAGTGGGATATTTAAACTCCTGTATTCTTTCTAAGGGTTTTTGTTTTAAGCGTTCTGATTTTAGGCGTTTTAGGCTGTATGTTTTGTTGCAGTACTTTGATGCCGTTTCCTGTATGTACACTTCTTGCTTACGATATATTTGCTTAATACTGAGGACAGTCTGCCATGCTAATTATTCCAGCAATTGATTTAAAAGACGGCAAGTGCGTGCGTCTAAAACAGGGTCGCATGGAAGATGATACGGTATTTTCAGATGATCCTGTAGCGACCGCAACGCACTGGGTCAATGAAGGCGCACGCCGTTTGCATCTGGTGGACTTGAATGGTGCATTTGCTGGTACGCCAATTCACAAGAATGTAGTAGAAGCGATTGCCGATGCACACCCTGAATTACCGATTCAGATTGGTGGTGGTATTCGTTCGATGGATACCATTCGGCATTATCTGGAAGCAGGCGTATCGTTTGTGATTATTGGCACCAAAGCGGCCAAAGAACCTGAATTTGTCGAGCAGGCCTGCAAGGAATTTGCCGGACATATTATTGTGGGTATTGATGCCAAAGATGGCATGGTAGCGACGGATGGCTGGGCCAATGTGCTGGATATTAAGGCCACTGATCTGGCCAAGCGTTTTGCCGATGCGGGTGTGTCCAGCATTGTGTACACCGATATTGCCCGTGATGGCATGATGCAGGGCGTGAATGTGGAGCAAACCGTGCAACTGGCCGAATACTGCGGCTTGCCGATTATTGCCTCTGGCGGTGTGACCAACCTTGATGATATTCGCAATCTAAAGGGTAAAAAAGGCATTTTGGGCGCGATTACTGGCCGTGCCATTTATGAAGGCAGCCTGAACCTGCGTGAAGCGCAATTGCTGCTGGATGAAGAACACGTTTGATAGGTGTTTTTTTAGAGATACAATTTTTAAAAGCGCATTCTGGATTCAGGTGCGCTTTTATTTTACAGGCATCATTAGAAAAACTGCCGAACCAGCGGCATACTCACGATGATTAGCAAAACCCAGTTTAACGCTACAGTAACCCAAAAAATCTGTAAAAACTCTACCTTAGCCGATTTATGGCGCAGTTTTTGTTGTGCCAAAAGCGCACCCGGCCAGCCGCCCAGTAAAGACAGCAGATGCAGGTTTTTTTCAGGAATTCGCTGTCTGCCCTGTTGGGCTGCTTTTTTGTCCATGTCATAAACAAGATACGTTAATGCACTGAGCAGCAGCGGGATCGCAATCGCCCAGACTGGCAACTGGTGGGTCAGTTGCAGGGCAATGATAAACGCAGCATACAACGTAATAACCCAGCCACGCCACGCTTTGGATTGATGGCGTGTCGAGACATTGCTGGCTTTGGCTGATTGACGCCGCACATAACTCACCCGTTGGGCATTTAAGCGTCCCTTGCTATCCGGGGCGATTTCATACTCCAGCAGGGCACCTGCCAGTGGCCGTGGACCGCGCTTTGCAAATGATTTGATGTGCAAAAAAATCCGCTGTTCCGGCTGAGGTTTTGCCGAGGCTGTCTGCATAGGCTGAATAAAGCCATAGCCCTGATCATCGTGCCATTCAATGAGTTGTCCCTGATAACGCATACCGGATTAGTCCACCGTGTTAACGACAAAAGGCGAGTGTAAGCGATCCTGTAGCATGGCTCGCATCTCGGCAGGATCTTTTTGCAAAATATGCTCACCGTTGCGGGCTTCCTGCTGGTTACGCGCCTGAACTTGCAGACGTGACAACCAGAAACGACACGCTGCCATGGCCAGATAAGTTGGCAAGGCCTGTTGTTCATCCCGACTTAATGGCCGCACCTGATGGTAAGCATGGATAAACGCTTGGCCTTTGTCATTGTCCAGTACCACATTCGGCCACTGGCTGCAAAAGTCATTGAGGCAAATGGCAATATCCAGCAATAGCTCATCATAGGCCAGCTCGGAAAAATCCAGCAAACCACTGAGCTGTTCACTATCAAACAAGGTGTTGTCACGAAACAGGTCGCCATGAATCAGGCCACCCGGACGATCCGGATACTGCTGCTGCACCACAGCGAACCGGGTAAAAACCTGCTGTAGTAATGCCTGATCCGGCTGGCTAAGGCTGGGTAATAGTTCATCCCTGGTGTGCTGCCACCAGATCTGCCCATGGTTGTTATCGCGGTGCAAGGGATAGCTATGCAAGGTGACATGCAACTGCGCCAGCGTGCTGGCCATGGCACTCACTTGTTGCAACGTGGGTTGCATGGGCGGCTGGCCAGTCAGACGGGGTGCCAGTTGTGCGGGTTTGTTGTGTATAAAATGAATCACCTGACCAGTATGATCTGCCAATGGCGCAGCAACCGGCAACTCTTGCTGCTTTAAATAGGTCAATAAAGGAATCAGCTCATGAATGGCGATCAGGTTCATTTCTTCAAAAATGGTCAGTACCAGTTGCTGCCCGCTGTCGGTATTGACAAAATAATTGGTATTTTCAATTCCGGCCTGAATGGGCGTCAGACCCGTAATCTGGAATGAATAAGCCTGCGCGAGGTGCTGGATTTCGCTGAGTATCACCGTGGTATAAACTGACATAAATCCCCTGCCTGTGCGTTTTTTGCTGGTCAAATTTGCTAGAATACAGCCCTTAGAATAACGTGTTATGCCGCCATTGTGTGCGTCTTGCATTGATTTCATCTTTTATCCCTGCTTTGCCCTGACTGGAACTTGCTATGCTGGCCAAACGTATTATTCCCTGCCTTGATGTCGATAACGGCCGTGTGGTCAAAGGCGTGCAGTTTGTTGATATCCGTGATGCAGGCGATCCGGTAGCAGTGGCACGGCGCTACAACGAACAGGGTGCCGATGAAATTACCTTTCTGGATATTACGGCAACCCACCATGGCCGCGATACCACCTACCGCACGGTTGAGCGCATGGCCGAAAGCGTGTTTGTCCCACTTACCGTAGGGGGTGGCGTGCGCAAGCTGGATGACATCCGCCAGTTACTCAATGCCGGTGCCGATAAGGTGAGCATTAACTCGGCGGCGGTGTTTACCCCTGAATTTGTAGGTGAAGCCTCTGGTCGCTTTGGTGCGCAGTGTATTGTGGTGGCGATTGATGCCAAAAAAGTGGGCGACAACAAGTGGGAAATTTTTACTCATGGTGGCCGCAAGCCGACGGGCATTGATGCAGTAGACTGGTCGATTAAAATGGCCAATCTGGGTGCGGGCGAATTGCTGGTGACCAGTATGGACGCTGATGGCACTAAAGCCGGCTATGATCTGGGATTAATGAAGCAAATCACGTCTAGTGTGAATATTCCTGTGATTGCCTCGGGTGGTGTGGGCAACTTGCAACATCTGGCCGATGGTATTTTACAAGGTGGTGCTGATGCGGTACTGGCTGCCAGTATTTTTCACTTTGGCCAGCACACCATTCCCGAAGCCAAACGCTATCTGGCGGATCAGGGCATTGAAATGCGGTTATAGCGTCATGTAATTTTTAATGGCACGATTCAGGTTTATATCTAAATCGCATTTCGTCTAAAATAATGCGATAAGCCTATCCAGCAGAGAATCACCTTTTAGCAGAAATATAATATGCAGAAAAAATACGCTGATAAAAATACCCAGTATTGAATTAAGAGCAAGCACAAGCTTTTCTCCCATCGTGAATCGTTGCACTTTCATTCTGGGTTTATGATTACGATAGATATCGTAAGGGTCATCGGCTGGTACGGCACATTCAGCTTCAACATCAGGATCAAACCTAGGCAACCTGTTAGTCAGATTTGCAATTAAACGCCCTAAAACATGCAATAGAAAGATAGGAAAAAATTTCATATATATTCTCATGGCATCAAAATCATGTTCATTATTTTCTTTATCTGGGTTTCTAAACATGACTAAGGTGCGATAAAAGGCTTCTTTGATGGTTTCTTTTTTATAAAAATAGGGATAGTAATCCAGTATATTGGCATAAGGCTCTTCAGCACCTTCTTCCATATAAGCTCTTACAAATTCCCAATGTGCATACACCTCATCCAACTCAAAACGGGTCGCAGAATGAGGTAACACAAAAGATTGAACAACATTGTTATTATCATCTAACTTAAAAAAGCGTACTTCGCAGACATCTTGTGCATAGTGATACAACTTCACCTCTAACTCATGCCAGTCAAAAACATGAACCATCTTTTTTGAATCCATGTAATAAACTTTCTGATTCTTGCGATTAAACCGAACTGGAAAATAACTAAAGGTAAAAACTACCTTTTTCAGTAAAGAAATAACCCATATTAGTAGTGGTAAAAAAGCAATGTAGATAAAGAGATAATAAGGAATTTCTTTATATGTTATAGAGGATTTTAATAACACCTCAAATGTAAAGTACAGTAGAGTACCAGAAATAAAAATCAAACCATGCACAAAGGTTAAAGTAGCCATTCCATAAAAAAATCTGGAACGGTCAATAAACTCTATAAAGGTTGAATTAAAGTGAACAATACTATTTTGCGCACCGAGTCCATGCTCTTTAATAGGAGACTTTTGGTCTAGCTCAGCCATTACATTGTCTGTATTTAAGGGTTTTCTCAATGTTTTATCTTTAAAAAATAAGCCACCCTGAAAGTTAAACATTGATTATGCTGCCTGTTGATTTAATTGATTAATAATATCGTTTAGCTGATTAATTTCGGACTCAAGGGTAGAGTTATTATTTGCTTTACCCCAGTATGTTTTTCTTAACCAGTTTTGCAGTTCATTATTTTTAAAATAGAGTATAGCTAGCCCTATTCCAGCCAAAACAGCGGCTACTAAAATACCATATACTGTGCTAGCGGCAGTCGCAGAACCTGCGAACCAAAACGCTGCACCTACCCCTAAAGCCGCAGATGCCAAATATAAATTACCCATTAATGGATTATTATATTCTCTAAATTCTTCTACACCACTTCTTACATCAAAATAACCAAAGATAGCCGCAGAAATAATAAATCCACCGTTTTTTATAAGTGCTAAACTTTGTGCTGTCTTTAAGTGGGATTTTGCCAGTTGCTCTGATAAATTAATCATTGATTGTCTAACACGCCTTTCAGCCATATCTGACATTACCCCCACGCCAGCAAGCCAACTACCAGCAAATTTTATTTGATTCTCACGGCTTCCATCTTTTAGCAAACTATCAAAATAGCCAAAAGTGCTTGCTCCTTGCAATACACCAGTAAAAATTCCGAAACTGGTTGCCAGATTACCTTGTTGTTTAAGGATTAGATCTGCTCTAGACTTTACAATCTGTCTTATTTCTTCCATATCTTTAATAGATGCTGCCATTTTAGGCCCACGCTCGCTATTGGAAGAATCAATAACTTTATGTAGTTTGGTAATATCATCTAAATCTATTGCCACTAAAACAGGATGATTTATCAGATCGTTTGGGTTTTTTAATCCTGCCAATTGAAGTTGATGTAAATGTAGTTTCACATAGCTGGCTAACTTTTCTCCTTTCATGGACTGGCCACTATGCAACAGGATTTGCTCAGCTAAATCATCTACAAAATCTTTAATGTTTCCATTAAACTTTATGGGAACAATTGCCTTTTTATAATGTGCTCCTAAAGCTAAAGCAACACTATTTACTATTTTTGGAGGGGTCTTGTTTTTTGAACGAAGTGACCCGAATAAAGTTTTTGTAGTTGGTTTTGATATTGAATTGAAAAATAATTCAATAGATTTTCCGTAATTATCTAATTTTACATCTTGGACACTGGTTAATGTGCCTAGAAATGTTGCCCAAGCGGGTCCAGTAAGGCCATTAAAAAAATCAAATTGTGACTGTATATTTTTTATGGCTTTTTTATTTTTCTCCTGATTGAATAAAAGTGCACTAAAAATATAATTGGTATGGTCAGCTACGTCACCCTCTAGCAACTCCATATAGTATGAGAAGCAAACTCCATTATCTTGAGTGTTTCCAAGCATCTTAGTAATACTTGCTGTGTAATTCACACCATCAGTAATATTCTTACTATCAAAATTGTAGAGAAAATAATTACTAGTATCTGTATTTTTTAACCACTCCACATGAACTTTAGCGAGTGGAGTGAGTAAATCACTATCAAGTTTTTTAACTAAATTACCGAAGCTTTTTAAAAATTTATCCTGAATATCAGGTTCAACTAATTGATCATTATATTTTTCCCATAAATCTTCGGTCGCTATTTTTTGCCTACGCTCCAGTTCTTTTAGCTGAGCTGATGTATAACGAATTATTGGATTTTCATGAGTTTTTTTATAAGTTTTTACCTCGATATAGTCCTGAATATTAGTATTGTAAACTTGTTCGGTATCTTCAACAAAAACACTTGAAATCTGTGAATTAAAAGCTGTCGTTGCCTCATTTTTTTTAGATTCTTGAATAATAAATTTTACCTGATTAATAAGTCCTGCTAATGCAAGTTTACGATTATTAGTCTTTCTTAGTTCAATTTGCAAATGATCCAAAAGTGAGCTTATATCAGCCATTAAATTTATAGGATCATGTATTGGCACAATAATGGGTGTATGACTTCCACTCAATTTATTAGCTTCTTTTATAATGCTATCCTCTAAGCCCTTATAGCTATAAAATTTATTTGGAGACCATTCAAAAGGATTTTGATTTTTTTTAGCAGAGAAATTAGCAACTACTAAATTTAAATTATTTAGAAGATAAGCGTTCTCGTTTTTTGCCCCAATTTTTACCTCTTTCATATGAGCTCTATGCTTACTATTTTTTATATGATTCTCATATGTACTCTTAGTCCATTTATAGGGCGAATAAGATATATATATCGATCTACTAACATCAGGTTTAGGAATAGCAACCAACATTGCATTAGATAGCTTTTGAATATTTTGCATACAAGCTTGATGTTTTTTCTCAAAACTTGTATTTATTGCATCTGCATACTTTAAATCTACTTCTGTATAGTAGGCTCCCGTTATCTTAAATGCTCGTATGGAGCTTTTATCTAATTCATCATAAATATACAAATATCCATTTTGCAAACATTGTAAGGTATAGTGATATGAATCTGGCAATGCTGGAAATTTTTTAGCGATTGGCAGCGTTTTTGTGATGTCATATGTACTATGAGATCCAATAGAATATCTGGCTAAAAATATAGCAACGCCTTTTTTATCACATCTTTTGCAACCCATAGTCATCAGGTTCGCTCCTTTAAAATTTTATATTGTTTTTCCAAAATAGAGTCTAAATTATCACTCACGTCCTCCACTAATATTTCTCTAATATTTTCTGATATACTATTTAAATCTTCCATATCAAACTTTGGATAATTTTCATATTGTCTCTGAAAATCTAACTGCCAAAAATTACCAGCCAAACTAATATACCAATTATCAATATTTCTTTTAATAAAATTAATCTTAAAGATAAGCTCACTTGAGAATTTTTCAGAAACCACTTGCATAATTGGTAAATGCATTATTACTCTAGAATCATGTATTCTTAAAATATTTTTTCTTTTATTAATTATGAATAACTTCACCAGTAATTCTATTAATTCACTTTCATTGAGCTTTGTGTAAATTATATTTTGAAACATACTCATTTTATCGAAGCTACTAAAAGAATTAGTAGTTTTATATTTTCCAATTTTATTCCACATTTGCTCTTTTAATGACAAACTCAGTCTATTTAGATTTATAAGAGTTGGGGTATCTGACTCATAACCAAAATAATCAAGACCAATTAAATGATACTGAACATTAAGTTGTTTTAATTCAGAGTGCGCTTCTACCCACAAACTTGGATCAAATAAGATATAATTTGCATTTAAAAATATTTCTTTAAAATTTTCTACTGAATAACCTTTTTTCATGTTAGATCTCTAAAAGAATTTTCCCTTGAGAAGAAGCATCATCATTTTTTAGATTACATTCATGTTTAGGCAAATCAAAAGGTGTCACATTAATCTGCTGTCCAGCCATAAACACATGCTGCCCCGCCTTACTCTCAAATTTGCCGCCAGTTTTGATAAATACCCCACTGGCATTAATCATCAGCTGCGACCCACCGGCATTAACCACCATTTCTTTGGGACTGGTAATTTCTATGCGGTCTTCGGTGGAAATGATTCTGATGTTTTTACGGGCAATGGCTTCCAGATTATCCCCTTGAGCCTGTAATTCCAGCTTGCCTTTGGCGGCAAATGCCTTGATGCCCTGCTGCGCGGCAAACAGGCTAATGCTGTCACTGGCATGCCCGATTATGCTGCTTTGGGTACTCAGGTTGATGGAGCCACTGGCATGGCTGCTTATATTTTCACTGGCTTGCAGGATAATATGGTCCGGCGTGGTGAGGGCAATTCCATTGGGTGAAGTGAGCAATAACACCGCCTTTTCAAAGCGGGCAGCGGTATCGGCATCAATGTGCTTGATGGCGGCTAAAAAGCTTTCGAGCGTTGGGAATGTATCCAGCGGATCAGTGTGTTGTTTGCCAGCAAGTTCACTTAAGGCCTTGGCGCCATTTAAGCCTGTGGTGAGTTGGGCGCTGGCCATTTGGGCATCCAGATGGTGTGCTTTGGCGTCTTGCTGGATATGGGTTGAAATGAGTAGCCCCTGGCCTGCTCGCACGGCACCAAACTGGTCGGTTCTGAGTTCAAAGCCTTCGCCACGGCCTACACTGGTCTCAGATTGCTTAGGATGACTTAAATTGCCCAAATTGAGCTGGCTGGCGCCATGGCTGCTGTGCAACTGGGCGCTAATCTGGCCGGACGTGTCGTCAAGGCGCAATTGGTTGAACCCGCTGCCGTCCACTTCCTGCGATTTAATGCCACTTAAGGCGCGGGTCTGCGGTAAGGTGCCGCGATGGTCAAACTGGGTGGGCAGGCGGCTGCCCTCATGAAGACGACCCATTACAAACGGCCGATCCGCGTTTCCTTCAAAAAAGCCAATCACCACCAGCTCGCCCACACGGGGTAAAAAACGGGCGCCGTAATTCTGGTCACTGTTGCTATCGCCAGCCCATGGGGTTAATACATCAACCCAGGCTGAGTCCTGATCCGTGCCGCTACTGCCTGCGCCGCCGCTATGCTGGTAATCCTGCGCCCGCGTAAATAAAAACTGCACCTTGATGCGTCCCCATTCATCCACATGAATGCTTTCATCGGCTGCACCCACCACACGGGCGCGTTGCGGGTGTGATTTGGCGGTATGGATCAACGGGTTATAATCAGGTTTGACCGGAATACTGCGGCGCACTAGCCTAAGCGTGCATCCCTGATGCATTTTTTCATGAAACGCTGGATACCCTTGTCGTTGATTTAGCAAGCCATCAACCGACTGACTTAAATCCTTGGGTAGATTGTTGTGTTGATAAAATTGCTTTTGGGTGATTAAAAATTCGCGTTGGTCAGGCGCATGGCTGTCGATTTCCGGATGACGGTTTAGGGCAAACCAGTAGCCGGTCTGGACATCACGAACGCTGCCTTTGGCAATAAACTGCTTGCTGTCATAGTCGTAATAGTGACGCAGGTTCTGACTTAGTCTGTGCAGCTGTTGCTGGTCTGATGGGCTGCTGCCGTCGCTTCCTGTCAGGTCTTCTACCCAAGCCGGGCTTAAGGCAAAGGCCTGCTCCAGACTCAGACTGGCATTGGGCTGGTTATTGCTGTGCTGGTGCAGGCTGGCGTGTTGGCTTTCCTGATTATTTCCTTGTCTGGGCTGCCAGTGCTGTAAGTGCACGGTGCTGGGTTGCACCTGACGCTGTGCCGTAAAGTGGCTAATATGGTCGGCCTGCTCCACAGCACGATTGAGGTGATAATCAATGGTGTGCCGGGGCAGTGAGGTAAAATGGCGGTTGTCATCAATTAGGCGTAATTGCTGCGGTTGGAGCGCAGTAAAAGGGCTGGCCACCAGCAGTTGTGCTTCATCAATCAGCCAGTTAATTCCCTCACTACGCCAAAGCCGGGTTAAAAACTCATAGTCTGTTTCATTGCACTGCATGACAAACGGTCGGGTATCGTATGGCTGGCTTAGGCCACTGGTTTCCAGAGTCAGCGATTGCGCAAACAGTGAACTATTGGTCTGCCATTCCTTAAATAAGAGCTGGCTGATCTCCACCACACTTTTATTCATAAATACCCGGCTGTTGCGCCGTTTGTGCCACAAGGCAGTCGGGTCTTGCAGCGTTAAGGTGTACGCAGTTAATGTTCCATCACTGTCACCCTGACTGGCGGCGGTAATAATACCGGAGGTACGGAAGCACTGGCCATGATCAGTGCGCTGGTCAATCGCCACCGGTAGGCCAATAAACTGCTTGAGGGGCAAATCATACCGATCCGACACACACAGCAACTGCGCGTTTAAGCCCTCATTGAGCATATGACTGCCGCTGATCCGCTGTAAAAAAACCTGCTGGTTCAAGTGGCTGTCAGAAAAGTGAACGGTGATTGCCCGATGGGCGGGATTAAGTGCCCAGTCCAGCAGGGCATTAAAGAATTGCATCATTGGAATAATTATTAAGGTGTAAAATTTTTCATATTTTAAAATATTATTATTCGCATTAGTTTCATTTTTTGTAATCCAGTTTTTTTGATTATTTTCAATCATTCAAAATAACATTATAAAACAATTTCTTAATAAAGCTTAGAAAATTAATATTAGAACCTAAAAATCATTGTTAGATCAAAGCTGCAAATGCTTTTATTTTCAGGGTGCTAATTAAAAATTGCAAATCAAAGTCCATCAAAATTTATCAAAACTAAGCAGTATTGATAATTATTCCCCATTTATCAGATTAAGCGATAAACTCCAAGCCGTGGAAGTATCATTATTCAAGTAATTAAAATAAAGGAATAAAAATCATGACTAAAATCGACTCATCAAAACCCGTCTGCGTTAC
>SECL01000022.1 GCA_004173455.1 Moraxellaceae bacterium | reverse complement strand
GCTATACAGAATCGGCACCAGAACATGCCAACGAGACAGCATAGTTTTCTGTGTAATCGTTTCCTGCTGTCTAATCGTTTCCTGTGTAAAAATCCCTTCAGGGCAACACCATTTTATAAATGTTCTGCACCCCTAGCATCCAATGTAATTGCTGGTACAACAAATTAGGCATAGAAATGCAGGAAGCCTATGCCATGACTGAAAATTTCGCTTATTCCCCTTTAACCCGTCTCGGGCAACCACGTCTTGGCTCAGTGGGCAAGGCCTGTCCTTTGAGGTGTGCAAACTCAGTGATGACGGTGAAATTTTGGTAAAAAGCCCAGCCAATATGCTGGGTTATTATAAGGATGCTGAAAAAACCGCTGAATCATTTGATGAAGATGGCTTTTTGAAAACAGGTGATATGGGCACCATGGATGCTGATGGATACTGGTTTATCACTGGATGCGTTAAAGACCTGTTTAAAACCAGTAAAGGAAAATATATTTCTCCTGTACCTATCGAACAATTGCTGGGCAACCATGCAAGCACTGAATCGGTGTGTGTTGTGGGCAATAACATGACGAGCCCACTAGGCATTGTGATGATTTCAGAAAAAGCTTGGCGCATATCAATGAAAACCCTGAGCAAAAATAGGCATGAGTACAGAGCTTCATGGATTTATTGCACGACATTAATCAAAAACTTGAGGGTCATGAACAACTGTCTAATTTGAAATTAATGCTTGAATACACTGCTTAATAAAAATAATGCGCATTATATAGATAAGGCACATTAATTTTTCTTCAATCATTTGATTTTATTGCTTTAATGATAAAGAATACAAATCATGACGACGGTCTTTGAGCGTTTGTACACTGCCATAGCTGTGTAAATCTTTTAATAAATCAATATTAATATCGACAATTAAGGTCATTTCAGAGTTTGGTGTGGCTTCGGCTTTAATCCCTGTGGTGGGAAAAGCAAAATCTGAAGGCGTAAACACAGCAGACTGTGCATACTGAATATCCATGTGATTGACTTTTGCCAAATTGCCCACTGCACCGGCAATGGCCACATAGCATTCGTTTTCGATCGCTCGCGCCATGGCACAATGACGTACACGCGTATAACCGTTTTGGGTGTCAGTTAGAAAGGGTACAAACAAAATATTCATACCCTGATCAGCCAATAACCGTGAATATTCAGGGAACTCCACATCATAGCAAATGATAATACCGATTTTTCCACAATCGGTATCAAATACCTTAATAGACTCACCGCCTTTCATCGCCCAATTGCGGGTTTCTGCTGGGGTTAAATGCACCTTGTCATAACGCTCCCACGAGCCATCACGCCGACACAGGAAGCCGGAGTTGTGCAACTTACCATCCACAATACACGGCATGCTGCCAGAGATAATATTAATGTTATAGGTAATGGCAAATTCAATGCATTTATCACGAATATCATCGCTGTATTTGGCCAGCTCACGAATACTTTGCGTGACATTGAGATGGTTAAAATCCGCCATTAGTGGCGCATTAAACAGCTCGGGAAATAAAATAAAGTCACTTTTATAATCCGATACGGCATCAACAAAAAATTCCATTTGTTCAAAGAATTTATGCAAGGTGCTTAAACTACTGCGCATTTGCCATTGGACTAAGCCTAAGCGAACATTGGAACGTGGCGCGTTGATGAGTTTAAGCGAATCGCTGTGATGAATATTAATCCATTCCAGCAAGGTCGCATATTCGTGTGATTCGGTATCGCCCGGCATGTAACCTTTCATCAGCTTGCGCACATGAAAATCATTGGCCAACTGAAAGCTTAAAACCGGATCATGTAACTCTCTGGTTTTTACTTTTTTAATATAGGTGTTGGCACTCATTTCGCTAACGTGCGACTTAAAATTGGGCATACGTCCACCAGCCATAATGGCACGCAGGTTTAAGTTTTCACACAGCTCCTTGCGTACATCATATAAGCGGCGTGCCAAGCGTAAGCCACGGTAATCGGGATGGATAAATACCTCAATGCCGTATAGCACATCGCCCTTGGGGTCATGATTTCTAAAATCGTAGTTGGTGACAATTTGATTATAGGTATGGTCATCACTAAAATTTTTATAATTAATAATCATGGATAACGCACAGCCCACGACTTTACCATCAACGCAAACGCAAATTTGTCCTTCAGGAAACTTGGTGAGCAAGGTGTTGGTGGTTTCTTCATCCCACGTTGCCAATTCTTTATTAATGTAGACGCTTTCTGAGGCAGCTTGTAATTCTGACATATCTTCAAGGGTCAAATGTCTGACTTCTACATGACCTGCATCCATAACCAATCTCTTTATTTATCATGTGTAATAAAGATTTAGAGTAACACGCTGCTAAAAGCCCTATCAGTAGTGACTGCGTGAGCATTTTTACATTTTCTCAACCAAAGCCGCTACGAGCAATGCTCCTGATGGTTAGAAATACTGAATTATTGGTAGTATTGGTCTATGGGATATTTTTTTGAAATCGTACGCCATTTTCCATTTTTTAAATTATAAGTTTTGGTGGTTACTTTTACCTGTTCACCGCCCATTGCATCTTCAGTAACTTCATGCACCAGTTTTATACCCTTGTTGGGGATGACGGCATATTCTGAGGTGACATGAAAGCAGCAACCCGATTTGGCAAAAGTGATTAAACGTTTGCGCTTGGCATCAGTCTGGAACATGCCCAGATTTTCAATCGCCAGTTCAGTTAAGGCGCTGCTCATTACAAACTGTTGACGGGTTTTGTTAAATACATACACATCATACGAGGGGCCGCCATAGCTGCTTTCATTGCCATTACGGATGGCTAAATCCTGCTGACCATCAAAGTTGAAGTCATCAAAAATAAGCGGACTTTGTTCATCATATAACTGGATAACATTGACACTGGGCTGTTGTTTTTTATCAAGGTAAAAGTTTAAATCATTAGACGTCAAGGTTTGAAATACTCGTTTATTGCCTTTTTTAAACAGCATGATTTTAGCACTACCAGCGCATTCCTCTTAATCGCAGTTTTTTACAATGAGCTGAGCATCATAAAGCACTGAGCCATCATTAATTTGGAAGGTGGCGGCGTGGCTTAGTAGCGGTCCACTTAAAACCAGACAAATTAGCAACTTAAGGCTTATTTTATTTTTCATGATTAATTTTCCCTAAAGTTAGCTGCTCTGGATCCAGTGAAATTGATTATTTTTCATATAAATAATGCCACCACCACACGATTCCAGCATCCCGATATCTATGCCATCATTCTCCAGATAAACCAGTTGGTTTTCAGGCACATCTTCCATGGCAGGAATATCTCCGTTTTCACCAATTGAAACATTCAAATCAACATATTTTTCATGCTTGGGCGCAATAGTATAGGTTTGAAACACAGACAAATCATCTGTATCAAGTCCAGCCAATGTTTTGCCAGCAATGAGGTATTCCACGCTCTGATGATTGCCAAAAATAATTTCCAGACCAGTTTTATGATTGATCGTATTTTTGACTACCCTGACCAAATCAAGCGCACCATCGCCATCCAGATCCAGCAATAATTTCTGGTCACGAAACTCAGGTTCTATTTGCATATCTGAACGCTGTAAAGATTGCTCCAGCAGTATGTTTAAATGCGGCGTTTTTCGGCTGGCATACTCAATTTGATTGCAGCCTGACAGCAAGATCATAGAACCAAAAATTAACGATAAGCATTTAATTTTTTTAATTTTTATTCCAATTTTTTAGATAAATTTTAATTAGTGAGCATTATAAAACTAGAATGCCAGTTTCATAGCTTGAGTACTGGCATTCTATACAAAGTATTTTTTCAATTCAGTTTTAAAGAAAAACTTATCCCAAAGCCGCCTCAATCAATGCCTTGGTATATTCCGTTTCTGGCGCATTAAACAACGCCTCAGTCGTCCGCAATTCCATCACCTTGCCATGCCGCAACACCAATACGCGCTGGCACAAGGCGCGTACTACCGCCAGATCATGGCTAATAAACACATAGCTAATCTGTTCATCCTGCTGCAATTGACGCAACAAATTCACCAAAGCGCGTTGGGTGGTACGATCGAGTGCCGAGGTGGGTTCGTCCAGAATCATCAGCTTGGGTTTCATAATCAACGCACGCGCCAAGGCCACACGTTGTCGCTGCCCACCAGACAGCTCATGCGGATAACGGTCAGCAAACGCTGCGGGCAATTCTACTTTTTGTAGTACATTTTCCACTGCCTGACGACGCTCGGCTTTTTTTGGAATCAGCTTGGCAGCGCCTTCACCAATAATTTGTTCAATGGTTAGCCGAGGATTTAAGCTGCCAAACGGGTCTTGAAACACCATTTGAAATTGCGGACGCAAGGGACGTAGCTGATTTTCATTTAAATGATCTAAACGATTTTGATTCAGTACAATTTTGCCATCACTTTTAATGAGGCGCGCCAACGCCAATGCCAGTGAGGTTTTGCCAGAACCACTCTCGCCCACAATACCCACCGACTCACCTTGCAACACGTTTAAATCCATTGGCTCAACTGCCACCACATGGTCGGTCACTTTATTCAATAACCCAGTTTTAAGCGGAAATCGAACCGCAATCTGCTCAAGTTCAAGCATGGGTTGTGCATTTGGTACAACGTCCTCAAGCAATAATGCCTGTCCAAAATCCTGATCCAGCAAATGCCGCGTATAGTCATCCTGTGGATTGGCAAAAATCTGCTCGGTGTTGCCCTGCTCTTTGACCTGACCGTGTTGCATCACAATCACATTATCACTGTAACGACGCACCAAATTTAGGTCATGACTAATTAAAATCATGGCCATATTTCGGCTGGCTTGTAGCGATTGGAGCAAGTTCAATACTTGGGCTTGTAGCGTGACATCAAGTGCAGTGGTGGGTTCATCGGCAATTAAAATATCGGGGTCTTGTGCCAACGCCATGGCAATCATCACGCGCTGCCGCTGGCCACCCGATAATTCATGTGGATAACGTGCTAGCTTGGTTTCAGGCTCAGGTATGCCCACCTGATTGAGCAAATCAATGACTTTGCTGCGTACTTGCGCTTTGCTCATGCCCGATAGCCGCAGCATCTCGCCAATTTGCTTTTCAACCTTGTGCAGTGGATTGAGCGCTGTCATGGGTTCCTGAAAAATCATGGCGATTTTTTTACCACGAATTTGTCGCCATTGGTGCTCATTGAGACCAAGCAAGCTTTGCTGATTTAAAAAAACCTGACCATCAACCTTTAAGCTGGGCGGTAATAACCCTAACATTGCTAATGATGAAATCGATTTACCTGAACCGCTCTCACCCACAATGGCCAATGTTTTACCAGCATGTAGATCAAAGTTTAAGTCTTGCACCAATGTTTGTTGGCCAGCACTAATCGATAAATGCGTTACGTTTAGTAAAGACCGAGCCTGATTTTGAATTTCAGCATCATAATTTTTAGTTGGACTTTTAACGTCTTGGGTCAAATGCATCGCGTGCTGCCTCCCCGATATACACCAATAAAGACAGCACGATGGCCATGGTAAAAAAGCCGGTCAGCGCCAGCCACACTGCATCCAGATTATTTTTGCCCTGCAATAACAGCTCGCCCAGTGATGCCGATTCGGGCGGTAATCCATAACCTAAAAAATCCAGTGCAGTGAGGGCGGTAATATTGGCAGTCAACATAAAAGGCAACTGTGACAGGCTGGAGCTTAGAGCATTGGGCAAAATATGGCGGAACATGATGGCGCGATCAGTCACCCCAAGCGCACGCGCTGCCCGCACATAATCCAGATTACGCGCACGCAAAAATTCAGCGCGTACCAGACTCACCAAGGCAGGCCAGCCAAAAAACAGCATAATTAAAAATAGCCAGTACACGCTGGGTGTAAACAGGCTCACCAGAATAATCACCATAAACAGCATGGGCAAACCACCCCACACTTCCAGAATACGCTGGCCAATCAGGTCGACCATGCCACCATAATAGCCTTGCAACGCGCCAACAATCACGCCAAGCACCGCAGCAGCCGCCGTCAAAAATAGGCCAAACAACAAAGACACACGCAAGCCATAAATCACCCGCGCCACTACATCACGACCCTGATCATCAGTGCCCAGCCAGTTTTGCGCACTAGGCGGGGATGGCACAGGAACGCTTAAATCCATATTGGGCGTTTGATAAGAAAAAGGAATCGGCGGCCACAGCATCCAGCCATCTTTTTCTATGAGTTGTTTTACGGCGGGATCATGGTATTCGGCTTCAGTTTCAAAAACACCGCCAAAGCTGGTTTCGGGATAAGCTTTAACTACTGGAAAATACAGACTATGCTGATAAGACACCACCAAAGGCTTGTCATTGGCAATCAACTCTGCACCCAGCGATAGCACAAAAATGATCATAAACAAAATAAAAGACCCATATCCCAGCCGATGCGCCTTAAACCGACGCAAGCGGGCAGCCATGATCGGACTAATCATTTGACTCATTGATTGGCTCCCCGCGACTCAAAGCTGATCCGAGGATCAATCATTTGGTACATGACATCACTCAACAGGCGCAATAACAGCCCAATCAAGGTAAAAATAAACAGCGTGCCAAAAATGACCGGATAATCACGCTGCACCACGGCTTCAAAACCCAGCAAGCCCAAGCCATCAAGGTTAAAAATAATTTCAATAAAAAAGTTGCCAGCAAAGAAAATTCCCACCAATGCTTCAGGCAAGCCCGCAATCACAATCAGCATGGCATTGCGAAATACATGGCCGTACAGCACTTTGTTTTCGGTTAAGCCCTTGGCGCGTGCAGCCAGTACATATTGCTTGCCCAGCTCTTCCATAAAGGAATATTTAGTGAGATAGGTCAGTCCAGCAAAACCACCGAGTGTCATGGTGGTGAGTGGCAACACCAAATGCCAGAAATAATCCTTAATTTTTGCCAGCAACGACAAGTCGGCAAAGGTTTCTGACACCAGTCCCTGTAGCGGAAACCACTGCCAATAACTGCCGCCCGCAAAAAATACAATCAGCACCACAGCAAACACAAAGGTCGGTACGGCATAGCCAATTGCCAGCAAAAATGAGGTGCTTTTATCAAACAATAGGCCATGCTGACGTGCCTTGCGGATACCCAGTGGAATAGACACCAGATAAATCAGCAAAGTACTCCACAAGCCCAGCGAAATTGTCACGGGCATTTTTTCAACAATTAAGGTGGTAACTGGTTTGTCCTTAAAGAAACTGGTGCCAAAATCAAGGCTTAAATAGCCTTTTAGCATCAGCCAGAATCGGGTCGATGCAGGCTGGTCAAAGCCATACTGCTGCTTGATCTGATCAATCATTTCTGGTGACAGACCACGTGCGCCCTGATAATGCGCGCCTTGGGCACTAGACCCCGCCTCCCCTTGTGCACCGCCCAAACCCTGTGCCTGCTTGGCCTGTTCAATGGCCATCTCTACCGGGCCACCCGGTGCAAGCTGTACAATCACAAAATTGGCCAGCAGGATGAGAAACAGTGTAGGAATGATCAATAACAGACGCCTGATGATGTACGCTGACATTCCGGGTTCCTTTTCCTTATATATAATTATTCATAAGCAGGCTTGTTTATGGCGCAGGCTTGCTTTGCCGTGACAAATAAGTATTCACTTGCGCTGCCTTGTTGCGATTGACCCACCAGTAATCCAGACCAATATCATATTTGGCCGGGTTTTTGGGCTGCTCGTACATATCCCACGTGGCAATCCAGTTGCCGACCTTGCCATACGTCGGGATGACATAATAGCCAGCGCGCAAGCTGCGATCTAGCGCATGGGTATACGTTTGCAGTACATCACGATTAGGCGCTTTGATCAGGCCATCAATCAACTGGTCAATCGCCGGATTTTTAATCCCGGCAAAGTTGTAATTGCCTTGCTGGTCTGCGGCCTGACTCGACCAAAACTGCATTTGTTCGTTGCCCGGCGAACTGGATTGCGGAATAACGCTGGTAATCATGTCGTAATCAAAGCGGCGGGTGCGTTCAACATATTGCGGCACATCCACCAGACGCAGATTGACTTGGATTCCCAGTCGCTTGAGGTTGCGAATAAAAGGCAAAATAGTGCGCTGCAACCCATCCTGACTGATCATAAAATCAATCTGGATCGGCTTACCCTGCTTGTTTAGCAAATGACCGTCTTTATAGCGATAACCGGCACTGAGTAAAATCTGACGGGCAATCAGCAAATTATTGCGGTTATAGCCACTGCCATCACTCATCGGATAGTGCCAGTTTTGCAAAATGCCCTGTTGCTCCAGCGGGGTTAGTTTTGCCAGCAAGGGCTGTAAAATCTTTAACTCATCCGCTGATGGCTTGCCGGTAGCCGCCAGATCACTGTTATAAAAAAAGCTTTGCAGACGCTGATACTGACCAAAAAATAGTGCTTTGTTGAGCCATTCAAAGTCATAGGCATAAGTTAGCGCTTGCCGAAACCGAATATCAGCCAATAAAGGCCGTCGGGTATTAAACACAAACATCTGGGTCGCAACCGGATTTTGCGTCACAAAATTCTGTTTACGCACAATCCCGGATTTTGCGGCAGGAAAATCATAAGATAGCGCCCAGTTTCTAGCCTTATATTCAGTTTGATAAAAAAACTGGCCACTTTTAAAGCCTTCAAAAGCAATATCTAAATTGCGGTAATACACGTATTTAATATAGTCAAAATTATTACGCCCCCGATTGACGGGCAAATCCTGTCCCCAGTATTGCGGATTGCGCTTATAGGTAATGCTGCGCCCTGCATCAATTCGGTCCATCACATAAGGCCCGCTGCCCAGCGGGGCGGTAGCCATAATCCGGTCGTAGGCTTTACCCACAAAGTCTTTTTTGGAATAAATAGAAACTTCCGACACTATCGAGGTGATTTCGCTGTTGTCACGGGTTTTATAATCAAAGCGCACATCCAGCGCATTGAGCGCCTTCACGCTTTTAATATCGCCCAGATAAATGCGCAACCCGGGTGCGCCATCTTTGAGCAGGGCATTAAAACTAAATACGACATCCTCTGCCGTGACCGGACTGCCATCACTAAAACGTGCTTTGGGATTCAAGTGAAAAATGGCATAGGACTGGTCATCAGGATCAACGGTGACACTGCTGGCCAGCAACGGATAATTCACCGCCGCTTCATTGAGCGAACGCCGCATGAGCGTGTCGTATAAATTGCCAGTGCCTTCTGCCGCTGTTCCTTTGCCATTTAAGGTCTGAAAGTTATCAAACGTGCCACTGGCTGACATGGACAACATGCCACCCTTAGGCGCATCAGGATTGGCGTACGGCATATAGGGCGCAGTGGCATACAGTGGTTTTTCATGCGCACTGATATAATTTTGCCGGACTGGCGCAGCCGTAGACAGACTGCTGGCCAGACCCAAACCGAGACTTAGTCCCAGCTCCAAGCTCAGTACCATCCATAAGCCTTGTTGTTTTAATAAGGTCTTCCCTTGCTGGTCAGACCCTGCCATTCCATCCTGGCGGCGATGTAACATAAGCTTTACTCAAAACAGTGACTTGATTGACCAAGCACTTCGTCAAAAATTACAGGCTACGGCTTCCGTTATTTGGCACCACCAGCACCTCACCAATCCTGACATTGGTAGAAGGAGAAATCTGGTTCATTTTGGCCAGATCATCAACCGACATTCCATGTTTTGAAGCCACCCCAATCAATGTGTCACCGCGTTTGATGGTGTAGTTAGTGGTTAGCTTGGGCACTGTCAGGCTTTGACCAATCTGTACCATGGTTTTGCTGGATAACTGGTTCATTTTGGCCAGCTCAGCAACGCTCAGGTCATATTTGGCGGCAATGCTATTGAGCGATTCACCGCGTTTGACCGTATAGCGTTCTGTATCACCAGAACGGCTGGACTTGCTGCTCACGGTTTCAACCTCGACCTCATCCGCTTCGGCTTTTTTGCTGGCCGATTTTTTGCTAGATTTGCTGTCTGACTTGTCCGACTTGGCATCACTCACCAGTGTCAAGGTCGCGCCACGCAGTAAGTTACTGCTGGCTTTTAGATCATTCATGTCGGCCAGTTCCTGCGGCGTCAGGTCAAACTTTGCCGCCACACCAGTTAGCGTATCGCCAGACTGCACGGTATAGCTGGTAGGACGTGCTGGTTGCTCCGGGGTTTCGGTATTGGGTACATTCAGCTTTTGACCAACAATCACCATGCTGGTGGCCGAAATTTTATTCAGTTTGGCCAGCTCATCATTGCTACTATTAAACCGGCTGGCAATCCGGCTCAAGGTATCGCCCGACTTGACGGTATAACTGATCGTATCAATTTTGGCAGCTTCTTTACTGGAAGACTTGCTGTTACGCGCAGATGTTTTTTCCTCAGCATCATTAACGGCTGTGGCAGGTACTTTAATGGTCTGCCCAATATACAAGGTGCTGTTGGCAGAAAACTTGTTAAACGATGCCAGTTCTTCAGGACTCATCTGATAGCGATTGGCCAGCGAACCCACTGATTCGCCCGGCTTGACCTTATAGTTGACCGTGTCTACTTTGTCGCTAGATTTGCTGCCTAAACTGGACTTGTCATTGCGTGACTGAGTTTGTTCCTGTTCGTTAGTGTTTCTGCTGTTACCATTGTCCACCAAATTGAGGCGAGCACCACGCAGCAGGTTGCTGGTAGGACTCATATTGTTCATATCAGCCAATTGCTGGTTACTCAGACCAAATTTTTCTGCGACGGCTGTCAGGGTATCGCCAGACTGCACGGTATAGCTGGTAGGACGGCTGGGCTGCGGTTTTTTGGCATTGTACAAGTACAACGTGGTGCCGACATACAATGACTTGCCAGGGTCAATCTGGTTCCAGTTAGCCACATCACGCCAGCTCACGCCATAGCGGGTGGCAATATTGGCCAGGGTATCGCCGGCCTGCACCACATGTACAGAACGCTCACCCTGCGGTTTTTGTGTGGCATTGACAATGACTGGCTCTACTTTTGGTTTGGCAGCAGAAGTATTGCTTTTCTGAGTCACCAGAACCGGCTGTTCATACTTGATCTTTAGCTCCTGCCCCTTGGCATCGGCGACAGACTGGCTGGTTTGAATAGCTGTCAGCTTGATCTTGCCATCCAGTGGATCAATCACTTGGGTTCCGGCAGGTGCCAGCGCCTGTAATTCGGCCACTACTTTCGCTTTTTCTTCAACGCTTGGCTGTGGCTCGCCTGCGGCAGTGTTAACCACTGCTGCTGAAGCGGTCAGTCCACGCAGCTCGGCATTACTTAAGGGTGGCTCACCCACAGGCTGAATATTACGAGCCGGGGTTACAGCCACTGGTATGCGCGGACTACTGGGTATATCGGCCTGATTGGCAAAAGCGGCCAGTGCATTGGCAGAAATGGGTGTGGGTTTACGCGGAGTATTCATAGCCAGCACGTTACCCGTTTTGCTGGTGGCTGCCGTGGCAGGCACAGTTGCTGTTATCACCGGGGTAACAGGTGCAGTAGTGGTAACCATTTTCTTGCCATTACTTAAGGTGGTGGTAATGGTGGTGCTGGTAGTGGTGCTAGCAGGTGTAGAATTACGCACTGTTACAGGCGGGCTAACCGATGAGCCCATGGAAGATGTATTGGTGCGATTGGGCGTACCTGCGCTCATCAAGGCAGCGGCCTGCTGGGTACTAAAACTGCGATTGGGCGTATTGCCACCCTGACTTAAAATGACCGCGCCACCCACTGGACCAAGGCTTGCCATTAGGCCGGGGTTGGTTTGCCCAAGGGTTGGCATGCTGCGTAAACGCTGGTCAACCTGTGCATTTAAGGCTGCTGGAATCAACAGGCGATTTGGCCCCATCGGATCAGTATAACTACTTCTAAAACCGGGGTTTAACTCATACAATTCCTGATAGCTTAACCCGGCAATAGATGCCGCCAGCGTCAGGTCAACCACACCAGGCAATTGAACTTCCCGAAAGTGCGGACGGTTGGCAATACTGGGCAGGTAAACCCCATATTGCTCAGGATCTTTGACGATCTGTGCCACTGCCAAAAAGCGTGGGACATAATTCATGGTTTCGCCCGGCAGCTTGAGCGACCAGTAATCGGTAGGCAACCCAGCGGCCGCATTGCGATTGATGGCTTGCTGGATACGACCGGGGCCAGCATTATAAGCAGCCAGTGCCAGCTCCCATGAACCAAACTGGTTATATAGGCTGGTTAAAAATTCATACGCGGCGCGGGTGGACTCCACCACATCGCGGCGGCCATCATAAATGGAATTCTGACGCAGGCCATAAATAGTGCCGGTGCTGGGAATAAACTGCCACATGCCTGCGGCGGCAGCACTACTGGTCGCAGCCGGATCATAGGAGCTTTCAATCACCGGCAATAGCGCAATTTCGGTGGGAATGCCACGGCGCTCTGCTTCGGTCACGGTGTAATATAAATAACGGCTGGCACGCGCGCTTAGGCGATTCACATAAGGCTGGCGACTGGCAAACCAGCTACGCTGTGCCGTAATCCGGCTATTTTGTACATTCAGATTCATCTGAAAACCTTCACGCATGCGTTTCCAGACATCACCATGACGCAATACAGCCAGACGGTCGCCTTCTACCGCCGCCATATCGGTCGCCGACAGCAATGATTCCAGCGAATCCACACTATCGGAATCCAGCAAGGCTTCTTGATGACCCGATTTGGCATGACCAATGGTTTTGCTGGTTTTGGCCTGCATGTTTTTCTTGGGCGGTGTACTGGAGCAACCACTCACAATCCCGGCAGCCAGCAAGGCAACCGTCAGGGCCATGAGCTTACCTTGAAAGCCAGATGTATTTTGCTCAACGGTTTCTACAGAATGTTGCATAGCTTGTTCCTACCACCCAGTTTAAACGCATACATTAAAGCGCCACATTGTATGAAGACTACTTCGGCTCTCCAACCCTGTTTATCAGCCAGAATGTCAGCGAATGTTGCAATTTAGCCATATTACTTACAAAGTTTGAAAATAAAAATAGTCAATCGTAACGATATTGCAAGCAAATGGCCTAAAACCTGCTTGCGGTTTTTCTTGTTTAACAAAGTTACTGGCTTTTGGTTGACTTAAATCAGACCATGTTTTCTCTGTATCTAGTAGCTTTGTCCCTGTCCAATTGCTTTGCCGGTTTGCTTTACCTCTGTACTGGGCTTCGGTAGACTGCTGGCTTGATCCGTGCGGAGCTGTTGCAGGCCATGAATAATCCCCAAACCCAGTCAGTTGTGTTGTATGTCGATGGCGCCTGCCGTGGCAATCCCGGCCTTGGTGGCTGGGGCGTATATATGCAACTTCCCAATGGACAGGAACAAGAACTGTGTGGGGGTGAACCGGATACTACTAATAACCGCATGGAACTCACCGCCGCGATTGAAGGGGTTAAAGCCTGTGCTGTGCCACAATCACTGGTCATCTGGACAGACTCTAACTATGTCAAGCAAGGCATTACCGAGTGGATTATTGGCTGGAAAAAGAAAAACTGGCGCAAGGCCGATGGCAAGGCAGTAATCAATGCCGACCTGTGGCAACAACTGGATCAAGTCTGTCAAAACCGCACCATTGAATGGCACTGGATTAAGGGACACGCCGGACATGCCGGTAATGAGCGCGCTGATATGCTGGCCAACCGGGGTGCTGATCAAGTTAAGAATGGCACAGGCGCTAATTCTTCCACTCACAATCCAGTTGCTTCAAAGTCAAATACACCTGATACCGATCCTGCTGCTCCGGAGCCTGACTGGTTAAGCCATGATCCATTGGGTCTGGACATGGTTTATGAGCAGGAACCTGACGAGTTATATACGATTGATGAAGAAGAATGGGTGGATAATGTTGAACCCAAAACGGCGGTAGAACAGCACAGCAAGGAACAACAACTGGAACAGGCCAACCCGCAAAACGGGATTAAGCGCACACCTGCCACACTAAAACTGTCCGGCAAGCGCCAGCTCATTCTGGATACTGAAACCACTGGCTTTAGCTTTGCCGATGGTGACCGCGTGATTGAAGTCGGCGTGATTGAAATGATCAACCGCAAGCTCACTGGCAGCTCGTTTCATGTGTATATCAATCCGCAGCGATTAGTGGGCGATTCTGTGACTGTGCACGGCATCACCGATGAATTTTTGCAGGACAAGCTACTTTTTGCACAAATTGCAGCCGAGTTAAATGACTATTTACAAGGTGCAGAAATCATTGCCCACAATGCCACCTTTGACATGAACTTTTTAGAAGGGGAGTTTTTAAAAGCCGGCTTTCCCTCCCTAAAAAGTCGCGTTGAAGTGACCGATACACTGGCCATTGCCAAACGCAAGCATCCGGGGCAGAAAAACTCGCTGGACGCACTGGTCAGACGCTACGAAATCAAACAGCGCGACCGTACCTTTCACGGCGCATTACTGGATGCAGAAATTCTGTCAGATGTCTATCTTGCCATGACGGGCGGACAGGTGACGCTGGATATGGGCGAGGATCAAAGCGGTGCCGATGGCCTGTCCCAGCATCGACAGTTTGCAGGGCGCTTTAATGTGCCGGTGATTGCAGCTTCAAATCATGAAGCCCAACAACACGCGCAATGGCTGGATCAGTTTAGCGAAAAAAATGGCATGCCTGCCTTATGGCGCACTGTATTTGAATAAGTAGCCCATTGCCTAACCAGAGTCATTCTATCGCCAATATGCAGCACACCTGTTTTCTGCCCACAAACTGTGCAAATTACTGCAAATGGCCTAAAAAACTTCAGCAAAGCATGATTTTTTACTGGCTGTCCCGTGCCAAACACTATATGTTATAGCAGGTGCTAAAATATCTGGCACGCTGTGCCTGTTTCAGCTCTGCTGGGGATTTGCGCCCCAAATACCCAATTCCTGTACTGCCCTGTTACTGACCCAGTACCGGCTAATACATCGACCTCAAATAAGATCTAAGGAAGGATGTTATTACTATGTCCCTTGCTACCGCTCAACATTTTGATGCCATTGCACTTCATATTGTTAAACCGGAAATAGATGCCTCACTATTACAAGTACAAAATGCCTTAAGCGCCTATATTGACGATACCAGCAATACCTTTGGTCTGGCTGAGGCCAGCGAAAACATGCGTCAGATCCATGGCGTGCTGAGCCTGCTAGAAATTGCAGGTGCTATTGAGCTGGCTCAGGCCACCTCACAGCTTATTAACCATATTGTTGCCGATACCACCAAAGTGACCGACCAGCAATTGGGCGCCGTGAGTGAAGGCCTGATGATGCTGTCACGTTATCTGGAGTTTGTGGTGTTGCGTGAAAACCTGCTACCACATTTCCTGTTGCCTTCCATTAATCGTATTTATGCCGAGCTTGACCAGCCGCTATTGCGTGAAGGTTATTTTTTACAGCCCTACCTCAGTATTATTCAGTTGCCCAATCTGAACCTCAACCTGCAAAAGCCGGAAATCAGTCCAGCACAGGTGAATCAGCTGCTGGCATTGTATAAAACCTCGCTCAATCATTTGCTTAAAAAACAAGCCAATGCGCTAGACTTTCAAGCCATTAAGCTGGTTGGCCATTTTACCAGCATGCTGGCTGCTGGCAGTAGCTCAGAGCTTTACTGGCATGCCATCAATACTGCCTTTACCGACCTGCAAAGTTGTGGCCTTAATGCCGTGCGCTTACGCAGCCTGATTCTAATTGAACGTAACCTGCAAAAATTTGTCACCAATACAGCAGTATTTGTGCCTACCGAGCAGGATATTGCCGATGCACTGACATTAAGTGCCTGCCGTGACCATGAAGAAGCCGATGAACTGCGGCAGCAACTGGGCTTGAATGACTATCTGATTAGTGATGCACAAGCGAGTTTGCTTGGTCGTTATCTGCATGGCCCCGATAGCGCCACCATTCATGTCACCACAGAATTGATGCAGCAGGAAATTAGCGACATCAAAAACAAGATTGACAGCATGCAGCATGGCGACAGTATCGACAGTAGTTTTTCTGCCATTGGTGAACAACTGCATCAGCTGGCCAATACCCTATCTCTGCTGAACTTAGGCGATGCCGGTACCCTGCTTTCCTATCAAGCCAACCAGATTTCAAGCTGGCGTGACATGACCAATATTGAAGAAATCAATAACCTGATGGATGCCCTGCTGTATGCAGGTAATGCCCTGACTGTGCTTGATCGTTCCTACATCGCTGGCACCAGCAAGTTGCCGTTCCATAACCTGCATATTTCCCTGCACCAACTGGAAGAAGCTGGTGAAACGCTGGTCAAAGAAAGCCGCGAATCATTGAACATGAGTATGCGTGCTTTGACGTCTTATCTGGAAACCAAAGACTTGTTGCACATGAATAATGTACCCGCCATGTTTGAAACCATTGCTGGCGCTTTGGCATTTATGGATGCAACGGCTGGCCGCGATATGCTAAAACAGGCAGCACAATACGTCGAACGTGCTTTTGCACCCGATCAAACCACGCCACCCGATAGCCACCATATTAACTTGTTGGCAAATGTCATGGTGAGTGTAGAACATTATCTGGAAAGTCTGGAACAGCAAAAACCGCTGGGTATCCGTCCTTTCGAGATTGGCCTGAAAAGTGTTCAGGAACTGGCTGCCTGAGTTTTGTTCCGGCGTTATTAAAATACAATGCTTCTGCAATAAAAAGCTTTTAAAATAACGCCGTTGACATCAACAACAACTAAGCTGTAAAGCGCGCTATCACCGGATAATCTTATGCCTGATCACCTTTTAGATGATGCGGCGCTCGTTAGTGCTTATATCCTCAAAGACAATGCATTGCTGGTCAATCAACAGCTAGCCTTGCCCTGCTTGACTGCACATCCAGACGATATTTTGGTCAGTGTGGCTGCCGATCAGCCAGTACAGCGGATTGTAGCGCGTCCTTTTATCCACGATGCAGATATTCCGGCAGGCTATCAGTTTGTACCGGTGCGCCAGTTGGTCAGCCAATGGACTGTCGCGCAGTTTGAGCAAACCAGCCGTGCCATGCAGCTACTGGAATGGAAACGTAATCACCAGTTTTGTAGCCGCTGTGGTAACAAGGCCATAGCGCATGTTAGTGAACACTGCATGACCTGCACAGCTTGCGGTTACTCGCAGTATCCGCGCATTAACCCCTGCGTCATTATTGCCATTACCAAAGGTTCACAAATCCTGTTGGCGCGTTCGGCACAACGCCATACCAGCATGTATGGCCTGATTGCCGGTTTTGTTGAAGTGGGTGAAACCCTCGAACAGGCTGTTGCACGCGAAACATTTGAAGAAGTGGGAATTAGCTTAAAAAATATTCAATATATGGCCAGTCAACCTTGGCCTTTTCCCAGCAATTTGATGCTAGCATTTAAAGCAGAATACGCTGGCGGTGAGCTGTCGCTGCAAGATGAAGAAATTGCCGAAGCCGCGTTTTTTGATTTTTACCAGTTGCCCACTATTCCCCCCAAAGGCAGTATTGCCTACTGGATGATTGAACAGGCTATCCAGCAAGCTCCAACAATTTAGCAGACTTTTTTAAGCAGTATTACTCACCGCTTGGATAGGTTTCCGGCAAGTCCTGTTCGCTTTCTACTGCTGCGCTACTTTGCCGATCCAGTGGATTTAAGGCGTGGGTTTTATCGATATAAATCAGCGCATCATATTGCTGATCCAGCCGGGTTTTCAGATAATGACTCCAGCGCTCGGTGGCAGGTGCATAAATCACTCCAATATATCGCTCCAGCCGCTCCTTGCTGAGCAGCACAGCATCGGGTTTTTCTTTTTGCTGCTGGGCTTGTAGGTTGATCCAGAGCTTTTCTACACCCGCCTGCTGACTAACCTGATGCAATACTGCTTCATGACTATCAGGCAAGCCGGAACGTACTTTTTTAACGATACCCGGACTATCCCAGTCATTAGCCGCGTACACCTCACCCTGATAGGTGCTAAACCCAATAATAAACGTATGATCTGGATGCCGTTCGCGCATTAGCTGACCGACATTGACCTGATCGCGCTGGCTCACTTCGGTGGCGCGGGCATCCCCCAGATGCGAATTATGCGCCCAGACTATAATTTTGGCAGGTTGTCCTTGTTCAGCCTGATGGGTAGCCAGTGCATCAATGGTATCCACCATATGGGTATCGCGCAGGTTCCATGAATTATCACGACCACGGAACATGGCACGGTAATAACGCTCTGCATCTACCGCCAGACGGGCATTTTGTTCGGCATAAAAATGCTCATCCTCAGCCAGTAACCCATCATTTTTCACCAGTGCTTCTTCCTGATGGCGCAATTCCATCAACTGGGCAATGACCGCATCTTCGCAAGGTTCGGCCACCCCATAAACCGTCGCCATACCATAGGTTTGTGGTTCTTTACCAAAGGAATCAAAACAGCTATAGCGCGTACGTGCCCGTTGTGCCGCTTCCGGGTCTACACTGTCCAGATAGTCAATCACTGCTTCCATGGAGCGATGCAAGCTGTATAAATCCATGCCATAAAACCCGGCTTGTGGCTTGTTATTTTGCATCGCTTGCTGATTGTATTGGCGTAACCATTCCACAAACTCCAGCACCACGTCATTGCGCCACATCCAGCGCGGAAACCGCTTGAAATCACGCAAGGCTGCCTGTGCATTCTGATCATGACCCTGTGCGCGAATATAACGATTGATCCGATAGGCATCCGGCCAGTCTGCCTCCACCACCACCGCACTAAAGTTTTTTTCTTCAATCAGGCGCTGGGTAATCCGTGCCCGCTCCTGATAAAACTCATGTGTGCCATGTGAAGCCTCGCCAATCAGCACAAACTGCGCATTGCCGATTTGTTCAAATAGTTGGTCATCGCTGGCAGCACTACCTGCTAATGGATGGCTAATGGCTTGTAATTGTTGCAAGTGACTGGTCATCATTGTTCTCCCTGAATCTGGCTTAAATTCCGGCTGAGGCGAATGCTTACGGGGTTTGCCTCTTGGATTTCGCGTTATCTTTATTTTTATAAGGGATATGACAACGCAGCAAAATAAGGGTTATAACGCTGATTGGTCAATTTTTGCAACAACGCATAAGGCTTTGTAACCCTATTGCCGCCTTAGCATTTTATCAATTATGAAATCAGGCTTATGCCATTTGCAGGATTAAGCTACCTCGCCCACTCTATACCTTGTGATTTGTTTTTATGATTTTAAGGTTTTGGTCAGATAATCCAAAATTTGTTGCCGTGTGCTTTTGTACCAGCTCAGACGGGTAGCCACTGCTGCCATAATTGACACATGATTTGCTCCTTCCACTGTTTCCAGTTGTACCGGAATTTTTTTGGCTTGCAAAGCAGCCTGCATTCTTTGGGCGTTGGCTGGTTTTACCCGCTGATCATTTGAACCGACCAGCAATAAATGCGGCGGTGCATCTGCCCGGACGTGACGGTCGGGCATCACCTGATCGGGGACGGCATTGGCTGGAAAAGCATCGCGCGTGCTATCAGTGCGGAAATCATAACTATAAGGCCCGGCAATACCGACCACTGCTTTGATATGCGACACCGGAACATTGACCTCACTGAGCCAGCGCGCATTATCCACCGCTTCCACTACATTAAAAGCACCTGCTGAGTGCCCCATCACCACGATTTGCTGCGGATTACCACCATAACGGGCAATATTCTGGTTAATCCATTGAATCACCTGTGCGGTATCCTGCACGTAATCTGGATATTTGTGAGCCGGTGCCAATCGGTAATTCATAATTACCGTGACATAACCGGCACGCGTAAAACTTTCACCCACAAACAGATAGTCATCCTTACTGCCCTCCTCCCACGCGCCCCCATGTACAAACAGAATGACAGGTTTTGGCTTGCTCTTGCTGATGGCCAAAGGCTGATATACATCCAGCTTTTGCCGAGTATCTGCCCCATAGGCAATATTGGATTGCACATTAAAGTCTTTGCGGGTAATACCATTTAGAAAACCCACACCGGAAAAAATTTGCTTGAAAGTAGACATGGATGAGCTATTTTGTGAACCAGTTGCGCTGGCAGAAGCGCCATGATGAGAAAAATTTAAAGAAGAACAACTACTACAACCCAGTAACACCACACTTGCCACTACAATAAGACGCTTTTTATAAAGGTCACGCTTTAGCTGCAATTCATGGGTGACTGAGTTGGTCATATCTGTTTATTCCTTGTTTAATAACTAATTGAAAACCTTAATTCTAAAACCTGTAGCTTACTCAAAAATTACTGAACACTTAAAAATACAACCATAAATGTAGTCACGACAATTAAGGAGCATCCGTTTCATCGGCCTGATCTGGTGAGGCCTGTTCAGGGTCAATGGCAACTGGCGTTTCATCAATATTTCGTGATGATGTCGCTAACGGCGTGGCCATTGGGGTGGCGGTTGCGGTGCTGGTAGTACTCATACTGCTGGCAGTAGTGGTCACGGGGGATGCTTCGGTTAAACCATTGCTGGACGTGGCTACGCCTGCATCACTTAGCAAATCAATCAGCGACACTACTTTGACAATATTGGGGGTACTTTGCAAAATATTGATGAGTGCCTGATTTTCACTGGGCGTCAGTTTGCCCATCACATACACCACCCCATCCTCTGTTTGCACCTTGACCTTGGTATCTGAAATATCCGGCGAAGTGACCAGCATGCGGCGGATATTGGCCGTCACAATACTGTCCTGCACAATGGTGTTATACGGGATTTTTTCACCAATCGTAATATAGTTGTGTACGGTTTTCACATCAGTCATGGCTTTAACATTGTCTTCCGCCAGCTGTTTTAAATACTGGTCGCCTACCTGCCCGGTCAGTAATACCGCACTGTGAAAACTGGCAATATTAATACGGGCATACTTAAACCGCTCATCCAGCTTATAGGTATTGATTTTGGCGGTACGTTCAATGGAATTGTCGTTTAAGACCTGACTAAAAGTCCGCACCCCACTATCTGTCCCCAATGGCGCAGGGCCGGTGCTTTGCGCCAGAAAACTGGCACAGCCAGACATCCCTACAAGCATGATGCCTGCCAAACTCATTTTTAGTCCCAGATAGCCAGACTTATTCATAACCACATTTCCTTAAGACAAGATCAATTCAAACTGACCGAGTGTAACTAATTTTAAAGCTGCTTTTGAATGACTGGCGCAACTATTTAACAGTTTTATCTACCGTCATGAATGAATTATGAATTTTATGCTGAAGCGATATTAAAAACAGGCTTATCACTACCGGACAATAAAACCATTAAATTTTATAATCATAAGCATGATAAAACTCAAACACCGTAAAAAGCAGCCTGAATCCATTCCACTTGTACGGGTTGATCCAGAGTGAACTGTCCAGCAGTAGCATCCGTTTGCAGCATGTTGGCTTTTCTGTAGGACACTGAATTTAACGCGGAAGTATAGGCAATCACATCAAAACGACAATCATGGTTACGGTACTGCGGGTGTTGTTGCAAAAAAACCTGTGCCGCCCGCATGATCTTGCGTTGTTTGGCCAGCGTAATGCTTTCTGCGGCACTCACCAGCGCATTGACCTTACGCTGGCGTACCTCAACAAACACCAATTGCAATGGGTCACCACGCTGTACTATCAGGTCGATCTCACCTAATCGCGTATTAAAATTCTGCGCCACCAGTTGATAACCCTGCGCTTGCATAAAAACAGCCGCTGCATCTTCTGCCTTGGCACCCTGCTGGTGGGTTGGACTACTGGAGCGGCCTACTGGCATAAGCAAACGATCTCTGGCTATGATGGCGGTTGATGGAAAGTAAGTTTAATCAAAGCTCGTTTTAATAAAAGCGGTTTTAATAAAAGCTTAATCCAGTGCTTTCTACTTTCATGCATTGTGGATAGCGGTCGATCGTATTTTTGACCAAACGAATGGTGCCAGTGCGCCCATGAATGGTTTGACCCTGATTACCATTGTTTAATGAATTGCTCAAAATTATATTGGCAATATTCCAGGTGTCGCCCCCAAACGCCAGCAGGCGCTGATACGGCACACTGGTTGGCTTGTTCTGATAGGCCTTGAGCAGTTCTGGCCAGTCGGCTTTATAAAGCGCCGGAATATCACAAAATTGCAGGCCAACTGGCAAGGTCGCGTTTTCCTTGATGGCCAGCGGGACAGTATAAATTTTCTCACTGGGCAGCTTTTTAAGCTGATTAAGCCATTCATCATCACCCAACAGCAAAATGCCCTGTTGTTGTTCCAGTTTGCGCGGAATGTTTTTGCTGTCGACCAGCTTGCCACCCCAAATCCGGTTCATGGCCTCACGAAATCGCTTGGTACTACTGCTGCGATTATTCTGGGTTAGTACAAAGAGCTGACTGACGCCATCGGCCTGAATGCGCTTGGTAATGGCCAGTGCATCTTCGTCAGGCGACAGCGCAAACTGCCAGATATTGGCCTCAGTTTTATAAACCTGATTGAGCGCCAGTGTTTTAACCGCAGGTTTGGCTTGAACCAGTTCTTCCACTTCATTACGCGCCAGAGGGCCAATGATCAGTTGGGTATTTTTTTTAACCTCATTTTTTAAAATATCGCGGATGGAACGCTGGCTGTTATCGACAAAACGCAGCACTGGTCTGGAATTTCCTGCATAATACGCAGCTTCAATACCATCACGGACACTATTGGCTGCCACGGCCATTGGGCCACTTGCTGGCAGAATGACAAGTATTTCAGCCTGCGACTGGTATGGTGATGGTGCCTTAGCCACTGGTTTTGCCTTCAATGAAGACAGTGACTGGTTTGATATCTGGCGTTGTGGCTGAGCCGCCTGCGCTGATGACAGTAGCAGGGGCGAAAATGCTAAAAGCCCCAATCCCGTTAAAATATTCAATGTTTTTCTATACATGGAGAAGCCTTCCGCATGAGTGCTTATTTATATGTGGTGGCAACGCCCATTGGTCACCTCGAAGATATTTCAGCGCGTGCAATTCAAATATTGCGTGAGGTAGATCTTATTGCTGCTGAAGACACCCGGCACGCGACACGCCTAATGGATGCTTATCATATTACAACTCCCCTTACAGCTTGCCATGAACACAACGAAAATCACAAAATCTCCGAAATTATATACAAAATTAAACAAGGCCAGTCTGTTGCACTGATTAGCGATGCAGGTACACCGCTGATCAGCGATCCCGGTTTTAAACTGGTACGTGCAGCGCATGAAGAACAGATTCGGGTCATTCCTATTCCCGGCGCCTGTGCAGCTATCGCAGCATTGAGTGCAGCAGGTTTACCCAGTGACCGCTTTAGCTTTGAAGGATTTTTACCGGCCAAGGCGCATGCCCGCCAGCAAAAACTGCAAGGCTTAAAAACCGCCACCCAAACCCTGATTTTTTATGAAGCGCCACACCGGATTTTGGATTGTGCCCAAGATATGCATGACATTTTTGGAGCAGATCGTAGTGTGACCATGGCACGTGAAATCACAAAAACCTTTGAAACTATTAAGAAAACCACTTTTTCCCAACTGGTAGATTGGGTGAAAAACGACCCAAACCAACAAAAAGGCGAAATTGTACTGGTGGTGGCTGGCGCGCCAGATACCGGTGAGCAGGATCAGCAAAAAGTCGATGATTTGCTCAAACGATTGTTGCAGGATTTACCGGTTAAAACTGCATCACAACTGGCAGCAGACTTAACCGGTCTGAAAAAAAACGAACTGTATCAGCGGGCTTTGCAGTTAAAAGCTGCGGAAAGCCTGTAAGATAAAGCCAGCACAAAATGGAATAAAGCCAGAAAAAACAGGAATAAAATATTTTAATGTTGAGCGTTAGGGCTACTTTTCAGGGCAAAATAGCCCTACAAATTTAACACGGGTATAACATTTCTAGCGCCTTAGAGTGCAATGAGTTTGTTAGTCTAGCTTTAATCTCTTATTATATTAAAGGATTAATACCCATGAAAAAATCTATTCTGATGTCAAGCGCATTTGGCACCGCTTTTTTGGCTACTGCCCTGCTATCCGGTTGTCAATCCTCTCCGGTTCAGTCCGAAGCAGGCAGCCACCAGCCGGTATGGGTGTCCAAAGATTTGGGATTAAAACAATGTGAGCAAAGCTCCAGTAAACAGGCGCTGCAACAAACCCAAAGTATTCTGGATCAAGCTCAGGTGCAGGTGCTGCGTGCCCATTGTGCAGATGATGGCATGATGCGCACGCAGGTGTGTGGCGCCCCTCAAGGTAAGCTAGGTATTTATAAGATTGCTGCATTCCAGCTGGACACTGCGCAATCTCTGGGTTTTCAGCAGGTAAAAGAAGACCAGTACAAATCAGTTAAGTGCTCATAACAGCTTTAGCCTGTTAAGCCTCCAAGCTGGCTTGCCACAGTTTTAAATGTTGAACTGTGGCCAATACATCATGCGTGCGCACAATAGACGCACCCTGCTGTACTGACATCAGGTGCCCAGCCAGACCAGCATACAGGCGGTCATCCACAGCTGCGCCGTTCAGCACCTCGCCCAAAAAGCGCTTACGTGATAAACCACTAAGCCATGGTAAGCCAAAATAATCATGAAACTGGTACAGTGAATTCAACAGCTGTAGATTGTGCTGGGCATTTTTGGCAAAACCAAAGCCGGGATCCAGAATAATATTTTTACGCTGGATTCCTGCCTCTAGTGCGGCATTGACGCGTTGCTCTAGCTCACTAATCACCTCTTGCACCACATTGTCATAGTTGGCCAGACTATTCATGGTGTGGGGCTCACCGCGCATATGCATCAGAATAACCGGAATATTTAAGCGGGCAGCCATTGCTAAGGCATTTGGCCGGTTGAGCGCACGTACATCATTCCAGATATGCGCACCTGCTTTCACGGCTTCCTGAATGACTTCAGGGCTACTGGTATCTATCGAAATCACCACATCAAGCTGCTGGCTAATGGCGGCCACAACTGGAATTACCCGCTGGATTTCTTCTTCAACACTCACCTTGGCAGCATTGGGTCGGGTAGATTCTCCACCAATATCAATCATACTGGCGCCTTGTTGCACCATGACTTCGGCACGCTTTAAAGCAGATTCAAGCTGGGTATATTGTCCACCGTCTGAAAATGAATCTGGTGTTACATTTAAAATGCCCATGACTTGTGGTTGCGATAAATCCAAAGTTTTATTGTTATAGGGAAGTGATGTCGCAGGTAAGGCACGCAATTGCATAAGGCTTTCCAGTTTAACTAACATTTTATTTTATAAAAAAACCGCGCTTGGATTAAGCGCGGTTTTTGATATAAACAGTTTAGTTGCAAATATCTATTTTTTTCAATGTTACAGGCAAGCGATTAAATCACTGGCAATGGTGGTGGCGTAGAACCACCTGATGAAGAACCGCCACTATCAATGCTATGGGTTGGCACAGGATTGATAGCTTCATAGACACGAGGTGGTTTTGGTTCACGACCTGCCATGATGTCCAAAATCTGCTCACGATCAACAGTTTCCCACTCTAGCAGCGCTTTTACCATAGCATGCGCAATGTCCAGATGAGATTCAATTAAGTCACGGGCAATCTTGTATTGTTCATCCAGAATGCGGCGCACTTCAGCATCCACCTGTTGCTGCGTGGCTTCTGAAATCGTACGACTGCCTACATTCCCAAAGAAAGACTGTGACTGATCATCTTCGTATACCATCACACCCAGACGATCAGACATACCGTACTTAGTGACCATAGCACGGGCAATCTTGGTCGCACGCTCAAAGTCGTTAGAAGCACCGGTCGATTGCTGGTTAATAAAAACTTCCTCAGCAATACGGCCACCAAACAAAATTGAAATTTCGTTAAGCATTTTGTGCTTGTAATGGCTAATCCGGTCATGTTCAGGCAGCTGCCACGTCACACCCAATGCCCAGCCACGCGGCATAATCGTTACTTTATGCACAGGATCAGTTTCAGGCAATAGCTCAGCGACAATCGCATGACCCGCTTCATGGTAAGCCGTTGCCTTACGCTCTTCTTCACGCAGCACCATGGATTTACGCTCAGGACCCATAAAAATCTTGTCCTTAGCATCCTCAAAGTCATGCATATCTACCGTGTTTTTGTTACGACGGGCAGCAAACAATGCCGCTTCATTGACTAGGTTAGCCAGATCAGCACCACTAAAACCTGGTGTACCGCGTGCCAGTACAGTCGTATCTACACCTGTTACAGATGGCAATTTAGTCATGTGAACATTCAGGATTTGCTCGCGGCCTTTAATATCTGGCAAGCCAACAGCAACCTGACGGTCAAAACGTCCCGGACGCAGCAGGGCTTTATCCAGTACATCGGCACGGTTGGTGGCAGCAATCACAATAATGCCTTCGTTGCCTTCAAAACCGTCCATCTCAACCAGCATCTGGTTCAGGGTCTGTTCACGTTCATCATGACCACCACCTGTACCTGAACCGCGATGACGACCCACTGCATCAATCTCATCAATAAAGATAATACAAGGCGCATGGCGCTTGGCCTGTTCGAACATGTCACGGACACGGGATGCACCCACGCCCACAAACATTTCAACAAAGTCGGAACCAGAAATCGAAAAGAACGGTACTTTGGCTTCACCAGCAATCGCTTTGGCCAGCAAGGTTTTACCAGTTCCCGGTGGGCCAACCATCAGCACGCCACGCGGAATTTTGGCACCCAGACGCTTGAATTTGGCAGGATCACGCAGGAAATCTACAATTTCAACCACTTCCTGTTTGGCCTCATCACAACCGGCCACGTCTTTAAAGGTCACCTTGATCTGGTCGTCGGTGAGCATTTTGGCCTTAGACTTGCCAAAACTCATTGGCCCGCCTTTGCCACCTGCACCACCCTGCATATTCCGCATAAAAAACATAAACAGCAGAATGATCAGTAATACCGGGAAGCTGGCAATAAGAAGTTGCATCAGCAAGCCTTGACGATGTGGGGCAGTACCCTCAACCGCTACTTTTTGTTTGCTTAATGTTGGAAGCAGTTGGGTATCTTCAACCTGTGGACGGACTGTTTCAAATTTGGCGCCATCAACTTTTTCGCCATTAATATTTAAACCGTCAATTTTAACCTGCTTGATTTGACCTGCATTAACCGCAGCGACGAACTCGGAATAGTTCAGTTGATCCGGCTTGTTGCGGTTTTCAAAATTGCTAAATACCAGCACGAGAACACCGATGATGACAAGCCACAACACGGCATTCTTAACGAGATCGCTCAAAGCTTTCTTCCCATATATACATGATGATCACAGCATGCATTATAGCATTCAAATCATGAACCTAATGTCGATATTCGGTACATGATCACCTGATAGATGTGATCTTTCACTCAGGTTTTCATTCAATTTAAGCTTCAGTTAATCTCAACTGTCGCATAATTTTTTAAATGGTTTATAAGGATTTTTTACGTCCCTGACCCAGCAAGTACACTTCTTTTGAACGGGGACGCGATGCAGCAGGCTTGGTGGTTTTTAGCACATCAAATGTATCGACAATCGATTTGCGGTATTCATCAAAACCTTCCCCCTGAAACACTTTCACCAGAAACTGGCCTTTGGAACCAAGTACCTTGCTAGAAAAATCAAGCGCCAGCTCACACAGGTAAATCATGCGTGGCTGATCAACAGAAGTATTACCAGATGTATTGGGGGCCATATCGGAAATTACAACGTCCACTGGTCGACCATTTAAGATTTTTAACAATTCGTCAAAAACCTCCTGCTCGCGAAAGTCGCCCTGCAAAAATGTAACATCCGGCAAGGCATCCATATGCAATATATCCGATGCCACCACCAGTCCTTTGGCACCGACCAGTTTGCCAGCAATTTGCGACCAACTTCCCGGTGCTGCGCCGAGATCAACCACAGTCATGCCGGGTTTAATCAGGTGGTATTTTTCCTGAATCTCAAGTAATTTATAGGCAGCGCGTGCTCGATAACCTTCTTTATGTGCCTTTTTCACATAGAAGTCATCCAGATGTTCACGCATCCAAGCCTTACTACTTTTGGACAACTTGTTATTCGTGATGCGAATGGCCATAGCTCAACCTATAAAAACCCAATTTCATTAAACCCAACGTCACTAAATATGTCGTGTTGCTGTTGGAATAGTGCAGATATTAACTGATTTTGTCATGGTTTTTATCCAAAATGTGCAAACAGCTTTTACATACCGGGTTTACATCAAATCGAAGAACATGTTTCAACCTCGAATAACAAACAAGTTTTAGCCTGATTTGCACTTTGAGCGAGCTTGAAAGCAGCCTATGCGCCAAGGTTTGAGATAATCATTTCTTGCCATGGGGTTTTTCGCTACAATAGACCACCTTATTAAATGTTGTTTGAGTTCAGTGTATGAGCAGTCTTTCAAATCAGGAGCGTAAACGTTTACGTCAAATTGGACATGCACTGCATCCGGTAGTCATGCTGGGCAGTCAGGGTCTGACCGAAGGAGTGACTGAAGAAGCGTTACGCGCGCTTAATGACCATGAGCTGATTAAAGTTAAAGTAAGTGGCGAAGACCGTGAGCTACGTGCTGCCCTGATGCAGGAACTGGTTGAAAAAACTGGTGCCGAAATTGTGCAGCAAATTGGTAAAATTGTGCTGTTGTACAAAAAAGCCGCTAAGCAAAACCAGCATCTATCAAACCTGATTCGTTTTTCACATTTGGCCAAATAGGTCTTTTTAATTCTTTGTGGTTTTTTTTCATTGTTTTTGATATAGGGAGTAGCGGATCTTGCCAAGCTATGAGTTAGAACCGTTTACCCTAGATCGCAATATCCGTATTGTGGCAGCCACTGAAATCCTGCTGCCCTTTTCGGTACGTGTGTTGTTCTGGATGAATGATCCTGAGCAACAGGTAATCTGGCCGAATGCAGCCGACAATCTAGAATCCTGTATTTCAAGTTCTTTTGACGCAGACGATCTGGGCTATCCGCGCCGCGATTATTTATGGCAACACACTTGTTTTGAGTTATTTATCGGTGTGAAAAACCAGAAGCTTTATCGGGAAATTAACCTAAGCCCAGCTAGGGTGTGGAACTGCTACGGATTTGATGATTATCGTACACCCGATCAACTGCCGCCCATCATAGCCCGTGATATTCAGTTGCTCGAACTCAAATCGCAGCCGCAAAAGCTGGAAGCGGTGTTAAGTTTTCAGCAGTTTTTTGAAGAATATCAATGTGGCTGGAATGACCTGACGATTGGTATCAGCAGTGTGATCCAAACCCGCCAGCAGCGTGAACTTTACTTTGCTCTGCAACACTCTGGTGAACAGGCTGATTTTCATCACAAACGCGACTGGATTGGCAGATTTTAGTAAAAATTCCTGAATATAAAAAAGCCCTGAACAAATGTCAGGGTTTTTCTGTGCGATTTATTAAATCAGTTATTTCCATGAAACCACTGTTGCACCTGATGGACAAGAACCGACAGTACTAAAATTATAGGTGGCACTTACCCCGCCTACGCCTGATGAGAACACTTGCAGAGCACTGCCTAATGCCCCGTTGGCAGCACCACACACGGTATTGGCCGGGAAATTGGAATAACATACTTTCTGGGAGACATTTTGTCCGGCAACCTTGACATCAACACCAACCAGACAGTTCTGGCCTGAACCAGGAATGCCGCCACCATTGATTACCCATGAATAACCATTGGTGCTGATCTGGTAATTCCACGAAAAGTTTGTGCCATTGACAGTGTATTGCACATTACAACTGCTGACGTTACAGTTGTTAAAGCCTGAAATTTGTACTTTATCGAGTACCGAATCAAACCCACGGCCATCGGCCTTAAAGTCATAACTAAAAATATTCAGCTTTTTGGCATCAATGCTGACAGCAGCAAACTGGCTATTCAGGTTAGCCGCCACTTGCTTGGCTGCTTCTTCTATTTTGGCTTGTGTCACTGCACTGCTTTGTTTAGCCCAGTCGGTATACAGGGTATCCAGCTTGGCTTGACCACTGGCAGCAAATACAGCCTGAGTAGTGAGCTGGTTCACATTGACATTGGTTTTGGCATCAACAGAATAGGAATATAATGTGACCGCCTGATCACCAGTTTTGTCATTGTATGCCTTGATCAGGTATGGGCCACCTTTGGGTGCTTCCACTTTAAAAGTGCCATCAGCTTTGATATCAATGGCTTCAGATTGCTTGCCGTCCTTATTTTTCACGACTATTTTGCCGGCAAAGGGCTTACCTGTGGCTGCTGTACCACTAATGGTTTCCGTAGCGGCGGGTGTTGGTGTGGTGGTGGTATTGTTATTATTGTCGTGATCGCTACCACAGCCAACCAATCCCACTGTAGCACCAGCACAGATCGCCAGCGTTAATACTTTAAAATTTAATGATTTCATAAGGACATCCTTTTAGCACTTAATGTGTCATCATCAGTACCCCAAGCACTGATAAATGTGACTTACCGCAAATATCGGTCAAGTGTTCAAAAAAGGGTATCCCCTGTTTAGGGGGTTAGCAGTCGATATTGACAACGCTAGCCATTTAATAGGCATAAGAAGCAATGCCGGTGGCAATCAGTTTACCTTCATCATTATGCATGTTCATGCGTGTGGTACAGCCCTTGCGTCCCATACGCAATACCTCGGCCGAGCCAATAAACCGCTTGCCGCGACCGGGCGCGATATAGTCGATGCGCATGTCCACGGTGGCTAAGCGGGTTACTTTTTTCACCGTTTCGGCAATGTGATCCTTATCAGCACGCCGATATAGCTCGCCCATGGCCACAATGCCACCAATACTGTCCAGTAAGGTGGCCGCCACACCACCATGCAAAATCTGAAAGGCGACATTGCCAATCAGGCTGGTGTCCATCTCTACAATGCACTTGATGTCCTGCCCGTCCAGTATCATTTCCATATTCAGGTGATGAAAAAACGGGGACGTATTAAATGCCCGGCAAAGCTGTTGTAACATTACGTCCATCTTGATCACGCCGCCGGTGCTGATGTTACCCGTCCAGCCACTTTTCTGGGCAGAAGCTGCCGGCTGAACACTCGCATTCTGGTCTTGCTGATGGGCGTCAGAGGATGAAGAACTGGATTGTTCCGACATAAAGATTCCGCAATGCTGGCTAACAAGAACCGCTATTGTAAGGTAAACCGCGTCACAATTTAAAACGCATCCGTTTAAATTTAATGCATTACAACGTATCGATTGGTGAGATCGCATTGATTGAGCAGTTTTATGGTCTGATTTTAGGATCAGGCATTAATAGTTTTTGCTGTTCTTAATGCTTAAAAAGCACATTTTATCCTGTCCGTTTCACGTCATCCTGTGTCGTTATGCTTTAACTACAGGCTAGTATTTGACCGCGATTGGCCTTATTAATTGACTTCAAGAAGGAGTAACGCAATGGCTAAAAAATTGTCAGGAAGGACGTTGGCGACCAGTCTTATTCCCAATCGCCTGCATAAAACTGAATTTGATCCAGACTGTAATTTGAATGTGCGCTATCCATTTTACGATGATGATCAGGTTATCTTATCATTTCAGGAAGTGGTGGACATGCTGGAACTGGCGCGCCAACTGGGTCAATTGGAAGTCGGTGCTGGTCATCATCAGCGCCTGAATACTGGCCTAAATGAGCAGGATCATTTAAATAACACAGATGATGCGCCGATACTCCGCCCTGTTAAAACCAAGCTGGTCAATATCACCCGCCGCTTACTCAAAAAAGCCAGTTAAGTATTTTATATGACGTTTAATCATGCCAAAGACACATTTAGTGTGTGCCTTGGCTTAATTACTGTTATATCAATTGGCTGCAATATTAGATTTTTTCTGAGCTCACTAAAACAATCGTTGGCTAACATCCATTTGGCTGAAATTAGCGCTGATACGATGGTGTAAAGTTGATGTAACCAAAATGGCTGAGCAGCATAAACGCTAGCCATGCAAGTGCAATCAAGGCTAAGCTACCCAACACATAGTGCAAAAAGCTAGCGTGCTTCTCGGAAGCTTGATGGGTAGATTGGGCATTAAGGGTTGCACTAAAATCAGCATAAGTCATGACAATTGCCATAAATTCGTCCAGCAGCTCGCCTTGCAGCAGGTAAGGCTCAAAGCGTTCCCAGCCATGGCGGGCAAAAAAAGCCTGCACCAGTGGATCATTCTGGGTGTATTTCATTTGCCAGCTATTAAATTTCTTTTGTGGGCCTTTTTGATCATAAATGAGCTGCTGACTGTGATGATGTGGATAAGCCAGCACATCTGCCTTAAGCTGATCCATAAGTTTTGCTTCACTTTCAAAATAGTGAAAGAAATGATCATTGCCATAAAACAACAGCCCGGTAATATCGCCACGCTGGAAATACGTCATGGCATCTTCGTTAAACTGGCTTAAAATATCCCGTTTAACCAGTGGAGTGGCATCATTAATGGTACTGACAAAGACAACCTGCTGGTATTTTTGCATTTTCTCTCTTGATGCATAAATAGTTAAAGTGATTATTGCGCCGCAATCTTACTCTATTGCAGGTTTAACGCCTATCTGCGCCTTATGTATTTTTTAGATAAATTAAACAATGCTTAGCTTTAAACATGATATTCGGGCTATTTTTTCAACGTCATATTTTTATGCTAAGCCCAGAATTTTTGAAAATAACTACAACTTATTACTTCAACTTACCCAATTGTCTAGTCCATCACATTTTTAAGCTATTGAATGATTCATAATACTCGTAAGGTAAATTATTAAGGCATTCTTAATCTGGTTAATCAACACATCAACTGGAGGATAAGCATGAAAATCAAATCTGCACTGTGCAATAAATGTGGTAAGCAAACCACTACTGAGGGGTATTGCAGAGAATGTGACTCTTCTACAGTCGGTGGCACAGCTCGGATTTTTATTATTAGCAATATCATTCTTATTGTAGTGGTTGTGGCTTATATTTTTCTGTTCCTAATTTAAGCGTTGATTTGGTCTATTACCACTATGGATAGTTATAGAATGGCTAATTATTGTCCTACATCTCATGGCTATTTTTTAAAAGCTGACTGAATCACAAATATCACTTCTAAAAATCACTAAAAACTATAACGACTATAATTTATCAATAGTTTTAGGCACTTGCAAAACAGTTCAATACTGAGAACACACAACAGCAATTCACCTCAACATTAAATAAATAAAACAATCTGTTATGCTTAGGCTTGGAGTTAATTTTCATGTGACATGAGTACTGCCATGAGCTATTCGTTTAATCGCGCCCCATATCCGTCCACTCGCTTGCGTCGTATCCGAAAGCATGACCATATCCGTGAAATGGTGACCGAACATGAATTACTGGCCAAACATCTGATTTATCCAGTATTTGTACTGCCCGGCCACAACCAGACTCAGGATATTCATAGCATGCCCGGCGTACAGCGAATGTCCGCTGATCTTTTGCTTAAAAAAGCCGAAACCCTGCTAACGCTGGGTGTGAGCAAACTGGCATTATTTCCGGTAACTCCACAGGAAGACAAAAGCATTGAAGCCAGTGCTGCATGGCAAACAGACGGACTGGTGCAAAATACCATTCGCCTGCTAAAAAAAGAACTGCCCGAAATGGTGCTGATTAGTGATGGTGCGCTTGATCCGTATACCACGCACGGACAGGATGGCATTGTCGATGACAGCGTTGATAATAGCGGCTATGTACTCAATGATGAAACCGTGGAAGCACTGGTAAAACAGGCCTTAAGTCATGCCGAAGCCGGTGCAGACATTATTGCACCCAGCGACATGATGGATGGCCGGATTGGGGCAATTCGTCAGGCGCTGGAACACAATGGATTTATTTATACCAATCTGATGGCGTATTCCGCCAAATATGCCTCGGCGTACTATGGGCCATTCCGTGATGCGGTGGGTAGCGCCAGCAATCTCAAAGGTGGTCACAAGAAAAATTATCAAATGAATCCGGGTAACCGCGCAGAAGCCCTGCATGAAGTGGCACTGGATTTACAGGAAGGTGCGGACATGGTGATGGTCAAACCCGGCCAGCCGTATCTGGATCTGGTACGTGAAGTCAAGGATACGTTTGGCGTTCCAACCTTTGTCTATCAGGTCAGTGGTGAATATGCCATGCACATGGCAGCCATTCAAAACGGCTGGCTGAGTGACGCAGTGATTCTGGAATCCCTATTGGGCTTTCGACGTGCCGGTGCCGATGGCATCCTGACCTACTTTGCAGAAACAGCCGCCAGAATGCTGAAAGGCCTGAATTAATGAAGGTACTGATCGTTGGTGGCGGTGTGATTGGCCTGATGAGTGCGCTTGAACTGTCACAGGCAGGCTGCGACGTGACGGTACTGGACAAGCAGGACTTTGGGCAGGCAGCCTCATGGGCGGGTGGTGGGATTTTGTCGCCCATGTATCCGTGGCGCTATCCGGATGCCGTGAACCAGCTGGCACGCTTTGGCAAATCCATGTATCAAGTGTGGCAACCGCTACTACAACAGGCTACCGGACTGGATATTGAAATTAACCCGTCCGGCATGCTGATTCTGGATCAAGCCGATGTTAATACTGGTTTAGGCTGGGCGACACATGACCATGATCCCCAGCAGGCGGCACAACTAATAAGTGGCAAGGCGCTCAACCGTATTAATCCACGCTTGAATCCTGACATTTCTCAAGGTCTATGGTTTCCTGAGCTTGCCAATATTCGTAATCCGCGCCTGCTGAAAACCCTGATTGCGTTTTTAAAACAGCAACCGAATGTCACAATGCAGCCGTTTACCAGTGCCCAGCATTTTGAAGTAAAAAATAATCAGATTACCGCCGTCATTGATGAAAATAACAAGCATTGGCAGGCGGATCAGTATGTGATTGCCACAGGCGCATGGTCTGGTTTATTAAGTGAACAATTTGACTGGCAAGTACCGGTTAAGCCGATTCAGGGGCAAATGATTTTATTTAAAGCACCCGCGCAATGGTTGCCGACCATGGTGATGCATCAGGGGATTTACCTGATTCCACGGCTGGATGGGCATATTGTCTGTGGTTCCAGCACCGATGACGTGGGATTTAATACCGACGTTAATACTGAAACTGGTTTACAGCTTCAACACACTGCTTATCAATTGGTGCCTGAATTGCAAAACATGCCGATTGTGCATGCGTGGGCAGGTTTGCGGCCTAGCGTGCCGGATGGTGTGCCTTATATTGGTCAGATGCCACTTGATCAAACCTCAGCGTTGAGCAATCTTTGGCTGAATTGCGGCCACTTTAGAAATGGACTGGTGATGGCACCTGCATCTGCCAGACTGTTAAAACAGCAAATGCTGGGTGAATCCTTCATGGTTGACGAAGCAGCGTATCTGCCCGTCAACCGTTTAGCTTATCAAACTTTTAATTAAAGAGTTTAAACTGCTTAAGCCAGTGTGATAGTGGCTGGCAATTTGCCATGCGCGGCAAAATAAATAGCCTGTTCCAGACGATCATTACCCCAGAATGGCTCATTACCCACCATGATAAAAGGCGCGCCAAACACATCCTGCTGGAGTGCCTGCTGGGTTTGCTGCTTGAGTTTTTGCTTGCCGTCATCACTGTTGGCCTCAGCAATAACTTGTGCGCTGTCCTGTCCCAGTTTTTCCAGAATTTGTGCAATCAGCTCGCTACTGCCAATATCCTGGTCTTCGGCAAAATTGGCTTCATACACGCTGCGAACAAACTCACCAATCCATGGACTTTCGGCATGATTGGCAGAAATACGCGCGGCCAGCATACCATTGCGTGGAAAAGTAGACGGCTTTTGATATGGTAAATTTAAGGCAGCACAAATACGCTGCATGTCCTGCCACATATAATTTCCCTTGGCCGGAAAAAGCTCATTGGGCGTAGTTTTCCAGCCATATTGCTGAAAAACCGCTCCCAGCAAAAATACCCGCCAGCGCACTTTGACACCCGCCTGTGCAGCCAGTTGTTCTACCCGCATGGCCGCAGGATAAGAATAAGGGCTGGCATATTCAAACCAGAAATCGAGTGTTTTTTCCATGGCAAAACTCCTTGTGTGATGAATGAGGGAAAATGGTGAGTTAACACAGTATTTACAGCACCATTACTGGGCATGACGCTGTAATACCTGCTGAAATTCCTCACGTTTAGGCTCGCCCAGCACCTGCTCAACCAGTTGGCCGTTTTGATACAGCAAAATAGCGGGTGGCCCAAATAGGTTAAGGGTTTTGAGGACGGTGCGGCTGTCATCATTGGTCTGAGTGACATCCAGTTTCACTCTCGTCCAGTCCTGTAACTCAGGCACTGGATCTTGTAAAAATAGCTCCCGTTCGACAATTTTGCAGGCAATGCACCAGTCTGCGCTCAGCTCGACCAGCAAGCGGGGATGCTGTTGCTGATATTGCGACAATTGTGCCGTACTATAAATGACGTTTACTGACTGCGGCGCACTGTTTTTTTGCAACAATGGCGCTAATGGCCGCAAGGGATCAGTCGCGCCAAGCCCTGCACCCATGACCTGCATGATTGCCCAGATCGCCACGGCAATGCTTAAAGCCTTGGTCAATAGACTACCGCGTCCGGCCCAGTACCAAAGCCATAGGGCAAAAAACAGGCTTAGCACCGCCCACACCAGCAGCATCCATGGACTAATAAACACCCGATTAAACAAAATCAATGCCACGGCAAATAGTAGTAAGCCAAAGCCACGGCGTACCCAGTTGAGCCAGTTGCCGGCTTTGGGCAAGAAGCGTCCTTCAGTTGCACCCAGAATCATGAGTGGCACACCTAAACCCAAGCCCAAACAAAACAGCGCCAATGCCCCCAGCCACGGATTTCCTACAGTAGATACCGACAGCAAAACACCAGCCAGCGGCGCCGACAAACATGGCGATACAATCAAAGCTGAAAAAAAGCCTGCTACCCAGCAGCCCAGCACACTGCCCGACCATTTGCTGGCCTGACCATATTGCCCAACCTTTTCAATACGCCCGCGAATAAAAGCCGGTAAGCGCAGCTCAAACAGCTCAAAGCTATGCAGTGCCAGTAAGGCAAAAATAACCGCAAAACTGATCAGGATTACGGGCTGCTGCGACCAAGCAATCAGATTGATCTGGTGGCCAAACAGTGCAATCAAGGCACCAAGCATGGCATAGCTACACGCAACACCAATGGCATACCCTGCGGCCAATAAAAAGCCATGCGCGGCCGAACGGCGATGCTGGGTAGCAACCAGATTGGCCACAATCGGCAACATGGGCAACACACAAGGCGTAAAGGCCAGCCCCAGGCCCGCAAGGAATAACAAACCCAGCGCCAGCAAGGTATGATCTGCCAAGCCAAATGGATCACTCACCATGCTATTGGCTGGACTAACTAACAGCGATGGGCTTGTGGCAGGGGTAGTTTCAGTAGCGGGGATGGTTTCAGGCGCAATCGTAGTTTGAGCTTGCTGTACATCTGCTAACGGGCTTGCCACAATTGGCGGGGCGTCGCCCAATGCAGTTATTTTGACATTGGTTTTACGGTCTACAGTGGTTTGCGCCTTGGTATTATTTTTTTGGCTACTTTCGGCGTGCACGGTTATTTCTTGGGTTTTGCTGCCCTGTTTTGGCTCTACATTGTTGTCAGGCTGAATTGCTGAAGAACCAGTTTTTTGCTCGGCTGGTTTGGCATTAACAATACGGGTTTGAAACTGCTCAGGTGGATAACATACGCCTGCCTTGGCACAGCCCTGCCAGTTTAAAGTCAGCGTTCCACTACCCTGCACCGGCACAGTTAAATTAATGTCGTGATGAAACACCGGCACACGGCCAAATTCAGGGTCATTTTCAAACTCTGGCGGCTGGTCAAAGCTGATTTTGCCGACAGTTACGCCCGCACTGCTCTGAACAGAAAATCGTTGCTGGTATAAATAATGTCCCGGCACAACATTGGCCTGAATCACCACCTTGTCGGCAGCTTGTAAAGCATTAAACTGAAAAGCCTGCGTGGCAGACAAAAATGCCGACTTGCTGCCCTGCTGACCCAGTAAGGTTCTGGAACGGCCAAACGAGCCATTGCCAATTTGACTATCACTACTGCTCTGGCTAAAGATACGTTGTCCAGATGCTGAACTATTCGTTTCAGGTAAAGAATCTGCTGGCAGCACTGCCCAGCCAGTATTGTAAACAACCGAACCACTTAATCCGATCAACAGCCGGATAGCCAGCGCGCCAAACCCAGTTTTTAACAACATTAAACCAACATCCTGCATCTTCATTGTTTTATAACAGTCTGCCAGTATAAAAAACAATGATGGTTTTCCAGCAAAGAATATTTCCGTATTTTGTTAATAGGTTGTGTTGATTCAAAAATATTTTTATTTTTTAAAAATACTGTCAACCCTTTATTCGCTTATGACGTTATATAGAGGAATCACTATATATCGACTGGTTCTGCTCTTTGTCAGCGATGGCATCCTGATAAAGAGCTATGTTATTTGTTGTGGCATCCATTCTTCTGGAATGGGCAGCAAATCTTGGCGGCTGACCTGAAACTCTCACATGCGCAAGCAGGGTCAGCCGTTATTTTTATCTTTGTTTACTTTAACAGGCTAGTCCAAAAAATTACCCTAAAAAATCAAAATTATTTTTTACCGCTCCATTTTTCCTATATTTTACTCCTAATTTTTTAATGCTCATTTTCTATTAATCCTTACACTAACGATCTATACATGTGTTTATTAAATGAATTTGAAAGATTGTATCAATAAGTTTTATGACCTCTAAAAAGCCCTTATAGCGATTCGCATTGGTTAACGTGGTTTAACTAAACTATTGCATACCGTAATACAGTGCCTGTATCAGGTAAATCTATGTTACAGCATTCAATCTTGAAACATTTACTTAACATTTCGCCCCAAAACTAAAACATTGTTGTCGTAATTCAATGCGTTAAATTAATTTTACTTTCTTAATTTAATCGACCGATGGATGATGACTTATGGATACTCCAAATCAACAGACCGATGTTCATCACGACCGTGCAACGGTCAGTGACATGCCACTATGGTACAACCGTGTTTCTTGGGGTGCCATTTTTGCAGGTACGGTAGTGGCGCTTGCGGTTCAGGTATTGCTCATGTTATTGGGCAGTGCGATCGGCATGGCGACGATCAACCCAGCCAGTGAAGCAAATCCAATGGACGGCATTGCAACCGGTGGCCTGATCTGGTGGACCATTACTTCAATTATTGCGCTATTTATTGGTGGCTGGATTAGTGGTCGTCTGGCCAATGGTACGCGTACTGATGGTATCTTGCATGGTGCCATGGTGTGGGCACTGTCTACCCTGCTTATTACCACTGCTATGGGTCGTGTGGTGACAGGTGTTGGCACCATGATTGGTCATGGTCTGGCGCTGGGTACGACTGCTGCTGTGACGGCTGCTGCGTCCGGTGATGATTCAGGCAATGATGCAATGCGCAAAAATGGCTTTAATCTGGACAATATTCGCCAGCAAGCAGAAACACTGCTGCGCCAGACTGGCAAACCAGAATTACAGCCTGAAAACCTAAAAGCAAAAGCTGAAAATGCAGCAGATAGCACCGCGGCTACTGCGCAAGCCAATGCCAATACTGCCCCAGCCCAGCAAAATGCTAATGTTGACCAACTGATGAGCAACCTGTTCCGTGAAGGTCAGGATACTGTTCAGGCTGTTGATCGTGATGCCATGGTGAATGTACTGGTAGCGCGTGGCCAAACTCAGGCTGAAGCAGAGCGTACTGTTGATGGCTGGATTGGTACTTATCAAACTGCACGTCAGCAGCTCAAAGTGGCTGAGGCCAAAGCACGTCAAGCGGCTGAACAGGCTGCCGAAGTTGCTGCCAAAGCGGCACTGTGGGCATTTATTGCTTCCTTACTCGGTGCAATTGCTGCTGCCATTGGTGGCCGTATGGCGATTCGTACTGTAGAAACCACCCGTGTGACCACAACTCGCACGCATTAATCACGTATTCATTCAGTGCAATTAATCCGGTTTTAAGACTAGGGATTAAAAAAGCGAAGCTATCATGGCTTCGCTTTTTTGCATTGGCATAGCACCTGATGCGCCTAGATATATAACTTTTCACAAACTCACAAATTACAATCATTTCAGGTGATTAGTTTACTTTTTTAACACTTTAATGCCTTGAAGATCATTTTTTATGCGCTTAGGCTGGTTACACCATATTAATAACAGAGGTAAGACACCATGAAACTACCAGTACTTGTTGGAATTGCGATGTTGGGCAGTGTTGCAGTGACCAGTGCACAGGCAGCGCCGATGGGTGAAGCTTTTCAGTATAATCCTGCCAAACTTCAGCAAGTCTGCCGTAGCAAGTCACAGGGCGCGCCTGTATCAATGGCTATGAATGGAGTAACGTTTAACGGCACCTGTGAATATCGTTACGTTCCAAACGCCCGTAATGTGCGTGATATTGACCCGATGGAAGCCGATCAAGCGTGCAGTGGTCAAGCCAACTCATCAGCAATGGCAACTATTAATGGCAAGCAAATGGCTGGCAAATGCGCGCTGGCGTTTAAAAATATCGGCCCAAGTGGCAATATGTCCGGTGATATGTCCAGCACAGGTGGCATGAATGGCGGTGCCACGATGATGGGTCAGTAATGGCTTTAAAATTTTCACTTAAGCTTTTTATTTGAATTTTTTAATCTGATTTTTTAATTAAAGTTTAGATTATTTCAGACCATGCGTATATTGATGCGCATGGCCTGAAATTTATCTGTGCTTTGTGCATTGCCAAACTAGATTCTCAAGATATAAACGCGTGCTATGAAATTTCTATTGCATAGACTTAAGCAAAATTACTGCTATTAAAAATTCTTGCTCTTAACAATACGCAATTGGGAAAATTCTACGTTTTGCCGTAGCCCTGTTTTAGCAAAATCTGTTAGCCTTAAAACCAGATCACCCTGCTGATGTGAACCAAGCAATATGCTGCATTTTTTTCACACCTCTGACTGGCATCTGGGACAGTTTTTTTATAATCATTCCCGGCATTACGAGCATGACTGTTTTTTAAACTGGCTGCTGGAACAACTGCGTGAGCACCAGCCGGATGCGTTGCTGATTGCTGGCGATATTTTTGATGTGGTCAACCCTTCCACAGCCGCACTTAAACAACTAAACCGCTTTATTGCACAGGCGCAGGCGCAGGTCAGCCATTTGCAGATTCTCATGATTGCCGGCAACCATGATTCGGGTCACCGGCTGGAACAGGTCGAACCACTGCTCACCAAATACAATACGCATGTGATCGGGCTGATTGAATGGCAGGATGACAATACCCTAAATTTTGACAAGCTATTGCGCCCGATCCACAATGCCAAAGGCGAGATTTGTGCGTGGTGCATTGCCCTGCCCTACTTGCGTCCGGCTGAGATTACTGGCAACGGACAGGATTACCAGCAGACTGCACAAGCCACCGAAGCCTTGTACCAGCAACTGATTGATGAAGCCCGTCGTCGTAAAACCAAGGATCAGTCATTGGTGCTAATGACCCATGCGCATATGCAGGGTGGCAGCAGCTCCGATTCGGAACGTCCCATTGTGGTGGGCAATGCTGAAGCGCTCTCTACCCAGCTGTTCCATGAAGACATTCAGTATGTAGCACTGGGGCATTTGCACAAACCCCAGCGCATTGAACACGATCATATTCGCTATAGTGGCTCGCCCATTCCGCTGTCGTTTAGTGAGGTCAACTACAAGCATCAGATTGTCAAAGTTCAACTGCGGCCCCGTACTCCCGCCGTAATCCAGCCCTTGCTGGTGCCACGTCGTGTGCCGTTGTTTAAAATTAAAGGCACGCTGGATGACGTGCTGCAAAAAACCAGAACGCTGGAAGCCAGTAATCCCTTGCCTTTGGCACAACAGGCTTTTGTCGATATTGAATACTATAGTGATACACCGCCACCACCGGATTTTAGACAGCAAATTGAAGCTGCCTTACCGCAGGATAATTACCGCTTGGTGCGTCTTAGCCGGATGGCCAAACCGCAAGCCCAGCTAACCACCTCGGATACTGCTACTGCGGCAATGCCGGTCGCACCACCAACGCCGACAGAACTGTTCCAGCAATTGTGGCAAAAACTGGGTTTTGTGGAAGATGCCAAAGTACTAAAGGACTTTGAGCAATTGTCGATGCAGGCTGAACATCTGGATGATCAGGAAAATGTTCCCTCTATAAACAATCACTCCTCTAAAAACCAAGCTATTAACGGCCAACCGATTAACAACCAAGCTAGTAAAGAACAAGCTATTAAAGAACCAGCCCTGCAAGATCAGTTTCAATCTGTCAAAACCATACTGCCACCCGATACCATATGACCTGTTATTTATGAAAATTTTAACTTTACGGCTGGGCAATCTGGCGTCGATTGCGGGCGATCATGTTATCAATTTTGAGCAGGAACCGTTAAAAAATGCCGGATTGATTGCCATTACCGGCATTACTGGTGCAGGCAAAACCACCCTGCTGGATGCCATTTGTCTGGCACTGTTTGACCAGATTCCCCGCTTGCAAAAAGCCGAAGGTAAGCTGGCAGACACTAGCGGTGATGAGGTTCAGATCAACTCTACCGTGAATATCCTGCGGCGTGGCTGTGCGCAGGGTTTTGCCGAAGTGGAATTTATAGCGCAGGATAGCAAGCATTATCTGGCACGCTGGGAAGTCAAACGCGCCCGCCTAAAAGCTGATGGCCGTATTCAGCCGGTACAACGTGCCTTGCGCTGTATTAGTGATGACCAGCTTATTTCTGAGCGCACTAAAGAATGTAATGAAAAAATAACTCAATTGCTGGGTCTGACCTTTAGCCAGTTTACCCGTGCCGTGTTGCTAGCTCAGTCGGAAGTTACCGCGTTTTTAAAAGCCAAGGACAATGAACGGGCTGACCTACTGGAGTATCTCACCAACTCGGACATTTACTCCCGCATTGGCATGGCTTCGTTTGCAGCAACCAAGCAGGCGCGTGAAACCGTAGACGCGCTTGAAAAGAAAATGGGCGACCAGCTGCCATTAAGTGAGGACGAACGACAAGTTTTGCAGCAACAATTACAAGCTGCCCAGCAACAACTCATTGAACAACAACAGCAGCAGCAGCAATTTGAAAAACAACTGGAGTGGTACAGTCAGCAACAACAAATCCAGCAGCAGATTGCCCAGCAACAAGACCTGCTTACTACTGCCCAGCAGCAATTCAATGACTTTCAACCACAGATGGAATTGTTGCAGCAGCTTGAACAGTTTGAACCAGTGCGTGCCAGTTTTGTACAAACCCAACAGCTTGAACAACAACAGGCTGAATTGCTCAACATTCAACAAACCTCTGCACATCAAGCGACTATTCTTGAGCAGCAATTAAGCCAGCACCAGCAACAATACCAGCAACAACTGGATGCACAAAACAATTTGCACCAGCAGCAGCAAAGCCTAAAACCACAGCTACAAACCGCCCAGCACTGTGAACACCAGCTGGCTAGCCTGCATGATCAAATCCGGCAGCAACAGGATAAACTGGAGCACCTCAGCGCAGGGATTGCCCCGCAACTGGCGCAACAAACCAGTCTGACGCAGCAGGTCGCAAGTGTGCAAAGCCAACAATCCGAGCAACTGGCCGTGTTGCAACAGACTCAGGAATTTGCCTGCTTTGATGCCGAACCGCAAGCGGCCATTTTGACAATTCAAAAGGCAGCGCAACTGCGTGAAATGTTAGCGCAGCAGCAAGCTGATATTGTTAAGCCGGATATTGCTAGCCAACAGCAACAGGTGCATGACATTGGCCAGCAATTAGCCAGTTTGACCACCCAGCATGGCAGCCTTGAGCAATTTGAACAGCAATGGCACGACACCCAGCAACAACTGGACAAACAGCACAAGCATCAGGCAGCTTGTGAGCGCATTGGTGACCAGCTTAAATCGTGGCTCAGCATAGAACAGCACATTGTGGCCATGCAGCAACAACAAAGCAAAGAGCAACAACAGCTCATCCCTTTGCAAACTGACGCACAGCATGCCAGTCAAAATACTCAACATGCTGAACAGCAACTCAAAACCACCCAGCAATTGCTGCATGAACAACGTCTATTTACCGCGCAAAGTGTGCAGGATTTGCGCCAGCAACTAAAGCCAGAACATCCCTGCATGGTTTGCGGCAGTACCGAGCATCCGTTTTATGATCCGCAAAACCTGCTGAATGCACTCAACCAGCAACTGGACGAGCAGCAGCAACAGGCTGAACTGACCTTACAACAAGCGCGCCAGCAAGAGGCATTGTTACAACAGCAAGTCACCCGCTTGCAAACCAGCCTTGACCAGCTTAGTCACCGGCAAAAACAAGCGCTGGATGAACGACAGGCAGTTCTGGATAAAATCCATGCGATCAGCAGTAAGTTTTATGAGCGATTGGCACAACAGCCAGAACTGGAATTTGCCCAGCAGTTGCTTAAAGACATTCAGGATAAACTGGACTGCAGCCGAACCTTGCTGGAACAACAATGCCAGCAGCAGCAAACACAGCTTAAACAATGGCAGCAACTAGAAAAACAACACGAACAAAGCCAGAAATTATTGGAAAAACAGCAGGAACTGTTAGCCCTCGAGCAGCAAACTATTGCAGGTCTTACGCCGCCCTTACTTGAACAATGGGAACATAACTGCAAGGATGCTGCTAGCCAGTGGGTACAGCATATTCAGTTACGCTGTACAGCCCATGAACAACTCAAAGTGCTGGAAAAGCAGTCGCACCAACAGCAGCAACAATTATTGCAATTACAATCCAGTGTTCAACATCAGCAGGCACAACAGGCTGAATTAAAACAACAAATCGAAGCACAGCAAGCAAGCCAGCAGCATATTCAACAGCAGTTAAACGCTATCTTTGTACAAGATGCAGCACCTTTTAAAGTGGCTTCAACCACAGATTGGCAACAGCAATTACAACAGCAGCTTGAGCAACAGCAGCAGCAACTTAATACAGCCGATCAGCACCGCCAAGACTCTGAAAAGCAATACCTAAAACTACAGCAACAGCAGCAACATACCCAACAGGATTGGCACAAGAACCAGCATGCCTTGCAACACGTGCAGCAACAGATTGTGGAGTGGCAACAACAACATCCTGAACTTACGCAACCTGTGATTGAAAAACTGTTGCACTGTGATTATTTGCACAAACAGCAACTTCAACAACAATGCCAGCGCCTACAACAGCAACTGCAACAGGTTCAAAACACCTTGAGTGTTTATGACCAACAATGGCAGCAGCATTTGAGCAATCAGCCGCTACACAGCTTGTCGGACTTGCAACATCACACGCTGGAAAGTATTCAAACCCTGCAACAACTGGATGCGCAATATACAGCGCTCAAATTAAAAAAATTGCAGGATGAACAGCAGCAACAGCAAGCCGTTCAGTATCAGGCTGAGCTGACTAAAGCCAAGGCTGAACATCACCGTTGGGACAAGATTTCAAGCCTCATTGGTGATGCCAAGGGTGCTACCTTTAAAAAACTGGCCCAGCAATTTCATCTACACATGCTGGTGGAACTGGCCAACCAGCAGCTTGCTGCGCTTACCCCGCGCTATTCCCTGCGCTGTATTGAAGATTCGCTAGGCTTGACTATTGTCGATCATTATATGAATGATGAAGTGCGGCCGGTGCTCTCGCTGTCTGGGGGGGAAAGTTTTCTGGTTTCACTGGCGCTGGCTTTGGGCATTGCCAATATGGCCTCGGGCAATACCAAACTGGAATCGTTATTTATTGATGAAGGTTTTGGCACGCTGGATCAAAGCGCGCTGCATGTGGTGATGGACGCGTTAGATCGTTTGCAAAGTCAAGGCCGCAAAGTCGTGCTGATTTCCCATATTCAAGACATGCATGAGCGTATTCCGGTCAAGATTCAGGTGATTCCGCAAGGTTCTGGTGCAAGCCGGATTGAAGTCATGGGATAGCACGACAGATCAAGACGCAGTGCGCTTTTTTTTTAGCCAAAATCCATTAAAATGATCATCTGTTATTCAGTTTGAGAGCATGATCATGTCAGTGGCTTTAATTATCCGTAATATTAATCCCGACCGTGACCCAAATACCGAGCTGCTGGTGGTGACACTGGATGCCAACCATTCAGTCACCGCCGAACTGGGCTTGACGCCTTATCCCAATACAATGACTAGCTTTAATCCACAAGGTCAGGTGTACTGGTTTCCACGCGTGACGCAAGCAGAGGATCATGGCGTGTTTTTAAATGATGAAGGCAACCATTGCCATGCACAAGACCACACTGATGACGATTACCTGTGGTTCTGCGAGCTGGATCAGGCTGTTTAAGCACAACATCATGGTCATTACTAAATAGCCGGAATAATCTATTTTCCGGCCTAATTGAATTATTTATACGCCTGTATATTTTTTGCAGCAAATAATTTTCTGACCAGCACAAAAAACAGTGGAACATAAAACACCGCCAGTACCGTACCAAACAGCACACCACCGACAATACTCACACCAATCTCCTGCCGACTGACCGCACCTGCACCAGTAGAAAACACCAGCGGAATCACGCCCGCCACAAAAGCAAGTGAGGTCATGATAATGGGTCGCAGTCGCAGGCGCGCCCCTTCCAGTGCAGCTTCTAAAATATCACTGCCTTTATCCTGTGCAGCAGCGGCAAACTCGACAATCAGAATGGCATTTTTGGTCGATAAGCCAATGGTTGCTAATATCGCCACCTGAAAGTAAATGTCATTACTAAATCCGGTTAGTTTGGTCAATAGCACCGCACCCAGCACGCCGAGTGGAATCACCAGCATCACAGCCGTCGGAATCGTCCAGCTTTCATACAGGGCTGCCAGACACAGAAAAATAAACACAATCGACACGACATATAGCCAAGCACCCTGCTGGGTGGTTTGCTGTTCCTGATAGGACAAGCCACTCCATGCCAACCCATAGCCTTTTTCTGAATTGACCAATTGCTGCATAGTATTCATGGCCTCACCGGAACTATAGCCCTTGGCCACATTGCCATTAATTTCCATTGATGAAATGCCATTAAAGCGTTGCAGCAGTTGCGGATTACGAATCCAGTCAGTGGTGGAAAAGCTGGCAAACGACGTCATCTGCCCATTTGTCCCGCGCACATACCATTTGGCCAAATCCTCCGGTTTGGAGCGTGCCTGCATATCACCTTGCAGGTAAACGCGCTTGATGCGCCCGCGATCAATAAAATCATTGACGTAGACCCCGCCCCATGCAGAACTCAGGGTCGAATTAATATCAGACTGACTCAGCCCCATCACTGCGGCCTTGCCTTGGTCAATGTTCAGGTGCAACTGGGTTTTATCTTCAAGCCCGCTCATGCGCACATTACGCAGATTCGGGTTGTCATTGGCCTCATTCACAATGCGTTCCTGTGCTGCAATCAGGGCATCACGTCCGGCATTATTGACATCCTGTAGCCAGAAATTAAAGCCATTGGACTGGCCAAGCCCGCGCACAATAGACGGTGCATTGACGTTAATGCGTACATCAGGCACTTTTTTAAAATATTTGTTGGCGCGTTCAATAATGGCATCGGCAGAGTTTTCCTCACCTTTGCGTGCATCCCAATGCTTGAGCGAAACATACGCCTGCCCCACGTTTTGCCCATTTCCTGCAAAATTACGTCCTAGCACAATCATGACAGTATTGAGATTATTTTTTTCTTTGGTTAAAAAATAATTTGACACCTGTTGACCAATTTGTTCGGTTTCACGTAATGGTGCGCCTTCCTTGAGGGTAAATTGCACATTGAGCGAGCCTTGGTCTTCATCCGGCAAAAAGCTGGTAGGCAAGCTGCTATATGCCAGTAACACCAGGGCAGAAATTGCCACAAACCCAGCCATAAACAGCTTGGGCCAGCAAATCAAACGCGCTACTTTATTTTTATAACCGTTTTGCAGGCGTTCAAAACTGCGGTTAAACCAGCCAAAAAAGCCGCCTTGTTGTGGGTCTTTTTGATGATCCGGTTTAAGCAAGGTCGCGCACAAGGCAGGTGTCAACGTCAGTGCAACCAATACTGAGAGCACCATGGCCGACACAATGGTAATGGAAAACTGCTGGTAAATAACTCCAATCGAACCGCCAAAAAATGCCATCGGTAAAAATACAGCAGATAACACCAATGTAATGCCAATTAAAGCACCAGTAATTTCCTGCATGGATTGAATGGTAGCCTGCCGTGCATCCAACTGTTGTTCCTGCATGACCCGCTCGACGTTTTCGACCACCACAATTGCATCATCCACCAGTAGGCCAATCGCCAGCACCATGGCAAACAGCGTCAGGGTATTAATGCTCAGGCCGAGTACCGCCAGAATCCCAAAGGTGCCCAGTAGTACCACTGGCACGGCAATGGCTGGAATAATAGTGGCACGCCAGTTTTGCAGAAATACAAACATGACAATCACCACCAGAATGATGGCTTCAATCAGTGTTTTGACCACACCTTTAATAGATGCGGTTACAAATGGTGTGCTATCGCGCGGATAGGCGATTTTTAGGCCGGCAGGTAACTGCTTTTCCAGCTTTTGCATTTCAAGGCGGATATTGTCAGCCACTTGCAGCGCATTGGCACCCGTGGCCAAACTCACCGACATGCCGGATGAGGGATAGCCATTAAGGCCAGTAGATACTGAATAATTTTCTGCCCCCAGCTCTACCCGTGCCACATCTTTTAAATACACAATAGCGCCGCCCGGCTGAGCTTTAAGCACAATATCGCCAAACTGTTCCGGGGTTTGCAGGCGCGACAATGCAGTGACATTGACGTTTAAATACTGATCTGGCGGTGCAGGCTGCGCGCCAATTTCACCCGCCGTAACCTGCGTATTTTGTGCTTCAATGGCATTGCGAATATCCGATGGCATGAGGCTATAGCTGTTTAGCTTTTGCGGATCAAGCCAAATGCGCATGGCATATTGCGAGCCAAATACATTGGTTTCACCCACGCCATTAATACGGCTAAGCACCGGTTCCACATGGTTAATCAGATAATCGGAAATCTCAACCGTGCTCATTTTGCGACTGGTGTCATAAATACCAATCACCATCAGGCTATCACCCTGCGACTTGGACACCGTTACGCCTTGCTGCTGTACCACTTGCGGCAAACGGTTCAGGCTACCACTGATGCTATTTTGCACCTGTACCTGTGCAGTATCAGGGTCTGTGCCCTGTGCAAAAGTCAGGCTGATCCGCACCTGTCCTGATGAACTGCTGGTCGATGAAAAATACAGCAGATTGTCAATACCACGAATTTGCTGCTCTAGCACCTGCGTGACACTATCTTCCACAGTTTTGGCGGATGCCCCACTGTAGTTGGCCGAAATCCTGACAGTTGGGGGTGCAATATCAGGATAACGCTCAATGGGAAGCTGAAAAATAGACAGCGTACCGAGCGCCATCACCACTATTGCCAAAACCCAAGCAAAAATTGGCCGATCAATAAAAAAACGCGACATTTACGCAGGTATTTCCCTAAAAAATTTTATATAAAATATCTGAGGCGCTAGCTTATAGGAACACTATGAAGAATAAATTGGTGTTGTACGTTTTAGGCACAAAAAAATGCGTTTATGAATACACCTTGTACTGGCATTCTACATATTAAATTTTTGGGGTGGGCCGGATGACGCTTCTTGGCTGCTGAATGACCATTACTTGTGGGGACGCTGTAATGTCTTTGTCGGCTTTATGCTTGTCGTTCCAATCTTTGAAACCGTCATACAAGTGCATCCGATCGCCACCAGCCCATCCATGGCTCGTTAAGAAGGCCAGCAAATTATGATAGGCACGCTGTCCTGACGGATCGATGTGCGGGTAATGGATCATGGTCTGACCTGGTGGTACCGTTGCCAAATACTGCTCGACTAGACCGATCCGCGCCGGCCGCTGTGGCCCTTCCTCGGGGTTGCCAATCATGCTGTCGCTGTTGACGATCATGAAGTTGTAAGCGCCCTGTGTCGGCCGGTCGATTGTGAGAAAAGTGCCAAAATCCATCAGGCCGTAGAAGCAGTGCCACGGCGCTTCCCACCAGTTCTCCCGGCTGGATTGAAACACGGTGATGTTCTTCAGGCCAATCGACATTTTTTCAAAATCACCGGATCGCCGAGCTTCATAACCGCCTGTCCCATTAGGCACGCCGAACCCGTAACGCTTCTTGCCATCCTTGCCAGCATAGACCAGATCGGACAGATAAGGGGCAAATAATTCTGGCTCGATGCCCCGCACGTTTTTAAGATAGGTCGCCGCTGGGGTATACCCGTTTTGGCCATCACGGACGGAGAACGGCTTGGCGTTGATGAGCGTATAAGCGGGGGCATCTCTGGTCAAGGGCAACCTCTGGCGAATCGCCAGGATGGTATAGCCGGTCTGGCCGGTAGCGGTCTCGATATAAGATAAAGCCTGCTGCACGTCATAGCAATCGCCCAGGCGCATGGCAAGGTCGATGATATTGCCTCCTACTCCTTCGCCGTGGTCGTACCATGCCATGCCGTCTTTCGACAGGACGAAACTGGCGGTTTTCTCGTCGCGGAACGGTGACCGGTACCAAAGGCGTCCACCCTGCTGCTTGACAGGCTGATAGCCCAGCCGCTGCAGCAGTTCGTCAAGAGGGATGGATTTGGCGTCAGCGATGTTCATTCAGCGATTATACAGGTTTTCTTACTATTTATAGACCTTTTCCCATGCGTCTAATGTTAAAAGACAGCACCAACCGAAAATAGACATGCTTTCACCTGACCGCAAGTATAGTTACACTGCTGGCATTACAGAACTCGTTCAAAACGGTATCATGATACCTGATGACGCTTACTTTTATTTCGAGGATCGTTTAAAATTCATATATGATAACTTATTTACATTCTGCCAAGTAAACCTTTCCGAGGTATGCCTTAAGAACAAATACGATATTGAGCCAGCGCGATTCTATTTTTATAATAGACCTATCGTGAATGCTGGTGCTTGGCCACGTCGAAACGGCTATTATAGAGTTACTATCAACAAGGGGACTATCGAAGAATTATGGGACAAATTCTGCGATAATAGTATTTTAGACGATCCAGAATTAGCGGAATATAAAGCGCTGAACAACTATTATGAACAACCACAGCATAATATTTCCGTTGGTTTCATAATGTTCCAAACAGCTACTCTATTTACGTACTATCATGAGCTTAGCCATTTGATTCAATTTACTAACCGTGCTGGTGGCGTCACTTCTTTAGATGAACTTAATATGGCTGCTGGTGCTAGGCCATTCAATTTTAGAGACCATATCGTTGAGTATGATTCAGATGTACATGGAGCGGAAGAAAGCGCAGCTCATGTTGTAGATTTTTGGTCGAAATTACCTGACCATGATCGCACGGATGCTAACTTGAGAAAGCTTATCATCATCTCGTTGGTTGGAATTTTAGGATTTTACATGATACTTTTAGATAATCCTAAGACTGGAATTTATTTTTATGAGCGGTCTCATCCCCACCCGTTAATCCGCATTCAGTGGATATCTACTTTCCTTATTGGGCGGATACGAGATAGTTATCCACATATAGATACAAGAGATATTGTAGATGAAACAATAAAGGTTTTAGGTATCTATTTCCGGCATAAAAATTTGGGTGATCTTTGGGAAAGATATCATAGGCCATTACTTGAGTACTCGCCTCAGATAAAAGATTATATTTTGGATGTGTTCAGAACTTCAAATGGCCTAGGGTACGAATACCTGACAACACGAACTATACACCAGAGAAGAAAGGTGTAAGAAATTTAGTATTAATTCACCGTATTACTAATACTTAAACCGGTACATATAATAAAGTTAACATATGAACATTTATTAAATCAGTCACTTTCTTTTCAACAGTTCTTTTTAGCAATAAAGGTCTTTTTATATTGGTAATTTAAATAAAGGTTTGTGGGAGTAAGTTACGGCTGATAAATGCTAAAAACGTGAGCAAATTACGGCGTTTTCGTTAGTAAGTTACGGTGGAAAACCTTAGTAAACGCCTGGTTTTCAGGACTTATCCACGTTAGGTAAATACAATTGCCGTAACTTTCTCGTCATTTATCATCTAATCCACTGAATATCAGTTTTTTAGGTATTGGTGGCGGACTATTATAGAGCATCAGCCCCTTGGTGCCTTTTTGCTCAACACGCGCATCGATATACAGGTAATGTACTGATTGCCAAGTTTTTAGAAAATTAACCCGGAAATCTGTCATGCGAGTATATTCCTGCCCGAACTGATCTTTCAGCGTTTTCCATGCGAGAAACTGCGGTTTATTGTGAGGAATCCGGTGCAGCCGGTGTGCCAGAAAGCAATAAAGGTCGAGTGCGGTGGCGTTGTTCGACAGGGCGGCAAGGTGCGTTTTGGCCAGTGGAACGGGGTGATCGGACAGGTGTTTAAAGTATTCCTCCGACAGAGTGATCTGGCTTGCCCATTGGTTGCGCTTTGTCCGGGTGACGATCGGCACCGTCTCACCGGTCTGCTCCTGCTCATCCAGATAGAACGTCCGCAACACGCAGTTTGACAACCGGTGCATCTGGTCCTGAATAACGGTGAGTTGGTTTCCGCCATCGGTCAGGCCGATGTCTTTCAGGAATTTGGCGGGATTGTTGGCAATCTGGATCGTCCGGCTCTGCTTCTGGATGGCGATTGTATTTAGGTTCGCCAGAAGGACGCGCGCTTTTGGACCATACGGAAGTCCGGAATAGGTTTTTTCGCCCGTCAGCGGGTCTGGAAACGGCTGTGGCGTGATGTAAAGGATCGACTTGCCGCTGCGCTGCTCCCACGGCTCATACGGCTGCAGATCCGGCTCACGGCGGGGAAAGTACACCTGACACATGGCTGCAGCCTGGAACAACATTTCCCGGTCGTCTGGCTCCTCCTGGAACGCTTCATAGACCAGTTTGCTCCGGCGCTTGGCGATTTTGGAAAGGTCTTGCTTTTTATCCTCGTCCATAGGAAAGTTCTTGAATATATGCGTCTGCGGATTTCTTAATTCTATAATTAAAATCTGCCTGAGAATTTAACTTTTTTGGAATATCCAATTTTGGGTAAATGTTGGCTAATTGAATTTCTCCATTGTCAGTCATAAACCCCAGCGGTGTACCGCCCTGATTGGCGTTATAGACTTGATCAAGTATTTTATTAGCTTCGTCCGGACTAGAACAAACCATAACCTGATCTTTCCCCATGAATTCATATACGCAGTAAACCATCGTGTTTCATGTTTAAATGAAGGTCTGCCCTACTTACTCTCCCGCCCCGATTTACGCTTATCCCGCACTATCTTCTCTTCGACGGCTTCAACGATCCAATCCCGTAAAGATATGCCCAACTTAGGGCTACCCATCTTCCGGGGCCTCTTTGCTCTCAATTCATCGATCTGCTGGATAAGTCCCTCTGTCAGACGCGTATTCACATGTCGGATCGTGTCGGGATTAACTTTCTCTGCTTGGCTGGCGGGACTGGGGGCAGGCTGGCCCCCGCGATTAACAAAGGCGTCAAGTTCAGCCTCTGATTTTTTATTTGCTCTGGGCGGTGGTGTTACTGGCATCGGTAATAGCGTTAAAAAGTGCGTCAATCTCAGCGACAGCTTTCAGGTCCGGTTGATCCATCTCGAAAACTGCCAATCC
>SECL01000048.1 GCA_004173455.1 Moraxellaceae bacterium | reverse complement strand
TGCGAACAATCGCAGCAAAAATTTTAAAAAATAAGATGCATCAAGAAGCTTAAAAACTGCAATGCGTATTCTGGTTATCATACAAGTGATTCAAGTTAACAAAAAGATCAGTAAACCCAAGTAAGTCTTGGGTTTACTGATCCTAAAATGAGATATCTTTTAAAAAACGCTGTGTACGTTCTTATTCAGAAGACTCATTTGTGTTAACCCTCTTTCTTTTTGCGATGCCCTTTTTTGCAGCATAAGCAATTCCGGCTGCAACCACCAGGCTCAACCCGCCATCAAAAGGGATTCGTGGAGGATTCGGGTTTGGCCCAGGGCCACCTTGGGCCTGAATTGTTGTTGCTGAAATAGATAGTCCAAGGGCTAATAACATGAGTTTCATCTTTTGCTTTGTCATAATCAGAAGGGTTTAGAGGGGTTTAGAAAATTATTGATTGCTAATGATGCTTATGCTTGAGGACTCTTCTTTGCTATCGACCTTTATCTGGTAGGTTCCTTTTACCAGCTTTGTATCAACTTGCAATACCTGCATTGAAGATCCGCCTGGATGCTGCAGGCTTTTGCGGAAAACAACCTGTCCCAGACCATTAACCACAGCTACCTCATATTTACCTGCTGGTTTGTTATCAAACCACAAGGAAATATTTCTGTCAATAACCGGGTTGGGATACACAGAGATTGTATTCTTAGTGAATAGGTCTTCTACGCCACCTTTAATGATCTTGATCTGGAAACGGTCTGCTCTCGCAGAGGCAGCCACAGTGTTGATACTAAACTCAATTTGTACTTTACTAGTTAGGCTAAGTGGCATAGAGGTTTTTAGATACTTGTCTTCAAGAACAGCCGATAAACCAAGACCCGAAAGTCCAATTGGAGAGATGTCCAACAGATACGTTTTCTGCGTTGCATTCCAAAGTTTCAGCGCAATCACATCACCTTCTTTTGGAACGGCTCTGCGTTCAACCATCAGTATACGTCCTTTAGTAATAATCCCTAGGTTCTCCTGTCTGTTGGCAATTTTATCTGCATCCAAAGCATCAAGCTTATCGGAGAAGTTGCTCCTGTAGGAAGTGAAGACTTCGTCTGCAATAGCTGTCGTATTGTCTTTGTTTTTCACCAGTAAACTCACTCTAAGCCCCTGGCCTGCGGTTGGATCTGCAATCAATGGGTTTTTCGCGTCTTTGTTATTTGACACAACAGTTGTCCTAAAGACATCCATTGCTGGCGTAGCCGATTTATCACTCTCTTTAATCGTGAGTGTTCCTGCAACTCCTGGAGTTGATGGCTGTACTAAAAATCCTTGTCCACTTTGAATATACTGGCTTTCCGGGCTCACTGAAGCAGGAATCACATCATAGGTAGCGCCGTTGAAACTGATCAAAACATAGGCACCTACCCCATACGTTCCGCCCATTTTTGGATCCCATACATAGAAGTTGTTTTGAACACCGCTACGGGTTATGGTAGCAAAATCAATTGGTGAAGCAAAAGGATTAGGAATACCAGTAAAGCTTGAAGGCGACACCTGGAAGGTTTGATCACCTACTTTCAGCGGACCACTAGCCCTGAGTGTTGTGGGTGTGGAGGGAATATCATCGTAGCTGAGTGGTATACCTCTATCGCCTCCTACAAATACCATAAACGCCTCGGCACTAACTGGTGTAGCATTCGTATTCGGATGATCCACCCAGTTATTCTGCAAGCTGTTATAGGTTTTAAGAGATGACATCGCACCACTTATAGGGTTTTGGTCAAACCCATTGGCTGTTGAACCATATACAGCACCGCCGGTTATATGTGTACCGTAGCCAGGGGCTGGATTTGGATTAGGCGATAATCCTAAGACCGCTCCCTCCTGCCAGGCCTGGTTGATGGTCTGGGTGCCTGGTCCTGCCATTCTAATTTGACCGCGTACCTCGCCGCCTCCAAACTGAGTTGTATGGAAGTTAATATATGCCAGCCCAGCTAATATGCCTGGTAGATTAGTGGTGAGCGTTGTTCCTCCATTACCTTCAGGCAAATCCCATGTACTGCTGAAAGTTCCTCCTACACCAGTTGCAAAAGGTGTTACAACTAAATTGTCAGGATTATTATCATTATCCGGACTACCAAAGAATCCCCAACGAACTGGGGCGTTAGCTCCCGAAGGTGCCCCTACATGGATGTGCGCTGCAACCAAGTTATCATTCGGATCGGGTGTTTGTAACCCGTTGATGTCAATGTTAAAGATTGTTGCCGTAAAGGTCATTGTCGTCCGTGCAGCATTGAGCGAGAAGGTAGCCGTCCCATAGGATAGCGGACGTGGTGTACCGCCTGAGGTTGTCACTGGGCCGGCTCCTGGCTCCTCGTCATGAGTTAAGGCTGCGCTACCAATGGCAGCGTCAGTAATACCGCCTACAGGCGCACTCAATATACGCCAGGCACTGCGTGAAGGTATGTACCGTTCGACTGTTACGTTTCCAAGAACATTTCCTGATCCGAGTATTGGGGCCACCCTGGCTGTATTAGATGCGGAACTTCTTAGCGTAAGGAAATTAGAAGTATTTAATGTGCCATCACTAACAGTGAGCACATTCAAAATATGCAACGCAGAACCCAATGTAGCAGATGCACCTGTGCCGGAGCGGTTTATTGTAAAGTTGTTAAGCATATTGCTTGCCGCAGAGAAATTAATTGGCACATTGCCGCCGTTTGTTCCTATGACAACCATATTTGAAGTTGGTGAACCTGCAAGGGTACCAACTCCCGCAACATCGGTAAGTGACAGTGTATTACCATTAAGTCGCAACTCACTTGATGCAGGAATATTGATTGTACCATTCACAGACCAATTGCCCGTCATTGTATAAACAGCGCCCCTGTTGGCCAATTGGAAGATTTTACCAGCACCAAAATCAGATGGATTGGCACCGCTACCATCAAGGTTTACACCCCATGTTAAAAGGTTATGCAAATCGCCGGAAGCTTTTGAATAGTAAACATTTCCAACCGGTGCGCAGACAAATAGGTAATCATTGTTTGCACCACTGACCTGGCCATTCGGAGGGCTTCCAAC
>SECL01000021.1 GCA_004173455.1 Moraxellaceae bacterium | reverse complement strand
ATTTCGATTAGCTTCAAAAAAATTTTCTAGCATTTTCTATCTCTAATAAAACTCTAAACATTTTGTCTTTTTGATAATTTAAAATCATAATTTTGCTTTAACCAATGCAATCTTTCTCCTATTGATTTTTGATTCATTTGAAGCGGAGTTACAATTAATTGTCTATGTTCATCAGAAATTTTTTCATCAAATATTTTCATATTTTCATCGTTATCAACTATTGTTTCTAAACCATTACTTCTAAGAAAACTTGAATATTTACTTAGATTTTCTTGATAAATAGTTTTCATAGGTGATAAATCAATATTATTATAAATTTCTGATGCGTCTAAAACTTCATTTATTCGATTTAATTCTAGATATGGTAGTTTAAAATGCCTAGCTATTTCTAATGTGCGTGAATCATGAGCAAAAAGCATTGCTGGAGTTCCTGCAACTAGACTTGCGATACATCCATGTAGTCTAGTACCAAATGTAAAATCACGCGATTTAAAGAATTCGAACCAAGAATATGAATTTAAGAAAAATTTAATCTTATCTTCAGTGAATAAAATTTTAGAAAGACGTGGATCTAACATTCCATGCTCAATTCCTTTACGTTTAGCCACACCATAAGTTAATAACTCGAGACTACGCGTTTCTTGGGGAATATAATAAACATCATCGTAAAAATAGTAGTTGTGTTTAAATATTTTTTCAAAATTATTTAAATGATTGGAAAAAGCCGCTTGTGGTCCTGTTACACTTAAATTTAAGGCTAATTTTGCATTAGTTGGTAAAACATCTTTTTTATCCATATTTCTAATGTTTTCTGGAAAAGTAAATAAAGAAGGGCAACCAATCACTTCAGCTTTATTATAAAATCCTAATTCCTCTATATAAGCTTTAGTTCCTTCACCACGAACACCAATAGAACTACCTTTATCAAACACTACTGATAAAAATTCTTTAACCGTTGAATTAATTTTATTTAAATTATCAAAATTAAACTCACTATCAGTTTGTGCACCGACTCCCACAATGGTAACAGGAATGTCGAGCATTTTTATAAATTCTGTCAATTTCTTGAGGTTTTTCTCATAACTCGGCCTAAAAGCATTAGCTAAAGGCACTACAAAATGATCATAATTATTATTAATATAATCAACTCTTTTCAAGTTGACGCTATTATTATTAATCGTAATATTTTGAGTCTCATGACTTAAATGTTTATAAACAGCATGCTGATATAATAAATTTCCTAGATTGGTACCACTTTTATCATATTCTATAAAAGTAACTGGATCAAAAATATCAAGAGGTGTAGTCTTTGATCTTAATAAAATTCTCTTCATTATCGTTCCTAATGTATTTATATATCTAATACGACTTTAGCCGCAATAGCCAATTGATACAAAATCTGGGTTAACCCACGGCCAATTTCCACATTCTTAGTAGAAACTTTAGGCAGTACCATAATCTCATCACCTTGCTTAACCATGTAATTGGCACTCACCAATTCTGATTCACCATTTTGATGAATAATAATAATCTTGGATTTATTGGATTTTTGCGTGTAGCCACCAACCTGCTCAATATAATCTTTGGCTTTTATTTGAGGAGCCCAAGCCACTGCATTTGGAAACATCACTTCGCCATGAATGAGCGTAATGGAAGTTTTTTCAGGGATACTGACAATATCTCCCTGCTCCAATATAATACTATCCAGATTATTTTTATTGAGAATAACCTGACCTTTCGGTTGGATTTGCCGTGCTTTAGCCACAAATTGTTTGATGAGTTCTGCATCTTTTAATCGTAACTCTGCTTCTTCACGGGTGGCCGAGCGCACAGAGAGCGTCGCTTCTTCAAGCTTATCGAGTGAAACATTTAACATTTCTTTTTGACGGACTGCTACAGATGGTCTAAACAACTGAATAGCATCCACTTGTGAGAGGGTATTCGGCTTTATTTGCTGTAAAACCTGTTTTAAGGTTGAGCCATAAGGCAATACAATCGCATGTGCCCCATTATGTGCCCCTTCTACTCTAACCTGAATTGTACCGGCATAACGATCTGCTGTAACAGTGATCACATCGCCATCTTGTAATAATACATTTTTAGCTTGGGTCAATGTGTAGTATTCGCTTTTAAATTCAGTGCCTTGACGACGCATAATGCTAATATTGGTAGCACCAGGCTTTAAGCGGGCAACCGACAATGCTTTTGCGACTGTAAGCTCAGGCACATCAAATTCAAAGTCATACGCATTATAGACTTCTCCGCTAATGGAAAACGTATGTTTGCGGGGAGCAACAACAATGACGTCACCATCTTTAAAAGCAAAGGGTTGAATTTGGCCTGCAAGCAAAAAATCATAGAGATTGACATATTGCATCACTTTTCCGTTACGCAATATTTGTACATCGACATAGCTGCCGCGTTCTGAATCAACACCCCCTGCCCGGTCAAGATAAGCAATCACTGAATCAGAAGATACCCCGCCGTAAGAGCCTGGCTGAGTTACTGACCCTGTAACCAGAACTTTGACTGGCTGCGCTTGCTCCAAGGCCGCATAGACGCCAACGTTGGAAACATAAACCCGGCGAACTGCTTGCTGAACAATATTTTGCAGTTGACCATTATTAACACCCGCAACTTTTAACGGTCCAACATTGGGAATGAAAATATTGCCTTGTGGATCTACAGTAAGTGTACCCGCAAATTGATAAGCACCCCATAAGCGCAATTGGATATTATCAGCAGGATTAATCATATAACTGGAATTAAACGCACTTCCGGAGCTGCTGGCAAAAGCACCTTTAAACAGCTGCGCACCAAACATACGAGTATTAGCTTGCGTATATTGAGTTGAATTATTATCTAGATTAATAATAGAGTTGCTAGGTAACGTTGCTATAGCTTGTGACTGTATAGTTTGAGAATCATTATTTGACTTTAAACTGTTATTTAAGTAGAGCTCTTGTGGCAATAAATCGCTTTTAGTTGCTGCTATTGCATACCCAATCTGTGACACCAGAAGACCTATTAAGAGCTTTTGTTTCATTTTTTACTCCTTATGCTCGCGAATGACTGCCTTTATAAGCATGATGGCACCAAAAAATATATTGAGTACTAAAAAAGTACTAAAACCGATGTAACTAACCCTTGGATACAAAGCCTCTTCAGCTAATTGTGGGCTAGTAATTACCACTACATTTTTAAGTTTCCGTGCAGCTTCTAAGCGTGCTTTTTCTAAAGAAGCGAGAGCAATTCTGTATAAATCAGTACCAAACTCAACTTGAGCTTTTAAACCTTCAAAATCTACCGCACTTCGGTTTAGCTTCTCTACTTTACCACGCGAGGTAAGTTTGGCTTTTTCATTTTGAATTTGCTCTTCTACTGATATAATTTGACTACGTAGTGCAACAACTTGAGCAGCATCCGGATTTAAATAGCTGAGTAAAGTACGTTCTTCTGTACGTAACTGAGCCAGATTACTCTCTAAGGTATTGACAATTTGTGCTATTGCTAAAGCTTGTGCCTGTGGATCGTATATCTGGTTCTTATTTTGATAGGCTAAAAGACTTTCCCTTGAGCGAGTGAGATCCTCTGAAGCTTCATTAAGCTGCTCTTGAGCAAAGGTAAGCTGGTCTTTGGCCACACGTTGTGATATCTCATTAATAAATAATTCGCTTTGTTTTAATATAGCTTTATTTAAGGCCAGAGAGAAATCTGGACTGAAACCTTCCGTAACAACTTCTAGCACCCACGTGTTTTCGTTAAGATTAACCTTGACACGTTGATTAAAATAATCAACTAGCTCCTCTTTAGAAGCATCTTTAGGAAGTTCAAAAATTGGATCTGTGCTGGCACCCTGAAAAGCTTTGCGTAAATTAAGTTGTTGATCTAGCTTTTCCACCAAGTCTCTAGATTGAATGTAGGCTTTTAAAAACTGTGCATCCTCGCCACTAGTATTATTTACACCAAGTAATGCACCAAGACCCGTATTAGCTTGTGTATTTATTTCACCTACTTGCTTGACAACAATCATTGAGTTTGTGACATAGCGACTCTGCGCAAAAACAAGCAAATAAAATAATACAATGATTAAAGGAAGAACGACAATTAAAATGTACGCAAGCAGCGTATGGTGTTTATTTTTTGCCAAGCGCATATTCTCGATACACCTCTATTGCCTGTTGAATATCATCAAAATATTGTGCCTGACCGTCTTGTATTACGAAACCGACATCACAATTACGTTTTAAATCCTTTAAATTATGCGAAATCATAATAATATTGGAATTTGCTTTTAACTCATCCAATAGCTGCTGACTATGTTTTCGGAATGAAGAGTCACCTACTGCGCTTACTTCATCAAGCAGATAATAATTAAAATTGAATGCCATACTTAGACCAAAACCTAACCGTGCGCGCATGCCTGAAGAATAGCTTTTTATAGGCATATCAAAATATTTGCCTAGATTAGCAAACTCTTCGACAAACTCAACAATCTTAATTACTTCTATTTCTGGCACATAAAGTCGAGCAACAAATCTTACATTCTGCCTACCTGTTAAACTACCCTGAAATCCACCTTTTAAGGCTACAGGCCAAGAAATCGTTACATTGGATAATACTCTACCGGAATCAGGAAAATCGATACCGCCAATAATACGTAATAATGTACTCTTTCCTGCTCCATTTTTACCCAATAAACCTACACTCTTATTTTCTGGTAAAGTCGCATTTAGGTTTTTAAATACATAATGTCTCCCTTTAGGAGTCACATAAGATTTAGTAATATCTTCAAGCTTAATCATTTACTTTTCAGCATATCCTTTTCACGTACTTTGTATAAAAGTAATCCACTAAAAAATACTATCAAAGTACATACGCATAAATACCAAAAAGAAACATATTGAGTTGAATAAGTAGGTGAAACAGCCCAACGAGCATACTCAAGTCCATGCACTACTGGGTTCCATAAAATATAAGGTAAAAACTTTTCTGGAATAGAATTAATAGAAAATAAAAGACCTGACATTAAATAGAAAACAATCATACTGCCACTGATAAACTTGGAAATTTCAGGTGATAAATCTCCAATTACCGCCATGATCATAGCCAGACCAAGGGCTAAAAAAAACATCACCACCCAAATTAAAAAGAAGAATGGAATATGACTAAAATTCAAATGATAGCCAGACCATATTAATAATAAAGAAAAAACAATGAAACAAAAAAAATACAAACAAAACTCTAAAAATGTTCTAGCAATAATTGCATCTATAGGCTTTACACTTCTATAAATAAATAGCCCACGATTACTAGCAACAACGCCCAGGTTCTTAGTCATCGAACGCATGACCATATAAAATAAACATACTCCGACAATCAAAAAAACTGAAAACTCTATGCCAGGAGCCATGCGCTCACGAATAGTATTAAATAAAATTAATTTAAATGCAATAATCAAGCCTGGCTCTAAAATTGCCCACAAATATCCAAGACGATAATGTCCAAAGCGTGTTTGCAACTCACGCAAAAAAAGAGCACGGATTGCTGCGTATTGAACAGCCAAGCCACTACGTGGCTTTAACCGAAGCGGACGGTTAACAAATTCAGTCATGAAAATAAAAGGAGAAACCCAAATTTATAAGACTATTGTGACATAAGCCCAAAATACATTTAATAATATTTTGTACAAAAGAAGCGAAATCTCCCTTCTTTTGTATTTTCTTTACTCAACCCGCAAGCCCACGATTGCAGGAACACCATCGCGCTGGATAGACACTCGCACAACGCGGTTTGAGGGCAAACTACGAATGGCATTTAATAGTACAGCGGCAGTTGGTGTTTCTGTGTTATTCAGGCTAGTAATCACGTCTCCTGGTAGTAAACCAGAGTGCGCCGCTAAACCACCTGGCAATACATCAGTGATGATGACACCTTTGATTTTTAGGGTCTGGCTTTCTGCTGGGGTTAAGTCACGCAGTTGCATGCCTAACGACGGGCCCTTGCCCTGATCGGTTTTCATGCTTTCAGCAGGTGGCGTGTCATCAGGAGCGCTGGTTAATATGGCTTTTAATGAGAGCTGTTTGCCATTACGCTGTACCACCATCGTCGCAGATTGATTGGGATGGGTACGGTTAATCAAGTTGATCAAATCGGTAGTACGGGTAATCGTTGTGCCGTTATAGTCCAGAATAATATCACCAGCCTTTAGACCTGCTTTGCTGGCAGGTGTATCATCGGAAACCTGAGTTACTAAAGCACCTTCTGGGCGTGATAGACCATAAGCTTCAGCAAGATTACGGTCGATATCCTGTAGCATTACGCCAAGATAAGCTCGTGACACCTTACCTGTTTTGATAATCTGGTTGGCAACATCCATGGCCACATCAATGGGAATAGAAAATGATAAGCCCATGTAACCGCCAGTTCCACTAAAGATACGTGAGTTAATCCCCACCACTTCACCTTTCTGGTTAAATAAAGGTCCCCCTGAGTTACCGGGATTCAAGGCAACATCAGTTTGAATGAAAGGTACGGCATTTTCACGGGACATCGTACGTGATTTAGCACTGACAATCCCTGCAGAAGCAGAATAATCAAAGCCAAACGGTGAACCAATTGCTAATACAGGTTCGCCCACTTGTAAGCTATTGGCATCGCCAGTACGTAAGGCAGGAAAATCACCACCTTTCACTTTTAATACGGCAACATCTGTACGCTCATCACTACCGACAACTTCGGCATCAATTTCACGGCGATCATTTAAGGTAATGGTGACTTTACTGGCATCATTAATCACATGATGGTTAGTCAGTAAATAACCATCTTTGCTAATAAAAAATGCACTACCGTAAACACTTTGTTCCTGCGGCATACGTTGATTGGGAATCTGGACATTATTACCAAAAAAACGGCGCAACAATTCAGGCATTTGTTGTTGTAATAGTTCTTCCTGACTTAACTTTTTGGATACATTAACGCGGACTACAGCAGGACTAACGGCCTGAACCAATGAGGAAAAATCCACAGGACTTGCCGCGATACTGGGCTGACTAATCACTATAGAACATGCTGCTGCAAAAACGCCCTGTTGAATATATTTCATACGCATTGACTGTCTTCCTAGTAAGTCGATGTAATTCAGAAAATCAGCCTCATGTTTTAGCAGAGTTCTAACAGGTTTTCTGTTAGCAATCGTTTCAGTTTCAGCTAAATATCCGCTTTCATTGAGATTATGTAGAAAATGTGAAATTTCAGGCGGTTAAATCTATATTTCCAATCATATTTTTTTTGGTAAAACACTTGCGTTTTTGATCGTTTTGGCGTGTTATTCGCCTCTGCTTTTTATTAACTTTTAGGCTTTTTACGATGCACGACCAGAGCCAAGCGGCTGTTTATGATGTGATCATTGTTGGAAGTGGTGCTGCCGGTTTAACGCTTGCGCTATCCTTACCGACTCATCTTAAAGTTGCGGTGCTGGCAAAATCAGTGCTCACCGAAGCAAGTACCTATTATGCCCAAGGCGGTGTGGCAGCGGTATTGGATGAAACAGATTCGGTTGAACAGCATATTGAAGATACCCTGATTGCCGGTGCAAACCTGTGTCATCGTGATGCGGTGGCTTTTACGGTAGAACATGGTCGTGATGCTGTAAATTTCCTTCTCCAACAAGGCGTGCGGTTTACCTTGGATGAAGCAGAGCAGCTTCATCTAACCCGTGAGGGCGGCCATTCACAGCGCCGGATTATTCATGCTGCCGATGCAACTGGCGTGGCTATTTCTACCACACTGGTCAAACGGGTACGCGAATGCCAACATGTAACCCTGCTTGAAAACTATGCAGCCATTGATGTGATTACCAGCCAACGATTGGGTCTTGATGGCAATGATCGTGTGGCTGGTTTATATGTATTAAACATTGAAACCGAGCAAGTTGAAACTTTGCTGGCACCGTTTGTAGCGCTGGCCTGTGGTGGCGCCAGCAAGGCTTATTTGTATACCTCTAATCCTGACATTGCGACCGGAGATGGTATTGCCATGGCTTGGCGTGCAGGTTGCCGGGTAGCCAATCTGGAATTTAACCAGTTTCATCCCACCTGCCTGTATCATCCGCGCGCGCGTTCATTTTTAATTACTGAGGCTATGCGTGGTGAAGGCGCTTACTTGCGCTTGCCGGATGGTGATCGTTTTATGCAGCGTTTCCATGAAAGTGCTGAGCTGGCACCGCGTGATATTGTGGCTCGTGCCATTGACTTTGAAATGAAGCGACTGGGTGTGCGGCATGTGTGGCTGGATATTACCCATCAACCTGCAGATTTTGTCAAATCTCACTTTCCCACACTGTATGAACGCCTGCTGGAACTGGGCATTGATATCACCAAAGATATGATCCCTGTGGTTCCTGCAGCACATTACACTTGTGGTGGTGTCATGGTGGACAATCATAGCCAGACTGATATTGCGGGTTTATATGCAATTGGTGAAACATCATTTACTGGCTTGCATGGTGCAAATCGCATGGCCAGTAACTCCCTGCTAGAATGCTTTGTCTATGGTATGAGCGCGGCTCGCCATATTGCACAGTTGCACCCAGAAACCCCTGCAATAAGTAGCGTGCCAAAATGGGATGCCTCTAAAGTTCAAAACCCTGATGAAGATGTGGTGATTTTGCAAAACTGGGATGAGCTGCGCAGTGTGATGTGGAACTATGTGGGGATTGTTCGCACCACCAAACGACTACAGCGTGCGCTAAACCGCATTGAGCTGCTTAAGCGTGAAATTGAAGACTACTATCAGGGGTATGTAGTCAGCAAAAACCTGATCGAGCTGCGTAATCTGGTGCTGGTTTCAGAAATGATTGTGCGCTGTGCCTTACAGCGTCACGAATCGCGTGGTCTGCACTATACGCTCGACTATCCAGAAACCTCGGATGAGATTCGTGACAGTATTCTGATTCCACCAGAGTTTAAGGCACTGTCATTACCTGTAGTTTAAAACGGTCTTAGTATCCTTTTTTTGAATCGGCTGATTAATAGCTTGCTGAATTTTCTCCTGCTGTCGCATATTATCAGGAGAGAATTTGTGGGTAATGCTGTTTTTCAGCCATAAAAATAGCTTGCTTATAAAAAAGAAAAAGCGCAAGACATGTTGCTCAGCTTGTCTAAAATCTTTTCCTAAAACCTTTGGGTATTATGAATAATCCCTTGCCCCAAATAATGCCGTACCGATCCGCACTAGGGTCGAACCGGCGGCAATCGCTTCTTCGAGATCACTGGACATCCCCATGCTTAAGGTGTTCCAGTGTTCCGGGTGCGCATGCTGGACTTTGACCTGATCAAACAGGGTTTTGGCCGCCGTAAAAGCCGCTGTATTGTCCGGTTTTGGAATCACCATCAAGCCACGCAAACAAATGTTGGGTAACTGACTGATTTGCTGCACTAGTTCTGATACGTCCTCGGGCGCACAACCATCTTTGCTGTCTTGTCCATCAATGTTGACTTGAATACAAAGATTAAGTGGGGACAAATCGTCAGGGCGCTGACTGGATAATCGCTCGGCAATAATCAGTCGATCAACACCATGTATCCAGTCAAAATGTGCGGCCAGTGGTTTGGTTTTATTGCGCTGCACATGACCAATAAAGTGCCATTCAATGCTTAAATCCTGCAACTGTTCCTGCTTGGCCAAGGCTTCCTGTAAATAGTTTTCACCAAAACTGTGCTGACCTGCCGTATGCATTTGGCGCAATACATCTGCCGTATGGGTTTTGGAGACGGCCAAAAGTTGAACTTCTTCAAATTTTCTTGCATTTTTTTTGCAAGCCGCTTCAATTTTACTCAGTATTTGTTGCCGTTTTAGCGCAAAATCAGTCATGATCTGCCTATAGATAAAAGACGCGATGGAATGTGCCCGATGACCTAGCATAACGCATTATTTTTGCGATGCCACCTCATCAGTCATTTTAACCATCGATTTGCTTTAAGCATTACGAGGTTTACATGGATATTACCGAATTACTTGCGTTTTCTGCCAAAAATGGTGCATCAGATTTACATTTGTCGGCTGGCTTGCCCCCGATGATCCGGGTAGATGGCGAAGTGCGCCGCATTAATCTGCCTGCAATGGAACACAAAGAAGTCCATCGCCTGATTTATGACATCATGAATGACAAGCAGCGTCGTGATTATGAAGAATTTCTGGAAACTGACTTTTCCTTTGAAGTACCCGGTATTGCCCGTTTCCGTGTCAATGCGTTTAACCAGAATCGTGGTGCAGGTGCAGTATTCCGTACCATTCCATCTAAAGTCCTCACCATGGATGATCTGGGTCTTGGCCAGATTTTTAAGGATATTAGTGATTATCCACGCGGCATTGTGCTGGTGACTGGGCCAACCGGTTCTGGCAAGTCCACCACACTGGCTGCCATGCTGGACTATATTAACAATACCCGTTTTGACCATATTCTAACGGTGGAAGACCCGATTGAATTTGTGCATACACCCAAAAAATGCCTAATTAACCAGCGTGAAGTTCATCGTGATACGCATGGCTTTAATGAAGCCTTGCGCTCTGCCCTGCGTGAAGATCCGGATATTATTCTGGTGGGTGAAATGCGCGATCTGGAAACTATTCGTCTGGCACTCACTGCTGCTGAAACTGGTCACTTAGTGTTTGGCACGCTGCACACCACCTCAGCAGCCAAAACTATTGACCGTGTAGTGGATGTATTTCCTGCTGAAGAAAAAGACATGGTGCGCTCGATGCTGTCTGAATCATTGCAAGCAGTGGTTTCACAAACCCTGCTCAAGAAAAATGGCGGTGGTCGTGTGGCAGCGCATGAAATCATGATTGGGATTCCGGCAATTCGTAACCTGATCCGTGAAAATAAGGTCGCGCAAATGTATTCAGCCATTCAAACCGGTGCGGGCTATGGTATGACCACGCTGGATCAAAGCTTAAAAACGCTGGTAGCAAAAGGTACAATCAGCCCTGCTGTGGCGCGTAGTGCTGCCAAAACACCTGAAAGCTTTACTTGATACAAGCTTTATCTAACATTTGACATTATTCGTAAGCATTACAGGGATGTATCATGGAATTTAATGATTTATTGCGACTAATGGTCGAAAAGGGTGGTTCGGATCTGTTTATTACCGCTGGTGTTGCGCCATCCATGAAAATCAATGGCAAGATTATTCCAGTGACCAAAACGGCCTTAACCCCGGAAGTGGTGGGTCAGCTGATTCACAGCGTCATGACTGACAAGCAACGCGAAGAATTTCGTACGACGCGGGAATGCAACTTCGCGATTGTTGATAAGGATGAAACTGCCCGTTTTCGGGTGAGCGCCTTTGTACAGCGTGATTTTCCAGGCATGATTTTGCGCCGGATCGAAACCCATATTCCGTCGGTGGAAGACCTCAAGCTGCCAACGGTGATTAAAGATCTGGCCATGACCAAGCGCGGCATTATCATTTTTGTGGGTGCAACGGGAACCGGTAAATCCACATCGCTGGCTTCCATGATTGGTCATCGTAATAAAAATTCACGGGGTCATATCATTACCATTGAAGACCCGATTGAATTTGTACACCAGCATTCGGGCTGTATTATTACCCAGCGTGAAGTGGGCATTGATACCGATTCTTTTGAAGTGGCGCTAAAAAACACCTTGCGGCAAGCACCCGATGTCATCCTGATTGGGGAAATCCGTACCCGCGAAGTGATGGACTATGCGATTGCCTTTGCTGAAACGGGACATTTGGTACTGGCTACCCTACACGCCAACAACGCCAACCAAGCGTTGGATCGGATTGTTCATTTCTTTGAAGCCGATCGTCATGGCCAGCTCTACATGGATTTGTCATTAAACCTCAAAGCACTGGTGGCACAGCAGTTGATTCCAACCCCGGATGGCAAGTCGCGCCGTGCCTGTATTGAAGTGCTGATTAATACGCCCTTGGTCTCTGACTACATCCGCAAGGGCGAAATTCATGAAATCAAGAATGTGATGAAACGCTCACGTGAGCTGGGCATGCAAACCTTTGACCAAGCCTTATATGACCTGTATCTGGGCGGGGAAATCACCTATGACGATGCCATCAAGCACGCCGATGCACCCAATGACTTGCGCCTAATGATTAAGCTCGGTAAAAATGCCGATACCCGCTTTCTGGATCAAGCTACCAAAGGGTTGGCGATTGAAGATAGCGAATAAATTGCTCATGGCTGCATCGAGCTATATCTATAGATAAACAAGCAGCATAAGCACAAGCCAATAAAAAAGGGCTATATCATCTGCTATAGCCCTCTTACCCTGTTCTTTTTTCTGGCTTTACTACCGAATAATCATGTTGGTTGCGGTGGCAAACGCATAGATTTTATCGTCTTCATCCCGAATATAACCTTCAGAAATCACCAGACTTTTACTCACGTTAATCACCTTGCCTTCAGCGCGTAAGGTCTTGTTAAACGGAATGGGGCGACACATCTTGATATTCAGGTCGATAGTGCCATAACCCTCGCCAGCACCCAACACGGTATGTGTGGCACAACCGGTTACCGAGTCCAGCACCGTAGCTGCAAAACCACCATGTACGCCGCCCAATGGATTGGTGTGGCTTTCATTGGCCGTTGCATTAAATACCACTCGCCCGTGTTCCACTTCCACAGGTGTCATTGGCATGGTTTTGGCAATACCGGGTGCTGGAAAAAGGCCTTTGGCAAATGCCTGCATAATTTGCAAGCCGGTCATTTCTTTTGGATTCATGCTATAACTTCCGTTCAGTGATAAAAATGCTGAGTAAGATCATGTTTAAGGTCAATAATAAACTTGGCGGCGTAAGTACGCGATCAGCAAGCCAGCACATCTGCCGACTTAAGCAAGCCTAGTTTGGCTTTGGTTCTGGCAACCAGTTCAGTTTCATCGCTATCGTTGGGATGAAAATCGCGGCGGTAATAATCCATAAACTTGGGAATAAAAATCCGGTGACTGCTTACCATCATCTGGCCGAGTTTTTTCCAGGACTTTAGGTTTAGCAATTGTTTATCGCGTTTCATCAGTACAGCGGTATAGCCCATCATCATACTGGTGATCATGAGCAATGCGAAACTAAAAATCGTCACCCGTGGCAAGTAGGCATTTAGTCCTGAACCGTATAAATGCTGATACATATCAAAAGCAACGGCTTTATGTTCAGTTTCTTCTACACTATGCCACAGCCATAAATTACGCACGGTGTCGTCGGTCATTAGCTCATTGACACTGTCCATCATAGTTACCACCAACACCGCAGTGTAATGTTCTAGCCCGACAGTGAGTAATAAATTGGTTTTTTTGCTAAATACTTTTTCAACGCTCTTTAAAATAAGCCCTGTTGCGTTTTCCAGCGATTCCGGACGAAGGCCAAACTGCTCAGCACTCTGGTGAAACGCATGATGCTCCTTGGAATGCATGGCTTCTTGCCCAATAAATGCACCAATATCCTTGTCCAGTTGTGGATTATCCTTAATCTGGTCGCGTAAGGCTCTTACAGCACGGACGAAATAAGCCTCACCTTCGGGAAACAACGTCGACATCCCGGTAAACAGATGGGTTAAGGAAGGCTCATTATCCATCCAGTATTTTGGCGTGGTGGTAAATTTATAATCCATACGGCGTACTGGAAATGATGGATTAGGCTGGGCCGATAGCGCTTTTTTCACTGATGCTGGTGCAGAATTGGACATGTGAATTACCTCATGTTATCAAGGAGAATCTTTATCGGGATCTTCATCAGAACATTTAACAAAACGTTTAATAAAATTATAAGTTCCAAAAAGGAACTGACTAAGCCAGAGTAAGATGAGACTGTATTACTGTCAATATCAATTGGGGACAGCACTGGCCTGAAAGGATATATAAAACTGGGTTATGCTAGAATTGGGCAACGGAGGGTTAGTGATGAAATGGCAAGAACAAAGTGAGTTAAACTGCCCTATCGCGCGTAGTCTGGCGATTTTTGGTGACCGGTGGACATTGCTGATTATTCGCTACTGCTTTTTGAAAATCAGGCGTTTTGATGATTTTCAAAAACAGCTAGGGGTCACGCGCCACGTATTGGCCGAACGGTTAAACCGGCTGGTTGAGGCAAAAATACTGGTCAAAGTAGTCTATCAGGAAGCACCCAAACGCTTTGAATACCGCTTAACCGAGCGTGGGTTGGCCTTATTCCCCATTATTATGGCGCTTAGCCACTGGGGTAATTCGTGGCTTAATGAAAAAGATGAGTTTGCCCAGATTGGATATATCCACAAAAGCTGTGGCAAGAAAACCCAGACCATTATGTGCTGCTCGGAATGCGGTGAAGAATTAAAGGCGCGCGATATGTTACCCATGTTTGAAATGGAAACCCAAAAAGTCAGTAGCTAATTGTTTTTAAAGCATGAGTAAGTTAAATAATACTTGGAATCAATCGATCTCTTTCACATGTCTGGTTTCGACATGGTTCGACAAGCTCGCCAACCATAGTTCTTAAGCTTGTCGAAGGGCACTAACCATCGAAAGCAAGCTGGCTTACTCATGAAAGAAGTCTAATGGTTAGCCTAAATAGATCAATGCAAATTGTTATTATTTGTAAATTAAAATCTCATGGATTTTTGCACTAAATGAATAACTTGCAGAATGCCTTTTGGATTCTTTATTAAAAAAATATTCTGCAAGTGTAGTATTACTTCAAGTTAAGCAGCAGCAATGATAGACATAGCGTTATTTTTTGCGTGCCGCATCCTGACATTCGGGTTTGCTGCAATAGCCGTACAGGTTTAAAGAATGGCCGGTTAAAGTAAAGCCCAGATTTTCAGCCACTTTGTGCTGTTCGGATTCAATCACCGGATTGGTAAATTCAACCACCTTGTTGCAGCTTTGGCAAACCATGTGGTCATGGTGATCTTCCTGCATGATTTCAAATACAGAATGATTGTTTTCAAAATGGTGACGCTCAATAATGCCCGCCGCCTCGAACTGGGTTAATACCCGGTAAACGGTCGCCAAACCAACGTCTTCGCCCTGTTCCAGCAGTGTTTTATAAATATCTTCTGCGCTTAAATGATGATCACTTGAGTTTTCCAGTAACTCTAAAATCTTGATACGCGGCAGGGTTACCTTTAGGCCAGCCTTACGCAAGTCCTGATTGGTGATTGGCATAAATATGTCTCTCAATGTAATCTATTGTTGACACGTCACGGGCAATTAAACCACAAATAAAGTATGATTAACCTTTACGCCGTGTGCATCGTTATTTAACGGGATAGTGTAGCAAAATGCAAAAAATCATGTTGGCTTTATTTGCCTCATCCATCATTTCTGGTTGTTCTGTATTTGGTGTTTACAAAATTGATGTGCCACAAGGTACGCCATTAACTCAGGCACAGGCATCACAAATCAAAGTGGGTATGACCCAGCAACAGGTTCGTTTTCTGCTGGGTTCACCGGCCATTACCGATACCTTGAATCCCGAGCGCTGGGATTATTTGTATAACTACATTCCCGGTACTTATGCACGCAAGGCTAAACTGTCCGCTACTTCTGGCCAGCATTTACGGGTTTATTTTGACGCTCAGGGAATTGTGACGCGCATTGAAGGCCTAGAAACCCTACCAGAAAAACAGCCCGGTCTGCCACAAAGCAAGGATGCAATTCTGACCGCGCCGCCCCTGTAAAATAAATATGCCTGCAACAAAAAGCCAGATCAAATCCATCTGGCTTTTTGTTGGCACTACGTTGTGTCTTGATCGCTACAACTTGCGCCTTAAACGCCCTACCGGATGTGCCTCCGCCCGCTTGCGACGCACTGCCATCGGGTCACGGGTCAGCGGACGGTAAATTTCCAGTCGGTCACCCGCCTGCAAGACATGCTGTTCGGGACTATCTACTTTAATCCCGAACACGCCAACCATTAAAGGCTGTTCTGCTGAAAGTCGTGCCAGCAGGCCGGATTGCTCCAGCGCCTGCATGGCTGTAAGCTGCGGATGCCAGTCAATACTGACCAGATATTGTCCGCTACCATCAACATAGGCCACCTGCACCGTTTTATTCTCTAGTGAGGTGTTTTGTGCCAGAGTTTGCTCTGCTATATTTTTGTCTTGAGTAGTTTGCTCAGCCATACCGTCTATCCTGATGGGTTATGCCGGTACAATCAGGCCAATAATAGCCACAATAATCGACAGCGGAATAATCAGCCGCATTGCAATGCGCCACAGGTTATAGATAGCTTCCTGATCAAAATTTAGTGCCTTGCGCAAATGACTGATTTTCATTATCCAGCCGCTAAAAATCGCATAGAGCAGACACACGACCAGCGCCAAAATCACTGTCAGCGTGGTTAGCACAGGTTGCATCGGCACCAGCCATAACAGCAAACCGGCCAGAATAAACAGCCATTGCAGCGCCATGTTTAAACCACGCGCCTGCAACTGCTCACGCAATAATGCCAGTAAAAACGCAGCGCCTGCCAATAATCCAATGCCATAAAACCATAGACTCTGTGTGCCATGAAAACCCTGTACCACAGCAATCATCACTCCACCGGCCAGCTGTCCTGCCCAGATAGGTAATACCGTGTTACTGGCTTTTTCCACCGGCTGGCTGGCATTGAGCTGCCAGTACATGCCATAGCCCAAACCGGTTGCAATTAGCGCCAGACTCACTGCCCATGCCCATTCTTTTAAGCTAAAAGCAGTCCACTGCCAGTTGCCCACGCCCATTTGTACAAAACTTAAAACCGTGGCAATAATGACCGCAATACTGGCCACTATAATCAGTACATAACGTGGCACCAAGGATAACAGCACGCCAGCGATAATCAGACCTACCGACAAATAACTCATTAGTGAAGATGGCTGATGCCCCAAGCCTTCGAACAACATACTGGCCGAATGATAAAGCAAGCCACCGGCAATGAGTGTCATCACGCCAGCCGCCAGCCAGCCCGTCATACGCCATGCTGGTTTAGCATCGGCTTCGCGGGTGAGTACCATCAAGGCAGGCAAAGGGCTTGTTTTGCTACGTTTGGCCAGTGCAATTTCCAGCAGGCTAAAGGGTAGTGCCAGAATAACCATACACAGCAGCCAAACTGACCAGAAATCAAACTGGCTGGCACTGCTAAACTGAATAAATGGAACGATCCAGCCAGCCAGCAATAAAGTCATGGTCAGGCCAGCCAATATGCTGCTTGCGCGCACTATCAGGGGTGAATTCATCGGGCTTCTATTCCATATGACATTGGATTTTAACTGCGCTCATGCTAATGCAAATTATTTATTAATGAGGTTTTTTTTTACATTTTTAGACTAAATTTTATTCGTTTAGCAATTCATGTTGTAGCCAATTATCCCGCCAATGTCTATTGCTTTGAAGCAATACGACTCAGCTTTATATGGTTTAAAGGCTGGCGAATGCGGGCTTGCAGGGTTGCTGCCACGGCGGCTTGCTGCGGATGAACTTTAATATTGAAGCCTCCAATCGGTGGGCTATTGACATGATGATGCATAGTGATGGTGCTATGCAGTACCGTATCCATAGGCGTGCTTATCTGCTGGTTAAATTGCATCATTAAAGGTCCTGCATAGTGCACCTGAACCATGGTATGCACTGGCAGCACAGTATCGATGGGCACTTCAACCTGTACAGGCACCTGTACTTTGAGCGGTGCAGCCGGTAAGTGGGGAAATATGGCAGCGGTGGTGGTTTCAAGGTCAACCATACTGTGAATAGGCACTCGTCCTTTAAAGGGCACATCGACGTTGAGTGGCACCTGCATATTCACATTGACCTGCGCAGGATACCGTCCTTTTAGCGATGTTTTCATTATCTGGTGAACCGGAATGGCGACGGTAACCCGACCATCTACCTGCATTTGCAAACGGCCTGTTTGTTCAACCTGTGTGACCACCTGAGATGGAAAACGTCCCTCAACTGGCTGGTTGTTTAACTCAATGCCCAGCGCCAGTTGGTGATAGCCCCAAAACCCCAGCAAACTGCCCATCATAACAATAATCAATGCACCTCCAATCCAGCCCAGCGCCTGTTGCCTAATCACGTTGTTCATTCCGATTAGTCCCTACCCGAAAGAGCTGTCGAATCCACATGATGCAGGGAAAGTGCCTTTAATGGAAAATGCAAATTGGCTTTGACAATATTCATGTCAACCGGCTGTGGGACGCGGGCTTGGGCATATGCTGATCCCTGCAACTGTACCTGCAAATCCGTTTTGATCGGCACCACCGCTGTGATGGTATTTTTGACCGGCACCTGCAAGGTCATATCAACCTGACCACTGGCAGGCACGGTAAAATTCAGCGGTACGCTTTGATCGATGGGAATGGTAAAATTCACCGGAATCATGGCCTTGATGGGAACGTCACCGCGCACTGGCAGCTCAACCTCTTTGCCCAATATTTTGACCTTAACCTTGCCGTCAATATGCACGGTCTGGTTAATCGAAATCTTTTGATTGATTGCAACCTTGGTCTTAATGGGCACGGAATGATTAATGGTAATCAGGGTATGAATAGTGTCTTTAATCGGCACCGCAATGGTCTGATCAATCGGCACCTGCGCCTCAACCTTGCCCTGCATCCGCACGGTGACAGGTTCAGGCATTTCTACCTGTGCTGTGACCGGTCCGTTAATTTGCACCTGTGCCTTTTGTTGGCGCACCTCAATATTAAGCTGAAAATAATTCAGCAGCCAGCCTAATGCAGCGCCTGCCAGAATTGCGGCAATCAATAAGCCTAAAGCGATGAGCAACCACTTTGGATGTTTAAGCAATGAATCTTTAAACAAGGGATTGCCTTATCATGGTTAAAAATAATGTTATCAGTGCAATGACTTGGCTGGCTAAGCAATGGCGAGATTTGGTAACTATTAACATGTTTTTATTGAAAAAATTAGCAATTCTGTGAATCAATTATTTTGCAAGCTATTTTAGCAGCACTAAATTTAGTATTGCAGCATGACCAATGCATCATCTGGCTACCTGCTAACCATCATCATAATAACAACAACTTTATACGCATTAATCTATTGGCAACATCGCTTGCTGTTTGACTGCGCGACGACACCTGTTGACGTGTTATTGCAATAACCTGAAAATCACATGAATTTTTACAACATTAAAAGCTCCCTTAAACAAAGTGCTTTGCCTATAATCTGTGTCGCTGTTTTTAATTTGTTTCGACTAATTTTTTACGCTTACTTTTTTTACGCCTGCGTTTCTGGGCATGTTATTTCTTGAGTACTTCATACAATGAGCAGTAATGCAAAACTGAGCCAGCTTAATCCCCGTCAGCAGGAAGCCATGACCTATGTGTCTGGGCCGTTATTGGTTCTGGCCGGTGCGGGTTCTGGTAAAACGGCCGTTATTACCCGCAAGATTGCTCATTTGATTCAAAACTGTGGCGTTCCAGCCCATCGTATTACCGCCATGACCTTTACCAACAAGGCCGCGCGCGAAATGAAGGAACGGGTGAGCAAGCTCATTTCCCGCGAAGAATCCAAAGGTCTGACAGTGTCGACTTTCCATAACTTTGGCTTAAACCTGCTGCGTATTGAACTCAAACACACACCACTCAAGAATAATTTTTCCATTATGGATGGTGATGACTGCAAACGCCTGCTGATGGATTTAATGCACAAGGACAATCTGGCAGGCGCTGATAGCAAAGAGCTGATTGGCAAGGCCATGCGCCGTATTTCCGACTGGAAAAATGATCTGATGCTACCGGCACAGGCCATGAGCACTGCCGAAACGCCAGAAGACCTGCATCTAGCGCAACTGTATGAGCTGTATGAGCGCAATATCCGTGCTTACAATGCAGTGGATTTTGATGACTTGATTGCCTTGCCGACGCGCTTGCTGCAAGACAATGCCGAAATCCGTGATAAATGGCAAAACCGCGTGCGCTATCTGTTGGTGGATGAATATCAAGATACCAACACGGCGCAGTATATGCTAGTCAAGCTACTGGTTGGCGTGATGGGTCGTTTTACCGCTGTGGGTGATGATGACCAATCGATTTATGCGTGGCGTGGTGCCAAGCCGGAAAACATGGCGCTGCTGGCCGAAGATTTTCCCAGTCTAAAAGTCATCAAGCTTGAGCAAAATTATCGCTCCACCAGCCGGATTTTAAAGGCAGCCAATTCTGTCATTACCAATAATCCGCATTTGTTTGAAAAACAGCTGTGGTGTGACAAAGGCCATGGTGATGCGATCCGCGTGATTACCTGCCGCAATGATGATGACGAAGCCGAGCGTGTGGCACATGACCTCATGACCCACAAGCTCATGAATGGCAAATCATGGAAAGATTATGCAGTGCTGTATCGCGGTAATTTTCAGGCTCGGGTGCTCGAAGCTCAGCTACGTCAAATGCAGATTCCCTACAAACTGTCTGGCGGCACCTCGTTTTTTGCGCGTGCAGAAATCAAGGACGTGATGAGTTACCTACGCCTGATTATTAATCCAGAAGATGACAGTGCGCTGTTAAGAATCATCAACACGCCTAAGCGCGCGATTGGCCCAGCGACATTGGAAAAACTGGGCTTGTTTGCGCAGGAAAATCATTTGTCATTGTTGGGTGCTTCGGCTGATCAGCGCCTGAGCATGGTATTTGCCAAAAAAGCTGCGTCACAACTGCATGAATTTGCCGGTTTTATTGAAGACTACACGCGTCGTTTGCATGACAATGATGATCCGGTGCCTGTGGTGCGCCAGATGATTACCGAAACGGGTTACATTGACTATGTGCGTGAGCAGGCTGCAACGCCCGCCGCAGAAAAAACCAAACTGGACAATATTGAAACCCTGTATAGCAGTATCCAAAGTCTGATTACCCGTGCCGATGACGTGGATGAGCGCAATATTGAAAGCGTCATTCGCAAGTTGGTCTTACTGGATTTGCTGGAGCAACAGCAGGAAGAAGATGATATCGACAAGGTCAACCTGATGACCCTGCATGCCGCCAAAGGACTGGAATTTCCTTATGTGTACATCATGGGACTGGAAGAAGAACTGCTACCGCATCGCAACTCGATTGCTGGCGATACCATTGAAGAAGAACGTCGCCTGATGTATGTCGGCATTACCCGCGCACGGCAAGGCTTAACCCTCACACTGGCTGAACAGCGCAAGGCCGGTGGACAAATGCGCCAGACCACGCCCAGCCGTTTTCTGGATGAATTGCCGGAAGAAGAACTGGAATGGTCTGGCAAAAAGAAACAAAAACTGTCTAATGTTGACCCAAAAGCGCAAGCCGCTGCCTATCTGGCCAATTTAAAAGCATTAATGAAATAAATATCAGCCACTTGCGCTAGGTCTTTTGAGGCTTGGCGCTTATAATTTTGCGCTTTGACCAGTTTGCCGACTTTTTAAGCAATTTGCCTATTCAACATTTAAGGGAATTCTCATAGGAACTTCATGGCATGAAACTTCAAGTTAAAATTCTGGATTCACGGATTGGCACCACGTGGCCATTGCCGACACATGCAACCGCAGGCTCTGCGGGCATTGACCTGCGTGCCTGCATTGACGAAGCCATCGTGCTGCATCCGGGTGATACGGTTCTGGTCAAAACCGGTATGGCCATTTATATTGCCGACCCGCATTATGCTGGCCTGATTTTACCGCGCTCAGGTCTGGGTCATAAGCATGGCATTGTGCTGGGCAATCTGGTGGGCTTAATTGATTCTGATTATCAGGGTGAACTGATGGTTTCAGTATGGAATCGCGGAACAGCGGCTTTTACGCTGGCACCGGGCGAACGTATGGCACAATATGTGCTGGTGCCTGTGATACAAACTCAACTTGAAGTCGTGAATGACTTTGAGCAAACTGAACGTGGCAGCGGTGGTTTTGGCCATACGGGAACGGTTTAAGCTGTCCGTAAAGCCAATATATTAACCCTATTGAAATCATAATCCGGCCTTACTGTAGCGGCTTTGCTGGTTGAGCATAGCCGTTAAAATGCTTCAGTAATGTCAAGAACGATCAAGGAAGTGTGTCGTGCCCAAACTCAAGCCTTTGACAATGAATAAAGGTCTAACAATAAATAAACCACTTGCCTTGATTATTCATCTTGTCCTGACAGGTGCCAGCAGTGCCGGCGTGTATTATCTGGTGGCACAGCATGAACAGCAGCAAACGCAGACGCAACTTGATACCTTTACCCAGCAGGCCAGTGTTCTCATTGAACATTATGCACAGCACTGGCAGCAGCAGGCTGGATTACTCGCACAACAGCCGATGTTACGTGGCACGGCAACACTCAAGGCAGTTGTTCCAGTTGATGGTACGGTACCTCCTTCCCTAAACTATGCAGATCAGGATTTGTTAAACCGCACCCGTATTGCACCTACCCTGCCTGAAATCAGTGGAACAGGTGCTAAAGGGGTGGTGAGTACAGCGCGCGCCATGCCGACAGGTGGCTATGCTATTTTTGAATGGCCGCTAGCACCTTTGGTTAAGGATCTGGAAGGTATTACGCCTGCCAGCATGGAGCTTAAATTTTCACAAAAACTCAGTGACGGCACCCAGCTCGAAGTATTGCGTATTCATGGTAGCGGTAACGATGGCGGCTTAAAACCTATTCCGTTGAATCAGCAAAGCTGGCAACTGGCTGTTCAGTCTGTCGATTCTGGTAGTCAAGTGCCATTGTGGGCGGCCTTGATCACCTTGCTGAGTGGATTGATTCCGTTGGTGATCTGGGCTTTACGCAAAAATCAGGTTAACGGTACGGGTGTTGTCAATCCAATAAATAATATGAATGGCTTAAATACCGATAACTTAAATACAGATAACATGGACTTAGGCTTAAATGACCTGACTGCCATCAATCCGGCAGCAACTTCGGCCTATAACAATAATATGGCGATTTCACCGGTTAGTGCAGCCAGCGTGGCCGAACACATGAGTCCGCCCATTGACGTTGCAAATCAGCAAAACGCCCAAACTTCATTGGCCAGCGAAACAAACAGCCCATCTCTTGCTCAGGAAGCTACTGCCGCTGAAGCCTTTGACGAGCTGGATCTATTGAATGAACCGCCATTAGATCTCGCTGCTGATGCCAATAAGACCGCACATGCTGATGCGATTGAATTTAATCTGGATGAAACCCTGCTGCCGGATGTAGAATTTAATGTGGGTGCAGCCCGCTTTCCTGATGCAATTTTTCGGGCTTATGATATTCGCGGCACCATCGATGACTTAAGCAATGATCTGGTCACCAAGATTGGCCGGGCGCTGGGTGCGCATTATCGCTACAAGAACCAGTATCAGGTGGTCGTGGGCTACGATGCACGCACCTCCAGCTCGGGTTATGCGCGTCTGATCCGGCAGGCTTTTGTCGATAGCGGTCTCACTGTAATTGATATTGGCCGTGTCACCACACCCATTTGTTATTTTGCGGCAGCACAGCACGATGGCAATGCAGTGATGATCACTGCCAGTCATAATCCTGCCAATGAAAACGGTTTGAAATGGCTGGTAGAACACCAGTCCCCGACGCCTGACAATATTGAAGGCATCAAACAATGTGTACTGGATGAGCATTTTATTGAAGGCTTAGGTACTATCCGCAGCCTGTCCTATACCGAAGACTATCTAAATATGCTTCAGGACGATGTAATTTTAAGCCAGCCATTTAACATTTCCATTGATGCCATGCATGGCAGTGCAGGTGAGTTTGCCTTGGCGGCTTTTAAGGCGGCGGGTTGTGAAGTGAGCAGTCTGCATACCGAGGCTAATGGCATGTTTCCTAATGGCGCGCCTGATCCCAGTAAGATCGAACACTTGCAGGAACTCAGCAACGATATCGTGATTGCTGGTAGCCAGTTGGGGTTTGCCTTTGATGGCGATGGGGATCGTGTCGTGGTGCTGGACAGTCAGGGTAATGTGGTTTCACCTGATCACCTGATTACCCTGTTTGCCAAAATCTGTCTGGACAGCAATCCCGGCAGTGACATTATTATTGATGTGAAATGCTCGCGCATGGTTTCGAGTGTGGTCACGCAGGAAGGTGGGCGTCCCATCATGGTTCGGACTGGCAACACATTCTTGCGTCAGGCACTCAATGATCCAGAGCATCAGGCGGTGTTTGCCGGTGAATTCTCAGGGCATTATTTCTTTAAAGATCACCGGGGTCATGGACAGGATGACGGTATTTATGCGGCACTGCGCCTGCTGGAATGGCTGGATAACAACGGCCAAACCTTAGAAGAAGCGATTGCTGGCTTGCCACAGCGTGTATCTACGCCAGACCTGTATTTATCGTTAAACGACAGCGATGCTGCTGATATTCTATCAGCCTTTGAAATAGAAGCAGCCCAGCTCAGTGATGCCAAAATTTCAACCATTGATGGCATACGGCTTGATTTTGATAGTGGTTTTGGCATTATTCGTCCATCAAATACCGGACACTTTATAACAGCCCGATTTGATGCCGATACTGCCGAAAACCTGCAACTGATCCGCAATACTTTTGCGCGCTTACTGCGTGACAAAGACGAACGACTGGCTCAACTGATTCTTGAATAAAACCTACTGGAGTTGTCCATGACCTTGAATACCGAGGCCGCCCTGAATATTGCCAACGTTCTCACTGAGGCACTCCCCTATATTCAACGCTTTGCCGATAAAATCATTGTGGTGAAGTATGGTGGCAATGCCATGACCGACCCTGCGCTGGAAAGCTCATTTGCCCGGGATATTGTCCTGCTCAAAACCGTTGGGCTACATCCGGTAGTGGTGCATGGTGGTGGTCCCCAAGTGGATAACCTGCTCAAACAACTGGGACGTGAATCTGACCGGATTGATGGCATGCGCGTGACTGACGCCTCGACCATGGAAATCGTGGAAATGGTACTGGGTGGTAGTGTCAACAAATCCATTGTTAACCTAATTAATCGGCATGGTGGACGTGCTATTGGCTTAACTGGAAAAGATGGCAACCTGCTACGCGCCAAAAAACTCCTGCTAGAAAAAAAAGATGGCGCAGGACAAGTCCAACAGATTGATCTGGGTCTGGTGGGTGAAGTTGTCGATGTCAAAACTGATGTATTAACCCTGTTCATTGACAGTGATTTCATTCCGGTCATTGCCCCATTAGGCGTAGATGAAGAAGGGAATACTTACAATATTAATGCCGATCTGGTTGCAGGCAAAGTGGCTGAAGCCCTGAAAGCTGAAAAACTGATTTTGCTCACCAATATTTCTGGCGTGATGGACGCCAATAAAAAAGTCCTGACTGGCCTCAGCACGCAGGAAGTTGATAGCCTGATTGATACGGGTGTGATTTATGGTGGCATGATTCCCAAGGTCTCCTGTGCACTGGACGCGGTAAAAGCTGGCGTGGTCAGCGCGCATATTGTCGATGGCCGTGTTCCACACGTAACGCTACTGGAAGTGTTTACCGATGAAGGTATTGGTACACTGATCAGTAACCGTATGCGCAAAAGCTCCTAACTATTGTTGTAGTGATTAGATTTTTTTGATCATTAGAATTTTTTCATCAGCCTGCTGAAAAATGATTGATTCAACGTATGATCTGATTGCCTACCTCTGATAGTTGGTGGGCAATTTTCTCTTCCCTTTTGCCTGAGTGTGGTTCTGTATGTGCGAGTTACTGGGCATGAACTGTGCCACGCCCACCGATATTACCTTTTCATTTAAAGGTTTTAGCCAGCGTGCTGGCATTACCTCCGACCATGCCGATGGTTTTGGCATTGCTTTTTTTGAACAAAAAGCCTGCCGCCTATTTATTGATTGCCAGTCTGCTGTGCATTCACCGTTAGCAGATTTTATTCGCCAGTATCCCATCAAATCGCGCAATGTTATTGCCCATATTCGAAAAGCAACTCAAGGTAAAATTGAGCTAGAAAACAACCATCCTTTTATGCGGGAGTTATGGGGACGACACTGGATTTTTGCCCATAACGGGGATTTAAAACAATACTGGCCGCAGTTATGTGGGCAATTTATGCCTGTCGGCACCACGGATAGCGAGCGTGCTTATTGCTATATCTTGCAGGAATTACGCTATCGGTTTGGCAAGGATGAACCCTCATCTCAGCAAATTTTTGATTTTCTGGCCGAAGTTTCCCCTAGCATTGCTGAATTTGGTACGTTTAATTTTATCCTGTCCAATGGTCAGGCGCTGTTTAGCTATGCCACCACACTTCTGCACTGGATTGTGCGTGAATGGCCTTTTCATCATGCGCATCTGGTGGATATGGACGTTGAAATTGATTTTAGTCAGGTGACCAAACCGGAAGATCGGGTAGCGGTAGTCGCCACTGCCCCACTCACTGACAACGAAATCTGGCACAAATACCAGCCGGGTGAACTGATCTGGTTTCAGGATGGCACAGTCCACCAGACTGCCCACACCACTATTCAACGGTTGATTGATACCAAGTAATTGCAACCCATCAATCTATTAGTTATGAATTTTAAATTGAATTAAAAAAAATTTACTTATCTTGATATGAGCTACTACTTTTCTATTAAACATCTCATTTTATTCAATTTTTATTTTTAAAAAATGCAAAACATAAAAAAGCGCCTCGGATTGAGACGCTTTTTACAGCAAATTGATTCAACTTGCTTTTAAAATACCACAAACTCACGCACTACGTGAATCCACCAGCGTTAAGTGCTCAGCAGAATAGGTGTGATCTGACGCAGGCGATACGGGCAAGCGTTCCGGTTCGAGGATTGGCTTGGCCGCATCCTTGATAACACCCTCAGTAATGCGTACGGTACCAATATCACTGGTTGATGGCAGATCATACATGGTGTCTAGCAATACATTTTCCAGAATTGAACGCAGACCGCGCGCCCCTGTATTGCGATCCAGTGCTTTCTTAGCCACCGCGCGCAAGGCTGCATCTTCAAATACCAGATCAACATTTTCCATTTCAAACAAATATTGATATTGGCGAGTCAATGCATTTTTTGGCTCAGTCAAAATCTGCATCAATGCTGCTTCATCCAGCTCTTCTAGCGAGGCAACCACTGGTAAGCGACCAATAAACTCAGGAATCAGGCCATACTTGATCAGATCTTCCGGCTCAACTTCACGGAATAGTTGACCCAGCTTCATCGACTCATCTTTTTTACGGACTTCGGCACTAAAGCCAATACCGCCTTTTTCATGACGCTGCTTGACCAGCTTTTCTAGCCCAGCAAACGCACCGCCACAAATAAACAGGATATTGCTGGTATCAACCTGAACAAATTCCTGCTGTGGATGCTTGCGGCCACCTTGCGGCGGAATAGAAGCCACTGTGCCTTCAATCATTTTCAGCAGAGCTTGCTGCACACCCTCACCTGATACATCGCGGGTAATAGAAGGATTGTCGCTTTTACGGGTAATCTTATCGATTTCATCAATATAGATAATCCCCATCTGCGCTTTTTCGATGTCGTAGTCCGATTTTTGCAGCAGCTTTTGTACGATGTTTTCAACATCCTCACCCACATAACCCGCTTCGGTTAAGGTGGTGGCATCCGCCATGGCAAACGGTACATCGAGCAGACGTGCCAGCGTTTGCGCCAGCAGAGTTTTACCAGAACCAGTCGGACCAATCAGCAAAATATTGCTTTTGGATAGCTCAACCATGGCATCTTTAACGCCTTGCTGCGCAGATAGATTCTGGCTGGCCTTTAAACGCTTATAGTGATTGTATACGGCCACAGACAAGGTCTTTTTGGCAGTATCCTGACCAATTACATACTGATCCAGTGACGCACGGATTTCAGCAGGCTTTGGCAAGGGGCGCTTGGCCCAGTCACCAGAGTCAACTTGCTGACTGGTTTGCACCAAGTCGGTACACACTTCAATGCACTCATTACAGATAAACGCATTTTCACCAGCAATCAGCTTGCTGACTTCAGCTTGACGCTTGCCACAAAACGAACAGGTTTTTTGTCCTTTGGGTAAATCGGACATGAGAACTCCAATAGGTTAATTTACCAAACGCTTAAACCCGCAGGCTTAAGGACGCTTGGACAGTACTGCATCAACCAGGCCGTATTCACGTGCCGCTTCAGCATTTAAAAAATTATCACGGTCGGTATCGCGTGCAATGCGCTCATAATCCTGACCACTATGCTGCGCCATCAGGCGATTCAGCTTTTCCTTGATCTGGATAATTTCACGGGCATGGATTTCAATATCCGATGCCTGGCCACGAAAACCACCCAGCGGCTGGTGAATCATGATGCGTGAATTGGCCAAGGCATAACGTTTGCCCGGTGCTCCGGCATTTAGCAGGAAAGCACCCATACTGGCGGCCTGACCCAGACAGGTAGTGGATACATCTGGCTTGATAAACTGCATTACATCATAAATCGCCATACCGGCAGTCACCGAACCACCCGGTGAATTGATGTATAGATGAATGTCCTTATCTGGGTTCTCAGCTTCCAAAAACAAGAGCTGAGCCACAATCAGGTTAGCCATGTGATCTTCGACTTCACCGGATAGAAAAATGATCCGCTCACGCAGTAAGCGCGAATAGATATCAAAAGAACGTTCGCCCCGTGAAGACTGTTCAACCACCATGGGAACGAGCGCATTGTTTACAGTTGCAGAATTTGCAGTTTCAAAATCAAATGACACTTTGTTTTTCCTGATAAAGCTGAGTTTAACTATAGTCACACTATGGCGGATAATCGCCAAAATTGCAAAGAAGTTGTGCTGTTGCATTGTGAAAAATAATAGCACACCAATTCAGGTAAAACCCACCCAATGATCTCACCGCCACGCAACAAAAAAGGCGCTTTGTGCGCCTCTTTTGTGATGCTACATCACTACTTTTAAGCCATTCTATTTCTAAGCAATAGGCTAAAAATATTAACGGGCAGCACGTTGAGCTTGCTGTTCTTTGATCAGATCCTGATAGCTAATCGCTTGATCAGTCACTTTAGCAGTGGCCAGAATATGATCAACCACCTGATCTTCCAGCACAACCGCTTCAATTTGCGCGCGTTGTTGTTTGTCATTATTGAAGTATTCAATCACTTCACTTGGGTCTTCATAAGACTGGGCAGTTTCTTCGATAAATGCTTTTACACGCTCTGGATCAACTGCCAGCTTGGCATCTTCCAATACCTTGCCAATCAATAGACCCAGTTTCACTGAACGCTCAGCTTGTTCACGGAACAATTCGTCCGGCAACATGCTTTCATCAAAGTTTTGCTGCGCACCACCAAACTGCTGGGCAAACTGTTGCAGCATTTGCTGGCGCTGACGGCCAATTTCTTCGGTAACCATGGCATTTGGCAATTCAACGTCATTGTTTTCCAGCACTGCATTAAAAGCAGCTTGTTTCAGTTGCTGACGTAGGCTGTTTTTGACTTCACGTTCCATGTTTTTGCGAACATCCGCTTTCAGCTTGTCAACGCCTTCTTCTTCAGATACACCAAACAAAGTCAAGAATTCAGTATCAATTTCAGGTAACTTTGGCTTTTCGACCTGTTTTACCGTGATCTTGAATTGGGCAGCTTTACCTTGCAGATTTTCAGCCTGATAATCTTCTGGGAAAGTGACATCAATCACTTTTTCGTCACCGGCTTTCATGCCCACGATCCCATCTTCAAAACCGGGAATCATGCGGCCAGAACCTAGTACCAGTTTAAAGTCTTCTGCGCTACCGCCTTCAAACTTCTCACCGTCTACCGTGCCTTCAAAGTCGAAAGTCACCTGCATGTCTTTTTTGGCCATGCCTTTGGTCACTGCCCATGTCTGACGCTGCTTGCGCAGATTTTCAATCATGGTCTCAATATCTTCATCAGATACTTCAGAGGTTTTGCGGTCGATTGACAGATCTTCCAGACCTTTTACAGTTACTTCTGGATACACCTCAACAGTGGCTTCATACACTAGACCATCGTTATTCAGGTCTACTTTTTCAATGTTAGGCATACCCACTGCATTGATTTTTTCCTGCTGAATCGCTTCAAACACGCTGTCACGAATGATGTCGTTAATCACTTCCTGACGAATGCCTGGGCCGTAGTCAGCACGGATACGTGACATCGGCACCTTACCTGGGCGGAAACCATTGATTTTTACGTTTTTTGCTGCACGTTTCAGGCGAGCTTCAAATTGTTCGTCAATGCGGCTGGTTGGAACAGTAACATTTAGACGACGGGCAACGCCCGAAACCGTTTCAGTCTTAACGATCATGGCTTCCTCGATGATATATGAATAAGAAGGTTGAGCTAAAATTTTAAAGTCGGCTAGTATAAGCCAAGCTGCGATCTTATACAAAAAAAAGCTGCAAAATGTCGAGCAATTTCAAAAAATCAGTCGTTTTTATCAATTTTTAGGTTTTTATTTCAAGAAAAAAGTGTTTTTAATAATTCATATCCTGTTTAAACTCACTGCGGTCAGGATTTTTTTGTTTAAGTTGCTAAAAGGTAAAAATACAGCAAAATTAAAAATAAATGTATTTAATTTCAATATTTTAATTTAAATTTTTCATCCTATTGTACATATTCACTATATTTTACCAATACCCCGATGTGTTAATTTTTGCAGCATCTTTTGATCGTAGTATTTGGCTGAAAATTTTAAAAAATCGGCTGTATGCTGTCTGTTCAATTCACCTTTATCCTACCTTGGATTGAATCGTTCATTATGTCCTCAGTTTCTGATCGAAGCATTGCTCCTTTACATGCGCAGGAAAAAGAACGCTTGGAGGCACTGGCTGCTTATGAGTTGTTTGGTACTCAGCCTGAAGCCCAGTTTGATGAAATTGTCAGTTTAGTTGCCCAGATTTGCGGTTCAAGCTCAGCATTGCTGTCTCTGGTGGGTGAAGATTTGTTGTGGTTTAAGTCGCGCTATAACTATAATGCCGATTCTGCGGCACGTGATGGTTCGTTTTGTAGCCATGCCATTTTGCACGATGACGTCATGATTGTGGAAGATGCCAGTCTGGATGAACGCTTTAACCAGAATCCATTGGTGACCTGCCCCAGCACCAATGTGCGCTTTTATGCAGGTGCTCCCCTGATCACTGAAGACGGCTTGCCACTGGGTGTGATATGCGCAATTGATGACCAGCCCAAGACCATGACGCCCTTGCAGATACAAACGCTGCAAGTATTGGCCAAGCAAGTGGTTGCACAAATGAATTTGCACCGCTCTGTGGTTAAAATGCAGCAAATTAATCAGAATAAAGACAAGTTTTTTGCCATTATTGCGCATGATCTAAAAGCCGCATTTCATGGTATTTTGGGTTTTTCCGAGGTTCTGGATACCGATTTTGATGAGCTGGAAGATAACGCCAAGCGTGAAATTGCCAGCTACCTGAATGAGTCATCACACACGACGTACAAGCTGCTGGAAAATCTGCTGGAATGGGCAAGACTGGAAAATGGCGCCATGCCCTACCGACCCAAACAGCTTCAATTGGACAGTTTGGTTGAGGAAGCTGTGGCTGGTCTGCAATTTAGTGCAGCGCAAAAAAACATTCCGATTGAAATCCAGCTTCAGTCAGAAACTTGGGTACATGGTGACCGTCACATGCTGCATTCGCTCATTCATAACCTGATTGGTAATGCTATCAAGTTTACCCCTGAATACGGCAAAATTCGGCTTTATGATCAAATCAGCCACGATAAAGTCGTTATTTCAGTTGAAGACAGCGGCATGGGTATGACCTCAGAACAGGCACAACGCTTATTTGATGGTGATCACAACCAGAGTACTCGCGGTACGCATGGCGAAAAAGGCACTGGACTGGGGCTGCTGTTATGTCAGCAATTTGTTCAGCAACATCATGGCTCCCTTGAAGTCAAATCCTGTGTCGGACAAGGCTCGGTATTTAGCTTTAATATTCCATTGAGTGCCAAAGTATTGTCTTAAGCCAGTAAACTGCCTATCCAAGGTTGTAAAAACTCTAAGATAAAACAAAACCCGCAAGTTGAATTGCGGGTTTTTTATATGACCTTAAATTCAGTTTATATCAATATAACTAAGCCAGACTAAAAGGTCAGTTGATTATAATACTGAATGATATCTAATGTCTGGGCACTGGCGGTTGCCGCCTGCACCTGCTCAGCGGTCATGCCAATCTGTAGCTCTGCATTGTTGACCTGCAAGTCCAGATGCAAATCTCCTGCTTGATTATAGGCAGCATTCCACTCCAGTACGGCATCATCCAGATCCTTGACCACCGCAGAAAAATTGGCAGTTCCGGCATCTGAAATGGCAGCCTGTATGTCATTGATAGCCATACTGACATCACTGGCCAGCACCTGCCACGCAGCCAGGACCGATTGCAGACTATCCTGTACTACCGAAGTCTGATTGGCCATCTCCGTATAGTTTTGAGCCAGAATCTGCAAGGTTGCCACATCTTGTGTTAAGCCGGTTACCTGTTGCTGGTCTGCTTCAAGCTGAGCTTTATCACCCACCAGCTTAATAGAATCCAGTGCAATAAACACACTGGCAACCACCACCGCAGGCCCCATCACCAACCATGTCAAAGCACCAAATGGCCATGCAGCAATAGTCGCGACCGTGCCGAGCGTCAGTGCAACGCCATCCACAATAGCCAGCGCTACAATAGAAGCGGTTAATGATTTGATTTCAGCTTGCAGGTTTGCAATATCCTGTTTAAGTGTATCAATCTTTTGCTGATCAGCATTGGCATCAACGGCAGACTTGTCAGCAATAGACTGGAGCTGTACCGCCATATCTGGCAATACATCCTTGAACTGTTGCAGGCTGCTTACGGCACCCGATATAAATGCAGTGACCAGATTAAGCTGGTTGGTCAGAGCGCGTAAATCATTTTGCAGAATCTGCAAGGCCATACCATCGCCCGGATTGCTAACCAGAGTATTGGCCTGTGCCTGCGCATCACTCAGCAACTGCGTCACAATCGAATTATAATTCTGTACTTCATCCGGCACATCCAGTAGACGCGCCATCACGTTATTGACCCAGCTTAGGGCGTCCTGATTGGCTTTGGTATAGGCATCGACAAATTCCTGCCAGTCCGGCGGAATATTTTGCAAAGTGGGCAGACTTGAGGTCAGTACACTGGTTACCCATGTATTCACTACAATGACATTTTCTTTGTAGGTATTTTGCGCTTCAGCCAGTGACATGCTGTTTTTACGTACTGCTTGTGCTAATAGCATCTTCTTCTCCTTGGATAGGCTGTTTTGTTTACGCTCATAAGCTGCACAGCCCTGACAGTTTATGATTATTAATAGAGTAAAATTAAAATAAATAATTAGCTGCTCTTAATATAAGAGATATATTATTAAGCCAAGATAATTAAGTTAATATAAAATACCTTGCTTAATATCAACAAAGATAAATATCAACTCAAATTGAGGGATGATTTTTCAGGGATAAAGTAAAAATTTAATAAATTTCATGATGATACCTTTTAGTTCAATAATTTGTTTTACTGTTCTAGACTATTATTAACCTTAGCTAAACAACTGATTAATATTTAATAATCTATATAATATTATTCTCAACGTGACATTTGCAACGCAAGACAACCATAGTATTTTTTATCTAAAGCTGTCAACAAAAATTAGGTAAAAAATTTATTATAATAATTTTATTATTCAAATAATAATATAATAAAAAATATGGAAATACAGGCCAGCTCATGAAGCCTGTATTGATGCTGCTCATTATTCAATCATTTTTGTTGCGCTGAAATCAGGATAAGATCAAGACAGATCCTGCACTTCAGACCACCACGGATAAAATGACGGCATCTGAGAGGCCTTTTGCTTGAACTCAGGGGCACGTTTTTCCAGAAAAGAATTTACCCCTTCTTTGCCATCGCCCACACTGGTGTAAAACATAGCCAGTGAATCGACCTCATGGGCAAATAAAGGATGCGGCATAGCACTGTTGCGGTACAACATCTGGCGAGCCAGTGCCAGCGCCACAGCTGAACGCCCTTCAACAAACCTGTGCGCCAGTTTTTTGGCTTCATCCAGCAACTGGTCGGCAGGATACACCTGCTTGACCAAACGGCCTTCCTTGGCAGTTTGCGCATCAAAAATATCGGCGCTGTATACCCATTCCAGTGCCTGCTGGATACCCACAATACGGGGTAAAAACCAGCTTGAGCAGGCTTCTGGCACAATGCCCAGCTTGCCAAACACAAACCCAATCTTGGCTTTTTCCGAGGCCAGCCGAATATCCATGGCCAGTGTCATGGTGGCGCCAATGCCAACCGCTGCCCCATTAATGGCACCAATCACCGGTTTTTTACAGTCAAAAATCGACAACACCACACGGCCACCGGTGTCACACACGCCATCCCTGATTTCATCATCATCACGGCGGGTTTGCATATCCTGCAAGGAAGGTTGCAGGGTTTCATTGAGGCCAAATACATTGCCTTCTTTAGACAAATCCATGCCTGCGCAAAAAGCCCGGCCTTCTCCGGTCACAATAATGGCGCGAATCTCATCGTCTTCACTGGCTTTTTCAAAGAAATCCACCAACTCATTGGCCATGTCTACCGTAAAGGCATTCATCTGTTCCGGCCGGTTTAGCGACAACACGGTGACGCCAGCGTCATCACGCTCGACTTTCAGGGTTTGATAGGTATAACTTGCCATGTGCAGCACACTCCATAATGACCAGAAAATGGTGGAATGCCAGTTTTGCGCACCCACACAACGTTTGAATCCATTTTTTATCGCTTAGGTTTTATAATAAAAAACGCCCAAATAAGCAAACCTGCCCAGCAAACTCAGGTATGATGAAACTCAGGTCTTTTATTTATTTTATTGTTATCACACCATGACTTTATTATTTGTTGAAGATGACAGCATGATTGGGGAATCCACCTGCGTGCTGTTAAAACAGGCAGGCTTTAATGTGCACTGGGCCAAAACCGGCACACAGGCCTTGCAGCTGTTTGACAACCATGACTATGAATTTGTGTTGCTGGATCTGGGGCTACCCGGCCTTGATGGCACACAGGTCTTGCAGCGCATCCGCAAGGTGAGCGACCTGCCGATTCTGATTCTGACCGCACGCGACAATGTGGAAGACCGGGTATCTGGTCTGGAACAAGGGGCAGACGATTATCTGGTCAAGCCCTATCATATTGATGAGTTACTGGCACGCATTCGAGCCTTGCTGCGCCGCGCCAAAGGGGCAACCCAGACTGAATATATGCTGGGCGATATCAAGATTATTCCGGCGGCACATGCGGTGTACAAAAACGACCAGCTGATTGAAGTGTCTGCCAAGGAATGGTCGATCATTGAAACTCTAGCTGCAACGCCCAATTGTATTTTTTCACGCGAACAGCTTGAGCAGAAAATTTCTGAAAAACAGGATATTTTGCAAAGTAATACTGTGGAAGTGCATATTCACAATATCCGGCAAAAGCTCGGCAAAAACTTTATCAAGACCATTCGCGGATTGGGCTACAAGATTGGCAACCTTGAGCAATAACTGTTTGCATAGCGTCAGCTTCGTGTTTGGCGCTGTGTTGATTATTTCATGATCAATAGCCACATCACAGTTTTTTAGGGACAGAGATCAGCACGCTATGGGAAAAGTACGTTTATTCTCACTGGTCAACCGTATCCTGTTCCTATTTGCCGCCTTGGTGTTGGTGCTATTTTTAATCATTTTTATTTTTGCCTACACCACCACCAAGTCTGAATACGAACAAAAAGTCTATTACAAGATTGAGCGGGTGGGTATTTTGCTGGAACGGGAGCTGCGCGGTGCCAATGTGCAGTTTTATGAAGGTCGCTATAAAATTGGCGAAGTCACGACTATTATTCGCATAGAGCCTAAAAACTGCCAGCAGCCTACCAGTGCAGTGATTGCAGCCGCTTGCACTCAGGTTTCCGGTTTTATTGCCGAAGAACTCAACAACGACCACATTGACACCTATTATCTTAATACCACTGATTCAAACCATAAAAATAATACGGTGATTCAGGTGAGTGTGCTGCACAGCCATATCAATGCCTATGTATTAAAACTCACTAGCCAGATTTTGCTACCGTATCTGATCATTTCACCGCTGGCCATTATCGCGTTGTTTGTTTTCCTGCTCAATAGCCTTAAGCCATTGCGTAGTCTGGAACAGGAAATCCAGAAACGTGAACCGAATTATTTTGAACCTCTTAGCACCCGCGCCAATTCGACCGAGCTCAACTCACTAGTCAATACTTTAAATCAGATGTTTGAACGGGCGCACCAGTTTCAGCTCCAGCAGCAGCAGTTTATTGCCAATGCTGCGCACGAATTACGCACGCCCCTTACTGCCCTCAATCTGCATTTGCAAATTTTTAAAAATGAGCTGGCCAGCAGTGAACGACTACAAGTGCATGAACAGCAAATGTTTAGCGAGCTGGAACAACGCCTGCAACGCCTGCAATTGCTGGTCAACCAGATGATGTCATTGGCGCATCAGGAAAAGCTGGGCTACGAAACCGGTAAGCAACCCATTGAATTGTCGGCACTGGTCAAAACCTGCATTGAACAGTTGTATCCCAGCCTTGAAAAGAAACAGCTCAACCTATACATCACTGATTTTGAAAAAAGCTGGATTGTGGCCCGCCCTGACCAGCTCAATTCCATTGTGATGAATATAGTGGACAATGCCATTAAATATACGCCCAATGGCGGACTGATTAGCATTAGCCTTAAAGAGCAAAACCGCCAGACCACCTTGATTATTGAAGACAGTGGCCCCGGCATTGATGAAACGGAATACCAAAATGTTTTTCAGCGCTTTTATCGCCTGAACAATGCACAAGACATTATTGGCAGTGGCCTTGGGCTGGCAATCGTGCATCAGGCTGTCCAGCAGTTGCATGGTTCCATTGAGCTGTCACGTTCCATGCTGGGCGGGCTGGCGGTTATTTTAATCTTTAAAAGTTCTGCCGCTATGGTTACCCCATCTACTAGCTTTGCCCTGCCCACTGCCCTGCCTAAACAAGAATAAATCAGGATTATTGTTTGTAATTTCCCCTGATTTTAACGAAAATCTGATTCACAAAACGATTTAACTTTTCACGTTTTTGTACTATTTGGAAACGCTTTTTTGCATTTTGTGTAAACTAACGGACTACAGTGAGTCCTGTTGTATTGGCGACAGGTGTACGGTAATGCTAAAAATAATTGACACTCCAAACTCTAAAATTTCATATTTTTCAGGCGTAAAATGGACAGTCTTATGCATGGGTTGCAGTGTGGTTTGTAGCTTGTTCAGCACGACGGCACTCCATGCCCAGCAGCCTTTTGACAGTCAAAGCAAATGGATGCTGGGTGACTGGAACGGCAAGCGCAATATACTGGCAGCACAGGGCTATACCTTTGATCTGGGTTATACCGGTGAGCTGGCCAGCCTGCTGGATGGTGGCTATTCTGATCAGCATGATCACAAAAATAGTCATGCAACAGGCCATGCAACCAAGTACGCCGACCAGTTTGCCATTGGGACGCATGTGGATCTGGAAAAAATTCTGGGCTGGACTGACACGCAAGCACAAATAACCATTACTGAGCGCAATGGACATTCGCTGTCCAACAAAAACTATGGCGTGATTGGTGATCCCCGGGTGGGACATTTAAGCGCTACACAGGAAGTCTGGGGTCGTGGGCAAACTTGGCGTCTTACCGATTTCTGGATCCAAAAGCAGTTTATGAACCAGAAGCTCGACATCAAGCTGGGACGTTTTGGTGAGGGCGAAGATTTTAATACGTTTGATTGCGACTTCCAGAACCTGAGCCTGTGCGGATCACAGGTGGGAAACTGGGTGGGTGATGTCTGGTACAACTGGCCGGTTAGCCAGTGGGCTGGGCGGGTGAAATACAAGCTGCAACCAAACTGGTATGCACAAATTGGTTTTTATGAATATAACCCGGAAAACCTTGCGCGTGGCAAAGGATTTAACCTGAGTACGGATGGCTCAAAAGGTGCCCTCATTCCTGTTGAACTGGTATGGCAACCCAAGCTGGGATTGCAGCAATTGCCGGGGCAATATCGTGCTGGTTATTATCACAGCACCGCCGATTCTGCGCGTATTAATAACACAACCAGTCCCGATCAAAGCAGACACAAACATGGCGGCTGGCTGGTACTGAAACAGCAACTTACCCACAAAACAGGCACAGATCCCGACAATGCGGTAAGTGGTGATTCTAATGCGACAAACAATAGGGGTCTAACTGGTTTTGCCAATATTACTGTGCATGACAAGTACACCAATACGGTTGATAACTTTCAGAATATTGGACTGGTGTATCATGGCTGGTTTGACCAGCGCCCGAAAGATGATATTGGCCTTGGAATTTCACGCATTCATGTCAATGACGCCGTCAGCCGCCTCGAAAAACAAAATGACATTTTGCTCAATATTGATGATTCAGCCTATCAGCCCGTGCAGGATACCGAATATAACGCCGAGCTTTACTATGGGATGCACTTGTCTGACTGGCTAACCCTGCGTCCCAATGTTCAATATATCAAGCATGCGGGTGGCGTCAGTGATCTAGACGATATATGGGTGGGTGGCATCAAGCTGCAACTGGGTTTTTAGCTTTTGATAAGTAAAGGCTTTAGGCTAAGAAGATGAGTTAACCTTAACAGTACTTAATTTTTTAATAGTGCTTAACTTCAAAATTAATTAGTTTCAAGAATATAAGTCAGGTGACGCTTAACTCTAAGTTTTTATCCAATCTAAGTTTTTATCCAAAAGATAACCTTTTATTATATTTCAAAAGGCTTATTTCTATTGTGTACTTTATTAATAGTCATTCATTATTTCTGTAAAAATTAAACTGTGATTAAGAAATAAATCAACAGGAAAACACCAACAGTATTAAGCCTGCTTTTATTTAGGCACATTTTTCATTAAAAAACTGCCACATAAATTACTCAAAATTCTGAATTAACTAAAATTCAATATCGGCAACAATAAAAGCTTACAACACACTAATCCGTTTACTGTAGCGAGGTAAGTTATGACCCCTACTCCCACTGGCCATCCAGTGCTGCCCCGGATCATCGGGGTTATTTTATTACTCAGTGGTGTAGCGCTGGTTGCTGGCGGCATCAAGCTGCTGATGCTGGGCGGTTCCTGGTATTACTTACCAGCAGGCATTGCCGTTGCGGTGGCTGGCTTGTTGCTACTATGGCGCAAAGCTACTGCCCTAAGTGTATATGGCCTGTTTTTAATCATCAGTACATTCTGGGCATGGTCGGAAATTGGACTGGACTGGTGGCAACTGGTGCCGCGCTTGGCATTGTGGTTTGGACTGGGTCTGCTGCTGATTCTTCCATGGTTTCGTAAACCATTGCTAACATCCCGCACATCGCCTGCGCATACTGTATTGCTGGGTATTGGCCTGCTGCTGGCCGGAGGTTCGGCACTGATTAGCCAGTTTGTCGATCAGGATAAATATTCGCTAAAAGGCCCACTGGATCGCACCAGTACCGAGATGACCAGCACAGCACCTGCCCAGCCAGATGGTGACTGGCAATCTTACGGCCGTACCGCGTTTGGTGATCGTTATTCACCACTTGCCCAAATTACGCCAGACAATGTGCATAAGCTGGAAGTGGCGTGGAAATATCGCACGGGTGATGTGCCCGGTGACAATGACCCGCATGAAACCACTGCCGAAAATACGCCGTTAAAAGTCAATGGCAAACTGTACGTCTGTACGCCACATAGCAAGGTGATTGCTCTTGATCCGGATACTGGCAAAGAAATATGGCGCTTTGACCCGCAACTGAGCACCCAGCGCGCCGGAACCTTTAAAAACTGGGCACATATGACCTGTCGCGGTGTGGCTTATCATGATGATGCCATGTATGCCGGACAAGACAGCAGCACCAATACACCTGCTGATGCTGGGTTAGTTGCTTCAAATATGCCAAGCAGCACTCCTGCACATGCTACTAGCGTTGTGCCGGTTGCCACGACTGCCAATCCACTGCTGACGACAGTAACCCCTGCGCCAGCCAATGCGACCAATACGGCAAAAACCACCTGTAGCAAACGGATTTTTGTGCCCACTGCTGATACGCGCCTGATTGCCATTAATGCCGATACGGGCCAAATGTGTAGCGAATTTGGCAAGGATGGCAGCGTAGATTTAACTGCCAATATGGGAAGCTTTACTGCTGGAGGGTACTACTCAACGTCGCCCCCTGCTGTTACCCGTAATCTGGTGATTATTGGTGGTCATGTGACGGATAACCTGTCTACCGATGAACCGTCGGGCGTGATTCGCGCTTATGATGTGCATGATGGCCATTTGGTCTGGAACTGGGATAGTGGCAATCCGACCCAGACTGCACCCATTGCGGCGGATGGGATTTATACCCGCAACTCACCCAACATGTGGTCGATTACCGCCGTTGATGAAAAAAATGGCTTGCTGTATTTGCCTATGGGCAACCAGATGCCTGACCAGTGGGGTGGCAACCGAACCAAGCAAAGTGAAACCTATAGTGCCGGCGTGACTGCGCTGGATATTGCCACTGGACAGGTACGCTGGACATTCCAGATGACCCACCATGACCTGTGGGATATGGATGTGGGTGGCCAGCCTACCCTGATTGACATTAAAACTGCGCAAGGGGTACAACCGGCGCTGATGGCTTCTACCAAACAAGGCAGTATTTATGTACTCAATCGCCTGACCGGTAAGCCCATCTACCCTGTAACGGAAACTCCTGTACCGCAAGGCAATGAAAAAGCAGTACTGGCTAGCGGTGAATACTACTCACCCACCCAGCCAATTTCTGCGATTAACTTTGTACCAAAAATGTCCGAAGCCGATATGTGGGGCGGCACCCCATTTGACCAGCTAATTTGTCGGATTAACTATCGTTCCATGAACTATGACGGCATTTACACCCCACCATCGTTACGAGGCTCCTTGGTTTATCCGGGTAACTTTGGCGTATTTGACTGGGGCGGCATCTCGGTTGATCCGGTACGTCAGATTGCATTTGTTAACCCCAACTTTATGGCCTTTAAATCCAAGCTGGTGCCACGTGAAGCCGTTGCCAACGGGGCAGCACGCAAAAGTGAAGTCGAAGGCGTCCAACCCAACAAAGGCGCGCCGTTTGGTGTGATTCTTGAGCCTTTTATCTCGCCTACTGGTCTGCCCTGCCAGGCTCCGGCATGGGGTTATATTGCTGCCATTGACCTGACCACCGGCAAAAAAATCTGGATGCACAAGAATGGCACCGTGCGTGATAACTCACCATTGCCGCTATTTTTTAAAATGGGTGTGCCCAGTCTTGGTGGAACCATCACAACAGCTGGCGGCGTAGGCTTCTTAAGTGGTACATTGGATCAATACCTGCGTGCCTATGACATGAAAAACGGTAAGGAATTGTGGCGTGGCCGTTTGCCTGCTGGCGCACAAACCACCCCGATGACTTATGCCGGCAAGAATGGCCAGCAATATGTACTGGTCATGGCAGGTGGTCATGGTTCACTGGGAACACGCAAAGGCGACTACGTGTACGCTTATAAACTGCCCAAAACCTAAGACCTAAGCTCCAGCCTGCAAGGTTACTCCAACGCCTGTCTTACCTGATGTAAGGCAGGCTTTTTTTATACCTGAAAAATAATTGACTGCTCTTACATTATTGGTCAAAAACAGATGTATAACGAATGCGATAGCAGATTTAGTGATAGGTTATAGTCAGTGAAAGTTCGGGGAAAATATTATGCAGCGTCAACCGCTTACCAAACAACAAGCCATCGAGCTTGAACGCCAACTGGCCAGCTACGCCAATATTCTGGACAGTCTGGTGCGTATTCCGTTTACCCGACAAGGTATTGGTGCTGATGCGGCGCTGGGCACTATTCCAGTCGTAGGTGATCTGGCCGGATTAGGTTTGACCTCCTTTGCCATTTTCAAGGCTTGGCAAGCAGGCGTGCCATTGTACAAACTAATGCCTGCAGTACGTCTGGCGCTGCTGGATGTGACGGTTGGGTTTGTTCCTGTGGTTGGTGATGTGATGGATGTATTTATTCGGCCTAGCCGTAAAGCACTAAATATTGTGCATACCCATCTGCGTGAGGTGCATGGCCTGCAAAATGATGATCATATCATGCATCCTTTTTTGCATCGTAAGCTGGAACAGCGCCAGCAAACCTCCGCAGTCTGGCGCAATCCCGTAGTCAGCTGGCTATGGCTGCATATTCCTGACATGCTGGGCATTATTGTTCTACTATGGTTTGGTTTTACGCTTTATCTGCTGCTCCATTGGCTTGGTGGCAAGTTTTAGGCTTGTTTGCTTAAAAGCTGTGCATTTGACAGGTTTTTCTGATCAAAATAATTGTTTTTTTAAACAACACCCTGTATTCTTTGCAACCACTGGAAGCGTGGCAGAGTGGTTGAATGCACCGGTCTTGAAAACCGGCGACCCGAAAGGGTTCGTGAGTTCGAATCTCACCGCTTCCGCCAGATTGTTAAAAAAGCCTATGATTTTCATAGGCTTTTTTATTTTATAAAATTCAAACCCACATAAAAACCCACATAAAATTTTTCTAAAAAATTATATAAAGAAGTAAGTTCTACAATAGAAAAATGAAATCATTAGAGCGAGTTGCTTGAACTAGTTATTATTCCTTTAAGAATTTATCTCTATTTCTTAAGTAAGAAAAATTAGAGTATATAGCTGATGAACTGATGTATTTTTTGAACTCTTCAGCAAACTTAATTAAGTCATATTTAATAAATTGATTAGATTAAAGGTTATTTGGGTATGAAAAAATTCTCAGACCCAAATTACTACTATCTTAGATCAGCAACTTTATAAACAAGGCTCTGATCTCTTCGGCCAACCGATACTACTATCACTACAATTTCAGTATCCTTAACTTCATAAACTAAACGATAACCTCTGCTGCGAAGTTTAATTTTATAACGATCAGGATTGTTCCGAAGTTTGTTTTTTGGAATTCTAGGGGTCTCTAGAACTTTAACTAACTTCTTCTTAAACTGTAACTGAATTGCACTGTCTAATTTCTTCCACTCTCTTAAAGCTTCCTCTAAGAAATCAATTTTATAACTCATCTAAGCTTACTCTAATGCGTTTTTGATCCGCACGGGAGTCAGCAATATTATTTAACTCAATATCTTCTAAAGTTTCCAACATATGTTCATAAACATCAGCAGGAACGCAATAAAAAGCAGGAACATTGCGATTTAAAATAGCAACTACCTCACCTTCTCCTGCCAATACAGTATCCATTGGACTTTTCTTAAGTTCAGTAATACTTGCTGTTAACCGTGCATGAATTACTTGAGTCATCATTAATCTTCACTTTCAACTTGGTCATTTCACTAATGGCATTGATACTGGACTTTAACTTTTGCACTTTAATTTGGACACTGATTAGCTCTAACTTGGATACTTTTGATCACGATATTGGCTGCATATGGTCACTAGATATGGCATTTAAATTCGTCACTATTGATTTTGCACTTTACGTCGACTTTAACATTTCACTTTTGCAAGACTCAGTAAATACATTATATATCCCAAAAAAACTTTTAAAAGCACTTTTAAAAGTTTTTTTATTTATTTTATTCCATTTTCTAAGTAAAGTAGACTGAGCAAGAATATCTACTCAGAACCTGTTCCCTGTGGAATGCAATAAAAGCAAACTTTAAATCATTAATATTCGATGGAACTGTTTAGTCGTAGCATAGGATAAATTATGGCACTAGAAGTAGGCGGCTACGCAGAAAAATTAGGAAACAGATATGAGGCAAACTGGGTTGCCTACCAGTTGATTCGTTTATTAGAAGAGAAGATAACTTATCTCATCATTGAACCTATCGGAACTGATGAGGTCGGTGTAGATGTCACTGTGGGGCTATTACAGGGTGGATCAGAGCATCATCAGTGCAAAGTTGGTAATGGGGATAATGAGCATTGGACATTGTCGGCTCTACACCAGACAGAAATTTTAAAAAATGCTAAGTTTCAAATAGAGCAAGGCACTCAAGAGTTTAATCTAGTTTCACCATTAACTTGTAAATTAATGAGTGATTTATCCTTGAGCGCATTAAATAGTGGTGAAAATCCTGAAGATTTTCTAATCTATCAAATTAATGCCAGTCAAGAACGCCAAAAAACATTCAGGCAGCTATGTAACTATCTGGGATTTGACTATGAATGCAGAGTCGATCTTGCAAGAGCTATTAACTTTCTTCAAAAATTTAAAGTAACCACTTACATTGAAAATACTTATACTCTTAGCGAGTTAGAGGATAAAGCTTCTTTATTATTTTTCGGCAAAGCAACTAAAATTGTCAATTTTTTAAAAATTTATCCTATTGAGTTTAATCAATTAAGGCAAAAAATTACCGCCCATAAATTACTATCAGATTTGGCAGCTAACAGTTTTATAAGAAAAGCTATCCCAGATGATCATAGAATTCTAACAACTATTGAACAGCTATCTAACGAGTTCATAAACTCCATAGAACCGCATTTAATTTCACAGCAAATTATTTCTCGACCAGAATCAAATACATTGTTGGATTCCATTCATAATCAGTCCATTACCCTCATAAAAGCTGAGGCTGGTATGGGTAAAAGTGCTTTTTTACTTGAGCTTCATAGGAAACTTCAGGAGCACAATATTATCAGTATTCCAATCCGGTTAGACAGAAAGCGACCTGAAAATAATATTGATAGCTTTGGGGAAACTTTGGGATTTCCGTACTCCCCTATCACTAGCTTAAGACAATTTGCTGTACATCAAGGTGTAGTAATAATTCTTGATCAATTAGATGCCATACGGTGGACAGGCTCTCACTCTAGTAATGCTCTAGAAGTGTGCCGACAATTAGTAAGACAAGTTCAAATATTAAGAAAAGATAAAGTTAAAATTAGTGTTGTACTTGCCTCTAGAGATTTTGATATTCAAGAAGACGCTGCATTATCAACTTGGATTAATAGTTTTTCTAGTGACTTAAAGCAGATTACTTTATCAGTATTGGATGAAGCAGCAGTTACATCTTTGATTGCCAGTTATGAAAAATACTCTGCCCTTACTGATGAAAAAAAGAAAATTTTAAGAATTCCTTTATGGTTGAGCATCTATCTAACCATTGCTGAGGGGATAGGTAGTGCCCCACTGTTCGCTAATAAATTGGAATTAGTGAGAAATTTCTGGGAAGATCGATTAAGCCTCTTAGCTAAAGCACATTATATAAGTGTTGATGATGCTGGAAATTTAATTAATCATATTGTTGAATTGATGACAAAGAGCACTCGATTGGTGGTAGCGGAAAATACTTTACCACTAAGCAGTAAAGATACTTTAGAAGCTTTAATTTCTGTTGGACTATTATCTAAACAAAAAAATAAAATAAGCTTTCGACATCAGGCTCTATATGATTACCAAATTGGCTATAAATTGTACGCAGAAGGAATAAAATCAGCGCAAGATTTATTGTTAGCACTCGGGGGGCTTGATGAGCAAACCCTGACTAAGCGAGAGCATCTCAAATATGCTTTAAATTTACTTATGGAATCCAGCCAAACAGATTTCTGCGAATGCATTGAGAAAATTCTTTTCAGTAGAGATATCCGCTTCCATTTAAAACATCTGGCAATCAATTCTATAAGGAATATTCATGATCTTAAGAAACCAGCCAAATTAATGATTGATAAAATTATTGATGAGCCAACCCTACTCATTAAATTCCTGAATAATAGTTGTTATGAGAATTTACCTATTATCCAATATTTTTCAGAAAAACAATATTTATATAAATGGTTAAATAGCGATGATAAACAGTTGGTCGATATTACTTTAAAATTATTAAAATCTATATCAGATGTATATCCATCACTTGTACTGAAAGAGATGAAGCCTTTTATTGATAAGTCTGATCAATGGAATAATAATGTTTACAGCGCATTATGTTGGGACATGGAAAGAGATTCTGATGAGATGTTCGCTGTTCGCAAACAACTGATTTCAGCAGGCTGCTATGTATACTTTATCAACTGGAAAGATTTATCAAAAAAAGCACCCTTACGAGCTTTAGATTTAATAGAGTTGATGTTATGTCATTACGAAGACGCTCTTAAATTTAGTAAATACTCAGCCGAAAAATCAAGTAATGAAAGATTCTCATATCGTGATAAATGGGCTGATTCGGATTTAAATGAGATTACCTATTTAGCTCAAATCATTCCTGAGCAAATAATCGATAGAATTTTATGTATTGTTTCTAGCTTTTTTAAACAAGAGGTTGACGAGTATATAATCTATCAATGGTTGCATAGTGAGATACGTCATAGTAGTACCGAGAGCCAGCTAATGCATGGTGTATTTAAACTAATAGAATTATCAGGAGAAAAATTATCTAATCAATCTGATATACTTATAGAGATCATAAAAAAATTCATGTATAACAGGACAATAGTAAGTACATATATCACTGCAAAACTATTGCTTAACCTATCAGTTGCCTACTCAGACTTTGTGCTTGAATGGCTTTTGGCAGATCCAAAGAGTCGCTTTCAATGTGGTAATACTTATGTTGAACCTAGATGGATATTACCAGGAAAGTTGATTGAAAAATTTTCGCCTCATTGCTCATATGACTTATTTTTAAGACTAGAAAATAAGCTGTATAATTTTTCTACCTTAGATTATGAGAAAGTGAAATGGCGATTAGAAACCAGACGGCAAGGATTTTATTATAGCTATTGGGGAGAAACCCAATATTTTCTATTACCTCAACTTCCTAGAAGTCTTATATCAAATAAAACACTTCAATTAATCCAAGTTTTAAACCGAAAATTTGAGTTTTATAAAAATTCTGACTTTTGCAAAATAAGTAATCATATAGGTGGTTGGGTAACTTCGCCATTACACTCAGGGAATCAATTATCTAATAGAGCCTGGCAAAAATTAATTCTTACACCCTCGCATAAATTTAAATCTCACCATTTAAAAAAGATAGGTAAAGGTGTAGTAGCCGAAGCAAGTATAGAGCAATTTGCAAATAGCTTAAGCAAAGCTGTAAAAAATGAACCTATACGTTTTGCACAACTTGCCCTTACCCTGCCACAAAATATAAATAATCACTATATTTCTGCTTTTCTAAGAGGTTTTAGAGAATCTAATATAAATAATATTGATGAAAAATATCTTGATAATTGGAAAGATTTTCCTATTGATTTAATTGAAAAAATTATTAATCATTTTCCTAGTATAAAATTCAGTCATGATTTAATAAATTTATTAGAGGATAAGGCAAAATTGTTGCCCCCTAGTATTGTGAAAATTATACAAGAGATTGCAATATATGCCCCAGACCCAGAAACAGATAGGTTAGATATTAGTAATGAAGACAATATTTGTGTATTGGATGATATGCCCTCACATGATTTAAGGAGTAAAACTATAAACTGTGTCAGAGGGAAAGGTTATATTGGAATTTCAAAGATATTCTGGGAAAACGAAGAATTCGCATTAGAAAATAAAGAATTAATTAACGTAACATTAAATGATGAACATCCAGCGGTAAATATGGCTGTCTTGGATTTATTATTGCCAATGCTCAACTATGCTCATGATTTTGCCATTAATAAATTTCTAGAGTTATGTAGAAAGGACTTAAGAGCAAGCTGTGATTATGATGCCAGCTATTTTTTTAATGAAGGTTTTTCATCTGCAAGTAAATGCCAGTTTGCAAAGTTGGTCATGCAAATGTTAGATTCAAGATTTGCTAATATACGTGAAGAAGCTGCTCGACAGATTTACGCTCGTTGGTATTTGAATGATCTTTTTAAAGATCATTTAAATACAGTTTTAACGGGTGATGAAACTCTTAGAAAAGGAGCTGCCTCCGTTGTGAGTCAATTTTTAAGTGAAGATCACTTTAATGACAAAATTGCTAAAATAGAATTTGCTTACGATATTTTTGTTAATGATGATAATGAAGATATTTTACGAGAAGTTGGAAGCTGTGTAAGCAGTGATAATTTTTGGACTAAGCCTAACTCTCATGTGCTATTTGAGACTTTTGTTAAGTCTAAAGCTGCACATTTGTGTATATACCAATTATTCCATTACCTTGAGAATCGCTCAGAAAATTTTAATGAATATAGTGAGTTGCTTTTAGAGCTTATCATTAATTTAACAAATCCTTTCTCAGAATTACAGCACAGAAAAAACTATTTTCATGACTCTTCTATCATCAAAATTATACAACGGTTATATGATGAAGCCGCAGAAGATGAGGATAAATCTACACTTAATATCTGTTTGGATATTTGGGATCAATTACTGCAATCAGACCTATACTCTGCTGTTAGAGCAACAAGAGAATTAGAAAATGGGCTTTTGAGCTAAGATTTATAAGTATAAGATTATATTTTAATTTTAAAATATAATCTTAACCATTCAACAAAATAATATTTTTTTATTTTAATTTTAATTGCTCCATTTTCAATAAATGAAATTTTTGATTTCTAATATTGATCACATGATCAGGCTGGATAATTAGAGCTTTTTCATATTGCTCAAAAGACTGCATGAAAAGCATTTTATCTTTATTTAAAGTGCCTATATCAGCTAATGCTCTTGCATACTCTCCAATAATATCTGGATCATTCGGCTGTATATCTATTACTTGTTTATATTGCTGCATAATTTGATTAAAAATACTTTTATCCATTTTTAATTTATAAAGCTCAACTAAAGCATGAGCATAATTTCTCAGGAAATTAGGCTCATTTGGTTCAATAATTAAGGCTTTTTTATATTGCTCAATAGCCTCATTAATTATATTTTCATCTCCTTTCAAGCGCCCGAACTGGGCTAACGTATTTCCATAATTACAAATATGTAAAGTAAAATCAGATTGTATAGCTAAAGCTTTTTTAAATTGTTTAATAGATTGAGTGAAAAAATTCTCATCTTGCTCTAACTCGGCAAGTATTGATAAGGAAATACCATAGTTACCAATAATAGTTGCATCTTTCATATCAGGCTTTATATTAAATGCCATTTCAAAAACTTTAATTCCTTTATTTAAATATTGTCTTGAACCAGAATTTTCTTCTTGTTTAGACTCAGATTTTAAATATAAATTTATTAAGGCTTCTGCATATCTTCCATATAACTGATAAAATTTTGGCTCAATCTCAATTGCATTTTCAAAAAATACTTCATATTGATTATTATTTTTATTAAGTAACTCTATAGATTTTTCTAAATGTGCAATAGCTACAAGTTTAGAAGTTTGTCTTATATTTAGGTCAATAGATTTATACTTAGCAAGCTTAATAATATAGTCAAACTTTCCATGATATAGGTTCTCTATTAGTTTAATATTAGTGATAGCTGGTTTTGATTGATCAGCTATTTTTAAAGTCATTTTAATATCTTCAAGCAAATCAAACTGGGTATCTTTATTAGTCAAAGGAAATTCATTAATATATTCGCATATTCCTTTCAGGTGCTGAATAGGATCCTTAAAAATACTAGTTGGAAAACATTTAAGTTCTGTTGCTAACTCAATAAGGAATTGATCAGCATCTTGTTCACCTATAAAATTACGATGATTTGGATTAATGTTAATGAAATTACTAACATTTAAATTTGGCTGTTTGGAATAATCTATCCAAAACAAGCGATGCTGTCCAATAAAATTTTCTTGGACCAATCTAAAAAATGGATCAGCATTTCCACTGTAACCGATAAACACACTAGGACCACTATTTAAAGTATCTTTAATATAATTTTTAAGTTTTTCTGCTTGTTGTTCTGTATCTTTATTTCCATTTGCTAATTCAAATCCACTCCACTGACCATGGAGATGAATAATAGATTTATTCGGAATGGCAGAAAAATAATCTTGATCTAAAATTTTCAGATCATAAACTGAAGGATAAAAATTATCTAAACTGCATGCTCTAACAAGAATGTTGTCAAAATTAAATGTCAGAACTTTTGAAATATAACCATTTTTTAACAAACTGGCTAACGCAATATGAGCCCAATTAATTTTAGCATTCTCTATATATTTCTTAAGAAGAATTTTTTGCTCATGGGGTACTAGCTTAGCCATACATTCTCCATAATCTTTTTTTTGCTCTTCAGTTAAGTCCTTTAAATTGTTTTTAAATTTTTTATTTATTGCCTTAATTAAATCAAAAGCTAAAGGTATACCTGCACTTTTTGAGCATCCGGCGCCTGTAAAAACCACAACAGGAACATTATTCTTTTTACTATCTCGTAGAGTCGCTGCAATATCTTTAACTGTTAAAATCATTAGGCAATATAATCTATTGTATTAAATACAATTATACATAAATTTAGTTATTTTTTATAGAAATCATGTTTTAGTTAAATTTATTAAAAAATTTAACTTTATAAGCTTGAGATATTTCTGCAATTAGGCATTACAATAAATGGATGAAATGTTTGGTAATTTTATACTAAGATGATTTGACGTTTTCATCATATTTACTGGGTATGGCGAGTACCATACCACTCTTCCTGATTCGATCTGGTATTAACTTCAAGATGCCCTGAAATCTTATACTTCCTATCGCTGAAACAATGATCTACAACTCATAGAAGCGATTTTATGAAAACTATGTGTTAATGCACTTCGGCGTGATGTATCTACCAGAGCTATTTCCCTAGAAAACTGTTTGTAAACAGTTTAACTTCTGGTCACAAATTTGAAATCTAGCAACCCGCTTTAAAAAGCTTGCGTGTAACTTTTTAAAGTGTCGATTTATCTGGCCTATACCCTTAGTCATTGTTGATTAAATTAAGGATACACCAGAATACTTTCGCTTAAGGCAAAAATTTAAATCTCAATATTTTATGTTTTATTGACCAGAGCTAATGCTCTGGCCAATCTTTAAACTACCATCAACCCCGCCAAATCCAGCGCCCGTTGCTTAATGCTTGCCCCATTACCAAACCATGCCGATTCCAGCCGGTGATCCACACTCTTGGCTCTCCGCTCATGATCCACAAACTCGGTGACACTATTGAGTAAACCATAAGCAGTGCCTTTGGCAGACTCCAGCATGGCACCGCGTCCATGGCCTTCAAACAGGGTCTTGCACTTGGTCATGGCACGCTCATTAAAGCTCCTGCTGATCGGTGCTGCCTTGTCATTAAACACTTGCCATAGATAACGGTCTACCTCAGCATTCTTGACCTTACGATTGGAAAGCTGGTTGAGTTGATAGATATACTCATCCCATGCCGAGATGGAAATACCCAGTTGCTGCTTGACGCTTTGGGCATCAAAGCGGGTATTATGCGGCACTTTGACCATGCCTTGTTTGGATGTATTTCCCTGATTAAGCGCAATCGCCAGGGTGTTATTACAGACTACCCGGATTGATGTGAATTGTGCCGTGGTGGCCATTGATCCATCACAGGCAGTTGCCAGTAATATATAGCCATTGGACACATCCTTGCCCTTGATGGAGACAGATTGTCCAGTCCTGGCCAGTGCCCATAATTTCTTACCCCCTTTGAGTACCCCGGCGGTTTCCAGCTCAAAGTCCGCCTTTTCTGTTAAGTCCCGATAAAACTCTAATATTTCCCGTGGCTGTACCACCTGATAGCGTTGGCTCACTACCGACAACGGTGCCTGGTTGTCAGAACGGTACAAAACCTGTTGCTCATCAAAGGACAGCAGGATATCGCACTTGGGATGCTTGCCTATTTGTGCTGGGCTTGAGCTGAATCCTGAAGCTGTGATATCAGGCTTAGGCAGTTGGGTCAGGTAATGTACGGGTGATGCTTCGATTGTCCAGTTCATACCGGCTTGGCGTGCCCACACTTCTATGGATTGTTTCGGAGTGAGCTGGTTGCCTAGGCCATGCCATGGCGTTTGGCCAACAAAGGCCATGCTATCAATTAAATGTGCCATAAGATTATTCCTTTTCAAAAGTGTTGGTTAAAACGGTGTGGTCGTGAGTGTCTGAGTGCCTAAATAAGTTTTGCTGCTTTGCTGCAACACAGGGAATGGAGCTTTAGGTGTAATGCTGTGTTAACTGCTGGCTCGAATGCTGGCTGCTTAAACAGATGGCCGGGTAAACTGGTGTTGGCAGTCCTGACAATAGAAATGCAGCATGGGTGAATGGTAGCTTTGGCTTTGCTGTACCACGCTAAACAGGCCACCCAGCACTGCACCGGCCAAGCCACCAATTGCGGGTGGCAGCGTGCCGTATTTACGCGCCACACTCATGCCAAGTAGTGCAAGATTGGTCATATGGCTTAGTGCCTGTGGGCTAAATGGAAGTAAGCTGTCACTGCTTTGCGGTTCAATCAGGCTGACCCGGCTGGACTGGCAATTGGGACAAAGGGCTAACATAAGAAATTCCTTGCTAAAAAAAGCGCATAAAAAAGCCTGCTGAGAAGCAGGCTTGATTAGTGCGTCAGATGAGATAGATAAAGTTTTGAACTAAAGTTCTATTAAGATGTTATGTATCTAAAATTGATTGGAATTACTTTTTAGCAAGATGAAGCAGGTTAATCTCCTGACATGGATTTTAGTTTTAAAATAATGTAGGCAAAGATTGGCCCGATCAGTAATGACAGTCCAAACCACGGCCAGAACTCACGGCCATGCTTCTTGGCAGAATTACCAATAAAAAAAGCAGCGACCAGCCAGATAATGACAAAGAACATGCGGTGACTCCAGATTAAGGTAGCGCAATAAGTAGCAAACGCTTGAAATACGATTTGCCCTAACAACCAATCGGCTAGAAATTAAAGGTGTAATCACCCTGATCGGTTTCTACTTTGACTTCCTTAATCTGGTCAGGCTCACACAGGTTTGATGCTTGTAGGGACTGGCCAAACCGTAAGGTAGCGTTGCCATACCATGACAGGGTGCGACAGCTATTGCCCCGGTTAATCTCTGCGCTTTTAATGGTGACCTGATCGGCTTTTGCCGTGAATACCAGATAGGTGATATAGGGATTGTCATAGCCACTGGTATAGGTTTTTTCTTTTTGGGTCACAGTGACCTCGACAGGGGCATCTCCATTCCCACAGCCTGCCAGTGCTGTTAAGGCAAGCAGGGCTACACTGCTGAGTTGATAAAGTTTCATATGTTCTCTCCAAGACATTATTGTTCAGTTTTTTTAGTCAGTATTGTTCAGCAATGATCAAAGCCAGCGTTCAGGCTCCTGCCAGTTTGATTAGAAATTTATGGCAGAAGTATCTCTCGGTATGGGTTTACCGATAAATGATGGCTATGAAAATACTGACGTGCTGGCTTAATGCGTTTTAGTGCTAGCACGCTTTGAGGTAAATGTTTTTTTAAGAGAGAACAGCAGGGAGAGATAATACTTAGTCATGGCTGACTCCTTTTGATTTAGTAAGAGTCTTGCCAGTTCACTGCTAAATGACGGGTGGCAAGACTGAAAGGGTTAGCAGACTGGTACAAAAGGAAACCAGCACGCGCGAACGCGTCCCTCCCAGCCTCACCATAAAGATGTGACTTAGGAGAACGCACAAAACCAGAACTGCGTTGTTGTGCGCCTTTTGTACACGGTCTGCTAAAACCGGCTGGCAATGTAGGCCAGCTTGATAAGAATAATAGTGACAATGAGGTTAGTCAATGCTGTGCAGGATAAATGATGCATCCATTGTCCGGCACAGTCCGAAGCCATCCAGTTTTATTTTACAGCCGACCCCTATGCTTTGCGGTGAATGTTGCCGCGCTAACATTATAGGTGTCCCATGTCAAACCATGAAAACTTCAACTCTGCTTATCGCATGATCCGTATTGACCAGGTGATCGAGCTAACCGGATTGTCCCGTTCTACCATCTTTGAGAAGATGAATAGCAAATCGCGTTACTACGATGCGACATTTCCCAAGAGCGTGGCCTTAAGCACCCGAGCTACAGGATGGGTACTGCAAGAGATTGAGCAGTGGCTTGCCTATCGCATTGCACAAAGCCGTGGTCAATGAATTACCGTTAACGCTACAAACAACAGGGGCTTGCATAGCCCCTGTGTTTTACCCTCTTAAATGTTTTATCCAGTATGGTAACTGGCTCATACCCATGGCCCTATACTGCTGGGGCTTACCACGTAGGTACTGATCATCTTTTTCCAGCTTGGCCAGATAACAGGCCACGTTCATTGCATTCATACAGGCTTTAATGTCATCCCGGTAAATCATGCCTAATCCACAAGTTTCTTGAGCTATATATCTTTGCTTGGCCCTGTCGGTATTACAGTTATAAAAATAGCTTGCATTGCCTGTGATCGTATTCCATAACTGACCAATCTGGTCAGCCATATACCTATCCTGCTGGTGCTCACGGCCATCGAAGTATGTGAGCAAGTGAATGTGATACCCTTTATCAATACCCTGCTCTATAGCCCAGATATAGCCTTTTAAGTGTTTAAATAAACCGGTATATCCCGACATCATGGCAAGTAGTTGCTGAAGATGACTCATCACCGTTTCAATGCTCACCAAATGCTGGCAAGCATGCAGGTAACTCAGGTCAATACGGCAAACCAGTAGCCGGGCATAAGCCTGATGCATGGCTTGGGCAAATGAACTAATACGCCGATAATTTTCCTTCTGGCGCTGGTATCGGTCACCCGCCTTACGGGTAAAGGCAACGGTTTTCGCATAGTATGCAATATAGGCAACCAGCTTATAGACCTGATAAATATCGACTGGATAGCGATACAGCATGCCATCAATAAAGCCAATGATGTTGGCTTGCTCAGAGGCATACAGCAATGCATTGTAGTGTTCACTGTAAATATAATGCGGCTGATACACCGCCAGATAACGATTTAATGACCATAACAACTTCTGGTAGAACAAGTCATTAAAGATGAGTTTGTCTTTTTCCAGTGCCTTGGCGTTTCTGACCAGTGAATAACTATGAACGATAACATTAACCACCTGTTCCACTTCTGTCAGGATATGTGCCTGACTAAACAGCAGATTAGGATGTTCCTGAAATGACTTGATAGATACAGGTGGATCATACATGAACATGACATATCTCTCTTAATGAATGGATTCATAAGACAGGTACATCTGTACAAAAATACTTTACTGCTCAACGTTTATTGTTTGAAGCAGTCTTACCTTGAAGTAATCCATCGCACTAAAGCCATTTTGCCTGATGCCATCAGTGTGCTTTGATCTAACCTTACTTCGTGGTTGATCAGTACATTTCATTCTTAGCGTTTTCCATTATTTGTATGAATGTGCTATCTCATTCATAGATATACTTAATTGATATATATAACCTATACATAATATTAAATACCCCAGCTCACAAAAACTGGCTACTTCTGCAAATCCTGCGATATTATCAGTTGATTTCATATCAGACTTTTTCGTCAAACACTGACTTTATGGTTAACTTGCATCAAAAACTGAAGCAGGAAGTTATCTGAGACAGGCTCACTCTCTTATGTACTAAAAATAGCGTTAATAGTCTCCTAATAACCCAACAAACTGAAGATAGAACAACGTCAGTTAAGGTGAACTACTCCTAGTAAAGACTTAATCTTAATCCTTGGTATTCTCTTTTTTAATATGCCCCCGAAAGACCCGGGACGTTTTGTTCTTATTTGTGATGACTATTGGCTTGGTGGTATCCACTTTACTATCAATCTGACGCACGGCATGCAAGCGTAGCTGCAAGGGATAAGGATAAAAATACAGTTCCGATAGCACAATATAGGCCACGACAGTTTGGCAAAAGTCCTGAATCCTGGCTTTATGTTTTTTACTGATTTTTATAGATTTACCCTTAAAATTTTTATAGGATAAAGACAGCGGCACACTGTTTGCCATGAAAACCAGATTGCTATTAGCCAGTTTGTATTTCTTAATGAATCTATCAAATAATATATTTTCCCAATAGTAAATAATGTCTTCCTGCCACTCCATCACATCCAAGCCAATATCAGGAACAATAAAGTACATTCGAAAAGCTAAGTTACTCTTCTGATCCAGCTCCCAATAGCCGATACTGCCCGCAATGCTGGCTAACTTTTTATAACCCCGTCTATAGTTTAAAAAATCGTGTTTAAAATCTCTAAATAGGTTTCCACTTAAAGTATGCTGATTCTGGATTCTAAACTGAATAGAAAACACAAGGAAATCAGTACCGGATTCCAGGACATTCGTAAAATAACTACAAGTTTTATGATATTTTTCAAAAAACTTCTTATCAGTAATCTTTGCCCTTTTATATCTTGGATCATTTTTATAAGCTGCTACAACCTCGTTTAACCAGTGTGCCTCCTCAACTGGTAACTCTTTAAGCTTAACTGGAAAATAGTGTTCAGGAAGATACTTGCAGGAAGTAACATCTTTTTTTAGATGAAAAATCAAATCAGCATAAAAACCTTTGAATCTTTCCTCTATATTTTGTTTTTGGATGGTCTCTTTTTTTTGTTTAATTTTCCGTTCAAAAACTTCTAAAAAAATCTTGACCTGTTCGCTTGTTTCATTAAATGAATAAGTACCATTTCCCCCTAATGTAAAGGTGTCTTTTAGCCCTAAATCCTGACATAAAAAATCGAAAGGATAAGAGTTGTCCAAATAAACAGGTAAATAAAATAAATTATTTTTAACAGTGAAAATAGAATCCTTTAGCTTATCTAGATTATATAAAAATAATACTAGCGCATAGAGGTAATTAAGCTGTACCTCGCGTTGTTCCCTAATGTAACTTTCAGCATGCTTATCTTCCTTGTGGACTAAAATAGCTTCTTTTGCCACATTTTCAATAATATTTCTAGAAATAATCATGATAATTAACTACTTGGGAATGATTAGTGCAATAATTTTACACCAAATTTGTAGAAATTTTTCAGAAGATTGTAGAAAATTACAAATGTTTTGTAAGCTTAATTTTTATATTTTAGAAAGATGTTTTTGATGTTTTCACTAAATCATATCTTAACTTTTTATCTTTGAAAAGCTATTTTTTAATCTACTACTCTCTATAGAAC
>SECL01000020.1 GCA_004173455.1 Moraxellaceae bacterium | reverse complement strand
TCGGGTAATGATTTGATATCGGTATATTTCATGCTGTTATTATAGTTGAAAGTCATACAATTTTTAGCTCAAAAGATGATCAATACATTGATCATCTTTTGATTTATGCAAGAGATCTAACAAAAGCCAATTGTATGTGCTTGGTTTGATGAGTTTGCTGTGAAAGAGCTAGAAAGTTCAAATGTTGCTGAATTCTGTAAGCATCATATTCTCTATACCAATGAGCGTATCAAAAAACTCAAAGCAGATGAAAACAAATTAAGAAAAGCCAAAATATTAGAGATTCAAGACGGTTTCAATATTCAAGAAAAAGTAGTCAATACTTTATTAAAAGGGATTACTGAAGCACATACACATCATCATCAGACAAATGAAAATAGTGTGGAAGTTTCTTTAGGAGTGATTCGCTTTGCAAATATTAATCCGCTTGTTCAAATTGCTCAATATTTGCTAACACAGCATATTGATGAGCAAACGATGCTTCATTATTGTGTTTATCATAGTAAATTTACTTTGGCACAGCGTTCTTTTATTGAAGAAAAGTTAGATCGAATTTTAAATCGAAAAATAGCAGATAAAATTTGGACACAACCAGAAATTTCCAATGCAATCCAAAAATATCCAAAAATTAGAAAACATATTTTTATTGTATTGGCGACATCTGTCTGTGAGGTTGGGCGAGATCATGACTATGATTGGGCAATTGCTGAGCCGAGTTCTATGCGATCCTTGGTACAGCTAGCAGGGCGTATTCAAAGACATCGAAAACAAAATGTGAATAAAGAAAATTTATTTATTTTGAATCAAAATATCCATGCTTTACAAAACCAAACGGTAGCATTTACCAAACCAGGTTTTGAAGGAAATGAGCAAAGTGGTCGTCATTTAAGTGAAAATAAAGAAATACGATATTTACTTACAATGGAGCAATATCAATATATTAATGCCATTCCAAGTATTTTCTATATCAAACCACCAACAAGAACAGAGCTACCTATTTTTACTGATTTAGTAACACTTGAGCAAACCGCATATGCCATGACATTATTGGGTGCACGTGAAGAAGATAATTACGCACGGCTATGGTGGTGTAATTCGCTTTCTTGGAGTGGGGAACTACAACGACGTCAGCCATTTCGAAAATCTCAAGCAGAAAAGAGTCTTTACCTTATGCCTACTAGCATAGGTAAAATGCAGTGGCATAGCTACGATGAAAAAACTTATACATTTTCTATTAATGATGAAATTCAGAGCTATAAAAGTTTAAGTTTTCATCCAAACAGTCAAAAGTGGTTTAGCACAGATGAAAAGCAACGCTATCATGATATTGAAGAAATTTTAGAAAGCTCACAAAGGCAAGTTGTTTTAAATTATGGGGAAATTTCAATGAAAGAAAAAAATAAAGAGGGTGAAGATATTCAATATTACTACCATCCTTTTTTAGGTGTTTTTTCAGATAAAAAATTATAGGAGATTGGAATGAATGTTGATGTGATACACGCTAGTATCGAAAGCTTTTTAAGGCAGCGTATAGATAAAAAAGTAGAAGCTGAGCGAAAAAAACTGAAAGAGGCTTTTACCGATGAGCATTTATCAAAGATCCATAGCGATCATGAAATTGTTTCATGGATGAATTATATTGCTGAAAATGCGAGTAAAGTGAGTTTGAACGTCAGCCACGTGGCAAAACTTACTCATTCTAGTAATAAAGCCATTAATTTAATCGACACTATTCCACAACAAAAATATCATTATTTACTGACGACACAAACAGCAAATGTAAACGAATTAGACAGCGCCTATACCGATGCGAGTTATGCCCCTATTGCCGAATTTTTAAGTTTTAACGTGATCGACTTAGACTTAGATAAAAACTTAGGGCATTTTTTAGCGGAAGATGAAAGTTATTTTAGTAAAATATTAGACAATGTTGATATTCGAAAACAATGGCAAACGCAAATTTCGGAAGCCTATGTGGCAAAAAAATTGAATAGCCATGTATTAGCCAAACAAGTTTATATTCCAGTAGATAATCACTATCATGTCATTTCGCCTGTTAAGTCGAGTGCTTTGGCACATAAAATTTTTGAGAAAATCACACATAGCCGTTCTAAGGATACGCCTGTTAATCAAGCGAGAAAACAAAATTTGAGCTATGAAGGTGTTTATACATTTTTTCCTAAAACTGCTTTTTTAAGTGTGACGAAAAGTAATCATCAAAATGCGTCTAAATTAAATGGTACACGTCGAGGAGGCTTATATTTTTTCCAAGCGAATCCGCCCCAGTGGAGAAAAGAGGCATTACCGCCACAGACAATGGCACAATTTTTAGCGCGCTGTCGCACAACTCATAGTGTAGAAATATTCAAAGAGATTAAACGCTTATTTTATGTGATGAAAAAAGAAAATCTGAGCATTAATTTAAATCGTAGAAATGTTTTAACAGAACTCGTCGAATCACTCGCAGACGAAGTCATTCACCAAATTTTATGGATCCAGCAAAGTTATGCCAAAGGATGGTCGAACGATGGGGGCATTGAACCTTATTTACGTTCATTTCTAGATCCCATTGAAAATAACCAACAGGAAAATAAAGCATTTATTGATGAGTTTACAGAACAAGTTGCAAGGTGGATCAATAAAAATATGGGTGAGAAATATGAGGGCAGAGAATTAAAAGCGATTTGGTTTAATGCACTACATCCTGTTTTTCAAGATTTTCATGCAGTATTAACAGTGGAATCAATCGAATGACCTCATATATTTTATTAGAAAAAATTAGAGTTGAAGATGCAAATTGTCTTGCGGGATTTACGTATGGTTTTCCCGCAATCACAGGTTTTTTAGGTTTTACGCATGCGCTCTCGCGTAAATTTAATGCTGAGTTCGGCATAGAAATTATGGGTTGTGCTATTTTTAGCCATGATTTTACCCTACATACCAATGAACAATATGATGTACGGTTTATTCAAAGTAAACGTCCGCCTGTGACATTACAAGGGCAAAAATATCGTACAGAAGCCAATAAAACACCACCGATTATTGAAGAAGGAAAAATGGATTTAACTGTTTCCTTACTATTGCAATGTAAACAGGTGCTGTCAGGTGTAGATGAGCAAAAAAATCTTTATAAACAGTCTTTGAAAAAATGGGTGTATCAAGCACGTTTAGTCGGTGGAAGTATTCCAAATATTAAAAATATTAGTTTTTGGACTGAAGAATCAAATTTAAATAAATTAAAAAGGAAGCTCTTGCCGAGCTTTGTATTACTTGATGCGACATCCGCTTTAAAAAAGCATGTGGAACAATCAAAAATAAATGATCCAAATTATGATTTTTTTGAGTTGTGGACGGATTTTTTTGCCTATAAAGCAGAATCTAAAATTGATGAAGATCAGAATACTGTGCAATGGATAGTTAAGGATAAACCAAACCCTAGAGGTTGGTTTGTTCCCTTAATGATTGGTTTTAAAGGGATTAGTGCATTGTATGAAGGACAAGATGTGGAACATCATCGTGATCCACAATATCCCTTCCGATTTATTGAATCTGTACATAGTATCGGTGAGTGGCGTAGTACACACCGAATGCAGAATTTATCTGATTTGATTTGGACATATCACATAGAAGATGAATGGTATTTATGCCAACAGAAGCAACATTTTCAAGCGAATATAGAACCGATTGAACAACCACAACCAGCCTTAACTGATGGTTCATTTAACTTTGATTTTAATTAGTCTTTTTCAAACTAAAAAGGGGAAAATAACATGGCTAAGAAACCTAAAGTAGCAACTGATAGTGCAAAAGTTCCAAGTGTACTTGCGTTTAATCGTAAGATCGAACCTTCGGATGCCTTAATGCAATCAGGCTTATGGTCAGAGCGTGCGAATGCAACGGCATGGAAAAATATCGATTTACATGAAAAGCGTAATCGAGGTACAAAAAGCCAATATGGTGTAGATGATTCAGAAAAAACTGATCCAAATTTAGTGTGGGGAGATGATGCACGTTTACCATTTGAAGCGGATACTTTAAAAGTATTCTTTACAGTGAAATTTTTAGGAAATATTGCTGAACCTACCACGCATAATCGTCCAGATTTTGAAATTAGATTAAAAGAAAAATTTGCAACTTATCAACAAGAAATTGGATTTTTAACATTGGCAAAACGCTATGTTCAAAACTTAGTCAATGCTCGATTTTTATGGCGAAATCGTTTAGGTGCAGAAAATATTTCTGTACAAATTAAAAATACTGAAACTGATCAAATTTGGAACTTTGAGAATGCCTATCAACACTCATTAAATAATTTTGATGAGATGGAAGATAAACAAGCCATTGAAATTGCTGACTTAGTTGCTAAAAGCTTTAGTGAGGATGCTTATTTATTATTAGAGGTAACTGCATTTGCTAAAGTTGGGGAAGGACAGCATGTTTTTCCATCTCAAGAAATGGTGATGGATCCTCCTAAAGGGCAAAAGTCTAAATATTTATATCAGATTAAGACTAATCAAGGGATGTGTGCGGGTATTCACTCTGAAAAAATTGGTAATGCTATTCGAACCATTGATAATTGGTACACAACAGAAAATATTGATTCAATAAAAACACCTATCGCAGTTGAACCATATGGTTCAGTACCCAACCGTGGTCAAGCATATCGAATCAGTAAGACAGATTTCTATACTTTAGTTATTAACTGGCTAGAAAATGAAGAGATTTCTGGAGATGATCAACACTTTGTAGTTGCAAATTTAATCCGTGGTGGTGTATTTGGTGGAAATGACTGATCATGAAATATTATCAAGAAATCACGTTGATTGATCAAGCCGAGATTTCGTCATATTTCATTTGGTCAAAGCTTTATGCCCAGTTGCATATTGCTTTGGCTGAAAGTAAAAATTCAAACGAAAAGACGAATATTGGTATTTCTTTCCCTCAATATATTTTTGAAGAAAAAACAGATGAGAAAAAAGCCAAAGTAAATATGGGTAAAAAGTTAAGGCTTTTTGCCCAATCTGAAACTGAATTACAAACACTGGATATTAAAAAATGGCTGGATCGACTAACTGATTATGTTCATATTACTTCTATTCGAGAAGTACCTGAAAACATAAAAGGTTATGCTGTTTACAAGCGTAAGCAACCTAAAACCAATGCCGAGCGTCTGGCACGCCATCGGGCAAAGCGTGGTGATATTGATTTTGATGAGGCGCTAAGTCGCTATCAAAATGTAGTGACAACCACTGATTTACCATTTGTTCAAATGAAAAGTTTAACCAGTGGACAGCCATTTAAGCTGTTTATTGAAAAGCAGCCTGCTGAACAATCTGCTAGTCAGGTTTTTAGCACCTACGGATTAAGCTCGGAATCCAGTGTTCCCGAGTTTTAACCCAATATTTTTACCACTCTTTAACAGTTTAATAAAATCAATGAGTTACAATTGGTCATTTTTTGATTGGGTAAAACACCCAAATTGATGATAAATGACTGTTGTAACTTATATTTTTGCTTTAAAATTACTGTTCACTGCCATGCAGGCAGCTTAGAAAATGCCAGCGACAAAGCCTAAAAAGCCGATACCGTTCACTGCCATGCAGGCAGCTTAGAAAAGTTTGCAGCATCACGCTGTTTTTGAATACCTGTTCACTGCCATGCAGGCAGCTTAGAAAATCGAAGAAATGCAAGCCTTCCACCCTAAGCTGTTCACTGCCATGCAGGCAGCTTAGAAACCTGGTCCCTTATATATATTGTGGTATGAAAAGTTCACTGCCATGCAGGCAGCTTAGAAAAGTTAAAACACACGGTAAAGGCTAAAAAGACCGTTCACTGCCATGCAGGCAGCTTAGAAAGGTGCAGTAAAAGATGCGCCGCAATTAAGCATGTTACTTATAACTTTACTGACCATGTTCACTGCCATGCAGGCAGCTTAGAAAGATTCCGTGGCTGACAAGCTCGAACCAGATTTGTTCACTGCCATGCAGGCAGCTTAGAAAGAAAGGGCAGCTTGTTTTGACAGCTTCGCGGGGTTCACTGCCATGCAGGCAGCTTAGAAACTTTGATCCGGCACTCATTGAGATAGCTCAGCGTTCACTGCCATGCAGGCAGCTTAGAAAAGACAGATATGTTTGACGCTCGGCATCTGTAAGTTCACTGCCATGTAGGCAGCTTAGAAAATCACGGGTTAGATTGACGACACTAGAAAGACGTTCACTGCCATGTAGGCAGCTTAACAATCCATATATTTAAAACCACGCCTTGCCCAAAATTGGCATGACCACCGGCTCACAACCCGCTTGCCGGATTTCCTCAATCATCCCCGGCATATCCACCTGCGGCAGCAGATCGGGGGTGTCATGAATTGGTGTCATCATGCTGTCCCAATGGCAGGGAATAATCCATTTGGGTTGCAGTAGACGCACCACATCTTTTACATAATGAGGCCGGTAATGACGGCCAATCGCACACAAGCAGACAATATCAGCCTGCAAGCCGGTCAGTTCTTCTTCAATAAAATCCGCAGAATCAATATGCACCACTGTCAGATTGCCCGTATCGACCAGCCAGTTTAACACCAGTCCATGTTTGAGCTGGTAAAAGCGCGGTGGCCATGGTGGAAGCGCTGTCATGTCGCCCGGCAGTGGAATACGGCCAAATGCTGCCTTGCCATGAATAGACGGTAGACCGCGCACCTGCCAGTTTCCGCATGCAATCGTTTCACGCCCTTGGGTTTCTACCAGCTGTGCTTCCGGTAACCCTGCTGCACGGCCTACCATTACAGTGGCTGTAGAGCCAATCAGACGTGCCCCGGTAGAGTGGCAAAGCTGCGGTGCGTCCAGAATATGATCATAATGCGCGTGGCCAATCAGTACTTCATCGGCCTCGGGAATCAACTGTTCGATCAGGGCAGTATTTGGCGTTAAAGGCTGGGTGAGGGTAGTCCACAGAGAAGGACGGCTAAGGTAAGGATCAAGCACAACACGGCGATCGTGGCTTTTTAGAACAAAACCTGCTGTTCCCAGATACAAAATTTCCAGTGTGCTGTTTGACGATTTTGCAACTGGCGTGTACCAGTCAGTATCCGGTTGATTTAATAAACGGCTTAGCATGGTTTTTTTCGAGCTGACTGTATTGCTGCCGGTGAGATTGGCAGACTGACTACGGTTTGATTGGTTTTTAATCGACATCACTATCCCTGTTGTCCCTGATCTGAAAATTCCGGCTGAAATAAGCGCCTTGGCTGTTATAGCATGTTTCGCTTTCAATGCGGCATGGTGCATTTTTTAAACATAAAAAAGCCAGCACCGGGTAGGGCGGGCTGGCTTTGGTCTAGGTGTCTTAATGGGCTAAAACAGTCCACGATTGCAGGAAAAACAGTGCAGGAAAATCTGTCTGCAAACCTGTAGCTTAGTCAATACCGCTGCTTAGTCATACCTTGGCTTAGTCTATGCCATAGCTTAGTCAATGGGAGCAAGGTCGCTATTGGCTGGGCCTTGAATCAGCTTGCCACAAGCATTAAAACGCGAGCCATGCAGCGGGCAATCCCAGGTTTTTTCGGCTTCATTCCAGCGCACCACCCCTTTCCAGTGCGTGCAAATGGCGCTGCACTGGTGTACCTGACCCTCATCATCTTTATACACGGCAATCTTGCGCAAGCCTTTGGACATAATGCCGCCTTGACCGTGAGCGAGTTCATCGGGTGAGCTAATGTCACCGGGACGCAAATAGTCGGCAAATTGCAGGTTGGCATTGATGCCTTCTTTCATCATGGTCAATACGGCTTCATGATGCAGGTTACGCCGCGAGGGATCGTATAGCTCGGCCCATGGGTTATCACGTCCCAAAATCAGGTCACTAATCAGCATGCCGCCAATGGTGCCGTGCGTCATGCCCTGACCCGAGTCGCCAGTGATCATATAGACCGATTTCTGAAAAGGGGTTAGGCCAATAAATGCCAGTGAATCCATCGGTTCTGCGTATTCTCCTGACCATTGATACACCCGGTTTTCAATACTGGGGAAGTGCTGGCTGGCCCATTGTTCTAGCGCGTCAAAATGCTGGTTTTCATCAGTATCCTGACCGACCTTGTGATCCTCACCGCCAATAATCAAAATATCATTGTGCCCCGATGCGCTAGAGGCAGACCGCACATAATGATAACCCGGTGTTTGCGTATCCCAGTATAAAGCAGGCATAAAACTGTTGGGTGCAATGCGTACTCCAATGGCATAGGTCATGTATTGCGCCTGTTTTAGTGCAAATTCACGGCTGTGCATGGGGCTGTTGGTGGCCACCACAATATGTCTGGCCGTAATGGTGCTGCCGTGCGAGGTTTTAACATAAGGCTGAGTGTCGTCATCCTGTATGGTTTGCACATGCGTGCCGTTATACAGCAAGCCCCCTTTGGCCTGAATGGCTTTGGCCAGTCCGGCAACATAGGCCAGTGGTTGAAATTGCGCCTGACGCGGGAAGCACAAGGCAGGGCCAAGTTGCGGCTGCTGCGGTGGATAATCCACTTTTTTAACATCCAGCATACCGGCACGCAGGGCTGCATCCAGTTCCTTGTCCAGTTCATGGCTGTCTGTTGTGGTATGCGAAAACAAATAGCCTTCTACGCGCTGAAATTCACAGTCAATATTTTCATGCAGGATAATTTCTTCAATCTTGTCAATCGCGCGGGTGTGGCTATCCGCAGCAAGCTGGCTGCCGGTTTCGCCAAACAAATGCTCCAACTTATAAAACCGGTCATCCAGTGCGCTAAACACATGTGCCGTGGTGCGTGAAGTCATGGTGCCGCCAATGCAGCCATCATCCAGCACGGCTACTTTTTTGCCTGCCTGACTGAGCATATAGGCCACCGACAGTCCACTAATACCAGCGCCCACAATACACACATCAACCGTCATATCTGGCGCCTGCTGGCCATCTGCCGGAATTTGCGCCTGAATATCCTGCCAGAGTGACGTGGTGGCGCCGTTACAATCGTGCATGCTGATGCTCCTGTTTTTTGGGGTTAGCCTGCGCATCCTGATGCGGCAGGGCAGAGCAAGTCCTAATAAAAGCTGTCCATGGAATTTGGGCAACCCTCAGGGCGTAGCCCCGTATTAACGTGATTGAATTTGCTGTGTTTGCCAGTATTAAAAGAACTTGCCCGGCTTTTCAGTCAAAAAAATGCGCTTTCCCTGTCAAACTCTGTAAATTTGGTTATTTTATGAAAGTACAGGGGTATTGAAAAACCCGTATTTATGCGTTTTGCTTGGGTTATACTATGGTGCAATTTTAAAGTTTTTTGAGGAATCATTATGCGTCTGGGCGTTCCTGTCGGCTTTTTCATTGCCATGCTTGGCCTGACCGCCTGTGGGCAAAAAGGCCCTTTGATCCTGCCTTCTGATCACACGGCCAAAGACAATAAAGCCATTTATCTGATCAAGCCCAAAAAAGCCAACGGCGAGGTGCAGCCCAATCCGCAAACTGATTTTTCGGATGAGCCGGGTACGACAGTGACCCAGTAATGCTGCCTCCAGTCAACGCTACCGCCAGCTAATACCACAATCTGAGCTAGAATATTAATGCCTTTGTTATAAAGTGGTGGTTTTTAGGCAATGGCTTTAAGACAATGTTTTTAGGTCTGTGATTTTAGGTCTGTGATCTTAAATTATTGATCTTAACTATCTAATTTAAGTTATTTTCCCATTTATTGTTTAGAAAAAATAGGTAAGTCATGAGTTTTGAACGTATTAATGGCGTTTTACATGCCGAACAGGTTTCACTGGCAGACGTTGCAAGCGCCCACGGCACGCCATTATATGTTTATTCGCGGGCAGCCCTTGAGCAGCAGTACAAAGCCTTTGATGATGCCTTTGCGTTTATTGATCATCAGGTATGTTTTGCGGTCAAGGCCAATTCCAACATTGGTGTGCTCAACGTGCTGGCACGTCTGGGTGCAGGGTTTGATATTGTCAGTGGTGGCGAGCTGGCGCGGGTGCTGGCTGCCGGTGGCGATCCGGCCAAAGTGGTTTTTTCAGGACTTGGCAAAACTGAAGCCGAAATTGAACAGGCGCTTAAGGTAGGCATTGCCTGTTTTAATGTGGAATCCTATGCCGAGCTGGCACGTATTGATCGCGTGGCGCAGCGTCTGGGCAAAAAAGCACCGGTATCCTTGCGTGTCAATCCTGATGTGGATGCGCAAACCCATCCGTATATTTCAACCGGCCTAAAAGAAAACAAGTTTGGCGTGCCGAGCGATACGGTATATGACACCTACCACTACGCGGCCAGCCTGCAAGGGCTTGAGGTGGTGGGGATTGATTGTCATATTGGTTCGCAGCTCACTACCACTCAGCCGTTTGTGGATGCGCTGGACAAAGTGCTACACATGATTGAGCAGCTTGGCGCACAAGGCATTACGCTCAAACATGTGGATATTGGCGGTGGTCTTGGCGTGCGTTACAACGATGAAACCCCGCCAACTCCCGCAGAATATGCCAAAAGCTTGCAACCTGCGTTAAGCAAACTGGGCTTAAAGGTATACATGGAGCCGGGTCGTGCCATTAGTGCCAATGCGGGCGTGCTGCTCACCACGGTTGATTTGCTCAAGCCCACTGCGCATCGTAATTTTGCCGTGATTGATGCCGCCATGAATGACCTGATTCGTCCGTCGCTGTATCAGGCGTGGATGAATATTGTGCCAGTGAATGCACCGCGTGATGCTGAGAGCAAGCAATGGGATCTGGTGGGTTCGATTTGTGAAACTGGTGATTTTTTAGGAAAAGAGCGCGAGTTGTCCTTACAGGAAGGTGATGTGCTGGCGGTGATGGGCGCCGGGGCGTATGGCTTTGTGATGAGCAGTAATTACAATACTCGCCCGCGTGCCGCAGAAATTATGGTTGATGGCAGTAATATGCACGTGGTGCGCCAGCGTGAAACCCTGCAAGACCTGTGGCAACTGGAAAGCTGCCTGCCCAAATAACAGCAGGAGCTAACACTAGAAAATAACACCAGTAAACACTAATCACACTAGCAAATCATGGCTTTTTTAAAGAATACACGCGGTAAATGCAAAACGGAGAACACAATGCGGATTCAATTTAGCAAGATGCACGGCTTGGGCAATGACTTTATGGTGATTGATCTGGTGACCCAGCGCATGCCACTGCATCCTGAGCTGATTCGCCGCTTAGGCCACCGCAATTTTGGCATTGGTTTTGACCAGATGTTAATTGTGGAAGCACCGGAACGCCCCGATGTGGATTTTAAATACCGTATTTTTAATGCCGATGGTTCAGAAGTGGAGCAATGTGGCAATGGCGTGCGCTGCTTTGCCCGCTTTGTGCATGAACGTCATCTCACCAAAAAAGCCAAAATTCGGGTAGAAACCAACAGTGGTGTGGTCGAGCCGGAAATCAACAGCAATGCGTGGGTGCGCGTCAATATGGGCGAGCCGCGTTTTCTGCCCGAGGATATTCCATTTAAGGTCAAGCCGCAAACTGAACAATCACAGAACCAGCCATTACCGGATAGCTATGCGGTCGAGGTGCTGGGTCAAACGCTAGAGCTGGATGTGGTCAATATGGGCAATCCCCATGCAGTGTTGCTGGTGGATGATGTGCTGAAAGCCCCTGTTGAAACACTTGGCCCCGCACTGGAATCGCATGAACGCTTTCCGCAACGGGTGAATGTGGGCTTTATGCAGATTGTAAACCGAGGCGAGGTGCGCTTGCGGGTGTTCGAGCGTGGCGTGGGTGAAACACTGGCTTGTGGTACAGGCGCTTGTGCCGCTGCCGTGAGTGGGATTCGCCGTGGTCTGCTTGACCCCGAAGTTCGCGTTTATCTGGCCGGTGGCCCTTTATTAATTCAGTGGAAACCCAATGAGGTTGTGTGGATGACAGGGCCAACTGCCACTACATTTGAAGGTACTTTTAATCCCTATGACTTTTATGTTCCCGAGCAGTATGAGGAACAATAAGCCATTTGCATCAAGGATGAGGGCGTGACCCAGCAAGCATTAGGTTTTTCTGATTTATCGGTATCCGAGCTTGTACAGCAATGGCTACAGGCATTGATTCGCATGAATTTGTCCTTTCATACCCGCAAGGCCTATCAGCGCGACCTGTTGCAATTTACGGTATTTTTATCCTGTAAATCGGTGTCATTGCAGCAAGTGAACCATCATACCTTGCGCCAGTTTGCTGCCCAGCGCATTGAAGTAGACCGCATTTCCAGCAGCAGCCTGCAACGTGAGCTATCGGCGGTGCGCAGTTTTGCCGACTGGCTGGTGGAGCAGGAAATTATTAGCCAGAACTTTGCCCTCGATTTTGCTATTCAGCGCCCTAATCGGCCATTGCCCGGTATGCTGGATGCCGAGATCATGCCGCAGATTCTGGATCAGGCGGCACCAGAAAAGGAACGTGACGCCCAATTGTGGTGTCGTGATAAAGCCATTCTGGAGTTGTTTTATAGCAGCGGTTTGCGCTTGTCTGAGCTGGCCAAACTCACCTTGTCCCAGCTTGATCTGGCGCGTGGGCTGGTGTCTGTGATTGGTAAAGGCAACAAAACCCGCGTGGTTCCAGTGGGCAGCAAGGCCATCGAAGCGTTGCAAGCATGGTTGCAATTGCGCATGGGTTGGGTATCAGTGGATGAGGCTGCAATTTTTGTCAGTGAGCGTTCCGGCAAAATGCTCAGCACCCGTCAAATTGAAAGGCGCGTAAGTTTGCAGGCTGAACGGGCAGGCATTAGCCAACATTTGCATCCGCATTTGCTGCGGCATTGTTTTGCCTCGCACTTGCTGGCCAGTAGTGGTGATTTGCGTGCAGTGCAGGAGTTGCTAGGCCATGCCGACATTAGCACCACGCAAATTTATACCCATCTGGATTTTGCGAATCTGGCCAAAGTGTATGATAGTGCGCATCCACGGGCACGTAAGAAATAATTCTCTAATCAATCCAGCCCTGTTGGCGCGCATGGATTAAATCTTCAGGCGTATCAATATCAAAAACAAGCTGTGGGGCGGGGACTTTTATTAGTGTATTCGGTTGCTGCATCAGCAGTTTTTTTAAACCGGAATCACCGCTTAAGTTGTGGGTTTGTTGAAGAAGTTCTGGCTGTACAATGGCTGGAATACCGATGGTTTGTGCATAGTGGCTCACGATATTCATAGCCGGTTGTTGTAGGCTGTACTGTACCAGTTGCTGCAAATAATCAGCATCCAGCAAGGGTTGATCTACTCCTAAAATCACCACTGAACCACGATGATCCTTTAAACATTCTGCGCCTATTTTCAGTGAGCTTGCCATACCAGTATCAGCCTGCGGGTTTTGCACCAGTTGTAAAGGTAAATCGTTAAGGCAGGAAGAAATCTCAACCCTGCTATTGGTAATTACCACAATAGAGTATGGATTTAAGCCAATAGCAAGTTCGGCAATATGATGAATTAATGGTTTTTTATTTTTCAATAATAATTGCTTGGGTTGACCTAATCGGCGGCTTAATCCGGCAGCCAGTATTAAAACAGCTAAATTTGGTGAACGATCTATTTCATTCAAGGTAGAACGTAGGCTATTCGGCATGAATGGATAAGTCACGCTGTTTTAACATTTTTCCACTGCGCTGGTTCATGGTTGCTGTCATTTCTGCCATGATCGCCAGCGCAATGGCTTCGGGCGTATCACCGCCAATGTCCAGACCAATGGGATAATGCAATACTTCCAGACCTTGCTCAATATGCATAGAGTCAGTCAGGCTGTGCTGAATTTCGCCAATCAATCGCTCGGTACGATAGCGTGGCCCAAGCTGGCCAATATAGCGTGGCGGATTAAGCAACATATGCTTTAACCAGTGACGATCCTGCGCTAGACTATGGCTCATGATGGCTACCGCAGCACCATGAGTCAGCTTGGACAGTTCTGCTAGTGCTATGGTGTCTTTTAGATCAATACAGCGAACATGGTCAGCTTTAGGAAAACGGGCTTGACGGGCAAAATGCAGCCTGCTGTCAATCACACTCACATGCCAGCCCTGCATTTTGGCCATGCTCACCAAAGGTTGTGCATCGTGTCCAGCGCCAAACACCACTAACCGGCTGGGCGGGGCAACGTATTCAAAAAACACCCTGATCGTTCCCTGCGCGGTTTGGTAGGTTTGATGCAGGCTTTTTTGCCGGGTTAGGGTAAAAATCACATCATGGTGCAGGGCCTGATGCAAATTGTCATTAATAGGCGTATCCGTGTGGCTGTGCCAGCGTAATTCATGTTGTTGTGGATCAAGCAGCAAACGGTCACCCAGTTGCAGCCCATGTGCTGTACCGTGGGTTTTCTGGCTACTGATCACGGTGGCAATAACCCCGGCACGCTGGCTGGTTTGAACCTGCTGTAAAAGCTGGCTTACCGCCCGCATGGCAGGACTATTCAGGCGTTCAAACAATACACTCACTGTTCCATTGCAGCCCAGACCAAATGCCAGTGCCTCGTCGTCATCCGCATCCTGAGAGTCGGTATAATCCTGGGAATTGGCATAAAAATCAGCTTGCCCCGTAGTGTAGCGTTGTAAGACAGGCTGTCCATGTCGGGTTAGCCACTGGGCTTTTTTGCAGGCTTCACTTTCCAGACAGCCGCCGCTAATGGTGCCGACAGGCTGCCCGTGTGACCAGATGAGCATACGTGCGCCGGGTCGCCGATAGGCAGAGCCTTCAACGTGAACCACAGTAGCCATGACCGCATCATCCTGCTGGCTGTGTGCCTGATCAATGGCCTGTAACAGGGCAGATAACTGGCTCATGGCATTCCTCCTGGCATTTCTCTTAACACTCCTCCTGACATGGACAATGCATTAGATTGCTGGAAGCTGGTCAAGCAGCTTGTCCAGTGTCAATGGATACTCATAAAGGCGGATACCCGTTGCATTATAAATGGCGTTGGCAATGGCAGCACCCGCACCAGAAATACCCAATTCACCTAAGCCCTTGGCATGTAGTGGATTGGCATACGGATCACGTTCTGGCAAAAACACCACATCAATAGGCGGCACATCGGCATTGACAGGAACGTGATATTCAGCAAGATCATGATTGAGCAAACGGCCATTGCGCGGGTCATGCAGCAGTTCTTCCATCAAGGCTGCCCCGATACCAAACACCATGCCGCCATAACATTGCGAGCGCGCGGTTTTTTCATTCAGGATACGCCCAGCGGTAAACACACCCAACATACGGCGAATACGAGTTTCCCCAGTAATTACATTGACTGCCACTTCGGCAAAATGCGCGCCATAGCTGGCTTGGGTATAATCCATACTGGTTTTACCAGGTTCAATCATCCCCAGCGTGACGATGTCGTCTTCAATCAGTTCTGTAATGGGTTTGCTCATGCCATTACCGCTGGCTTGACCATCATGTAGCGTCAAATTATCGGCATCCACGCCCAGTGCTTTGGCCAACGTATCACGAACCTTTTTACAAGCCACATAGACCGAGCTGCCAGAGCTACACGCACCCACGCTACCGCCAGAACCCGCAGCAGGCGGAAAGTCAGTATCACCCAGCCGAACTTCAACTTGTGATACAGGCAATCCCAGTAAATCCGCGGCAATCTGGGTCAATACGGTATAAGTACCCGTGCCAATATCCGTCATATCTGTTTCCACAATGGCATGCGCATTTGGGGTTAGCGTCACTCGCGCCACCGACGGCTTAAGCATATTGCTCCGCATTGCTGATGCCATGCCCATGCCGATTAACCAGTCGCCTTCACGCTGGCAGGCAGGTTGTTTATGCCGTTTGCCCCAACCAAAATGCTTGGCGCCATAATCTAGCGTATCGGACAGTTTACGGGTAGAAAAAGGAATTTCCTTGCTGGGATCAATCACGGGTTCATTCAGCTTGCGCAATTCAACGGGATCCATGTCCAGCTTGACGGCCAGTTCATCCATGGCACATTCTAACGCCAGCATTCCAACCGCTTCACCGGGTGCGCGCATCGAGCCAGCCAGTACCTGATTCATGCGCACCATTTCATATTTTACTTCGCGGTTTTGTCCGCTATAGGAAAAGTGAGTGGCAATGGCAGTCGGCTCAAAAAAGGTTTCTTCGGGCAGGTTGCTACAAATGGTGTTGTGAATAATGGTGTGAATCCGCCCATTACGATCTGCCCCCAACGCCAAACGCTGCCGAGTATTGGTACGCCGCACAGTGCTTTCAAACACCTGAATGCGGTGCATCACTACTTTCACTGGACGCTTAAGCTGTTTGGCCGCAATTGCCGCTGCAATAGATTCTGGCGAGATACCTAATTTTGAACCAAAACCACCGCCCACATAGCGTGAAATCAAGCGAACATTGTCTGGTTTGAGGTCAAGTGCATCGCAAATTTGCTGCTTGCAGGTTGACAGCATTTGCATGGAACAGTGCAGGGTAAGCTGATCACCTTTCCACTCAGCAATGGTGGCGTGTGGTTCCATAGCCGCACTGTTTTGACTTGGCGTCACATAAATAGAATCTACTTTGACGTCAGCGTTTGCCAATCCCTCATCAGGATTGTTTTTATGCTCAGGCTTGTCATTACCAGACGTCAGTAGTTCACGCTTATCCAGTTCAGCAATAAAATCAAATGCGCCTTGCTGCTCTTTGTAGCTTACTTTCAGTGCCGCAGCACCTTCGCGCGCGGCTTCAAATGTGTTTGCCACTACTAAGGCAATCGGTTGACCAAAATAATCCACATCTTTCACACCTTGCGTCGGTGCTTTTTTTTCACCACCTTGCTGGGAGTTACGAATAAATGCCTTAAAGTCTGTTACAACAGCCACCACACCGTCAATGGCCGTTGCGCTATCTTCATCAATGGATTCGACAGTGCCTTTAGCAATGCTGGCGCTCACCAAAAAACCGTGCAGTATTTCTTCATCAAACTTATATTCAGCGGCATAGGTGGCCGTACCACTCACTTTAAGTGGCCCTTCGACGCGACTTAATTCTTCGCCAACGCAAGGATTGGGTACACGATCCAGCAATGACTCAACCGCCTGATTCATCATCATTTGTGAAGGCTTATTCATTGCAGTTCTCCCTTGCAGGCGTCATTTAATACAGAGAGCAATACCCGACGCGTCAGTACAATTTTAAAATCATTTTCGCCTGAACCTTGAGCATCTTTTAATAGCAAGTCAGCGGCTTGGTTAAACAATTGCGAGCTTGCAGGTTGGCTGCACAATAGTTGTTCAACGTCACGGTTGCGCCAAGGCATCACGCCAATCCCACCAAATGCCAATCGGGCACTATGAATCTGGCCTGCTGATGCATCAATAACCGCAGCCACCGACACTAGCGCAAATGCATAAGAAGCACGGTCACGCACTTTACGGTAGGCATGGTGTCCGGTAGGTGCTGGCGGCAAAATCACATGAGTAATTAGCTCGCCCGTTTCTAGCACCGTTTCACATTCGGGATGATCTTTGGGTAATAGGTAAAAGTCAGCCAATGCAATGCGCCGCGTTGTGCCATCAGCGCGCTGCGTTTCTATATAAGCATCAAGCGCCTGCATGGCCACTGCCATATCAGATGGATGCTGGGCAATACAATGTTCACTGACACCCAAAATGGCATGCATCCGGTTGTGGCCTTCGCGTGCAGGACAACCTGATCCGGGAATCCGTTTATTACAAGGACTGGTCGGTGAATAAAAATAATAGCAGCGCGTCCGCTGTAGCAAATTGCCGCCCGTGCTGGCTTTGTTGCGTAATTGCCCCGATGCACCTGCCAGTAAGGCACGCGACAATACCGCATAACGCTCACGGATCAGTGGATGTGCGGCAAGATCACTATTGCTCACCATCGCACCAATTTTTAGACCACCTTCGGCTGTTTCTTCAACATCAGTAAGTGGCAGGCGTGAAATATCAACCAGCGCAATAGGGGTTTCTATTTGCAATTTCATTAAGTCCAGCAGATTGGTGCCACCCGCAATATATTTAGCGCTATTAGAAATCTCTAAATGATCGGAGTTATTATGATCTGCTAAATAATCGGCTAAATGATTTTCAGAATGATTTGCCAACTGAGTGGCCAACAAATGGGGCGCCTGTTCAAGCGTTTGCGCACGAAAGTAAGCAAAAGTTTTCATGCTTTTTCCTCATGTAAGCTATTGGCTGCAACCCGTTTAATGGCTCTGACGATATTGGGGTAGGCCGAGCAGCGGCAGATATTGCCACTCATGCGTTCAGCAATTTCTTCATCGCTCAATAGTGGCTGTCCATCCAGCGACTGGGTCACATGACTTGGCCAACCCTGTTTTAATTCTTCAATCATGCCCATTGCCGAGCAAATCTGACCTACCGTACAGTAGCCACACTGGTACGCATCTTCTTCGACGAACGCTTCCTGCATCGGAATTAACGCACCCGGCGCACCCATGCCTTCAATCGTGGTGATTTCATCGTCTTCGTGCATGATGGCCAAGCTTAAACAGCTATTAATGCGACGGCCATTAACCAGCATCGTACAGGCACCGCATTGGCCATGATCACAGCCTTTTTTTGAACCCGTCAAATCCAGATGTTCTCGACACAAATCCAGCAGGGTAGTGCGTATGTCGACATCAACCTCGTAATCCGTTCTATTGATATTAATTTTCATGACAAATCTCTATGGCTAACTGTTTAAACGTATTGGTGTGGCTAAAAGACAGTGTGCAGGCTGGGCTTTAATCCATTGAAAATTATTATTGATCAGTGGCTGGCCTAAGTTTTAAAAACAATAACCGTATAAAAAAGAATTGGCATTAAATTTTATAAAACAGCTACATAATGCTGTGAAAGAATTACCGAGCAGTAACGTTATTGTTGAATAAAAAGTAATGATTTTTACGTGAATAAGGTCTAAAACTAAGAAATAGCTATTCAGCCAGTGATAGCGTCGTGCTGCCATCCTACGGGCAAGCCATAAAAAAGCCTGATTAAATCAATAATCAGGCTTTTTTATGTCAGGAAACTATTAATACGTTAAAACAATTACTAGGTTAATACGCTGCTTTAATGAATGGCAGCACTGGCAACTTCTTTATCAATTTGCTCACCAAATAATTGCTCACGCCACTGTGCGGTAATCTGTGTACTGTCATGCTGGTTTGGGTGAAAATTATCCTGATAATAATCCAGATAAGCGGGTGCCAGTGTGCTAAACACATCTTTTAACTGTTTAAGTGCCGCAATATGTTGACGCCACTGCTTGCGCCCAACCGGATCATTCAGCAATAACTTGAAAGTCAAATAGCTAATACGCGACAGGAAAGTCGTTGTAATAACGCGCATAATCCGTTTACGAATGGCTTGATCGGCAAAAACTTCCTGATACACATCAAACGCCACCGCCTTATGTTCGGTTTCTTCCAAGGCGTGCCACATCCACAACTGCGCCACCCGAGGATTTAACTGCTTGTGAAAGTCGGGATGTTCCAGCAGGTACTGTGCAATAATTGCGGTAAAATGCTCTAGCGCGCAGGTAACCGCCAGTTGTTGTTTGCTGCTTAATTTGGTTTTGGCATATTCAATTTTTTCATATTCGCTTTGTAAAATGGGCTGAATATCTATTCCCAAACTTTCAACAAAAGTATTAAAGTCTTCATGCGCGTGGCTATGCATGGCTTCTTGACCGATAAAAGCAGACACTTCCTTTTGTAGAGTATCATCTTTAATCCGGTCACGCACATTACGGACGCTATGCACAAAAAACCGCTCTCCATGTGGAAACGTAAGCGAGAGTGCAGTCAACAAATAAGACAGTAATGGGTTGTTATCAAAATAGTATTTTGGAGTGGTCGCAAAATCAAAAGACTGGCGACGTACCTGAATCGTTGAAGTACCGCGTGGGCTGGTAGATGCCGTTGTACGGGTCATGATGGCATTCCTCGTTTTATAGGTAGAATGAGGGAAATAATGCATATTCACTGTAAGTTAAATTAGACAATTTACGTTGTCAACAAACTTCTACTGCAATTTGTATAAATTCAGCCACTCACATGACTTTAGACCTACAAGCAGTCACTGGCGTGGGTTTTGTGTCATTTTGTGCAAAAAACTCTTTTAATTGCTGGTTTTTTTTAGTCTACGGGGTTTTGTGACTTGACCTGTTTACGCTCACATAGCAAGATAACGCACCATTCCACATCGGGGTGTTTTGACACTTCCGTTTCATTGATTAGCTAAAAAGCCGAGGATTCCATGAAGGCTCTTGTTGCTGTTAAACGCGTTGTCGATGCCAACGTCAAAGTTCGCGTAAAAGCGGACAAGACTGGTGTTGATCTAACCAACGTCAAAATGTCTATTAACCCATTTTGTGAAATTGCGGTTGAAGAAGCAGTACGTTTAAAAGAAAAAGGTGCGGTTACAGAAATTATTGTTGTTTCTGTTGGCCCACAAGCTGCTCAGGAACAAATTCGCTCTGCGCTGGCTCTGGGTGCTGATCGCGGCATTCTGGTTCAAACTGATGATGAAATTGGTGCTCTGGAAGTTGCCAAAATCCTTAAAGGTGTTGTTGATCAGGAACAGCCGCAAGTTATCCTATTGGGTAAACAAGCGATTGATGATGACAGCAATCAAGTTGGTCAAATGCTGGCAGCACTGATGGGTGCAGGTCAGGGTACATTTGCCTCTGAAGTTAAGGTTGATGGCGGCAAGGTACAGGTTACCCGTGAAGTTGACGGCGGCCTGCAAACTGTTGAACTGGCATTGCCAGCTATCATCACAACCGATCTGCGCTTGAACGAGCCACGTTATGCAGCATTGCCTAACATTATGAAAGCCCGTAAAAAGCCACTGGATACCAAATCTCCAAGCGATTACGGCGTGGCCACTGGCACCAAGCTAAAAACCTTGTCGGTTGAAGCGCCTGCTGAACGTTCTGCTGGTGTTCAGGTTAAGTCTGTTGATGAGCTGGTTGAAAAGCTCAGAAACGAAGCTAAAGTAATTTAATTTTCGGTAAGGAATTCAAACGATGAGTATTCTGGTTTACGCCGAACACGACAACAATTCTATTCTGTCTGCAACATTAAATACAGTGACTGCTGCGCAAAAGATTGGCGGTGACATTCATGTATTGGTTGCTGGTCAAAATGCACAGGCTGCTGCTGATGCTGCTGCCAAGATTGCTGGTGTGAGCAAGGTATTACTGGCTGACAACGCGGCCTATGCACATCAACTGGCTGAAAATGTAGCCAAGTTGATTGTTGATCTGGGCAGCAACTACACGCACATTCTGGCACCTGCAACCACCAACGGCAAAAACATTCTGCCACGGGTTGCTGCGTTGCTGGATGTCAGCATGATTTCTGAAATCATTGCGGTTGATAGTGCTGATACGTTCAAGCGCCCAATCTATGCCGGTAATGCGATTGCAACGGTTCAGTCTTCTGAGTCCATCAAAGTGATTACTGTACGTACCACTGGTTTTGATGCTGCGGCAACTGAAGGCGGTTCTGCAACTGTTGAAGCGGTTGGCACTGTTGAAGATGCTGGTGTTTCTAGCTTTGTTGGCGAAGAGCTGGCCAAGTCTGACCGTCCTGAACTAACTTCTGCCAAGATTGTGGTTTCCGGTGGTCGCGGTGTGGGTTCTGGTGAGAACTACTATAAAGTTCTGGAGCCGCTGGCTGACAAGCTGGGCGCTGCACTGGGTGCTTCACGTGCTGCGGTTGATGCTGGTTTTGTACCAAACGACCTGCAAGTGGGTCAGACTGGTAAGATCGTTGCGCCAAGCCTGTACGTTGCTGTTGGTATCTCTGGTGCCATCCAGCATTTGGCCGGTATGAAAGATTCTAAAGTTATTGTTGCTATCAACAAAGACGAAGAAGCGCCGATCAATGCTGTTGCAGATTACTGGTTGGTGGGTGATTTAAACACCATCGTCCCAGAGCTGGTGAGCAAGCTGTAATTTTCAGATTTTAATCCTGAACTAAAAAACGCTCCTGATTAGGGGCGTTTTTTATGGTCTGCGGGTGATGGTCTATCGTTTATGCTTCAAGCCCATAAAAAATAAAAAAACCTTTTTAAAGTATACTATTGGCTCGTTCCGGTTGGCTTGCTTTAAAGCCTTCTATAAAGAGCACTTTTGATTGTGAATGCCTTTAAAACCTTATATGATTTCTTGGCCAAAAGTAATTAAAGTCATAATAAGGAGTAAAAAATGGTCGATAGTTTAAGTGATCGGGTAGGACGGGTTGTTGCAGGAAGTGCCCACGCATTAATTGATAAAATTGAAAATCTGGCGCCTGATGCTGTGATGGAACAGGCCTTACGGGAAGTTGATAAAGTGATCGCCGAAGTGCAGCATGAGCTGGGCACCGTCAGTGCCAATCGCCATCTGGTACAGCAACAGCATGCCACCCAGACCAGCCAGCATAATACCCTGTCATTACAAATCAACACGGCCATCAATGCATCACGAGATGATCTGGCACGTGTGGCAGTCGCGCGGCAACTGGATATTGAAGCACAATTACCGGTACTGGAGCAGTCACTGGCCAGCCTAAATGATAAAGAAACCGAGCTTAAAGGCTATATCAATGCCCTGATGGCCAAGCGCCGGGAAATGACCGAAGCCTTAAATGAATTTCGAAAGTCGCGTCAGGCAGCAAGCCAAGCTGGTGGAACAGGCAAACCCGGTTCTACCAAGGAGCAACGTTTGGATCAGGCCACCAATGCTTTTGACAAGATTTATGAGCGTCAAACCGGTTTGTCACCCGCAGCCGCCGGCGCAACCTTGCAACAGGCTGCCCAGTTAAAAGAACTGGAAGACATGATGCATCAAAACCAGGTTGAAGAGCGTCTAGCGCGGCTTAAGGCAAATAATCAATCATGAGCTTATTTGTGGCTACTCAAACCTTGCCTTTTGGAGTGGCGTTATTGGTGATGCTTGGCCTCACAGTGCTGGAGGTGATTGGTTTGATCACAGCGCTTAGTCCCAGTAGCTGGATTGATAGCCTATTGCCTGAACCTGCTGTTGATGGTGGACTCGATGGTGTATTGGGCTGGCTGCATGTGGGCAAAGTGCCAAGTTTAATTCTGCTTATCCTGTTTTTAGCCAGTTTTTCAGTCGCTGGCTATGCGGTACAAATTTTTGCCCGCAATCTTTTGGGCTTTTATTTGCCTGCGTTCATTGCTTTTATTCCTGCATTTTTTGGCGCAATGGCTAGCGTTCGACTTGGCGGTAAATGGCTGGCTTATATTGTGCCACGAGATGAAAGCTCAGCCATTAGTGAAAGTGAATTTGTGGGCAGGGTAGCGCTGGTTACGGCAGTATCAAGCCAGAAAATCCTTGCAGCTCAAGCGCGTTTACGTGATACCGATGGTCGATCTTATTTTATTTTGGTGGAGCCAGATTTAGAAGACCTGCAATTAACACAAGGCATGCAGGTGCTACTAATAAAAAAAATGGGATCAGTGTATCGGGTGATTGAAAATCCGCATCCGACTTTGATCTGATCGTGTGAATCATTGTTTTTAAGTTTTTTAATGAGATAAAAATGCAAAATTTAATTGAAATTGGGGTTTTGGGGGCAGTTATCCTTATTACTATTATTGTATTTGGCCTGATTTTAGCGCGCCTTTATAAACGTGCTAGCAAGGAAATGGCATTTGTACGCACCGGACTGGGTGGCCAAAAGGTCATCATGGATGGAGGCGCGCTCGTGCTGCCAGTTTTCCATGAGCTGGTCATGGTCAACATGAATACGCTTAAACTTGAAGTGATGCGCCGCGAAAAGGAAAGCTTGATTACCCGCGACCGTATGCGCGTAGATGTCACCGCAGCCTTTTTTGTACGGGTTAAACAAACGGTAGAGGCGGTGAGTACAGCAGCGCAAACTTTGGGTGCACGCACTCTAAATCCCAATGAGCTAAAAATACTGGTCGAAGATAAATTTGTCGACTCATTACGTGCCACCGCTGCCACCATGAGTATTCAAGAGTTGCAGGACATGCGTCGTGATTTTGTTTTAGCGGTGCAAAATGCGGTGGCAGAAGATCTGGAAAAAAACGGACTTGAGCTGGAATCAGTATCGCTCACCAGTCTGGATCAAACCGACAAGCGTTTTTTTAATCCAGACAATGCCTTTGATGCCGAAGGTTTGACACGCTTAACCGAGCAAACAGAATCACGCCGTAAGCAGCGCAATGACGTTGAGCAGGACACCGAAGTCCAGGTGCGCAGCAAAAATCTGGAAGCGTCACGCCAGAAAATCCTGATTGAAAAAGAGCAGGAGTTTGCCACATTGGCACAACAACAAGAAATTGAAACAGCACGCGCTGAGCAAGCCGCCCAAATTGCCAAACAGCAAGCAGAGCGTTCGCGCGAAGCCGAATCGGTGCAAATTGAAGCAGCGCGTCAGGTGAGTGAAAAGCGTATTGTGGCCGAGCGTGAAATTAAAGCCGCTGAAATTGAAAAAAATCTGGCCATTCAAACCCGTACCATTGAAAGTGACCGCCAGACTGAAGTACAACGCGCCGAGCAGCGCAAGCAAATTGAAATTGCCAAGCAGGACACGCAAATTGCCATTGCCAATAAATCACGTGAGCAGTCTGAAGCAGATGCAGAGGCCAATGAAGCACGTGCCAACGCTGTAAAATCAGAAGAAGACGTGGTTACCGCACGTGAAGTGGCAATTGCCGAGCGTCAAAAATCGATTGAGCTGATTGAGGCAGAAAAACAGGCTCAGCAAAATGCCATTGCAGTCAAGGTTGCTGCTGCGGCTGAAAAAGATGCGTCCATTGACCGTGCCGAAGCCATCCGGGTAGAAGCGGCGGCGCGTCAGGCGGCTGCCATGGCCGAAGCGGAAGGCCGCCGGGCATTGAATGAAGCCCTAAATACGCTGTCTGTGGCACAGGTGGATTTGCAGGTGCGTACCAAGCTGCTTGAGCAGTTGCCGCAGATTATTGCGCAAGCCGTGAAACCAATGGAAAAAATTGATTCTATCCGTATTTTTCAGGTGAATGGCTTAGGCCAGGATAATCAGGGCAATGCGACTGGCGCAGACGGAACAGGTTCTGGTAAAGGAGCGACATTCCCGGAACAGGTGGTCAATTCTGCCTTGCAATACCAGATTGCCAAACCCATTATTGATGCCGTCATGAAAGATGCGGGTTTAAATAATGAGGGTATCACTGGTATTTCAGAATCACTGGCAGCCATGATCCCGGCAACCACCACAGCGCCTGCTGTAGAACAAGCTACAGATTGATAAACGCTGCTTTATAAACACTGCAATGAACTGACTGGCAGGGCATGCTTTCATAAAGATGCGTCTGCCAGCCCATTTTTTAGTCAAATGAAGGCTTAACAGCGTTGAATAGTCTAACCGGTTATCCAGTGATTTTTTGAAAATAAGCTAAATTATATACAGAGTTAAAAGCCCAGTTTTTGCTGTAAAAATTGAGTTTTGTATTAAAAATACAATTTATAAATCCTGATATCTAACTGATTGAAATAAATTAATAAATAATTAGGTGCCATATAATAAAATTTAGATAATATTGACCAATTATGCTAAAATCCTAACACTTTTTATTGTAACGTTTTTTACTGTTTTGACTTTGTATTTTAAAGCGGTAGGCGACTGATTTTTGAATTCTAAATAGGCGAAAAGCCAGTAAAGGAGTGGGCATGAGCGTGTCGGAAATTCTACCGATTGCCATTGAGGAAGAACTCAAGCATTCTTATCTTGATTATGCCATGAGCGTCATTGTATCGCGTGCATTGCCAGATGTACGCGATGGTCTAAAACCAGTGCATCGCCGTGTTTTGTTTGCCATGCATGAGCTGGGCAACGATTACAACAAAGCTTACAAAAAATCTGCCCGTGTGGTGGGTGACGTGATCGGTAAATATCACCCGCATGGCGATACGGCTGTCTACGATACCATTGTCCGCATGGCACAGGATTTTAGCCTGCGTTACCTGCTGGTCGATGGTCAGGGTAACTTTGGTTCGGTGGATGGTGATAGCGCGGCGGCCATGCGTTATACCGAAGTGCGTATGACCCGCCTTGCGCATGAACTACTGGCTGATCTTGAAAAAGACACCGTAGACTGGGAAGACAACTACGATGGCTCCGAGCGTATTCCGCAGGTCATGCCCACTCGTTTTCCCAATTTGCTGGTCAATGGTGCTGCCGGTATTGCGGTGGGTATGGCCACCAATATGGCACCACACAACCTGACTGAAGTGATTAATGCCTGTCTGGCCTATGTGGACGATAGCCACATTAGTATTGAAGGCCTGATGCAGCACATTAGCGGGCCGGATTTCCCAACCGGGGGTATCATTTATGGTAAATCCGGTATCGTGGATGCTTACCGGACGGGTAAGGGTCGTTTGCATATCCGCGGCAAGTATCATTTTGAAGAAGATGAGAAAACCGGCCGTATTACCATTGTGTTTACCGAAATTCCGTATCAGGCCAACAAGGCGCGCGTGATTGAACGCATTGCCGAACTGGTTAAAGAGAAAAAACTGGAAGGTATTTCCGAGCTGCGCGATGAATCTGACAAAGACGGTATGCGGATTGCCATTGATCTGAAGCGTAATGAAAACGCCGAAATCATTGTCAATAACCTGTTTTTGCATACGCCTTTACAAAGCTCGTTTAGCATCAATATGGTTTGTCTGGACAATGGCCAGCCCAAACTGATGAACCTAAAAGACCTGATTGCAGCGTTTATTCGTCACCGTCAGGAAGTCGTGACCCGCCGTACCATGTTTGAGTTGCGCAAGGCGCGTGAACGTGGCCATATTCTGGAAGGTCTGGCGGTTGCGCTGGCCAACATCGACGCTATTATTGAGGCCATCAAAACTTCTGCCAATCCGAGTGAGGCACGTGAGCGTCTGCTGGCTGGGATGTGGCAGGCTGGTGGTGTACTGGCTTTGCTGGAAAAATCCGGCCACAAGTCTGTGCGTCCCGATGAAATTGAGGGTGAAGATCTAAGCAAACCGTTTGGCCTGACTGAGCAGCAGTATCGCTTGTCACCGGCTCAGGTTGGTGCGATTTTAGAGTTGCGTTTACATCGTTTGACTGGCCTTGAGCAAGACAAGCTGCTGGGTGAATACAGCGAAATTCTGGGTCAAATTGCCGAGCTGCAAGCCATTCTGGATAGTTTTGACTTGCTGATGGATGTGATCCGTGGTGAGCTGCGCGCTATTTTAGATCAGTATGGTGATGGCCGCCGCTCTGAGATTATTGAATCCCGTATTGATTTCTCGCGTGAAGACTTGATTCCAGAAGAACAAGTGGTTTTGACCGTTTCCAAGACAGGTTATGCCAAGACCCAGCCCTTGTCTGACTATGCGGCGCAGCGTCGTGGCGGTCGTGGCAAGTCGGCCACCAGCATGAAAGAAGATGACTTTATTCAGCATCTGGTAGTGACGTCCAACCATGCAACCGTGCTGTGCTTTACCAATGTCGGCAAGGTATATAGCCTAAAAGTGTATGAAGTGCCACAAGCCTCACGTGGTTCTCGTGGCCGCCCAATGGTCAATTTATTGCCACTAGAAGCCACTGAAACCATTACTGCCATTTTGCCGGTTATTGACATTCCAAAGAAATTTAAAGAGCGTTTTGTCAATTTTAAAGCCTTTGTTAAGGCACAAAGTACGCTGTTGCAGGCTGAAAGCCTCATTGCGGAGCATTTCACCCCACTAGAAGCGATAGTGTCAGGCTTGAGTGAAGAAAGCGTTGATGAACTACCGGCTACTCTTAAAGAGCCGCTAAAGGCGCTGCATGCGCTATTGAATGACCAACTTGGCCTACCGACTGCTGAGGGAGAAGAAAGTCATTCTCCGGTACTCACGCAATTTGCGGCACAAGTCGAAAACATTGTTAAAAACTACTATGTGTTTATGGCCACTCAATGCGGAACGGTCAAACGTGTTGAGCTGGAACAGTTTAGTAATGTGCGCTCCAACGGCTTGCGTGCGATTGAACTCAACGGTGATGACACCCTGATTGGGGTAGCCATTACCGATGGCGAGCAGCAAATCATGCTGTTCTCCAATGAGGGTAAAGCGATTCGCTTTGCAGAAACCGATGCACGTGCCATGGGCCGTACTGCCAAGGGCGTGCGTGGCATGCGAATTGGCGGTGGGCAGGAAGTCGAGCAGGAGCTTGATCAGGATCAGGTATCCGATAGCGATGACCAAGATGATAGCGAAGCGGGCTGTGACAGCACCGGTGCGCGTATTGTATCGCTGGTCGTTGTGCCAGAAAATGGTGAAGTGCTGACTGCTTGTGCCAATGGTTACGGCAAGCGTACCCCAGTGGGTGATTATCCGACCAAGAAACGTGGTGGTAAGGGGGTAATTGCCATTAAAACCAGTGAGCGTAATGGTGAGCTGGTGGGTGCGGTATCCATTGATGAACATCATGAATTGCTATTGATCTCTAATGGCGGAACACTGGTACGTATCCGTGCTTCAGAAATTGCCACTACTGGCCGTAATGCGCAGGGCGTGCGCCTGATTCGCGTTAGTGATGATGAGGTGCTGGTTGGCGTGGTGTCTCTGGATGAGATTGAAGAACTGGAAGATATGACAACAGATGATTTAGCAACAGATGACTCTATTGCTGATGATCTAAGTTCTGCTGACTCATCCGATGATGCTGATCCGGCTGCTGATGACACTCAGACTGAATCTGACGCGCCCGCTGAGAATCCGGCTGAATAAATCAGGTTGAAACAAAAAAGGACGTTATGATTTGATCTAACGTCCTTTTTTATGCCTTTAACTTTGCACATATTATTAAAAGTTTAGCCGCCCAGTTTAGTCAGCATAAAAGCCGTCAAAAATCCCAGTACCGTGATAAGTCCTGTCCAGTCGTGAGCGGTTTCAAAAGCTTCTGGAATCATGGTATCAGCAATCATGGCCAAAATAGCACCCGCTGCAATCGCGGTGGTGGCTGCAATCACTTCATTGGAAAATCCACTAAATAAACCGTAGCCGGTAATCGCAGCAATGCCACTAATTAACGTAATCCCGCACCAGATGCCAAAGATATAGCCTTTGGATCGTCCTGATTTTTTCATGCCTGCAGCACTCGACATCCCTTCTGGAATATTGGATAAAAAAATCGCAATGACTGCCACCAGACTGACTTTGCTGCCACCCAGCATTGATAAACCAATCACGATCGATTCGGGAATACCATCTAGCAATGCACCAATGGCAATGGCTGCACCCCCATTTTCACTGGATTGAGTATCTTTAGCTTGTTGTTGACCTGAGCGTTTACGGTGCTTGGCACCATGTTTGGCTAGTAGCTGGTTTGCCAGCGTATAGACTGCTGCGCCAATCACAAAGCCCAGTGCTGTGGCCGTAAATCCGCCTTGCTTATAGGCTTCATCCATCAACTCAAAAGACAGCGCTGAAATAAGTACGCCACTACCAAACGCCATAATAGCGGCAATAATTCGGGTTGGAATCTTAAAAGAATAGCCAGTCGCTGCGCCAATCAGCAAGGCACCGCCAGCCAGCCAGCCCCAAAGCCCGGCCTGTAACCAGATTGGCATTCATTTTCCCCATAAAATAATCAATTGTGATTAAGTTTGAAAAAACATGGCTACTTACACAAGAGGTTTTATGATTAAATAGTGCTTCTTTTTTCTTGTTTTTATAAGGAATATTCATGCGCGCGTATAACTTTTGCGCTGGCCCAGCGGCTTTACCCACTCCTGTACTCGAACGTGCCCAGCAAGAGCTGGCCAACTGGCATGATCGTGGCCTATCCATTATGGAAATGAGCCATCGCAGTAGTGATTATGTCGCAGTGGCACAAAAGGCCGAATCTGACTTACGCCAACTGATGAATATTCCTGATAACTACAAAGTGCTATTTTTACAGGGTGGCGCTAGTTTGCAGTTTTCGGCTATTCCGCTCAATTTGCTGGGTAAAAATGCCCGTGCAGATTATGTGCATACTGGCATCTGGTCTGAAAAAGCCCTGAAAGAAGCGCAGCGTTATGGTGATATTAATGTCATTGAAGCAGGTCGTACGGTGGACGGCAAATTTGCCATTGCCCCACAACATGAGTGGCAATTGAGTGACGATGCTGCCTATTTGCATTATGTCGACAACGAAACTATTGGTGGTTTGCAGTTTGACTTCATCCCAGACAGTAATGCACCGCTGGTGGCTGATTTTTCTTCCAGCATTTTGTCAGCGCCATTGGATGTGAGTAAGTTTGGTATGATTTATGCTGGTGCGCAAAAAAATATTGGACCTGCTGGTCTGACCATTGTGATTGTGCGCGAAGACTTACTGGATCAGGCACGTGTCGATGTGCCCAGTATTTTAAAATATAGTGATCAGGCCAAAAATGATTCTATGGTTAATACGCCAGCCACGTTTGCTTGGTATTTGTCTGGTCTGGTATTTGAGTGGTTACTGGAGCAGGGTGGAGTCGACGCTATTCATCAGGTGAACCTACAAAAAGCCCAGTTGCTGTATGGTTATATCGACCAAAGTGAGTTTTATGCCAATCCCATTGCACTGCCTAACCGTTCCATCATGAATGTGCCGTTTACCTTAAAAGACAGCAATCTGGAAAAAATATTCCTGAAGGAAGCTGAAGGTGCGGGCTTACTCAATCTGGCTGGCCATCGTTCCGTAGGTGGTATGCGCGCCAGTATTTATAATGCGGTTCCGCTTGAAGGTGTGCAGGCGCTAGTAACATTTATGCAGGACTTTGCCAAACAGCATGGCTAGTCTTGCAATAAAGTTATAAACAGCACGTGACATCCAGTGTGTTAATGCTCGATTTTCGCCCCGCCACCCTGCAAGATGCTGATGCACTGGTGGCATTGATCAACCGCGCTTATCGGCCAGAAACTGGTCAGGAAGGCTGGACACATGAATCCGGCTGCATCATCCAGCCACGCATTAACTTGCAGCAGCTTCAGGATTTGCTGCAAGACCCAGCCAGTCACTTGCTAGTTACAGAGGTGTTAACCGGCCAAAACCACCACCGCCAAATCGCAGGTTGTGTACTTCTTCAATTCCAGTACCCTGTTTTACAAATTGGCTTGCTTACTGTTGACCCCAATTATCAGACCCAGCAAATCGGCAGGCAGCTACTAGATTATGCCGAACAGCAAGGTCGCCAGATTTTTCAACCTCATGTGTTCGAGATGTCTGTGGTGCATACCCGTCAGGAATTGATTGCCTATTATGAGCGCCGAGGCTATCAGCACACTGGCCAAATCAAGCCTTATCCTCATGACCAGAATGTGGGTATCCCCAAAATACCCTTACATCTTATTATCATGCAAAAGCCTGCTTAGACAGCACATAAAAAAGCCCTGAATTAAACAGGGCATTTTTTACGGTGAGCATGATACGAGGTTAGAAAGTCATTAAATACGTGCCAATTGCTGGTTTTGCTTGATATTTTCCAGATACGCCCGAATGCGCGTTACATAAGTAATGCATTGCTTGTAACGTGGATTAGCGCGTGAATTGCTCGATAAATACTGATACACATCTACCCAGCTGTCAGGATTATGGCCTTTACGCTTTACCGTGTTGCGTACCTTATCCAGCGCACCGGGACCCATATTGTAGGCCGCCAAAGCAAACCAGACTTGATCGGGCTTGGCAATATGTTTGTACTGGGTCAGCATCAGGCGGAAATACTGCGCACCACCTTGAATACTTTGCGTGGGGTCGCGGCGATCTACCACGCCCATTTCTCTGGCAGTACCCTGCGTGAGCATCATCAACCCAGTTACGCCAGTTGGAGATACTGAGGCAGGATTCAGGTAAGATTCCTGATAGCCAATCGCTGCCAGCAAATGCCAGTCGAGCTGATGCTTCTTGGCAGTTTTTTGAAAACTAGCCTTATAGATCGGCAAGCGTTTACTGATATCACGATAAAAAACCTGCTGTGCCGTTTTGTTCATCACATTACGGTCATAAAATGCAGCAAGCTTGGATAACGTACCTTGCTGTTTGTTACTGCAAATAAAACCATTGGCAGTAGCAGCAATCGGATCGGTGGCATCCTTGAATGACCAGCTTAAATTGGTGCTCAAACCATATTGACTCAAAGTCTTCTGATCTCCACAGCTAATATCCAGTGCAATCAGTGATTTTTTTTCAATCAAGTCAGGCTGGGCTGTGGTCAGGGCAAAGTCGGCCTGACCTTTTTTAACCATGTCCAGAGCAGCCGCACTATTCGGTGCAGATTTGAATTTAAAATTGACATTAAGATCAGTGGCATAGGCACGAGCCAGATCATAGCCAAAGCCATGTAAAAACTGATCTTCCTTAAAAAAGGTGCTGCCGCCTTCAACGCCAACCACAGTCAGGGTTTTTTTACCCACGACATGTTCATATTGGGTGACAGGACTACTACTGAAACTGTGCAAGGGCAAAAATAAGGTAGAAAGTAAAGCAATACGACACGTGGAAGAAAATCGGTTTAGCTGAAAAAATGCAAAAGCAGGTTTCAAACTCAAACCGTCGGAGTTATGGCGCATGGGTGTCTCCATCTTACGCTAGACAGTGCCCTGATCTCATCTGTGATCAAATGACACTAACTAATGGCTGAGGTACGGCATCGCATGACGTCATTCCAGACGACAAAATTTGGGCTGACCTTACAAAAAAGGGTATTTATTTATAATTAGTTACAAAATAACTAATTAGGTGATTAATTTCTGAGCTGAATATACTAGACTTTTATAATGAGTTTGTCAAATTTTGTACGAAACGTGCGTTACTATGTAATTTGCACGTTGATTGTGCGGCAGTTGCACAAAAACTTCATCATCTACCTGTTTGCCCAACAAGGCTCTGGCTAACGGCGATTCAATGCTAATCCAGTGTTTTTCAGGCACAAATTCATCCGAACCGACAATACGGATTTTCAGTATTTCTTCATTATCATTTTCCAGTTCGACAAAAGCACCAAAGAAAATTCGCTGCGGCTGGTCGGGTAAACGGTCAATCACTTGCAGATCTGGCAATCTTTTTTGTAAAAATCGGATGCGTCTGTCGGTTTCACGTAATAGTTTTTTGCCATAAATATATTCTGCATTTTCCGAGCGATCACCCAAAGCAGCCGCTTCACTCACAGCGCGAGTCAGTTCTGGCCGTCGCACACGCAATAAATGGCTTAGCTCATCACATAGGGTTTGGTAGCCTTCGGCAGTAATATAAGGTGCTCTGGACATAACAATATTGATCGAATAAAAAGAAAAGAAAGTCTAAATCACTCACGCCACAACGTCATGTGCTTTTGTAAAATCATTATTTTTTAAACTTACTGATATTTTCTAATGATGGTTTATGGCATACGCTCAGGTGCAGATGCCAGTTTTTGTTGTGCTAGATTGATCATGTATTTAATTTTATCAATCTGAAACAGGGTGGCTTGTTCGCCTGCCACAATATTTTGTGTGCGTGAATCCAGCGAAAAAATATGCTGTTTTTCCTTAATATTGGGTTGAATCACCACATCGGCATCTTTTAGTTCATAAGACGCCAACCTATTTTGCATCACATTAATGTTCTGGTTGAATAACCCCCAGATGTTGGTGGTTGGGGTGTTTTCCGGTTGCGCCAGAATATTGACCGCGATAATTACATCAGCACCTAAACTTTTGGCCACTTCTACCGGGACTGGACTTACAAGGCCACCATCCACATATTTTTTGCTGCCAATGGCAGTGGGTACAAACATACTGGGAATCGACACAGATGCACTTACAGCCTGTCCAGTATTTCCATCATTAAATACCGCACGTGTTCCATCTTGAAGTTCGGTTGCTACCACAAACAGCGGAATGTCCAGTTGTTGCAGCGGGCGATTGTTGACTTGTTTATTGACAAAATCAGCGACTTTGTCACTATTAAAAAAGCCTTGCCGACTGAGGGTAATATCGCGTACATCAGAACTTTTAAGACTAGAGGCAATTTTTTCCATTTGATCAGCATTTTTGCCACTGGCGTATAATGCCCCCACAATACTGCCTGCACTGGTGCCAACAATCAGTTGTGGCTTGATTCCATAGCTTTCCAAAATCCGGATTACGCCAATATGCGCATAGCCGCGTGCGCCACCACTTCCCAATACTAACGCCACAATAGGCTGTTTTTTACCTATTTTTTGCCTCAAAATAATTGCCGCTTGTTGCAGATCATATTCGCGAGCTTCAGCCATAGGCGTTACCCGAGCAGGCATTAGAGTGACTACATGCGTACAACCACTGAGTAAAATACTGCCTGCCAGCACTAGTTTGTTTAATACATTGAACTGAAGCCTGTGGCCTTGAATGCAACTAATAGGCAAAATATTTTGTTTTGGCATAGGTAAGTGCGTGCTCATCAGTTGAACGATTTATGCCTTTGATTATAAAGAAAGCGAGTCACTGGGTTATAGCTATGTTCGGTAAGCAAGGTGATCAATCACGCTAAACAGCAAACCTTAAATCCTAAAAACGGATTAAAAAAACAAAGTATAAAAAAACAGGCCAAAAGACCTGTTTTTTTTAGCAGGCAAGCGCCTGTTATTGTTCAGCTTACTTTTCAACACCAGCAGGCTGGCCAGCCAGTTTGGCATTAACATAGTCCCAGTTGATCAGATGATCAATAAAGGTACTGATGTATTTTGGACGTGCATTGCGGAAATCGATGTAGTAAGCATGTTCCCATACATCAATGGTCAAAATCGCAGTTTTGCCATGTGCCATTGGGTTGTCACCATTGGCAGTTTTCATGATGGACAGGTTGCCATTTACTTCATCAGCCACCAGCCACGCCCAGCCAGAACCAAACTGGGTGGTTGCTGCTTTGGTAAATTCTTCTACGAATTTATCGTAGCTACCAAACGCGGCATTGATTTTTTCGCTCACCGCACCAGTAGGTTGACCGCCACCATTGGGAGTCATGCAGTTCCAGTAAAAAGTATGGTTCCATACTTGCGCAGCATTATTAAAAATACCTGCTTTGCTTGGATCAGCCGCGTCACCTGCAGTAGCTTTGATGATGTCATCCAGCTCTTTGTCTTCAAGGTCAGTGCCCTTGATCAGATTATTCAGGTTGGTGACATAAGCCTGATGATGCTTGTCGTGGTGATATTCCAGAGTTTCTTTGCTGATATGCGGTTGAAGCGCGTCATGAGCATAAGGTAAATCAGGTAGTGTAATTTGTGTCATGGTATTTTTTCCTTGCATTCGCTGGGAAATTGATTTTAAAAACAGCATGTTCATAAAACTGTTGGCATGCAGTATGCCATGCTGTGTGATAGCTGCAAAAGCACTAAAGTTTTGTAGTTTAGTACCAAAATCCTGATGTTGTATGTTTAGTGCATATTGGCATCAGTCATAAAATACTAAAAAGCATTAATTACAGGGCAGCCGCATTCTCAGACAGATAAGAAGCAACGCCAGCAGGGGTAGCTGTCATGCCTTTATCACCTTTTTGCCAGTTGGCTGGGCACACTTCGCCATGCTGCTCGGTAAATTGCAGCGCATCCACAATACGGATAATTTCATCAATATTGCGACCTAGTGGCAAGTCATTGATAATTTGTGAGCGAACAATGCCGTCTTTATCAATAATAAATGCACCACGGAACGCAACACCACCAGCAGACTGCACATCATAAGCCCGTACAATATCCTGTCTGGTATCAGCAGCCATGGTAAATTTTACCGGACCAATACCACCAGCATTGACTGGGGTATTGCGCCATGCATTGTGGGTAAACTGGGAATCAATCGAAACACCAACCACTTCTACATTACGTGCCTTAAATTCTTCAATTTTGTTATCTAACGCAATAATTTCCGATGGACAAACAAAAGTAAAATCCAGTGGCCAGAAAAATACCAGTGCGTATTTGCCTTTGCTGGCTTCGCTAAAGCAGTAGGAATCCACAATTTCGCCATTGCCAAGTACAGCGGCTACATTAAAATCAGGTGCTGGTTTTCCAACGAGAACTGCCATGTTTTTCTCCAAAAACGTTTAAAAATCAATCAGATTTTTGATGTGAATAAAACTGCATTACCATGCCGCAACCTGTTACAGATAGCAAGACTATAGGCGGGTGAAATACATTTTTTGCTTAAAAAATAGTTCATTATTTAAAGATTTTAGCTTATTAAGCGATTCAACTAATCTCGTCAAACCGGATTATCAAAATCCATAAAGGTGACATCCAGATTAAACTGTTGTGCCAGAGCCAGTCCAAGGCGCTGAATACCGCCGCGCTCGGTGGCATGATGTCCACAAGCAAAATAATGAATGCCTAATTCCTTAGCGTCGTGATAGGTGCGCTCACTGACTTCACCCGAAATATAGGCATCACAATCAAGAGCGGCAGCTTTTACAATAAAATCTTGTGCGGCACCTGTGCAAAATCCTACCTTTTGAATCGTGGTGGATGAGCCGCTCAAATGAAGCGGTGTGCGTTGCAACCGTTCGGTTAGGTGCGTCATAAACGCATCAATGGACATCGGGGCTGGAAGCTCGCCAACATTACCAATAGGCTGGTTTTCAGTGGGATCAAGCGGACCAGTGATGGTCATGTCCAGTAAATCGGCCAGCGCAGCATTATTGCCCAGTGTGACATGCGCATCCAATGGCAGGTGATAGGCAATTAGCGAAATATCATGCTGCATGAGTTTTTTGATACGCTGACCTTTTATACCAGTGAGCGGCTCGGGTTCACCTTTCCAAAAGTAGCCGTGATGCACCATGAGGACATTGGCATGGGCAGCAATAGCGGCATCAATCGCTTCTTGCGAGGCAGTCACAGCAGTGACTATTTTATGCACCGTATGGCTGCCTTCAATTTGTAGGCCATTGGGGCAATAGTCTTTAAATGCCTTCACATTTAGGGTGTTATTGCACCATGTCAATAATTGATTTAACTCAACCATAACAACAATACTCTATTCAATTGATTAATTTGCACTTAAACACTTTACAATAATTGCCAAATCCATAGGGTGGTTTATTGTCTGAGCTGTACATAAAGAGTAGTTGATCAGGCAAGTGTTCAGGTGAGTGCCTGACTTATGGTTTTAATTGCCATGGCACTTACGCTAAAGTAGCAGATAAAAAGGGGTATGCACGTGCGTCGCACCATTATTTGGTTACCTTGGATATTATTATTTATTTTTGTCGCAGGGTTTTTTGTCTGGCATCAGCAAAACCGGCCAGTAGAGCCTGTCATGGCCAATCTGCCGGCGGAAAAGCAAAAACCACTATTGTCTACCGCACCTCAGGGTGGGGTGGTGTCTTATAACAGAGCAGTTAAAGTGGCCGCGCCAGCGGTGGTTAATATCTTTACCACCCAAAAAGTGATTGCCCACCCACAAATTGAAGATCCCGTATTGCGCAAATTTTTTGAACGCCAGTTTCCTCAGGAAAGTAGTGACGATGAAACCAGTTTGGGTTCTGGCGTGATTGTCAGTAGAGATGGTTATATCCTGACCAATAATCATGTAGTAGCGCAAGCCGAACAGATTGTCGTGGCGCTACAGGATGGTCGTCGTGCCACAGCCAAAGTCATTGGAACTGATCCCGATACCGATCTGGCAGTGATTAAAATTGAGCTGAGTAATTTGCCCGTATTGCCCTTTAAAAACTCTCCCAGCGAAGTAGGGGATGTGGTGCTGGCGATTGGTAATCCATTTGGGGTTGGACAAACCGTTACGCAAGGAATTATCTCGGCCACTGGACGCTCAGGCCTTGGCATTAATACCTATGAGGATTTTATCCAAACGGATGCAGCTATTAATCCCGGCAATTCCGGCGGTGCGCTCATTGACGTTTCAGGCAATCTGGTCGGCATCAATACTGCGATTTTCTCTAGAACGGGTGGTTCACTGGGCATTGGCTTTGCTATTCCTGCCAAGCTGGCTCAACAGGTTTGGCAGTCCATTCTTGTCGATGGCAAGGTAACTCGTGGCTGGCTCGGTATTGAAGTGAAAGGCGTTGATCCTTCTGAATTTCCAAGCACAACCGCCCCAGATACCGGTGTGCAAGTGATGGGCGTTTTGGCCAAAGGGCCGGCAGATCAGGGTGGGCTGAAAAAAGGTGACATTATTTTGTCGATCAATAACCAGCCCATGCAAAGCGCTACTCAACTGATTAAATGGGTTGCCCAGCAAAAGCCCAATACCAATATTAATATGCTGGTAAAACGTAATAAGGAAAGTGTCAGCCTGAAAGTTATGGTTGCCGAGCGGCCACAGCAGAAAAACACGCCTGTTATGGATTTACCCGGCTGGATGGAATAGTGTGGTGGTAAGTTAAAATGATTTACTACTGGCCTTATTGCTCATAGCTTATTAAAGCACCTGCATCAAAAAACCGCTCATGATGAGCGGTTTTTCTGTTCGAAAAGCGCAAGAACAGGAGTAACGGGTAACTTAAAATATCAGGATTGAAAACGGCTTAAATCTTCTTCTGGGCGGGCAGTAAGCACCTCAATGCCGGTTTCAGTTACCAGAATCGTGTGTTCCCACTGCGCAGACAATTTGTGATCTTTAGTGACCACAGTCCAGTTATCACCCAGCAAACGGGTTTGCCAAACGCCAGCATTGACCATGGGTTCAATGGTAAAGGTCATACCAGCTTCCAGACGCATGCCTGTGCCTGCCTTGCCATAATGCAAAATTTGCGGATCATCATGGAATATAGTGCCGATACCATGACCACAATATTCACGCACTACGCTAAACCGTTCTGATTCCACATACTTCTGGATGGCAGCACCAATATCGCCGACATAAGAATCGGCTTTAACCGTTTCCATGCCTTTATACATGGCTTCCTGAGCGACTGTACAAATGCGTGTGGCCAGTACCGAACCTTCACCTACAATGAACATCTTGCTGGTATCACCATGATGCCCATCCTTAATCACCGTGACATCAATATTGAGAATATCACCATTTTTCAGAATTTTAGTTTCTGATGGAATACCATGACACACCACATGATTGACCGAGGTGCAAATGACCGCAGGGAAAGGTTTGCGACCTTGCGCACCACCATAACCCAGACAGGCTGGAATGGCATCTTGCACATTGACAATATAATCATGACAAATTTTGTCTAGCTCGAGCGTGTTTACACCGGCTTTGACAAAGGGCGTAATCATGGTTAGCACCTCGGCAGCCAAACGACCTGCAACCCGCATTTTTTCAATGGCGTCAGGCGATTTGATCAGATGCCGGTTTGGTGAGCTAAAACTATTCATGGGCTTAATTTTTTTTGGTAAAAATGACCTATATATGGTATAAATAGCGCCCCGTTTTGGCAAATGCTTTTGGGTAATAATTTTTAGCAAAGTTATTGCTGCAAAAACCGTTGTTCAGACGGTTAATCCCACACATATGTCGACACATTGATCTGGGTGCTTTTTTGTTTTTAAAAAACCGAAAAGTGGACAATGAGGACATATGGAGGCCTAACCCATATTTAAGGTAAATATCATGGCAGAATATAACGTCAGCATGCGCGACCTGTTACAAGCAGGCGCACACTTTGGTCACCAAACTCGTTTCTGGAATCCAAAAATGGGTCCTTATATTTTTGGTGCCCGCAACAAGATTCACATTATTAACCTAGAGCACACTGTTCCTGCGTTAAACGATGCGCTTAATTTCGTTAACAATCTGGCCAGCAAAAAGAACAAGGTACTGTTCGTTGGTACCAAACGCGCTGCCAGCAACATTATTCGTGAACAAGCGCAACGTGCTGGTCAGCCTTATGTTGACCATCGCTGGTTGGGCGGCATGCTGACCAACTGGAAAACCTTGCGTCAGTCCATCAACCGTCTAAAAGATCTGGAAGCCCAATCTCAGGACGGTACTTTTGCCAAACTGACCAAGCGTGAAGCGCTGGAACGTACCCGTGAAATGGAAAAGCTTGAGCGTTCACTGGGCGGCGTTAAGAACATGGGCGGTTTGCCAGATGCGCTATTCATCATCGACGTTGATCATGAATCCATTGCCATTAAAGAAGCCAAAAATCTGGGTATTCCAGTGATTGGTATCGTGGATACTAACTCTAATCCTGACAATGTAGATTACATTATTCCAGGTAATGACGATGCGATTCGTGCTGTAACCCTGTATGCATCTTCAGTGGCCAATGCCATTATTGCTGGTAAAGAATACGCGCAAAACCAGGCTGGTGGTCAGGCTAAAGCTGCCGAGCCAGCTGAACAAGCTGCTGCGAGCGATGAAACCGCTGCTACCGACGCTTAATGTTGGATACATCGGTCTTATTGGCAGATTTTCATGGCTATGACATGGTTTAACGTCACCATTCACCAGTAGTCCGATGTAACGGCCCAGGCGGTAAACCCAATGGGCCGTTTTTATTGGTAATTAAATTCTTGATTTAAATGACAGTTTAGGAGACAAGCATGACTGCAATTAGCGCAAGCATGGTAAAAGAACTACGTGACCGTACCGGCCTTGGCATGATGGAATGCAAAAAAGCATTATCAGAAGCCGGTGGTGATATTGAAGTGGCTATTGATAACCTGCGCAAATCTGGTCAAGCCAAAGCTGCCAAAAAAGCAGGTAACATTGCTGCTGATGGTGCAATTATCATTGCTAAAGACGGTAATCGTGCTTTACTGCTTGAAGTGAATAGCCAGACTGACTTTGTTGCCAAAGATGAAAACTTCACTAAGTTTGCCAATCGCGTTGCTGAAGTAGCACTGGCGAACAACGCGACTGATGCTGCTGAAATTGCAAACCTGAAATTTGATGACAGCCTGACTGTAGAAGAAGCACGTGTTGAGCTGGTACAAAAAATCGGTGAAAACATTCAAGTGCGTCGTGGTTACATCGTGGAAGGTGAAAAGCTTGCAACTTACCGTCATGGTCTGAAAATTGGTGTTGTGGTTGCTTACACCGGTGGCGATGAAGAAACTGGTAAAGGCGTTGCCATGCACGTTGCTGCGTTTAACCCAGCGGCTGTGAATGCTGAAGATGTTCCTGCTGAGATTTTGGCCAAGGAAAAAGAAATCGCTGAAGCCAAGGCGATTGAGTCTGGCAAGCCAGCCAATATCGTTGAGAAAATGGTTCAGGGTAGCCTGGACAAATACCTGAATGAAGTAACCCTGTTACGTCAGGCGTATGTAATCGACAACGAAAAGAAAGTTGGCGATGTACTAAAAGCTGCTGGCTTGACTGTTACTGAATTCAAGCGTTTTGAAGTAGGTGAAGGCATTGAGAAGAAAGAAGTAAGCTTCGCTGATGAAGTTGCTGCTGCTCAAGCTGGAGCTGCCAAGTAATTATTAATCGTTAAGCTATTAATAATGAAAGCAAAATGCTTATAAAAATCCCGCTCTTGGCGGGATTTTTATATAGGGCAATTTTACATGCACAATAACTTTATCTAAAGCAGCAATGGCGGAGAAGGACTAAAGGGCTATTTCTACCTGATGGATTTTCCAGCCTTGCTCGTTCCGCATTATCACGGACTGTTTTTGCGGCGCATTTTTTTGCAGTGTATTGGTATTGGGATTACAGATATCGGTTTGATCGTAGGTTAAATAAGCGCTATTGCCTTCAATACGTTCGTGTGCCAGTTGAATTTTTTTGCATTTGGCGACCGACTGGGACATTTGCTGATAAATCTGAATAACCTGCTCGCGGCTTTTTTTCATTTGTTGCATATATTGAGGAATTTTTTGCTCTACCTCTGCCTGTTTGGCATCGGTATAGTAGCTTTTTTCCTGTTCAAAAGGCATGCCATGAATCACCTTTTCATTGTATTGTTCGTACACGCGACTTGGCTTTAGCATACTGGAGGAATCGTTGCTGGAGCAGGCAGCAAGCAATAGCCCACAGCCCGCTAAATAAATGGCTAACTTCAAAAATATACCCTTCGTTTTAAATTATATTTGATCAGGCCATTTGTTCCACAAAATGTTTGCGCCAGTTTGGGAAAAACTTGCTGATTGCTGCATCCATGCACTATGCTGGGCCAATGAGTAAAAATTGCAGATCTTTAAAGAAGGATGGTTTTTTACCTTCTACTTTGTGACCATAAAACTGACCGATCCATGCTACTACGAAGAGTCCCACGAAAAAGCCTGACCCGACAGGAAGCCAGTGAATCAGCAGTACCATCAATAGCATGAGGACGCTCATGGCCATTAACAGGGGCAGGGAGAGGCGAGCATAAAACAGCAAGGTTAAGGCAATCAAAACAATGGTCATGACAGTACTTAAATGCCAGCTAAAACCGACAATAGAAAACAGGATGGCAGGGACACACAACCAGTGAATACGTTTATTGGTCATATTACGGTGGCTTTCACTGTATTCATCCAACCATTGCTGAAGATTTCGCATGAGCATAGTTCCTTTATTTTCATGTCTTTTTGACAATGCCATAAGTCTAATAGCAAATCAAGGCGAAATCTTTCAATGTGACAAACTAAATTTTAGTTCCAGAAATATTAAAGCCACCCGAAGGTGGCTAAAAGTTATTGTCGCATGAACAGATCAATTAGGGGCATCAATACGTTCAATGGTCACGTTACCAGTGCCACGGCTTGCAATACCCAGTTTGTTGGCAGCAGCATAGGAGAGATCCAGTACACGGTTACCATGGAATGGGCCACGGTCATTCACTTTAACCACAACACTTTTGCCATTATCTTTATTGGTAACGCGGATATAGCAGTTTAGTGGCAGGCTACGATGTGCAGCAGTCATGGCATACATATCAAAGGTATCACCACTAGCAGTTTTACGGCCATGGAACTGACGACCATACCATGATGCCATACCCGTCTGGGTAAACTTGCGCACGGCTTCAGAAGCAACAGCACTTAAGCGATCAATAATACCCGGTTCTGCATCATTGGTTTCTACACGGGTTGGAATATTTTCGGTTTTAACGCGGCTACCTGCAGTTTCTGTAATGCTTAATGCAGTAACAATAGCTGGCTTGCTAGCGGTTAAAGCCGCAGTTGCAGGCGTGTTCATTTTGAACAAGGCCGAACTAATACTTTTTCCATCCTGATCCAATACACGATTGGCTAGACTGGCAGACTCAGAACTATTGCTCAGTGGTTGTGCCTGTACCAGATCTGCGTGAGATACAGTGGTAAAAGCCAAACCCATTGATAAGGTCAGTACAGAAAATACTGATTTTTGCATATGCCTAACGCTCCAGTGGGAACCTTATATGTTGTTTATTGAAACAAGCATCATAAGATTTCTTTGCCACATTTAATCGTAAATGAATGTCATTGGTGGCGATCATAGTGACTAATTTAAATACTTGTCCAATAAAAAATAGCGTTCAGTTACAAAAACAATAGTTTTTCGTAGATTTTAGATCAATAAATAATCAATAATGTAAGTAATTATTTCAAAAGCTCAGAAAAGAACATATTTTGGCATTTTAGGTAGGTTTCTTTAAGTAACCAATGTAAGTTGAAGCTAGCGGCTGCTAATTTCTTCACCCAATTGCCAAACAGCAGTCGCATAATTCCGGCTGTAATTGTAATTGGTGATGGTGATGTAGTTAGGATAAACAATCCAATACGTCGGCCCAAAGTCTTCCATGAGACGGATGCCATTGACCATGTCCAATGGGTCAAGTTTGACCGCAGGATTGAGTGGGGTCAGGCCAAGAGCTGCAAACTCCCCAGCAGGTCGGGTTTTATCAAGCTGGCCATCGGGCGCAACCACTTGAGTGTCATCCGGCCCTTGATAGTTGGCACGAAAACCAATGGGTTCATTGCGCTGCCAGCCATAGGTAGCCATGTAGTGTGCAATTGAGCCAATGGCATCTACAGGATCATTAATAATATCGACCTTGCCATCCTGATCAAAATCAATACCAAGCTTACGAATATTACTGGGCATAAATTGTGGATAGCCTAAAGCGCCTGCATAGGAGCCTACGTAGCTTTCTACCGGTTGGCCCTGTTCACGGGACAATACCAGCAGCGCGGCAAGCTCATCGGTAAAATAATCAGCGCGGCGGGGATAGCCAAACGCCAGTGTAGACAATGCATCAATGGTGCGAAAACTGCCTTTGTTTTGGCCGTAGCCAGTTTCTACCCCCAGAATGCCCAGAATGATGGACTGGGGCACGCCATACTGTTGTTCTGCCCGCCATAGCGCATTGGCGTACTGTTGCTTAAAACGCACGCCACGGCTAATGGTGGACTCAACCAGAAACTGCGGACGGTACTCATACCATTGTTTGCTTTCACCCGGCCGCGTCATGATGGAAAGGATGCGGTCAATACGCTGGGCGGAGTTCATGGCAGCATCCACTTCTTCACCGCTAAATTGGTATTGACTGATCATTTTCTGGCGGAAATTGGCATAGGCAGGATCAAGCGAAAAATCATTGGCACAGGCTGCGGTACTGCTCAGCCCGACCATGACCAGCGCCATCCAGCCAATACTGCAATCCATCAGCGGGAAAGAGGCAGGAATTTTTTTGAGCAAGGATTGTGTGAAAGAGAGTGTGAATGAATTTTTCTGTAACAGCGATTTTTTAAGTGACATCATTATTTCCAAAAAACAAAAACGATAAAAATTAGCGATGGGTGTGAATGGAAACCAGTAATCCAAAACCTGCCATCAGGGTAATAATGGCAGTGCCCCCATAACTCATAAAAGGTAAAGGTACGCCAACCACAGGTAAAATGCCACTGACCATGCCTGCATTGACAAAGACATATACAAAAAAGGACAGCCCAATCGCGCCACCCAGTAAACGCCCATAATTGTGATTGCTACGAAAAGCGATCTGGAATGCGCGAAAAACAATGCAGCAATACAGTGTCATTAATACAGTCACGCCGACTAGACCAAATTCTTCTGAAAATGCCGCAATAATAAAGTCGGTATGTCCCTCGGGTAAAAAGTGCAAATGCGACTGGGTGCCATTGAGATAGCCTTTACCAAAAATACCGCCGGAACCAATGGCAGTTTTGGATTGAATAATGTTCCAGCCAGTACCTAGCGCATCAGCTTCAGGATCAAACAGGGTGAGCACGCGCTGCTTTTGATAGTCGTGTAGCAGGAAAAACCAGGCCAGTGGAATAACGGCTGCTATTGCTGCAATACAGGCACCAATCATCCACCAACGCAAACCGCTCAAAAACAGCACAAACATCCCGCTGGCCATCACCAGCAGGGAAGTGCCCAGATCAGGCTGTTCGGCAATGAGTAGCACAGGAATGCCAACCAGCATCAAAGTAACCACCACTGCCTTAAAGGTGGGTGGCAATGGTCGAGCTGACAAAAACCATGCGGTCATCATGGGCATGGCCAGTTTCATAAACTCCGAAGGCTGCACACTGCCAAAGCCGGGTATATCAATCCAGCGTTTTGCCCCCATACGGACTTCACCAAAAACCATGACACCAAGCAGGAGTACTAGACCAGTAGCATAAAACCAAGGTGAAAAAGCCTGATAAATCTTGGGAGGTACTTGCGCCATGACCAGCATAACCACAAAACCAATCACAAAACTGACCAACTGGCGAATCACCAGCCCAGTGTCCTGTGCAGAAGCGCTGTACAACACCACGAGTCCCATACTGGCAATCAGCAGGAACAGACCAGTAAGCCATGGATCAACATGCATCCGTTCCCAGCGGGTGGGACTAAGCTGCATATTGCTGCCATCACGTGGGGCATAACGTAAAAAACGATATTGCGGATTTTCAGGCATGAAGAACTAAAACCACGAAGAACAAATACAAAAACAGGAAGGAAATTTGAAGCCAAATCTTAGCATGGAACCACTATTGGCTGAGAGAAGCGACGTATTGATTTTATAGGTTGAATTAAGATACCAATAAGATTCTGGCATAAAAAAGCCCGACAATTGTCAGGCTTTAATGTTGCAGAATTTTTACAGCCAATTATTTTTGAATCAACAAGTGATCAAAATGCGTGGCGACTGCTTCAAGCTCGGCTTGAGTTAAAGAAGGAATAAGCTTATCAATGGCAATATGAACGGCTTTGCCCACTGCACTGGTTGCCAGCTCAGCCGCTTTGCGCTTGATCAGACCCAGATCCAGTGTCTTGTTATAGTCAGTCATAAAATGCTTGATGATCTGATCAGCAAACAGCTTGAACTGAGTGGCCAGCGCCTGACGCTGTTGTTTGCCTTCACCAGCATGTACCGCTGCAAAAGATGCTTTAAGCTGGTTGACCAGATCATCAGGCAGAGATGTACCAATGCGATTATTGCCCGCATTGTCGACAAAACTGCTGCTTTCCAGAAAATCCAGTGATTTCACGACCTGTTCATTCGGCGCTTTACCCAAGAGTTGCTTCAGTAACACACTCACGGTGCTACGCACGTAGCCAGCCAGTTTTTCAGCCGTATCACGCTTTTCGCTAGCCGGAAATTGCTGTACCAGTTGAATCAGCAAATTATCAATTAGTTCATCATTTAGTTTTAAGGAAATTTTATCGCGCAGCGGATATTGTGGGTCTTTGCTGCCACGATTGGTTTTGGCCAGCTCAATATCACTTTTGAGCGCATCGGATGGAACAATACCAAAATAACTCGTCATAAAAATCTCCTAAAAATATTAATGCAAAAATAAAAATTATTGTCGGGCCAAACGAATGGGTGAAGGCAGCCAGTCCAGATCAGACACACGGCAGGGATTAATATCCAGCCCACCGCGCCGTGTATAGGCGGCATACACCATCAAGCGTTCAGGCTGCAGTTGTTGCCAGATGTCCGCAAAAATCTGTTCAACACATTGCTCATGAAACCCGCTGTGCTGGCGGTACGAAATGATATAAGCGAGCAGGCTCGAATAACAAGGTTTAATGCCCTGATATTTGATAAAAAGTGTGCCCCAGTCCGGTTGTCCGGTCACCGGGCAATTACTTCTTAATAAGTGGGAGTAGAGACTCACTTCGCTGATCTGTTGCGTTTTGGCGTTTTCCAGCCTGAGCAAACTTGCATCGGGATGCAGGCTAAAACCGGCTGGGGTAAGCGGATCAAGGCAAAATCCCATAGGCTGACTAACCAAAAGCGCATCAGTATCATACAGCTCAAGTTTTACACGGGCATTGGCTGTATGGCTAAGATCTCGCTCCACACAGTCAATAAAGGCCAGTTGATCTGCAAAAGACTTAAAATTTAGGCTATTGAAATACAGCTTGAGTGACTTGGATTCAATCAGGAATTCTGAATCAGCCGGAATGTGCAAGCGCCCAATGGCAACTTGTGGCTTATTTGCTAAATCCAGCCATGACAGCTCAAAAGCATGCCACCAGTCCATGCCCTGCGATATGCCTGCAATATCCGCATAAGCCTGCCGTGATGGCGCGCGGGCAATCGGAAACAGAATTTCAGGCGCATAATCTGTGGGATAGCTGGTGGTTTGTCCCAGCAGCGATTGTTCAACACTCATGTTTTAACCAGTACTCGTTTAAGCAATATTTAGCAGCAGATTCATTATAGCCTTCGTTACAACGATTACTCACGCATGCCTGTACCACGTGCCAGCAAGTGATAGGCAAATAGATATAATGCAATGCAAAAAATACTAATGATGGCCAGTGATGCCCAGACATTGACATCACTAGCGCCCAAAATGCCATAACGGAACGCATTGACCATATACACAATGGGATTAAGTAAGGATAGCTTTTGCCAGAAAGGACCCAACTGATCCATAGAGTAAAATACACCGCCCAGATAGGTGAGAGGAGTCAGTACAAACGTCGGTACAATAGAAATATCATCAAAGGAGCGGGCATAGACTGCATTGATAAAACCGCCCAGTGAAAACAGCACGGCAGTGACCAGCACCGTAAAGATCATCACAAAGGCATGATGAATGGACATCTCAGTGAAAAATAGCGACAGCAAGGTGACAATCAAACCCACCAGCAAGCCACGCGTTACACCACCAACAATATAGCCAATCAGGATAATATGATGCGGCACTGGGCTGGCGATAAGTTCTTCAATACTGCGCTGAAACTTGACGCTAAAGAAACTGGAAACCACGTTGGAGTAACTATTGGTAATCACTGCCATCATGATTAAGCCGGGCACAATAAACTGCATGTAGCTGTAGCCATTCATTTGCCCAATACGCGAACCTACTAGATTGCCAAAAATCACAAAATACAGACTCATGGTAATGGCAGGCGGCAGCAAGGTTTGCGGCCAAATGCGCATAAAGCGGCGAATTTCCTTGGTCACCAACGTGTTGAGGGCGATTTGTAATTGCTGGACGTTCATAGTTTTGCTCCAGCAGGCTTTTGATCAGCCAAAGTTTGATCAGCAAGGTTTTTTTCAACCATGTGAATAAATAGCTCTTCGAGTCGATTGGATTTGTTACGCATACTGGTCACTATCATGTTCTGGCTTGCCAATAGTGCAAATACGTCATTTAGCGCCTGACCTTTATCAATGCTGACTTCAACGGTTACAGGATCAATTGGCTGAAAATGAACGCCTTGAATATTAAATGCAGGCCAGTCAGTGACCGGTTGTTTTAAATCCAGTACAAAGGTTTCTACCGACAACTGATTAAGCAGGGTTTTAATGTCGGTGTCTTCCTTAATGACGCCTTTGTCAATAATGGCAATGCGTCGGCACAGCATTTCGGCTTCTTCCAGATAATGCGTGGTTAAAATAATAGACGTGCCCTGATTATTGATTTCCGTCAGAAATTCCCACATGGAACGCCGTAATTCAATATCCACGCCCGCAGTGGGTTCATCCAAAATCAATAAGCGCGGCTCATGAATCATGGCACGCGCAATCATCAGGCGACGCTTCATCCCACCGGACAGCAGGCGCGATTGGACATTATGCTTTTCCCATAGACCCAACTGGTTTAAATACTTTTCAGCACGAATTTGCGCTTCCTTTTTGGGAATGCCGTAATAACCCGCCTGTGTCACCAGAATATCAAAGACTTTTTCAAACTGGCCAAAGTTAAATTCTTGCGGCACTACACCGAGACATTGCTTGGCCTGTGAAGGATGCGTGTCCAGATCATGACCAAAGATTTCAACATGACCCGATGATTTGCGGGTCAGTGAGCTAATAATACTAATGGTGGTTGACTTGCCCGCCCCATTTGGCCCAAGCAATGCATAAAAATCACCTTCGCTTACGGTAAGATCAATGCCTTTTAATGCTTCGAACCCGTTTTTATAGGTTTTGGTGAGCTGCTTTAACACTAAAGCATCGGTCATGGAATTCTCTCAAATGACTGGTTAAGCATAGGGCATCTATTGTCAGGAAAATTACCAAAAAAGCCAAGTCCTATCCGGTTGCATTTTATCAACGCTACGTTGCAACTTATTCGCCTGGCAAGAGAAATTAGGGTATAGGGCTAATAACTGTACGGAATGATCATAAGTTGCACAGAAAACTAGCGATTAAAAAAGCAATGCTTTACCAGCGTCAGTTTTTTGCCTATGATGCTGGCCTTATGCGCCCGTAGCTCAGCTGGATAGAGTACTGCCCTCCGAAGGCAGGGGTCGTGGGTTCGAATCCCGCCGGGCGCGCCATTTATTGTTCTAAAGCAAGCTAAATCGCTCTTAAGTGCCTTGAAATATATAATAATTTTTAATTTTTCTAGCTAATTGGTGCTAATCCAATCTAATTGAATCTAACTATTTTTGCGGTATGCAATGCGGTATGATGCTTTTACCGCAATATCGATACCGTAAAAATGCCTAAAGTTGTTGTCCCGCTTACCGATACGCGTGTTAGAACTATTAAAGCAACTGATAAAACAATCAAGCTATCTGATGGCGGTGGACTATATTTATTGGTTGATCCACAGGGCAAAAAGACATGGCGACTAGATTATACCCGCCCTATAATTAAAAAACGTAATACGATTACGCTAGGTTCCTATCCACAAGTATCTTTAGCTGAAGCTCGACAGCAACGCGACCGGATAAAAAAAGAGCTATCAGAAGGAGTTGACCCTTCAACCGAAAAAAAACGTATTGCTAAGGAAAATCTGGAAGAGCATTTAAACACCTTTCAGGCTATTGCAGAGGATTGGTTATCCCGACAAAATTATTCAGAAGCCACACTGGTAAAAGCCAATCGCTTATTGAAATATGCCTATATTGGACTCGGTGACCAACCCATCTCAGCCATTACACCACGCGATATTCTAGCGGTATGCCGTCAATTAGAGGAAAAAGGCACTTTTGAGACGGCACGAGAAGTTAAGATCAAGTGTGGGCAGGTGATGCGCTATGGCGTCGCTATTGGTGTCTGTGAGCGTGATATGACACAGGACTTAAAAGGTGCCCTACAATCAACCAGTGTTAAACATCGTGCAGCAATCACTGAACCCACTGACTTTGCCCGACTGCTTATTGATATCGATCACTACGATGGCAATGTTACCACGCAATATGCTCTAAAGATTGCACCGCTGGTCTTTGTTCGTCCCGGGGAGCTGAGGACAGCACGCTGGGCAGATATTGATTTTGAGCAGCGCCTATGGCGTTTTACGCCGCCCAAGACGAAAAAGCAAACTGGCCTTGACCACATCGTTCCATTATCAAACCAAGCTTATGATTTATTTGTAAAACTTAAAGATTTCACCGGACATAGTGAATATGTTTTTCCAGCTATTCATACTCAAGTAAAAACCATGTCTGAAAACACCATTAACCAAGCCATCAGACGGTTAGGATACAGTTCAGAGCAGATGTGTGGGCATGGATTCCGTGCCGCAGCACGGACTATCTTGGAAGAAGTCTTAGAGTACCCAATAGAAATTATTGAACAGCAATTAGCCCATCAGGTACGTGACATGCATGGCCGTGCCTATAATCGGACGAAGCATCTAGTCAAACGTCGGGAAATGATGCAAGGATGGGCTGATTACTTGGATAAATTGAAAGGCAAATAGCTTATTGCGATTTTTTAAAATTCACTGGGAAATACTTAAGCTCCTCAATTGACTAAGTAAACACGACAGCTTATCCTTTTCTGGCTGGCCTACATTGCCAGTCGGTTTTGACAGACCGTATACCTAAGCGCACAACGATTCATGTTCTTTGTGTTTCTTGTGCGTGCCTTTCTCGTCCCCCTCTGCGGTGGAACGAGGGGGGGACGCGTTCGCGCGTGCTGATTTCTTAGGTATCAGTCTGTCAACCCGCTCTCGTTCTGCCACCCATCATTTGACAGTGATCTGGCAGGACTTCTCTACCTAAGGAGTCAACCATGACTAAGTTTCATCTCTTCCTGTTTTTCTCTCTTAAGCATTACTTTATCTGCATTTTGACTACGCTCAGTTTAGCCAAATAAACCAAGCCGCCTTATTTTTCATGTGCCCACTTGCCATAGCAGTGCATAGGGATGTTTTACGCCTGTGATTTGCTGGGTGGTTAACCAGCAAGGCAGCGTGCATTTAAAGATAAGCCCGCTTTAGGCCATACAACAACAATCAGGATTTAAGTCTTGGAGAGAACAATTGAAACGTTATCAATATGCTGTGCTGGCAGGACTTGCCAGTGTGTTACTCATGGGCTGTGCCAGTAAGACAGAGCGCCAGTTTATTAGTGGCTGTAAGGCCAGTGGCGTTGACTCTGACATCTGCTCATGCATCTATAACAAGCTGGAAGATAAGTACGGTGAGGAAGACTTAAAGAACAACATGTACACCTTTCACCAGACTGATGCCTTCCAGCACGATACTGCCAATGCCACCTTCCAGTGCATGAAGGAGTAAGGCCATGCGTTTTATTGCCGGGATTATTTTCATCATTGGTTTTATCTCAATCGTTGGCCTGCCGTTTATTGGCGTGATGATCTTTTTGGCCGTGTTAGGCGCGATTGGTAACTTTGCATTCGGGAGCAAGCACAATGACCACTCAAATTAAACTTTGGTTGATTGGCATCTACGCCACCATTGGTTTTTTGTTTGCCATCTATCAGCATTTCTGGGGTTACTACAACTACAAGAGCTTTGCCTATAACCTTGGTCAGGGTATTGTCTGGCCTGCGGTGATGTTCCCATCCGTGGGCAAGATCATTGGCGCATTACTGATCCTGGGCATGGTAACCCTACTGAGTTTAAGAACTGGCAGATAATATCCAACATGCAATGCATCATAAAAAAGCCTGCCAGTCCATTAGATGTACTGGCAGGCATAAGTACTTACCAAGGCAGCAGTGGATATGCTACCTGCCACCCAGCATGATGGCACCACGGTGGATTTGCGTGCAGGGTGCAAATACCGTGCTGTCGTACCTGCGGTAATGTTCCCGCTCGTGTAGCATCTCCAGATGGTCTTTTAGCTCATTTTGCCGGATGGCATCCCCATCCGTTAACCGGCCAAAATGCACATCCATGCAGACCTGTGAGCGCAGGCAGGCTCCTTCTGCGGTGACAGGATTCGGTAGGTTGCACTGTTGCCATACTTCATTGAGCTGCTCCAGATTAATCAGGGGAATGTTACCTTCCTCATCAACCAGCAGGACAAGCTGGAGCCTGTTGCATAGCCCCTTGTAGGCATCAAAGCCGCTGGAACACAATGTACCTGCCAGCTTGTCCTTAAATACCTCCTGCTCCAGTCGCTTGATAAATTCGGTTAGTCCACGGCTACGCTGGATTTCCACCTCATGCAGATCATGGGGATTAAATGAAGTACCGCGTGGATGTAAACCGGTCTGGTTAATTTCCAGTCCCAGCAGCGATACGGTATTAAACTTCCTGACAGCCTGCCGAACAAAGCTCTTTTGCATGGCAAGATTCTGCCGACCCTGTCGATTCCAGTCACTGTTGCGGATCACAAATTCCGGTGAACGCACCGCCATACGGATTTCATTCAGGCATTGCTTGGCCAACTGATGCTGATGGGCACGATGAAGCGTACAACCGATGTCTTGCTGTAAGCTTTGTAACTTATGACTAATCAGCTGGATATACGGATTTAGGTGATAGGCACTAAAACACTCCTGTATCTGGCCATGGCTCCATGATAAAACTTCCATAAAGCTGTATCCAATCTGCGAGTAGGTATAGTGCTCACGGTAGAACCGTTGCCGGTCAATCCTGACCTGAAAAGGCTGGGTGGCGGTACTGCCAAACCTACGGCAGTGCCAGTCAAGCTGCCATAGCAAGTTGACCATGTGCGCTTCAGAGCCGGACAAGCCGATACCCCCATAACTGGCTTGCAGGATATCGTATTTTTTAACCATTGGTTTGGATGGCTTTAAACCTGACATACTATTAACTCCTTAATAAAAAATAACTTTTTGGGATAAAATTTAGTGATTCCTGTTAAGCCTGCTCAATTTCAGGCATGCATGAGCCTAGCCCGGTGCCTCATGGTGTCAGCGGGTAACAGGAATAAGTGTTTTGAAACTAAACTGGAGTGGTTGAACCACTCCTTCAACTTAGATCTGGTTTGGTGGTGAAGACGGGGTACGTCTTGGCCTACCACGCTTGATAGCGCCACTTGTTCCTATCAGGCTTGGCATTTCAGAGCGCCCAAAGCAACGATAGTTTGCAAGTGTTTTCACAATTACAAATTGTGATGTTTTAGTCAGGTAGGCCAAGACTTTATGTAAATTGCCAATCTTTTCATCATCATCATGATTGATCATGCCAATGCCTAATTTACGATATCGGCTTTTGTTGGCATTACAGTTGTAAAATAAGCCTCTACCCTTGGTAACGCTATCGCGCCAGTATTCACCGATTTTCTGCGTGTAGTAGCCATCTTTGTATACCTCAGAGCCGTCAAAGAACATGATAATATGGAAGTGCAACCCTTTCTTGTGGCCAAATTCTAGCCGCCACACATAACCCACCATCTGGTCAAACAGGGCATTGGAACGCCTGTTGTTGAGGAATCTTTGCAGATACTCCTGCATTTCCTCGACTGTTTGACCCTCCAGATATTCTGGCCTTAGTGCCAAGTCAATCCGGCAGACCATTAAGCGTGCATAACGCAAAAATAACCGGTTAATCAATTGCATTCCTGATTTCAGGTTATGCCTTGATTTGTCACGACGATCACTCATCATTTTTTTAAAGACGGGTGATCTTACTGCTGTCCACAGCTTAGTAATAAACTGATTAATATGCTCAGCAGCAATGACCTGTTGTCCATCACCATTGACAATATAGTCACTGGCTTTAACATGGAACTGTAGGGCTTCTATGCCTACCTCATCACAGACTTCTTTAAACAGCCTGTAATGCTCACAGTCATAATGACTGGTATCCAGATCTGGTTGCCATGATTTCAGGAATGCAAGTAAATCCCTGAACTCTTGTTGCAGTTGATATCTCTGCTGATTACCAAATGCTGATTTCACCAACTTATAAGGTAATATCAGCGATTTAAATTCATGTAACTTTTCAACCAATATAATGACATTACATATTTGTTCTAACGTCTGATCTGGACAATAGATAGGTTTACTGAACTCATCATAATAAAGCCCTGCATCACTGCTTAAGACATTGGTTAGCTCATAGGTAGAAATATCATCATAACTTTCAAAGTAATCTAAATCTTCATTCATTGAACTCCTGTTCCTATGTGGCTTGATAAACTTGTCTTGTAGATAGATTCATTGCATTTACCCTTACTTTAATTAATCTATATTTATCAAACAGATATGAATTCAATTATTAGATATGTAATTGATATATATAATAATTGAATATTAATACAATATTCAGATCTATGAGCTTTCCGGCGTAGCCATATTACGGATACGCCGTTTTACCGTGGGAAAACCAGTCCAGCTTTTGTACAGAGTTATCCAGTCAGATTCCTAGCTAGTGGTTGTGTCCCGATGAGATTCAATCCAGGCTTCTATTTCCGATAATCTCCAGACAACGACCGATTTACTCAGTTTTATCTTTGCCGGTAGCGTGGACTTGAAACGTGATGATTTGGGATTAGTCCAGTCATTTAGCGTAGAGAGTCCTATACCAATTTTTGCCGCTGCTTGTTTAGGACGAACATATGGATCATTTTCCTTCATGATAGAAGTACCTTATGCTATAGGGTCAGCATCTGACCGATAGTTAAATTATTGTTCAAATTTTCTGAGGCATCGACAATTACCGCGCCTCTTTTTGATTTTTGTTGATGGGAAAACCAATGAAACTTAAAGCCGAAAATGCTCTAAATAGAATTTATACACCCGTCATCAGACGAATACTTGAATTAGAATTGAGCTGTAGAAAATTTAAAAAACAGTATCCTAGACTCTATGATTTTGCTCAATTACAACGAACTCAAGGCATTAAAGCGTTAACTATTTTTTTTGAAAATGAAGGGAAAACCGAGCCTAAAAGCCTCATTGCAGATTTAAAACTCATTGATACCTATTTGAATTACATACAACTACCATTTCCAGCAATTAATATTTCAAGACTACGATTGTCTAATCATGGAATAGATGTAAAAAATTTTATAAACTTTTTGGAAGCTTCAAGACTAGATTTTCAAAATTTGCTTTATAGCCATTTTCCACAAGAAAATAGTGATGAGCTTACAGAAATACTTACTTTACATTCCTTGGCAGATATCACTTCCAGTAATGACTTGGATAGCTTAATTTTGAACTGTAGCCTACTCCAAAAGTACATTGAAAATTACCAAGAAGCCTTTACTGTAAAAAATTATCTCTATTGTAAAGACATTCTTGATTTTTTATTTAACTGCAAAACTCCTTCTCACTCATCTACGATAGGATCATTTATCGAAAGTCAGTTTTTTACTATCAATAAAAATGCCCAACATTATGTATCACTAAATTTGAAATGCTTGGAGCAGTCAGAAAACATTCCAAACTTATTAATTGATTTTATGCTTTCATATATGAATGAAAGCTTAGCTTTTCTTAACCAAGTTCGAGCTGACACTCCTGACGATATGATAGATTATTATAAAAATGGATTGAAAAAAGCAGATGAAATTATAAGGGCATTAGATTCTATAAATAATCTTAGGTCGGAGTTTGATACTTATCCATCTTTTGTACCAGCTCTTATTGCTTTAAAATGTTGGGATAACAGGCAGAGTTTAGAGGCTACTAACGTTAAAATTGCTAAAATTACGTTAGAGCAAATCAAAGAATTATTTGGAAAGCACATGGCACAAGTTGATCCATTGAACCCTGAGCATGAAAAGCGAAAATTATTTATAAAAAATAATTTGGAAAGTTTTACACTGGATAATATTCGAACTCACTTTGGAAAATTTCAAAAAATTCATTTTGCAAATGTTACGTCACATGCATATTTTTAACATATACAAGTTATCTGAAAGCTAGTAATTAACGTGCTTCTACACGGTTTATGTTTGCCAAAATATTTGAGTCAAAACTAAAAATTTACAGATACATACCATCTGTGTAGAGCAAATGTTCCATCTTATTTCTACCATTTCGATGCATAAAGCCTGCTCTCCAGCAGGCTTTTTTGTACGCTTTTTTTAGCAAGGAATTTCTTATGTTAGCCCTTTGTCCCAATTGCCAGTCCAGCCGGGTCAGCCTGATTGAACCGCAAAGCAGTGACAGTTTTTTTCCACTTACTCCACAAGCCTTAAGCCATATGACCAATCTTGCAATGCTTGGCATGAGTGTCGCGCGTAAATACGGCACATTGCCACCAGCAATTGGTGGGTTGGCGGGAGCAGTTTTAGGTGGTTTGTTTAGCGTGGTACAGCAAAGCCAAAGCTACCATTCCCACATGCTGCATTTTTACTGTCAGGACTGCCAGCACCAGTTTACCCGGCCTTCTGTTTAAGCATCCAGCATCCAGCATTCGAGCCAGCAGTTACCACAGCATTACACCTAAAACTTCATTGCCTAATTTGCAGCAAGGCAGCAAAAAATCTAGGCACTCAGACACTCACGACCACACTGTTTTAAACCCCATCTTTAAAAGGAATAGTCTTATGGCACATTTAATTGATAGCATGGCCTTTGTTGGCGACACCCCTTGGCATGGCCTTGGCAACCAATTGACTCCACGGCAACCGATTGAGGTGTGGGCACGACAGGCCGGTATGAACTGGAGCATTGAACAATCACCTGTGCGTTATCTGGCAGGCCAGTCTAATCATAGTAACGACACCCTCAGCAACAGCCATTTAGCCCAAACTTTAAAGCATCCCAAGCAAGACATCATCATGCCGTTCGATGAGCAAAAAGTGTTATACCGCTCTGACACACATGCACCACTATCGGTAGTCAGCCAACGCTATCAGGTGGTGCAGCCACGCGAGATACTAGAGTTTTATCGTGACCTCACCGAAAAGGCAGACTTTGAACTGGAAACGGCCGGGGTACTCAAAGGTGGTAAAAAACTATGGGCATTGGCACGTACTGGTCAATCTGCATCCATCAAGAGTAAGGATGTGTCTAATGGTTATATCCTCTTGGCCACTGCCTGTGATGGAACCATGGCAACCACGGCACAATTTACTAGTATCCGGGTAGTATGTAATAACACGCTGGCCATTGCGCTTAATCAGGGAAATACATCCAAACAAGGCATTGTCAAAGTGCCGCACAATACACGCTTTGATGCCCAAAGCGTCAAGCAGCAACTGGGTATCTCCATCTCAGATTGGGATGAATATATCTATCAACTCAACCAGCTATCGAACCGTAAGGTCAAGACTGCTGAGGTAGATCGTTATCTATGGCAGGTGTTTAATGATAAGACTACACCGATCAGCAGCAGCTTTAATGAACGTGCTATGAACAAGTGCAAATCCCTGTTTGAAGGTCATGGTCGGGGTGCTATGTTGGATTCTGCCAAAGGGACTGCATTTGGCTTGCTCAATAGCGTCACAGAGTTTGTGGATCATGAGCGCAGGGCTAAAAGTATCGATCACCGGCTAGAATCAGCATGGTTTGGCAATGGTGCGGTGCTTAAACAGCGAGCGCTGGATTTGGCAGGGTTGATGACCTGAAAGCAGAATTTATCACATCTCACCTCCCTAATATTGTTAACCTTAATATGCCTACTATATAAGTAGGCATATTGACAGATGAATGAAAAAGCGCAAAAACTGCCCCCTCCCTGCACTAAGTCGCTAGTGCAGGGCAATATGGACAGTTTTTGCATTATTTTTTAGCTTTCGGAATATTACTTACATATTAAGGGAGTCAACTGTAAAAAAATAATGTTCAGCGAGGCTAACCTGCCTAAATGCAACCTGAATTCTTCTTAAGTCAGCAGCGTTAGACTTATTCAACAATGCTATCGAGTTTATAGATCATAATTGGAGAGTCAATAGTACTGATGATCGGCTGGAATCGGCATGGTTTGGCAATGGTGCAATGATTAAAAAGAGGGGGTTGGTTTTGGTAGGTCAATGATTTAATTACTCTATCCAAATCATTCATACACGTCCAATCCCTTTCAATAGCTATACAACAGCCCCAACAGGTCAATCATGTTGGGGCTGTTGTATTACAATATTTTTTATAGGAATTTATTATAGTAGTCCGATGATAGCATCTCCTACAACCCTTATATAGAGATAGTGGCATCGCCAGTTGAAGCTTTAAATATGTGATTAAAGCATATAATTGTAACAATATTTTTTTATCCAGAACTGTCTCTTGTTTAAAATGATTTTAAACATCACTATAGAGGAAACTTTAAAAATTTTAATAGGTTAAATATGGGTTTGGTTAGAGTTGATGCCAGAAGTAATAAGTCTAAAGAACAGATAATTTTATCATGGAAGTCAACTTTAGAAATTCATGAAACAGATTTAAGACTATCTCAAAAGTCTGCATTACTTAAATGTTTAGATCATGATTTAAATGATGAGGAAGAACCTGTAATCATTAACATGCCTACAGGAACGGGAAAGACAGGAGTCATTGCATCATTACTCTTTAAAGCAATGTTCAAGAGAACACTAATCGTTGTTCCATCGGATTCTCTTCGAAAACAAATAAGCGATGATCTAATCGATCTAAAAAAATATATTGGTTGGAGGGTTATTCCTGAAAATAGTGAGCAACCTATTATTTCCAGGTTAGTACCACAAGATATTGATAAAATAGTTCCACATGTCTTAAAAGAACAATTTATTGTAGTTGCGACATCACAAATTTTTAATTCATTTCAAGATGAAAATTTGCAGATTTTTTTAAACCAATTTGATAGGTTGATTTTTGACGAGGCTCATCATAGTGAAGCTCCAACTTGGAAAAAACTTCGTAATAATTTTATCCAAAGGAAAAAGAAAATATTTCAGTTTACCGCAACTCCTTATAGAGGGGATGGTAAAAAACTAGAAGGAAAACTAATATATCAATATTCAATTGCAAAAGCTTTTGATGAAGGAATATTCGAGAAAATTCAATTTGAAGCTGTAAGTGAATATTATGATGATAAATCCGATGGAGTTGTTGCAAGGAAAGCATTAGAAGTATTGCAGAAAGATAGTTTAGCTGGTTTAGAGCATGTTCTTATGGTAAAAACCTCTACTATTAAACATGCAAGAGAGTTAAAGAAATTATATACATCACTAATAAAAGAATACTTCCCTAAAAAAATGGAAGTCTTACTGGCAACTAGCCGTGATGGAATAAATGAAGAGGATAAAACTAAACTAAAGGAAGGAAAAACAAAAATAGTAGTTTGTGTTGATATGTTTGGGGAAGGGTACGATTTACCTAATTTAAAAATATTAGCTTTACATAAAAAATGTAAGAGTTTGCCAATATTTATGCAATTGGTTGGCCGTTTCACAAGGGTTAATAGAACAAAAAAACTGGGGCAAGCAACAATCATTTCAAATGTAGTTGCAGATGATATTGGTGAACAGTTTCAAGAACTTTATCAGGCTGATGCGGATTGGAACATATTAATTGGGAATTTAAGTAAAGAAAAAATGGTGGAGGAATTTTTTAGCTCCTCTATTGAGGGTGATTACAATCATGAACTTATAAGAAAATTATTCTCATCGAATTCATTCTATATTAAAAATAGTGCGACAATTTACAAAGAAATTGACGAGGATATTAATGATATTTTTGAAAAAAATAACCTAAAGAAATATTTTAATAAGCTATCTGATAATTATATTTCTGCAATTTTTAAGGATGATAACTTAGGAATTATATTGTCAAGAAAGAAAGTTACCCCCATATGGGTGTGTAGTGATGAGTTGCAATTTGATTTGTTCGACATATTCATATTCCTAAAAAAAGGCACTGACTTATTTATTCATGGAAGTAATAAGGATTTGGTTCAGAATTTAGCAAAAGAGTTAGGCTATGTTAACTTTAGTTTTCCTGAGCTATTTAGGATATTTTATAATCTAGATCGTTCAGCCTTTGCAAACTTAGGTATTTTAGCAACATCTAGAAATATAAGATTTAGAATGTTTACTGGTACAGATATCTATAAAGAATTAACACAGCAAGATTTAAATAATAGTGCACTATCAAATTTGTTTGGTCATGGTTACATTGATGGGAAGAAAGCTAGTTTAGGGTGCTCTAGGAAAGGTATCACATGGTCAATGTCTAGCGCCAATCTGTATCAATGGGTCAAATGGTGTGAATCTCTATATGATAAAATTCATAATAATATGATTCCTGTTGACTCATTTCTTAATAATATGCTTGAGCCATTTATAGTAGAAAATTTAGCGAACTTTAACATTCTAACCATCTCACCTGTAGATTTAATTTCTAAGGCTGTTAATTTGATACGCATTAGAGGAGAGTTAGGCTCAAAAATATTAAATTTTAGTTTTTATGAAATTTTAGATGTTAAGCAAGATAAAGAGAAAATAAATTTTTCCATAAAAATTTATTTTGAAGATGACTATTTTTGTACGTTTGATTATGAGTATGGCTTAACTAATGGATTTATTCTAATTTCTGAAACTTGTAATGGAATAAAACTTAATTGCGAATTGGATTTTATTAAAGAATTACCCACAAAGCTTGGCCTTGTTGCTTGGACTTCAAGTTTTGAAGTAATTAGTTTAAATGAAAAATTTGGTTATAAGACTAAATATTCTTACACATTAGTTAAAAATAATGTGACAGAATTGGATTGGCATGGGGTTGATACAAATAAAGAAAGTTGGAAATTTGGAACAGTGAAAAACTCTGTTCAAGGTAAAATAATTGATTTACTTCAATCTCAAGAAAACAAACCCAATATCTTGTTCTATGATGATGGCAGTAATGAACTTGCTGATTTAGTAGGATTTTGGGTTAATGAAGAACAAAAAAAAGTATGTATGCGTTTATATCATTGTAAATATGCTATTGGCACAAAGTCGTCTATTGGAGCTGTGAATGAACTGGTTCAGCAAACCCTTTCGACTTGTGATAAACTATCTGATGCAGTAAAAGCATTAAAACAATTAAAAATTAGAGAGAATAATACTTACAAAAAAACTAAAAAGACTCGATTCATATTAGGTCAAATGTCTGATTTAGATGCTTTAATTAAAAAGTATAGAACTTATGACATTACTATAGAAATGGTATTAGTTCAGCCAAGCCTAGATTATTCTGAACTTAACTCTCGTGTTCAATCTGTATTAGGTCAGTTGGCATGTATTATTAAACAGACTTTACATGCCGAAACTTATTATATTATTAAATAATTGTAATCCCAATTAAATATGATCGGACATTTTACCTGTGAAAATTTTTCTAAATAACATGCTGCTGTTTGCGTAACTTAGCTAAACCATAATAGCCGATGTCTGATCCAGCTTCAGTAAACTGCTAACTCTCAATAGTAAGATACAATTGCTACAGCATATCTACTACTGATTAAAATCTAATCGGCTTTCAAGTTGAGCCGAATAACTGCTATATTCAGCTCATTAAAGATTGATTTGTTCACTATGAAGCAATGGATTTGGCAACATCCCAACTGGCCTAATTTTACCTAGACAGATGAATCCATCCTGCCCACAACCCGTCTTATCCATTAAAAAATCGGAATTCTACTTGGCCAAAGCAGCCATGACCCTGAGCAAGCACAACAAAGCCTTGATACGCTGCTGGCAAACCTGGTTGAAATTCATTTTTTTCATTCTACTATAGTAAATATAAAAAATTTAGAAGGTAAGTCAGATTACTTTTTACTAAATTAATTAACTAACTATATTCATAGCCAACTAATACTTTCATACTACGTAATTATATTTTTATCTATTTTTTGTCCAATACCCACTTGAAAATCCTCAATCATTCTTTTTTCAAATAAACCGCTAGCAAATCTAGAAATTTCATTTTTTTTGAGTCTATTAAATATTTCATCAATATTATCATCTTTATTAAATACACGCTTTTTAATCAACATTTCAGCAACTTCAAAAGCTAAACCATATTCTTCTAAAATAGAAAAAGAGTCAGGTAGAAATAAATTTTCAATTGTGGCTGCGAAGTAACTATAATTACAACTAGAGTAACCCTTCTTTATAAGAATATGATTAGCTATATCATTTAATGTCATAAGATATTTAGGATAATTAAAAGAAGCCCAATTTCTCAAAAAACTTAAGACATCTTCTACTGCATCATCTGGTGATTTTGGATTCTTATAATAATTAATTTGTTCTTGAATTTTTACACTTCTAAATTTAGTAACGCTGCGAGAATGGTAGAGATCACTAATCCACTTTGTCATCATTTTTGCAGAAGACATTGGTTTAGCAAAGCTTTTCCCACCTAATTCTGACCATATAATTTCAGAGGAAAATAACAGTTGTTCATAAGATGGATTAGAACTCCAACATAACTTCATTAAGTAATGAATATTTAAGTTGTTTAAATGCCTTGCCGTATTGATTAAAAATTCAGGCTCTATGCCAGAATTACTTTTCAATAAGCTAAAAGGTAATTCTGTTTGAATATTAAAACCATCATATTTTTGAATTAGATTGGGAGGAACATCACTTCGATCAAACTGAATTAAAATACTACTTGGCGTATCAAGAGTTGGATTTACAATAGGCATGTCTACAAATGGTAAATTTTCCTCAGGAGGAGGGTCAAATAAGTAGACCTTACCAACAAAATGTTTAAACATTCTACCTGCTCTACCTTTTATATTATTATAAGTAAAAAAAGCTAGTAGTTTACGATTTAATTTATTATCAAATATGATAACATTTTTAGCAGTAGTATTTACGCCTTCAATTAAAGTAGATGTACATAATAATATTTTTAGTTTTCCTTCTTCAAAAGCTCGAATCATGAATCTACCTAATGCTCTTGGTAATTTACCATGGTGTACTCCTATCCCATATCTTAACGCAACAGAAACTAACCATTGATCATGATACTGTTCTGCTGTCCATTTTGCAGCCTCAATTATTTCTGGATCATTAGAGATAGGTAATTCACGTATTTTCAGATATTCCCTTATAAGTTCTCGAGTACTTTTTGGAGACTGGCAATAAACCATAGTTGGTTCATTTTCTTTGTCCAAAAAAGCAGCTAAAGACTCTATTTTATTAGGTTTTTTAGTTAGATAATTTACTTCAACAGCAACTGTATGAAAATCCTCAATAATAAAATTACATTTTAATTTTTGAGTAATATTAGGAGATATAGCTTTTATAGAAGGACCTAAAAGATAAAACTGAGATTCGGTTTTTAATAACTTAAAAAATGCTTGATTAAGCTGAGTAGCTCTACTTCCATCACCATCAATAGATAATTTATAAAATTCGTCAATAGCAAAAAAGTCTACTTTAAAAATTTTATCATGCATAGATAAATATCTTTCTTGTGTTAAAACAAATATATTATTTTTAGTAATTTTTTGATTACTTGAAGTAACTATAGAATAAAATTGTGAAAATTTTGACATTCTTCTTCTAGTTTCTTCAACTAATGCTAGCGTTGGTAGTATTAAAACAATATTTTCAAAGTTCTTAATAGCAATTAATGCATCTATTAATAAACTCTTACCAAAAGAAGTAGGAGCACTTAAAATGATAGATTCACCATCTAAAAGTCTTCCCAATATTCTATATTGCGCACGATGTAATGTATAGTCACTCATTACACCATTAATATTGTGAGAAGCATGTATTAGAGCATTTCTAAAACTTAATCCATGGAGATTAACTATGTATGGATATAGACCTACCTGAACAACTAGCTCATCTAAAATATCTTTATATATGTCAGATAAAAAATTTTTATTTTCTAAAGCTCTAACAACTAATTCTCTTGAAAATCCTTCATCAGTATCGTATATTTTACTTATACAACTAAACCAATAAAAAGGATCTTTAAGCCAATTACTATTTCTAAAGCTATTTCGTATTTCTTCATTATTCATAAACTAAGTCCTTTTAGCATTGAATGTAGTTTATCTATAAAAGCCTTTTTGCCAAAAATCCTTCAGATAAAATTGCAGTAAATCTTATCCGCAAAGCAGGCATAATGAACGCTTTTACTTTGCAGGAAGAGTTGACAGAAACGTTATTTGAAGCGTATCCGGAAGCAAAAGTATACTCGCAGGCAGAACCGTTGATAGATGGAATTATGTACAACTATCAGGGTGAAAAACTCATTTTACAGTTCAACGATTCGTCATTCGAGTTTTTGCTTATTGATAATCATATTGTTAAATACTACAACATTTTCCCGATAAGCACTCCCGATGACTTTAATTATTACCTCTTATTTGTGCTTCAGCAATTAAGCTTAACAGGTTCTGATTTTGATGTTATTTTGTCAGGTGATATTGACAAAGAAAGTTTACTGTATAAA
>SECL01000047.1 GCA_004173455.1 Moraxellaceae bacterium | reverse complement strand
CACTTCAAGCACAAAATACTCAAGTAACTTTTTCTGTACTTTTTTGCTTAACTTACAATTCGTTATATTCATTTTTGTAGACTAACATAAAGCTAATCTACTACAGCCCCTTAAGTTTTAATTTTTTTGACATAATATATTCACCAGATTAAATTTCAGGTTAATAGGACAACATATAAATATCAGATATTTATACGTTTTAGACACTTTTACCTTAATTGATGTCTGAGTTTATGTGTGTGTTCATTATCACTGTTTTTGTATGGCTTTGATTATGCGGCTTTATTGATTTGATCTTTTTATGCCTGATCTTTTTAACTTAGATTTTTTACCCCTAGACTTTTAACACCCGATCATTGATAAACGATAAATAAATGCATTGGCTTTTCAAACTACTCAGCCTACGCCTGTATTTAATGCACCTTGTATCCTGCTTTCGGTAAAAACCATTGCATGATTGCAGTGGCCAACGTCACCAAAAATACAATCACCAATACCCAGTGCGAAGCAGTAAAACGCGCTGGAAACAGCACATAAAAAGCGCTGACCCCGATACTATTACATGCCAGAATCAAAATGGCACAGGCATAATCATGGAAGCGCCGACCGCGATTGGATTTGATGACCCATTTGGCGGTGGTGTTATAACTGGGAATCAGCAAATGCGCATTGCCCAGTTGTTCTAGTTCTGACAAATATGCCCTTAAATTGGTAATAATCAGTTCATACTTAAAATTTAAAAATGCAAAAGATGCGGATGCGACTGGAAAACCCAGCAAAATCCATTCAATGTGCGCCGCACTGTCTTTACTGGCGTTATGGGCGGCGATCAGTGCTGCCAATAAACCAATAAAGAAACTAATAAAAATGGTTAATGCTTGCTGACGTTGTGAGGTGCGCGCATTCAGTTCATTAGACGCTGCAATATAACGATAATTGACGGATGCGTAGTCATTTTCAAAACGGGACAGATCAGGCGCAGGCTGCGTAGGTTGAATCTCTTTGGCTTGATTTACAGATGAATGATCCATGCTGCCTCCAATTTGTAATGACAATGCAATTTCAATAAATCTATTGCATTACGATAATCCTAATCCTGCAATAAACTCGCGCCCATACCTACCGTGTTAAAGCCACCATCAACATACATAATTTCTCCGGTAATCCCTGAGGCCCACGGTGAGCATAAAAACATGGCGGCATTGCCCACTTCTTCAATGGTGACATTACGTTGTAATGGCGCAATAGAGGCATTAACATCTAGCATCTTGCGAAAGCTTTTGATGCCACTGGCTGCCAATGTTCGGATTGGACCTGCGGAAATGGCATTCACACGAATCCCATCTGCCCCTAAGCTGGTCGCTAAATAACGCACGCTCGCTTCTAAAGACGCTTTGGCCAATCCCATCACATTGTAATTGGGTAATACGCGCTCCGAACCTTGATAGGTTAACGTAAGCAAGCATCCCTGACGGACTTTTAATAAGGGCTTGGCTGCACGCGCCATGGCAATAAAGCTATAGGCAGAAATATCATGCGCAATTTTAAAACCTTCACGGCTGGTAATGTCGGTAAAGTCACCATCGAGCTGATCTGCAGGCGCAAATCCAATAGAATGAATCACGCCATCCAGACCGTCCCAATGCTGGCTTAAATCTGCAAAGGTTTGCTCTATTTGCTCGTCACTTGCTACGTCACACTCAAATACCAAGGTAGAATCCATTTGTTCGGCAAACTGATCCACACGTTTTTTCATTTTTTCATTGGGATAAGTAAAGGCAAGCTCTGCTCCTTCCCGATGTAACGCCTGCGCAATGCCGTAGGCAATCGACAATTTACTCGCTACGCCAGCCACCAAAAAACGTTTTCCTTGCAACAATTTAGTTTGTGCCAGATCAGACATGCTCTACTCTTTATTTGTATATTTTGAATTGAAGCATGATAGCAAATTTTTTAACGAGCAAGCATCACCCGCTTTTTCTGATGGCTCATCCTACAAACTAATAATAAACAAAAAAGAAAGACTATTTTAAGGGTTTCTGCCATTTCTTCAGCTTGACTATTGGGTTATCAATACAAGCAAGGCAAATAGCAATAGTTAAAGGAATCTGAGAAAAATGACGACAATACCAAAACAAATACTTCTTACTGGTGGCGCAGGTTTTATTGGCTCAAATATCGTTAAAATTTTACAGCAGCGCTATCCCACCACAAAGTTACGCATTTTTCATTTACCAAATGAAAATTTGCTTAACCTTAAAGACTTAGATGGGCTTGAATTAATGCCTGGCGATATCACCAATGCCGATGATGTGGTGCGTGCCGTGGCAGGTTGCGATGCAGTGTTTCACTTGGCAGCTATCTATGCATTCTGGCTGCCTGATATGTCTGTTATGGATCGTGTTAATGTCGGTGGTACACGGATTTTAATGGAAGAATGTTTGAAGCAACAGGTCAAGCGTGTGGTATATACCAGCTCGATGGTATGTTTTATTGGACAGGGTCTAGACAAAGTGAGTGATGAAACCTCACCGTTTAGTATGGGCAACATGGTGTATGCACGCAGTAAGCATGACTCGCACCGAATTGCAGAAAACTATGCCAAAAAAGGACTGGATGTCGTCATTGTATGCCCTGCACTTCCAATGGGTCCTGGTGATGTAGGCCCTACACCTACTGGTCGCATGGTGATGGATATTTTCCGCTTTCCTATTCCGTTAGCTGTGGATTCTGAAGTAAATATTATTGACGTTCGTGACTGCGCGATGGGTCATATATTGGCATTTGAAAAAGGCCGTACAGGGGAAAGTTATATTTTAGGCGGTGAAAATTATACCTACACCGATATGCTGCGCCGTGTATTACGTATTTGTGGGGTTAAAAACCGCGTGTTGCATTTGCCTGAATTTGTATTGCGCAGTGTTGCTATTGGCATGACGGCATCCGCACGATTTACCAAAACGCCACCTTTACTGACGACCACTGAAATTGATATGGCTAAAAAAGGAGCGATTGCTAATGCTGCTAAAGCACGCAATGAGCTTGGTTTAACGGTTCGTCCGCTTGAGCAAACCTTGTATGATTCATTAGAATGGTTTGTCAACAACGGCTATATTAAAAAAGCAGCGGTATTAAAACGGTTTGGTAAAACAGCAGCTTAATTGGAATTAATGCTTAAATACACTGCTTAATAAAAATAATGCGCATTATATAGATAAGGCGCATTATTTTTCTTCAATAGATCTCTTGCATAAATCATTTTTTGACCAGCTCGATATTATAAATAGCAGCAATCAAATTAAAGCGTAATCCCATGCGTTTACGTCGATTGCGGTAGCGCTCTGCAAGAAT
>SECL01000043.1 GCA_004173455.1 Moraxellaceae bacterium | reverse complement strand
AAAATAGAAAGACTGGTCTATCTATTTTTAACACTGTTAACTTTTGTAAAAAATGACATTTTTTTGCATTTTCTGTCAAAAATTATCGGCTTAGCCTTTATCAGCATTATAGAATCCAAAAATTTTCTTATATTTTACAAGTATTTATGCTATTTCCTATATTCATAAGTTAATTGATGCTATTTTTTAATTTTTCATTAGAAAAACTTATCAGATTAAACTTAGGATTATATAAACTAATTTATTCGCGTTTTTTAAAGAAATGTAATGGGGGTTTTTGAGTTTAAAATGCCACCTAGCTATCACAAATCGCTGATAAGCCCCGACAAAAGTCTCATATTTATTTTATGCATATAAAAATATTAATTCATTAGTTTTATTCATTCATACTGTGTTTTTTAATTACAAAAAGAAACGTTGTAAATTGACACTATCTTCATCTACCTCTATAAATCCGCCGTTTTAAAGCTGAAAAAAGTTAACAGTTTAATTTTTGCATGCATTTTTTTCTGGTGATTAGAGCAGTTAAAGGCTCGTAAAAAAAGATTACCTATTCAGCAAATACGTTATATCAACGAGTTTTTAACATGACAAACTTAAAAGTACTCATTCAAAAATTATCACCGTGCAGCCGCTTGGCGCTGGAACAATCAGCTAGCTTATGCCTTGCAAGGATGCATCACCAAATTGAAATTGAACATTTTTTTATAGAGCTTTTTAAACAGCCTAACAATGATTTGGCACAACTTTGCTTGCGCTTTCAGGTTGATGCCAATGCCCTGATAAGGGATATGGAAAAGCAGCTCGAACAACTTGCGCGCGGTAATCAGCAAACGCCTGTTTTTTCCCTGCCCGTGATGCGCTTATTGGAACAGGCTTGGTTGCTGGCCTCAATAGAGTCGGCAAGTCATCGGATTCGAAGTGGGCACTTATTGGTTGCTTTATTGACTGTTCCTGAACTGTATCAACTTGCCCTACGTTGCTCCGCTTGGTTCGAACATTTCCCAGTCGACAGCATTAAGCATAAGCTTGAAGATTACTGCGCTAAAAGTGATGAAGCCGACAATTTTGATAAACAGTTAGATAACAACTTGGCTAAAAACTTATTAGATCACAACGTAAATAGCCAGTTTGATAAAAACAGTGCTGACAGCAAAGCAGCACCCATAGACCCTGATCAAGACATGCTGTCCAGCCCAGATCAGCGCTCTACCTATAAAAAAACGCCAACTCCTGCTCTTGATCAGTTTACGGTCAATCTCACTAAAAAGGCAAAAGAGGGGCATATTGATCCTGTGATTGGCCGCGAAATCGAAATCCGGCAAATGATGGACATTTTAATGCGCAGGCGCCAGAACAACCCAATTTTAACGGGTGAAGCTGGTGTTGGAAAAACCGCTGTGGTTGAAGGTCTGGCGTTGAAAATTAGCCAAAACCTTGTGCCTGAGGTCTTACATAATGTGCAAATTCATGCGCTAGATATGGGGCTTTTACAGGCTGGCGCTAGTGTGAAAGGGGAATTTGAAAACCGCCTAAAAAGTATTATTCGGGAAATTGATGAGTCGATCCATGCCATTATTTTATTTATTGATGAAGCGCATACCATTATTGGTGCCGGCGGTCAGGCAGGTCAAAATGATGCCGCCAATTTACTCAAGCCTGCGTTGGCACGTGGACAGTTGCGTACTATTGCAGCAACCACTTGGAGTGAATATAAACAATACTTTGAAAAAGATGCAGCATTAAGTCGGCGCTTTCAGGTCATTAAAGTCGAAGAACCCTCTATAGATGTTGCTGTACAAATGCTACGTGCTATGGTGCCGGTGATGAGTCGTCACTTTAATATTCAGATTGATCAGCAGGCCATTGTTACCGCCGTACAGGCATCACAACGCTATATTACTGGCCGACAATTGCCTGATAAAGCCATCAGTGTGCTGGATACCGCTGCTGCCCGCGTAGCACTCTCCCAAACGGCACAACCGGCAATCCTTGATGTGCTTGATGCGCGCAAGCATAATCTCAATCTTGAATTAGAATTATTATTGAGCGAGCAACAGCCAGAGCAATTCTGCGCGGAACGACTTGAAAGCCTGCAACAGCAAATAACCAATATAGATCAGGAAATTAGTAACACGACTCAGCAATGGCAAACCGAACTAGAACTTGTCAATCACATTAAAGCTTTACAACAGCAGCTACACTGTCAGGATCAACTGAGCCAGTCTCAAAGTCTAGTCATTCAGGAACAAATTCAAGCGCATCGTGTTCGGCTAAAACAGCTACAGCCGCCGCAACCGTTGGTGTATGAGCGGGTTAATGAACAAGTAGTAAGCCAAATTATTGCAGACTGGACAGGGATTCCGGTGGGCAAAATGCAGACTGATGACATTACAGCAGTGCTCAACCTACAAGAAAAACTGGAACAACGGGTCATGGGTCAGCCATCCGCCCTATATTCATTGACGCAAGGAATTAAAACCGCACGCGCCAGACTGGAAGATCCCAACAAACCGCAAGGTATTTTTTTGCTGGTTGGCCCTAGTGGTGTCGGCAAGACTGAAACTGCCCTCGCGCTGGCAGATGAACTGTATGGCGGTGAAAGTCATCTTATTTGTATCAATATGTCGGAATATCAAGAAGCGCATACCGTTTCTAGTTTAAAGGGCGCTCCACCGGGCTACGTGGGCTATGGTCAGGGAGGTATATTGACCGAAGCGGTGAGACGCAATCCTTACAGCGTGATCTTGCTGGATGAAATTGAAAAAGCCCATCAGGACGTTCAGGAGCTGTTTTATCAGGTGTTTGATAAAGGAACGCTTGAGGATGGTGAAGGCCGGGTGGTTGATTTTAAAAACTGCCTGATTTTGCTGACCTCCAATGTGGGATCGTCAGTGATTATGCAGCAATGCATCAATAAGCCTATAGAAGAATGGCCAGACGAGCCGCGACTGGTTGAAGCACTTCTGCCTACACTCTATAAGAATTTTAAACCTGCATTTTTAGGCCGTCTGCGTATTACTCCTTACTTTCCGCTACACGACGATTTATTGATAGAAATTATTAGACATAAACTTTCAAAAATTGCCACCCGAATGCTACTTCAGCACAAAACCAGTCTGGATTTTAGTGATGCTTTAGTCGAGCTGGTGCTATCACGCTGTACCGAAGTCGATACAGGCGCCCGTAATATTGACCATATTTTGAATGGTTCAGTATTGCCAGATCTAGCCACCCATTTGTTAACTGCGATGGCTGATGGTACGACCCCAGCACATATTGTTATTGATGTTAATGCTGATGACCAACTGACCTATCAGTTGGAGCTGGCAGCCCCTAGCGACAACAATCAAAATCGTGAAAAAACCAGTCGCCGCAAAGCGAAAACCCAGCCCACCAAAACGCCTGACAGCGAAAAAATAGCATAGAGCCAATCACGACAATGACTGACATGCAAACAATCGAACACTTATTGCAACCTGTTTCCAGCGAGTTAGCTTGTGGTGAAGACTTAAACTTTTCCAGTATTTTTGATGAAATACACAAGGCACGACAAGAGGATGATCCTTTACTGGAACAGGGTGAATGGGTCACCGAGCGCAAAATTGCCGATTGGGGCTATGTCGAAAAGCAATGTAAGGAGTTACTGCAACATCGCTCAAAAGATTTACGCTTAGGATTCTGGTTGTGTGAAGCGCTCATTCAAACCAATGGTTTTGCAGGCCTGTATCAAGGTCTGGAAATTATCAATGGCCTGATTTCCAGTTACTGGCTCAGTCTGTATCCAAGCATTGAGGATGACGATCTTGACCAGCGCATTAGCCTGCTGCAATGGTTTGTGCAACTCATGCAAAAAATTCCAAAAACAGTCAGCATGACCAGCCAGCCAGCGTTAAATTTTAATAACTTTGAAGCTGCCCAGATTTTAAAAACGCAACTGGATAAAAATCCCGATCTTTATGATGATGGCCTGCCCGACCACAAAATTACGCTAGAACAATATCAAGAAGCCTTGCTTCATACCCCACTTCAAATCGTAGAACACAATTTACAGCAACTCCAGCAGGCTATTTCAAGCTGGCAAGCCTTTAAAACCTTACTAGATCAGTTGCTCGGTATGGATGCACCCGCTTTTTCTGCGGTTGATCTGGTGCTGGAGCGCATTGCCGATCACTTAGGTAAAGCCATTAAAGAGCGTGGCGGCCAGTCTATGCCGATAACGACTGCGCAAGATCAACCGCTTGCAACCCATTCGGTACATGCTGAAGTGGCCAACTCATTGGCTATTCCGCAACATGGCTTTTATCCGGCCACCCAAAGCCATATTCAAAATCGTCAGCAGGCCATGCTGGTTCTGGAACAAATCAGTGATTATTTTTCCAGCCATGAACCCCACAGCCCTGTCAGTTATCTGCTGAAAAAAACAATCCGATGGGCCAATATGCCTCTGCATGAATGGCTAAACCAAGTGGTCAAGCAAAATGAACCACTGGAAAACCTGCATGAAATGCTAGGTATTCAACCCGCGAGTGATAACCACTAATGCGATAGGTCTTATCTCTATGGCACCGCAAGCCTTGCAATATTTGCGTTGCACAATAAATTTTTAAGTTATTCATTTTAAGTTATTCATCAAGGTTTTTATGGTTCAGGCAAATAAAGTATTGTGGGGCGAAGGACTGTTTTTAAGGCCTCAGCATTTTCAGATTCAAGACTTGTATCACGAACAGCGATTAAACCAAACCATTCAGGCACTGGCTGCCTTCCCCTATGGTGTGCGCAAACTTGAATTTGATACAGTGCAGTTGCAAAACAACATTCTGGCACTCAACCATGTGGATATTCTCTGGTCCGATGGAGATGTGTATAAGGCACCTGAGCAGGATTTGCTACCAGAAAATATGCAACTGGACAGCACACGTATGGCTGATCAGGCCATTGTTTATATCGCATTTCCCGCGCTTCACAATGGCAGCAGTAACCTACAGTCCACCAATCAAATTCGTCCAGTGCGTTACAGCAGCAAGCAAGTCAATCGTGCTGATATTTTTACTGATGCTGTTGAATCTGAAGTGGTTATTTTACAACGACAAGGGTTTTTTCGAGTACTCGATAGTCATAGCCGTCCTGATCACGAACTTGATGGCATGTTGTATTTTCCAGTGGCACGCATCCACAAAAACTCTGCGAGTGAGTATGAATTTGATTCAAATTTTATGCCGCCGCTACTGCATGTGGATAGCTCAGAATTACTGCTCAATACCATAAAGCGACTGATGGGCGTCATTCGAGCCAAGATCAAATTATTGCAAACCAATAACCGTGAAATTGACCAGCAACTGGTTGAGTTTCGCTCTGGTGATCTCGTGTCATTCTGGTTGGTCAACAGTCTTAATGCTGGCTATGCTGCAATGAATCATATTATTCAGCATCCCCAGATTCACCCTGAACGCTTGCATCAGGAAATGTTGCGGCTAGCTGGCTCATTACTGACTTTCTCCCGGGTACATGCACTCGATAATTTGCCTGTTTATAACCACAACGCACCGCTTCAGGGCTTTAATCTATTGGACAGCATGATTCGTGAAATGCTCGACACCATTATCTCAACACGTTACCTGAACATTAGCTTGCGTGAAACCAAACCCTCGTATTGGCAAGGCAGTCTGGATTCCGACAAGATTACTCGCAACTCTAGACTGTATCTGGCCATTAACTGCTCACTGCCCGCGCATGAACTGGTGGCCTCCATTCCTGTCAGGATTAAGGTAGGCGCACCAGACGATGTGGAAAAACGAGTTTTGGCTGCCCTGCCAGCGATTAGCTTGACTCATTTAAGCAATGTTCCCTCTGCGATTCCCGTTCGATCAGGCGTACTGTACTTTGCAGTAGAACCCTATGGCGACTTATATGAGCACATGCTACAGCAACAATCGGTTTGCATTTATATTCCTGGTGGTTTTAGCGATCTGACGCTGGAACTCATTGCTATTATTGACTCCTGATCTAGCAACTAGAAGAGCTACTCCAACAATGAATAAAGAAAGCAGCATGGCACCTTCCCTATTTGATGGCGGTGATATTGGGGCTGGTACGGCCAGCACCACGATTCAGCTAAAGTCAGTACAAAAATCATTACTGGACTTTTTGTATGAAGGTTTTTATCTGGTTTTTTTATTAAAAAATGGCTATGTCCCGCAAAGCGCCAGTCAACTACAAACCCAGCTAAACGACTTTTTGTCCAACTTTGAGAATCAGGCGCGACGAGCCAGTTTCTCAGCTAAAAATATTTATGATGTCAAATATGCCTTTTGTGCGCTGGTTGATGAAACCATTATGATTCAGCAGACTGCTGGCATGCAATCTATCAAGGCAAAATGGGAAGTTTCACCACTTCAGTTAAGCCTGTTTGGTTCCCAACTCGCCGGTGAAAAATTTTTTAGTATGCTTGAAAACTTGCGAGCTCAAGGGGCGGAACGTCTGGCAGCACTAGAGGTATTTCATTATTGCCTGTTATTGGGCTTTCAGGGCAAATATCGGCTTGAGGCTCCCGAAAAGATTAACTATCTGATTGCGCGACTGAGTGACGAGATTGATTATCTCAAAGGCAAGAAAAAAGAATTTTCACCGTTTTGGGCTATTCCAGACCAGATTCGTCATGTCATTCGTGGTGAAATACCAGTAAAGCTCATTCTTATCCTGCTGACCTTATTTGCAGCCATTGCATTTTCAGGTATTCATTATGTACTGGCACAGCAACGGGTCAAAGCTATGATGCCTTTTTCGCAAGTGATTGCAGCACCACAACAACAGGCTCATCTCACCATTTATCTTCCTTAATGAATCACGCTTAAAACAATGCGACCTGAGTAAACTGCATGAATGACATTAAAAAAACGCAGATTCCCTCCCTGTATGATGACCTGACACCTCATACAGCTTTAAAGATATTGCACAAACATAAAAATGACTATGTTGAAAAAAAAATAGTCTGGACTATTGCTGCTTTTAGCTTTTGTATCGGGGTCTTAAGCGCCCTTGCCCTGTTTTGGACGCTTGCTACGCCTACTGGCATTGAAACAGTAGAAAGCAACAGTGTGGCAATTGATGAGTCACCTCAAGCCAATACTCATGCGGCAGCTACCACTACAACGGCAGCAATAACCACAACCCAGACAGTGACCACCACTAAGCCAACTGCGCCTGACTCAGCGATAACTGTGCATGACCATTCAATATCTCAAGCAAAAAGTCAGGATAGTTCCGAAGCAACCTCACATCATACCGGTGCATCCACGCAACAACCTAGTCAGCAAATTGCTGGGGCAAAGCCACTCATTACCCATAAAAAAGCACCAGCCAATCAGGTGACAGCACCAGAAGTGACTTCCAATTCTGCAATCTCAAAAGCAGCGGCCAACCCGTTTCAAATACTGCAAAACGACTCATCAAAAACTGCAAAAACTGCAAAAACTGCAAAAACTGCAAAAACTGCAAAAACTGCAAAAACTGCAAAAACTGCAAAAACTGCAAAAACTGCAAAAACTGCAAAAAAGGTAATAGTTAAAAATGCTGAAGTCAAAAAAAAAGTAATCGCGAAACCATCATCAGTAAAAAAAACTAATAAGCCCGATCAAATCGAACAATTGATCATACATATCAATAAGTCTGCCCAAAAAACTGATCATTCGGTGAAGCACCCATAATGATCTGGCTGGTCTTGTTTTACTTTGTACTGATTGCTTTATTCAGCGCCTTATTGTTGTCATCACAGTGGCGTAGTTTCCTATGGACCGGCATTAAATCTTGGGCACCACAACGTCCCAATCATTTTAAACAAAGCATCAAACAGCACTTTAAAAATTGCTGGTGCCAAATTGAACGTTTATTTGTGATTTCAAAAACCAATAAATCTGGTCATGGCTGGGATCAGCAGCAAATTTTGGTCATATTGGCTGGCATATTTTTATTAGGTTCACCTGCATTGTGGATGGCAACTCGTGACACTGCCATTCCGGTCATGGATGAAGTCTCATTGGATTCGGCTGATCCGCAGATTTATGCCTTGCTCGAAGGTGAAATGCTGGTTCCTCCTCCAGAAGTGGATGCCGAACTGATTGTGGCCGCAGAATCCATTGCTCGGCAGGCTGAACAAATCACCCAGCAATCCACTTCTATAGATATTCCTATCACAGCCGTACACACTACTGACTTACGCTTTGCTGACCGAAAATGGGACAAAATCAATCCGCGCTATGCCCAGCGTTTGCTGCTGGTATTTAAACTCATGAAGGAACGCTACGGCTATGAAATGGTGTTACTTGAAGGCTATCGAAGTCCACAACGGCAAAATATGTTGGCAGCTAAAGGGGCTCATGTCACCAAAGCAACAGGATACCGTAGCTACCATCAGTTTGGTCTGGCGGGTGATGTTGCCTTTTTGCGCAATGGCAAGGTCATTATTACTGAAAAAGACCCATGGGCCATGCAGGGTTATCGCTACTATGGGGAAATTGCAGAGTCAGTGGGACTGACATGGGGTGGGCGCTGGAAAATGATGGATCTGGGTCATACCGAATTTCGTATCAAAGGCATTCTTGGCAATGCAGCCATTGCTGAAAAACTAGTTGCTGAGAGCAATCAATCCCTTTCAGCTTTGCAATAAACGAGGACATTATGAGTAAAGCGATTATTACTGTCGGTGCCATGACCAACCACGGTGGCAAAGTAATTCAAGGTAGTTCAACCAGCACCATTAATGGCGTAGGGATTGCCTGTGTCGGTGATAAAGTAACCTGCCCACAGCAGGGGCATGGCGGTGTAACGACCATCGTGACAGGTGATAGTGCCCTTTTAATCAATGGCCGTGCGGTAGCGCGCGATGGCGATAAAACTGCTTGTGGTGCAACGCTGATCGCCAACCAAATGCTAAGTGTAGATGCCTGTTAATCCTAATTATTTAAAAAATTATTATTAGCCTATAAGATATCCATACCCTCAGCGCTTAAAAGCCTTTGCAGCGGCTAAGGTTATCAAGCTCTGACTATTGATCTCTGGTTATAAGAGCGTTGCTCTGCTTTATCCTCGCTCAGAAATTAGAACGTCAATACCTTTTTCCTTGTACAACCGGCGGATTTCCTGTAGATCATGATCCAGATCAGTCGGAATAATTTTAGCAAACACACCACCATGTTCTGTGGCTGGATTGGCAAACATCAGTACAATCGGCACATTGGCACGCTTGGCAATATGCCAAAATCCAGTGCGAATGGGCTTGCGTACCTCACCGTTTTTGGCACGGGTTGCTTCTGGGGCAATCACTAGGGTGAATTTGTCACGGCGGGCAAACTCCTCTGCCATCAGGCTGACGATATCCTTGGATGCATTACGATCCACAGGAATGCCACCTAATGCTTCGAGTATCGGTTTGAGTGGCCCTTTAAACAACTCTTTTTTAATGAGTGTATGAATTTTCAGGCCGATAATCTGAAACAAGGCCACGGACAAAATGGCATCACGGTTTGAGGTATGCTCAAAACCAATTACGACCTGTTTATCGGACAGTACAGACGCATCATTTTGATAGGTCCAGCCATAAAGTTTAAAGGTTGCTTTACCGAGTTGCTTGAGCATGGGATTTACGATACCTAACAGCAAATGAATCAACAGAGAAAATAAAAAATAAAGTATTGAAGCAAAAAAACGTCGCCCAACACACTAACTGAGCGACGGCAATTTAGCATTACTCAGCCTTAAAAAGCATTAGCCATTTGTATTGACCGCAAGCTGTAAACCGGCTTGCTTTGCCAATTGAGTGAAGTTGGGAAAACTGGTCGCAACGGTTTCAGTGCCTGAAATAACGATAGGCTGGCTGGCACGTAATCCTGCCATGGCAAAACTCATGGCAATCCGGTGATCATGCTGGCTTTCGATGGTGCCGCCGCCAAATATTGGTTGCCACGCATTGGCTTTACCCTTGCCTTCAATAATGATGCCATCTGCTGTTGGTGTGCAGTCAATGCCCAATGTTTTGAGACCATCGGCCATGACCTGAATACGGTCAGATTCCTTAACACGCAGTTCAGCCGCACCCGTGAGTACGGTTTGACCAGTCGCGCAGGCTGCTGCAATAAAAATAGCCGGGAATTCATCAATGGCCAGCGGCACCTGATCTTCAGGAATATGAATGCCTTTTAGGCTATTGGCGCGAATACGGATGTCAGCCACGGGTTCACCGCCTGCCATTTTTTCATTGGACAAACTAATATCTGCGCCCATTTGCTTTAAAACTTCAATTACACCAGTTCGGGTTGGGTTAATGCCCACCTGCTCCAGCGTAACATCAGAACCCTGTGCAATCGCAGCCCCAACCATAAAGAAAGCAGCCGAGGAAATATCAGCAGGCACCTGAATTTGGGTGCCAGTAAGCTGGCCCCCACCTTGCAGGCTAATGGTATTGTTTTCGGTCTTAACGTCATAGCCAAACGCACGCAGCATACGCTCACTATGATCACGGGTTGGTTCTGGTTCAGTGACTGATGTGGTGCCCTCTGCCCACAGTCCGGCCAGCAAAATACCGGATTTGACCTGCGCCGATGCCATTGGCAGATCATAATGAATACCTTGAAGCGGCTGGTTACCGCTAATACTGATAGGCGGTGTACCACGCTCGCCAGTCGTCTGGATTTTGGCACCCATCAGACGCAGTGGCTTGGCAATACGCTCCATCGGACGCTTGGTCAATGACGGGTCACCGGTCATCACGCTATCAAATTGCTGAGCCGATAAAATACCGGACAAGAGACGCATACTGGTGCCGGAATTGCCCATATACAGTGCACCAACGGGTGCTTTTAAGCCATTTAAACCTACGCCATGAATAGTCACTTCGCCATTTTTTGGACCTTCAATATTCACGCCCATATCACGAAAGGCTTGCAGGGTGGCCAGTGCGTCTTCTCCTTCCAGAAAACCAGTGACATGTGTGGTGCCAGTGGCCAGCGCACCCAGCATAATGGAGCGATGTGATACTGATTTATCCCCTGCAACCGTAAATGTACCGGTTAACTGTCCGCCTGCCTGAATAATAAATTGCTCGGTCACGTTGCTGTTCCTGTCCAGATTTTGAGTATGGGTTTGCAAGTTTTTTTGCATATAGGGTGTCTTTGCCAGCATATGGCTAAAATGCTGGCGTGCTGACTGGGCACGGCTTAGCAATCCAATCAGTTGCTCAGAATTTTCCTGTTCAATCAGATTTTTTAACTGGCCAAGCTGCTGCTCAAACGCATCAATGGCCTTGAGCACCGACACTTTGTTGGCCAGAAAAATATCATGCCACATTTGCGGGTCACTGGCGGCAATCCGGCTAAAATCCCGCAAACCACCTGCCGCATAGCGAAAAATATCCAGATTATTACGACTGGCAGCCAATTGCTCAATCAGGTTAAAGGCCAGCAAATGCGGCAAATGGCTGGTTTGTGCCAGAATTTCATCATGCTCCGCCACACTCATACAAATGACTTCAGCCTGGGTGGCTTGCCATAGGTCGATGAGCTTTTGTACGGCTTGCGGATCACTGCTGGGCAATGGCGTCAAAATGACTTTATGCTGGGCAAACAGATCGGCGCGGCCTGCATGCACGCCGGTATGCTCACTGCCTGCAATCGGATGACCCGGCACAAAGCCGCTGGGCAAATCTTGACCAAATACTGCGTGAGCCGCATCGACCACATTGCATTTGGTACTACCGACATCGCTAATAATGGCATCCGGTTTTAATACCGACTTGATAGCCTCGAGCACTTTTTCAGTGGCACGCACTGGTAAGGCCAGTATGATCAAATCCGCATCACGGACAGCCTCTTGCGGATTGGTAAAACCAGCATCAATCAGGCCTAGATCTTGCGCATCTTTTAAGGTCTGGCTGGAACGTGTACTGGCCACTACGGTTCTAGCCAGTTTTTTATCACGAATCACCCGGCACAGGCTAGAGCCAATCAAGCCCAAACCAATAAAAGCAACTTTTTCAAATAAAAAGGCAGGGTCTCCAGTGCTGCCCTGCTCAACAGGCTTTTGCATCACGCCGCCTCGGTTGCTGGAATCTCAGCCAGCACCTGCGCCAGCGCCTCCAGAAAACGGGCATTTTCCTCAGCGAGTCCAATCGACACCCGAATATGCCGCGGCATGGCATAGCCTCCACCGACCGGACGTACAATCACGCCTTTTTTAAGTAGCGCAGCAAATACCTGTCCGCCATCACGCTGTACGTCCACGGCAATAAAATTGGCGCGCGAAGCAACCCAGTGTAAGCCTAGCTTGGCAAAACCCTGTTCAAGCTGTGCCATTCCCTGCTTGTTTAGCTCACGGCTTTGTTCAATAAAGTCAGTATCTTTTAGTGCAGCAACCGCCGCCGCCAAGGCAAATGAACTGACATTAAATGGCTGGCGCACTCGATTGAGTAAATTGGTGACTTCAACACTGGCCAAACCAAAGCCCACCCGCAATGACGCCAGGCCAAATGCCTTGGACAGGGTGCGGCTAATCAGCAAATTGGGATACTGCGTCAAAAATTTCAGGCTATTGAAGTTTTCCGGAAAATACTCCACATAGGCTTCATCGAGCACAACCAATACGCGCTGCGGAATGAGTTGCATAAACTGGCTAAATTCGTTTTCTTCAAACCATGTGCCGGTTGGATTATTGGGATTGGCAATAAAAATGACCCGGGTTTTGTCAGTGACTGCGTTGGCCATAGCAGCCAGATCATGACCAAAATTTTTGGCAGGCACTTCCACACCTACCGCGCCTACAGCTTGTGTTGCCAAGGCATAAACTGCAAAGGCATGCTGGCTGTAAATCACTTCATCCTGTGCTGCCACAAAGGTACGCGCTACCAGCTCGAGAATATCATTAGAGCCATTACCCAGTGTAATCTGGTTTAGCTCCACGCCAAACTGCTGGCTAATTTGCTGCTTGAGTGCAAACCCATTGCCATCGGGATAACGTCCGACGTCTTCAATCGCCTGCTGAATGGCGGCTTTGGCTTTGGGTGAACAGCCCAATGGATTTTCATTGCTGGCCAGTTTAATCACATCATCCAGACCCAGTTCGCGCTTTAATTCATCAATGGGCTTGCCCGGCTGATACGGCGCAATGTGACAAATTCCATTATTGGCAGGTGGAATTAAAAAGCTGGACTGGGTAGACATGGCACGTTCTCTTGCTAAACAGGTTAAACCTGTGAATTAAAAACCTTAAGGTCAGAACCGATAAACTGATAATCAATAAATGAAAAAATAAAACTACAGCACCGCTTTGGGATAAGAACCCAGCACGCGCACTTCCTTGACCAGCGGGCGAATTTCTGCCAGCGCAGCAGCCACATTGCTGTCAGACACATGGCCTTTTAGGTCAATAAAGAATACATAGGCCCATTTCTCTGGCAAGGCAGGACGGGTTTCGATACTGGTGAGGCTAATGTTGTGCTTGGCAAACGGTGCAAGAATTTCAATCAGGGCACCGGCACGGTCATGCGCTGCAATCAGTAAGGAGGTTTTATCTTCACCGCTGGCATCAATGGCTTCGCGACCAATAATTAAAAACCGGGTGGTATTGTTGGGATTGTCTTCAATATTCTTGTGTAGCACGCTTAGGTTGTACAGCTCGGCGGCAGTTTCTCCGGCAATGGCTGCCGAATGCCACTCACTGCCAATTCGCTTGGCGGCTTCCCCGTTACTGGTGAGAGCCACCCGCTCGGCTGCCGGATAATGCGCATCCAGCCACTTGCGGCATTGCGCCAGCGTTTGCTGATGGGCATAAATCTTGGTAATACTATCTTGCTTGGTAGTAGGCGATACCAAAAACTGGTGATGAATCCGCAGCTCCACTTCACCAATCACATGCAGATGTGACCCAATAAAACAATCCAGCGTGTGGTTGACCACGCCCTCGGATGAGTTTTCTACCGGCACCACGCCATAATGCGCACTGCCTGCTTCCACTTCCCGAAATACTTCATCAATGGTCGTTAATGGCTTGGTGACGGCTTGATGGCCAAAATGCTTGAGCGCGGCAGCTTGGGTAAAGGTGCCTTCTGGGCCTAAAAAGGCAATGGTTTGCGGGGCTTCAAGCGCCAGACAAGCCGACATAATTTCACGAAAAATCCGCGCCACGGTTTCACTTTCCAGTGGGCCTTCGTTACGCGCCATCACATTACGCAATACCTGCGCTTCCCGTTCGGGACGATAAAAGACCGGATTTGAATCGGTTGCAAACTTGGCTTTGGCCACGCCTTCGGCAAGCCGAGCACGCTGGTTTAATAGCCGGTGTATTTGCTGATCAACCTGATCAATATCCTGTCTTAACTGGTCTAGTGAAGGAATTTGCTCCGCATTTTGCCAGTCATTATCGTCCGTTGCTGCCATGGTATTTTTTGCTCTTGCTACCTTGTATCAAGCGCCAAAGTATACACGGTTTGACATAAATAGGCAGCTTCTCAATGGTATGATATGCTTGAGTATCAATTATATAAAATCACAAAGCTATATTTAGCAAGTCTCTAAAAAGGATAATATGACAATGCCATATAAAGACATTTTTATTTCCTTAATTTTAAGAGCAATTTACTTCAATAGATCTCTTGCATAAATCATTTTTTGACCAGCTCGATATTATAAATAGCAGCAATCAAATTAAAGCGTAATCCCATGCGTTTACGTCGATTGCGGTAGCGCTCTGCAAGAAT
>SECL01000042.1 GCA_004173455.1 Moraxellaceae bacterium | reverse complement strand
AGTCAATATTTATATCTTTGTTTTATAATAATTTAAAATAGATTAAGTTTATTATAAAAATTTAAAGATTTTTTAATCTACATTAAATTACAAGAGATGACACTTAAAATATAGTTAAATTTTAAAAAGATATATATGGTGAATGCCATTGCTTGATGAGTTGCACTTTTTTGATTTTCTATTGTTGCTAATCAAAATTGATAAGTATTAAGTAATTAAATATTTATTTTTCCTTTATGGTAATTTTTATTATAATGGAAAAATGCATTAATAATGCAAGTAACTATTCCGCAATATATTTTTTATAGGTTAACTGGCTGAAAATGTCGTTAGCTGAGAATAGATAACAGTATGAGGATTTTATAATGGCTCAACAAATTGATATTAATGATATTAAACAACATGCTGAAGTAGTCGGCTCTGATCAACAACATGTGGGTAAGGTTGATCATGCACTTGGTACTGATCAGATCAAGCTGGCCAAACATGATTCAGATTCAGATAATACGCATCATGCCATTCCTGTAGCGTGGGTTGACTCTATCAATAATGGTCGAGTAGTGCTTAATAAGACTGCTGCCGAAGCACAACAGCAGTGGCGTTCACTGTAAATAAAATCTATTAATTATATAATTTCCCTTTTTAAATGAGTAATTTGCTTGTTTTATCTTTCATAATATCCATAGTTTTTATTATTAAATAACTTTACGCAATTTACTTTTAATGACTTAAGTCTGGCTTAATATTATAAAAAAATATATTTTTTAGACAGTGTAATTGGGATAAAGTGGTTAATGTGCTTATACCGAAATGTCGGTATATGATTTTGTTGATATTCAACCAAGATATTCATTCGAAAGGTAGGTATATTATGTCTAATCGTTCAAATAATTCTCATGGAAATAATCAGTACACAAAAGACAATCAGCAAGGCAAGCAGCATCAGCAGCAAGGTGGCGGTACTTCTAACAGAGGCTTTGCCAGCATGGATCCAGATCGTCAGCGTGAAATTGCCAGCGAAGGTGGCCGTGCTGCCCATGCCAGTGGTAATGCACATGAGTTTAGCTCTGAGGAAGCACGTCAGGCCGGTTCAAAAAGTCATGGTGGCCAAGGCCAGCAAACCCAGAGCAATAGCAGTAATGGCAAGCAGCAGGGCAGTCACAACCAAGGGCGCACCAGCAATAGCCAAGGCAACAATCAATATACGCAAAATGATAGTTCAAGCGGTAAACAGCACAGTCAAAGCAACGCTTCAAGCAATAAACAGCAAGGTAGTCAAGGTAAAAATAATGATCAGCCTCGTGACGAAGATGGTCAATTTACCAGTAAGCAAAACCGCTAATATCAGGGTGATGGCATAACATAAAAAACGATGTATGATATTTTTTCATACATCGTTTTTTTAAAGCTTACTCAATGACAGTCTTTGATTTTTAAAAGCATTAACTTTCAAAACCAGTAACTTTCAAAATCCGCAATACGTCAAATCAGTCATGTTCAAATGTTTGACTCAGGGCATCCTGTACGGCCTTGATGCGTTGCTTGCATACTTTATAGGCTTGCATAGATTCCTCCACGATCAGCATGAGTTGATCCAGGTCTGGTTCTTGCTGGTCTTCCAGTCGTTCGGCATTTTGCTTGAGCAGGGCAAAGGCCTGCTTAAAATCTATAGTAAATTGATCGGTTGCTGGATTGATTTTTGATTTAGGCATCATTGATTTACTCAAAAAAATTGATTGTATTAAGCTGGGCAGTGGCTTGGCCGTCCTGCATGTCAATTTGAATAAGGGTTTGATCCAAAGAGGGATTAGACATCAACTGTAAATCCTTAATGGAACGAATAGGTTTGCCTTGTACCCGTACAATGGCATAACCGCGCTCCAGCGTTTGCTTGGGACTTTGTAGCAGGAGTTCACGCATAAGCTGTTCAGTTTGCTGATTGGCCTGTTTGAGTTGCTGCTGCGCCAGATAGCGATGGGTATCAATCAGTTGGTCTGCCTGCTGGTCAAGCTGCATGAGTTTGTACTTACTGCTACGTCGAGTGAGCGCCATGAGGGTATCAATTTCAGCTATTTCTGCATTAAACGCGTAGTTGGCTATTGTCTGTATGGTGTCAAAATAACTTTTGGCCTGTTCGGTCACGCTCATAATGTGATTTCTAATTCCAGAAATTACTTTACTGGGCGTGTCAAACGAGCGATGCGCAATTTCATCGAGAATAGTGCGGTCGCGTTCATGGCCAATGCCTACCCAGATCGGCACAGGACTTTGCGCCAACATGGCCGCAAGCATGTAATTGTTAAGGTAGGCCAGATCATTGACTGCACCGCCACCCCGAATAATGACAATTAGATCAGGCAAGCGTTGCTGGTTATCCTGCCAATCTTGCAAGCCATCAAACAAGGCTTTCTGGATAGTTTTCGGCGCATCAATACCCTGAAAAGTGGCATGCGCATAGGTAAATTCACATACCCCATGCTGTGCTAGCAAGTCGGCATCTTTTTTAAAGTCACCCAGCCCAGCAGCTTTTTCTGGTGCAATCACGAGGACGTGTCGAATGTCAAAGGGATTGGGCAGATTGCGGTTAAGATCAATGAGTTGTTCATCGACCAACTGCCGCACAATGTCCTGATACTTTTGCGCCAGATCGCCTAGGGTATAGCTGGAGTCAATATCCTCAATATTGAGGGAAAACCCATATTGCGGATTAAAGTTGGGGCGCACCTTGACCAGCACACTCAGGTTCTTGGCCAGATCAATACCGCTTTCTGCTTTAAACTGACTGATGATGCGTTGGGCTTGTCCACGCCATAAAGTCGCCCGACAGGTCGCAATGGTTTTATCGGTAAATTGGTCTTTTTCTGCCAGTTCAAAGTAATAGTGACCGGCTTTACTACTCATGCTGATAATCTCAGCCTTGACCCAAGTGGCTTCATCAAAGCTTAATTTGATGATCGTCTGAATCGCATTCAGATATTCACTCAGGCGAACATTGCCAAAACCAGTATTTTTCCGTCCTGTCTTGCTTAGCTCAGAACTACCAAAAAGATCCTCATCAAAATTTGCCATGATTTTTGCCATAATTAAGGCTGACCTGTCTGATTGAGAGTCGGTGCGCTGGCATCAGGCGTCATCACAGGAGTGGCTGGTGCTGTATCCACTACTACTGGGGGTGAAGTGATGGTCGCTTCGGCAATGACAGGCAAGGCAGGCTCTTGCTGAGCCGTTCCCTTTGATAGTGCGGGTGTTGCACTAGGCTGGCTGGCTGGGGTTGCTGGGGCAATGGGTGTATTTAAGGCACTACTGTCAAAGGGTTGTCCAACCACCACGGTCAGCATGTCGGAAGGGTTGATATATTTGTGCATGGCGGCCTGAATTTGCTGCGGCGTCACGGCTTCGATTTTTTTGGGATAGTCGGCCAGATAGCTAGTGGGTAAACCATAAAAACCAATCATGCCCAGATAACCCAAAATGCTTTCATTGCTGGACAACGAGAGCGGATAGCTTTTGAGCAGGCCTTCACGGGTTTCGCTCAGCAGTTGCTGATCCAGCGGCTGGCTTAAAAAGTTTTGCAGGGTTTGTTTGGCCACCTTGATACTTTCTACGGCCTGATCACCACGGGTTGAGTAGCTAATCATAAAAGGGCCAGTGGTGCGCATTGAGGTAAAGCCGCTATACGCGCCATAGGTCAGGCCGCGTTTTTCACGCAGTTCTTTCATCAGCAATGCGCTAAAGCCATCACCACCCAGCATTTCGTTACCCATTGTTAAGGCATACATATCCGGGTTATCCCGCGTTATGCCCAGTTGACCAATAATAATGTGCGACTGCGTGGAATTAAAAGGAACTGCCACTGTTTTTGCTGCCGAGAGCGGCTGCGGCGTAGGTAGCGGACGTGCTTTTTGACCAGCGGGCAAACTTTGGCTAATCCGGTTGGCCAATTGTTGTGCCTGCGCTGTGCTCAATTGTCCGGTAATCGCAATATTTAAGTTATTGGCGACTAGATATGTGTCCTTAAAAAGATGGATATCCTCAGGCGTGATTTTCTTCAGGCTGGCTTCCGTACCTGTGGTGGGTTCGGCATACGGATGCTTGCCATACAGTTCGCGATAAAAGCGGATGCCCACCATTGCTCCCGGCGATTCTTTGCGCTGTTGCTGGCCAATCGCAGCATTATTGAGTACTCGGTCAATACTGGCCTGCGGAAACTGCGCATCTTTTAAAATCGACAGCAACTGGTCTACCGCAGGATTAAAGTGAGCTGGATCGGATAGAGTGCGTAAACTCACGGTAAACATATCCCGGTAAGAGCTGGCACTAAACTCGGCACCCAAACGTTCAAAACTGGCGGCAATGTCATCGGTACTCTGGGAGGAGGTGCCTTCATCGAGTAGTTGTGAGGTCAAAGATGCCAGACCATACAGGCCTGCACGCAATTCACTATCACGTGCCGAACCAGCGTCAAATGTAAGTCGAATATCCACAATGGGCAATTCGGGCGCTGCCACAAACAAGGTGGGTGTGCCAGTTTTGGTGCTCAGGGTTTCGATCACTGGTGTTTTAATGGACATAGAACCCAAACCTGACGCTGCAATATTGCGTAGGCTGCTGAGGGTATCTAGCGAAGTAATAGGCGCATCACTGGGTTCAGCCTGATGGGATTCTTCCGCTTGTGCATTGCAAATCGCCAGAGGGACAATAGCAGTAGCCGCCATTGCCATACTTAAAAAGCTGGCGCTAAAACGAGACTTTAATGCAGAAAAATAGGTCATGGTACTGTACATGGTTTTAATCATAGGCTGATTCATTAGGGATTGCTTCCTGTCGTGGCGGTACTCGCAGGACTGGCTGTTTCAGGGCTGGCTGTAGCGTTTAATGCTGGCTTTATAATAGGCTGCGTGGTGGACTCTGCTGCCTTTTGAACAGAATTTTGAATGTTAGCGTCTGTTTTGGTATCAGGAACACGAATATACATGGTGCTCAGATTATCAGGCACCAGATATTGCCGAGCAATTTGCTGCATATAAGGCACTGACAACTGATTTAGCTTTTGCGGCAAGGTATCCATAATTTTATAGCTCAGGTCAGCACTTTCCAGTAATCCAATTAGTTGTGCCTGACCCGCGATGCTGTCCTGACTATAGACCAGTTCAGCTAGATAGCTGGTTTTGACCCGTTCCAGCTCGGTAGGAGTAATTGGATCGGTTTTGAGTTTTTCTACTTCGGCCAGAATGGCAGCGCGTGCTTGTTCCAGCGTAACGCCTTTTTCTGGAATCGCTGTAATGGTAAACAGGCTGCTGCCCCGATTAAACAGGTCATAGTTACAACTTACGGATGCCAAAATGCGTTGTTCACGAATCAGGCGAGTTTCAAACCGCGCAGACAACCCGCCATCCAGCACTGATTGCAGCAGCGCCAGTGCATAGGCTTCATCGGGATTGCTGGTACTTTGCAGTGATTCTACATTCCACGCCAGATATAGCGCTGGAACCTGTACCGGAACAGTCACATCCATCTGCCGCTCGCCAATATGCTGAAACTCACTCACATCAGGACGCACAGGGGTAGGACGACGCGGCATGTCACCAAAATAACGACGAACCTCGTACATGGTTTTTTGTGGGTCTACATCACCTACAATAATCAGCGTTGCATTATTGGGTGTATACCATTTCTGATACCAGTGTTTGAGTGAATCAAGTTTCAGACCTTGCAGATTCTTCATATGACCAATGGTCGGTTGACGCAATGGACTGGTGGAATAAGCCATCCAGCGAAATTTTTCATATGCCAGTGCTTTGGGGTTGTCATCGGTGCGCTGGCGACGTTCTTCCATAATCACCCGCATTTCCGGTTCAAAATCCTGCTGGCGTAACTGCAAATTTTGCATGCGGTCAGCTTCGAGTTCCAGCGCCAGTGGCACATATTGCGCAGGATAAAGCTGATAGTAACCGGTATAGTTATTGGAGGTAAACGCATTGGTTGAGCCGCCAAACTTACCGCTAATCCGTGATAGTTCTTCACCCGGAACCTTACTGGTGCCCTTGAACATCATGTGTTCGAGGGCATGCGACAGGCCAAGCTCATCGCCAGTTTCATCGGTAGAACCAACCTTGTACCAAATCTGGGTCATGGCCACAGGTGCGCGATGATCTTCCCGAATAATGACTTTTAGGCCATTGGGCAAGCTTTCCTCATAGGTTTGGGTTTTAACCTGTATAGGCGCAAGCGCAGTGGTGTAGTGATCGTTTGTTTTTGGCTTGGCCAGCACCGGCATTGATAAGCCAAGGCTTAATCCCATCAAACCATACTGGCTAAATCTAAGTAATGCTTTGGGTCTAAGCAATGTTCTAAGCATCAATAACTGCTGAAATGATTTTAAATTAAAAGAAAGTGTAGGGGCGGCCTGTTGCATGCGCGTAATCATATATTCTGGTAAACCTGTATCCGTTCAGTGTGACGCCAAAAATTCAAAACCCACTTAAAATCAAGTCAAACTCACAGTCATTTTTTAAAGGTTTTTAAAAATTTTCAAAAAAATCTCTGCTGAAATCAACTTGCTGCTGCACAAGTGGTGTTGGACTGGTTTATCAACCAGCTTGCTGATCGCAGAAAACAAGCATACTCTTGCCCGCCAAACTTGCCAGCTTTTTTGCCATAAAAAGTACCATTTGTTTGTTATTAAACGTGAAGAAAATTCACAATCCTTCCATAAAAATTCATACGATATGCTAGGATACACCGCATTTCAAAGTTGTAAATAAAGGCGCCGGAGCAAGTATGCAACCTCAGCAACCCGATCAAAAAACCTTCATTATTGATGCAGAAATTGGTGATGATGACGTTACCTTGCCTAGCTTGCCAGCCGTCAATATTCCTGTGGTTGAAACCCCACGTATTGCAGAACGTGCTACGCTAGCAAGCTCACCAGTAGCACCAGCAGCAACAATAACAGCGTCACCGCTAGCCGCTACTTCATCAGTGCCAACACCAGAATCCAATAGCGACAATAACACTGAAAGTGGCGGTTTTTTTGGCCGCATGAAAGCGGGTTTAAGCAAGTCGCGCAAGAATTTCAGCGAAGGAATGGTCAATATTCTGATTGGCGGCAAAGAAATTGATGACGAGTTGCTCGAAGAAGTGGAAACCCAGTTGCTGGTGGCGGATATTGGCGTAGATGCCACGCGCACCATTATCCAGAACCTGACTGAGCGTACTGAACGCAAAGAGCTGATTTATTCCAATGCATTATATAAGGCATTGCAGGAAGAGCTAGTGACTTTACTGGCACCGCGTGTCAAGCCATTGCATATTGACAGCAACAAAAGACCGTTTGTGATTTTAATGGTTGGCGTCAATGGCGTTGGCAAAACCACCACCATTGGCAAGCTGGCCAAACGATTACAGGGAGAAGGCAAAAAAGTGATGCTGGCGGCGGGTGATACCTTCCGAGCAGCCGCTACCGAGCAACTGCAAGTCTGGGGTGATCGTAATAATATTCCAGTGGTCGCGCAGGGTCATGGTGCCGATAGCGCTTCAGTGATTTTCGATGCGTTTGAAAGCGCCCGTGCGCGTGGCATTGATGTACTGATTGCTGATACAGCAGGTCGTTTGCACACCAAAAGTAACCTGATGGAAGAACTCAAAAAAGTAAAGCGTGTAATGCAAAAAATTGATGCCACCGCACCACATGAAATTATGCTGGTGGTCGATGCAGGCACAGGCCAAAATGCCATTAATCAGGTACAGGAATTTGACAATGCCGTTGGCCTGACCGGTTTGACCATTACCAAGCTGGATGGCACTGCAAAAGGTGGCGTGTTATTTAATATTGCTAGCCGCACCAATGTGCCGATTCGCTTTATTGGGGTGGGTGAAAAAATTGATGACTTGCGTCCGTTTTCTGCCAAGTCTTTTGTGGCCGCGTTGTTCCAGACTGATGAACGTTAATAAATAGTTTTTTGCTGCAACTAACACTAAAAAAGGACAGTTTCTTAATTATTGGGACTGTCCTTTTTTAGTCATTAAGTTTAATGAAAGTCCATGATTAAACAGCAATTTCAGTAGAGTCTGGTTCGGTTTCCACCACAACGCCTTCATTTAATCGCAGTTGCAGGCTTTGGGTATAGGTGGCTGAAATGGGTGAAGCGCCATCAAGGTCTAGCTGATTTAAGGTTTCCGCCATGGGATGACCACTCACTAGATCAAGCGATAATTTTAGGCTGCCCCCAGTGGCAAAAGTAGCACCATCCAGCGTGCGGGTATTGGCTGTCGCACGGATCAATTGCTCATCAAGTTGTGAATAAAGCACCAAATCCGCCCACGGTGCAGGCAACCCCATACCCAGTTTGCCAGTTAAGCTCAGCAAAGGTGACTGCGGCTGATCGGGATGCATCACCTGTCCATTAAACTCTTTGTCATTTAAACTAAAATGAATCGGCGTGACAAACTTGGGGTAGCCCCAGATTTCTTTGCCTGCCGCGCAGGCTTGCTCGGTAGTTACCGGTAAATGCAATATGTGCATGCCGGTCTGGCGGCGATCGGGGGGCAAGGATAATTCCATCAAGGGATGTTTGGCAGCTTTCATACCTTTTGGCTGCACCACCACACAGGCACCGACTTCATTATAAGGTGTCCCGTCGGTCAGACTGCGATATTCATAAAAGGCCAGTGCAAACAGTGCTTTATTTTCAGTCAGTTGGGTAACTTCAATACCTGGTACATTCACCAGCGCACTCGCCTTGGCATAATCCACCATAAAAAAAGCAATCAGGCTGGACGCATCAAAGTAACGCACTGGCACCTGCATCGAACCTGTGCTAATTTTTTTGGGATAAGTGGCAACCTGAAAAAATGCATCGTTAAGCCAAGAAGTCATAGACAGTCAACCTCGCTGCTGAATAGAAAAGGACTCCTATTTAGGCATGCTGGATTGCAATTACACTGTTGCTTTATTGCTTGGTTTTTGAGTGCTTTATTATGGGAAAAATGCTTCCGCCTTTAAATGATATATCCCATATTCAGGATAGTTTTCCTTAATCAGAAACCCCCACCATGTCAAGGTGGTGCTCTAAACAACTAAAACTAAAGCGGTGACAAGGCGCTGGCATCCGAATGATCATCGTAACTTAGGCTTTGATTGAGGGTGGCAAACTCTGGTAAAACACTCATGAGCAGTCGTATTTGCTGCAAGACCAGTTGCTCACGACTGCCTGCATCGGCACTTATATTTTGCAGACGTACCGTTAGTCTTTCAGTAGTTTGCTGCAAGGTGGCTTTGGGCATTTGAGCGTGCAGCAATGCACCCTGAATATTCACTAGCACCTGATCCAGTAAGGTCAGCACTTCATGGTCTTCCAGCAAGGTACGATGGGCGCCCAGTGCCGAAATATAGCTCAAGAAAGTATGATTTAAACACAAAAACCGAAAGCACTGATTGATCTGAATGGCATCCTGATCTGGCTCAGTGGCCAGTGTTGAAATAAATGATGCCAGTTCTGCATCGGTATTGTGGGCAGCGCGGCGCTTGATGCGATATTGCATGTCATTGCTTTTACCGGCATGGTACTGCTGAACCACCGCTGCCAGATAATCACACTGCGCCGTTAACGCACGATCAACCAGTCGTGGCAGACGGCGAAATTTCCAGTCTGGCCAAATCATACTCACGCCAAGCCATGCAAAAAAACAGCCAATTATGGTATCGGTAATCCGTGGCAGCGCGGCATCAAAACCGGAACCATCCAGATTAAAGTTAATCAGTGCCAGCAGGGTAATAAACGCCGTGGCCTGTGCATACTGACGACTGCGTAACTCAAAAAACAACACACCAGCAATAATCAATACAATCAATTGGCCTTCAATACTGGGCACAAAATACAAAATCGGCATGCCAATCAGTACACCAGCCAATGTGCCACTAATCCGCAATTTTAGCCGCCGCTGGGTCGCATTAAAGTTGGGCTGGCTTACAAACAGCGCTGTCAGCAAAATCCAGTAGCCATACTCAAGCTGAGTAACTTGTATAAACACATAAGCCAATAGCAACACCAGTGACAGGCGCACCGCATGCCGGAACAGCACCGATTCAGGACTCAGGTTTTGCCGGATGCGTTGCCAGATGTCTGTTACACCTTGCAGGCTGTCATCACGTAATTGCAGGTTGATATCATGGTGATCAAAGCGACTATCAGCATTTTTTTGCAGGAATGAACGCTCGGTTTCCATGTTGGCAAGCTGGGCATCTATTTCCTTTAAATTACTTAAAATCAGCGTTAATGCGTTGAGGTGCGCCTGTTTATATATTGATTGGTTATATTGCGATTGAATCGACTGTTTTAATCGCTCAAAGGCACGGGCAAAACGCGGGTTATGCTTATAAGGACGATGCAGGCGAATACATTTTGCCAGCTCCATACAGGCTCTGGATTGCGTGCTGAGCAGGCGCTGAAAACGGAACAAAATATCACTGTAGCGAAATTCACGTGCCAGCGTCTGGTAATCCATATGCGCCGAATCACCACGTTCGTGAATATCCTGCGCGACAAAATAGTATTGCAAACTGCGCCGGGTATCTTTTTGCCCGCGATCACCCTTAAGTCGGGTGAGTAGCGAAACACGGGTCGCATTCAGGGTTGCCACCAGCTTGCTATTGCTTAAGGATAAATCAATTAATACCTGATCAAACTCCTGTGCATCGAGGTCGGCATCAAACAAATTGGATTTTGCATACAAAAAAGCCCCTAGCTTGTCATAGCAGGCGCTTAAGTTGTCGTCCAGCTTGCGTACCGGAAACACCAGATAGCTTATGGAGGTTAATAAACCATACCAAACGGCACCGGCCACCAGATACAAGGGTTGCTCATACCACGTGTCAAACAGATGTACACCCAGCATGGCATACACGCCCACCACCAGCGAGCCATAGGAAATGGTGGCATAGCGCGGGCCAAGTGAACCCAGTAAAATAAACACAATACAGGACACAATCAGGCCAAGTGCAAACAGCAGCGGATAGGGAAACAATAGCTGAACCGAACTGGCCGCCACAAAAAAACCAATATAGGTATAAAACAAATTGCGTAAATGCACCGAAAATCGGTCATCAATATTACTAATCCCTGCGGCCACCACGCCCAGTGTTAAAGGAATAGTTAAAATTTGCCGATCAATAAGATAGGGAAAAAAAGCTGTCCCTGCAAAAGCAATCATCATGCGCAAGGCGTACATATAGGCAGAGTTATAACTAACCCTGATAATTTTTTCTGCCAGCTTGTGCACACGCATTCTCTTGATAACAACCTGAGTGTAATTATAGCCGAAGCCAAGGAAATATTTGATTTAAAATAAGTGGTTTAAGACAGTATAAATTCCACCCACAATGAAATTCTTGCTGTCATTACATTGTCATTTTTTGCCGTTACAATCGCTCAAGCACGCTAGCCTAATAAAGTGATAAAAATATCACAACATTGAATATGCCAGCGCATGTTTAACCAATGGAAAAGTGCTATGTTGGAGGCAATAAAACGCTTTTTGGCATTTTTAATGCATAACTTTAAGGGTTAAAACTGTAATTTAAACTGACGTTTTTTAGCCATATTTTTATAGACGAGTATTTGTCATTTGAAACCATCATTAAAAGGCCTACCTGTGATCCATTTATCTAAAGTTACGATGTCAATTATGGCTTTAACAATAACTTTAACATGCACTGCTGCCACACATGCTGCGGTAACACTCATCACCCCAGAAGAAATTGCAGTGCTGGCACTGGATCAGCAGGAGGTCAGCGGCAGTTTTTTTCGCTCAACCAAAACCACCTACCAGCTTGATCACGGTATGCATGATATTGCGGTGCGTTATGAGCAATTATTTAATTTAACAAACGATGAGCATGATATTTTAAAATCGGCAGTAGTGAGCGTGCGCGCGAATCTGGATGACAACAAGACTTACCGTTTAAGTCTGATTAACCCACCCAAAAATTATGAAGTGGCCAAAGAATATGTCAAGCAGCCCATTATTGCTGTAGTCGATGATCAGGGTAAGATTATTGCGCAGCAGCAGGGATTGGATAATGCTCCCAAGCCTATGCTGGGTAGCAGCTTTTTTAATCGGGTCATGGATTTTAGAAATAAGCCAGATATGCAAAAAGACCTGACGACTCGCCAAATGCCTACAAGCAATATAAAAGATGGAACTGCTGGATCAGCTACAGACGCAACGGGGAATCTTGAGCAGCTCAAACAACTGTGGCAACACGCCAGTAAGCAGGAACGTGAGCAGTTTATGCAGTTCATTATCCGCTAACTATTTATATCAGCCATGAAAAAGGCCACCCTGAATTGAAGTGGCCTTTTTATTGACTCGGTATTTTAAGACCGCTTAGTCATGATAAATTAGTCGCGATAATAATGTTTGTGATGTTTTTTGGCTTTATAGTTGACACGCTTCCAGTTGTGGTTATTCCACTTGCTGTAGCGTGCATTACGCGCTGCAATGCGATCACGGCGTGCTTTTTCTGCTTTTTCTTCTGCTTTGTCCTTGGCAATTTTGTTGCCTAAAGCTGCACCACCTGCGGCACCGACTGCTGCGCCAATTAGGTCGCCATTGCGCACACCCGTATTGCGACCAACCGTATAACCACCTGCAGCACCCAAGCCACCGCCAACAGCGCTTTCTGTACGACTGCGCTTGTCACTGGCTGCGGCTGAACCACCCGCACCACCCAGTGTTGCACCAATCATGGCACCAGATTCACCCCCTAACTGGCGACCTACACTGGCACCAACCACGCTGCCTAATGCACCAGCAGCAGCAACGCGGCCGGTATTGTCAGCGTATGCCGCGCTACTCATTCCGATTAAACCAGTAGCAGACAGCACACCCGTTAATAAAATAGACGTAAATTTCATAATTTTTCTCCTCATGCCAGCTACAACAGAGCTGTTCGATAAAATAAATGTTAATTGTTCTTAAATGTTGCACTGTAATATTTAGTAATAACTTTGCCTCTTTCACGTTAATTTAGGACAACTAAAAGAACCAATCATGAACTTTGCGACCCAATTGCTATTAGACATAGGTTGAGACTGCTTAACTCGTTCAAAATATTTCATGTCATGGAATATTTTTACAGTCTTTTGGATTTTGGCCAGTGAATGACTTACACTATGTGCCCAAAAATCAGTTTACATTGACTGGTATAGCGTCAGTTTTTAAGCCCGTTTTGCGAGGGCTGTTTTGCGAGATCATCCAAGGTTATGAAGTCATCACTCCGTTTACGGTTAGATCAATTGTCTGATCGCTATGAAGAATTAAACGCACTGCTGTCCGATGCAGAAGTGATTTCTGATAACCAGCGTTTTCGCAAATTGTCGCGCGAGCACAGTGAACTGGAAGAAATTACGCAGGTCTGGAGTGCCTACCGTCAGGCGGAAAAAGACCGCGAAACCGCTGAAGCCATGCGCAGTGACCCAGAATTTCGCGATATGGCAGAAGATGAAATTCAGGAAGCCAAAGGCCGGATTGAAGCACTGGAAAGTGACCTAAATGTATTGATGATTCCCAAAGATCCTAATGATGCCAACTCGGCATTTCTAGAAGTTCGAGCTGGGACAGGTGGTGACGAGGCGGCTATTTTTTCCGGTGATCTGTTCCGCATGTATGAGCGTTATGCACAAACTGCCGGCTGGCGCGTTGAGGTTTTATCAGAAAATTTTGGCGAACATGGCGGCTATAAGGAAATTATTTGCCGGGTTGAGGGTGAGGGCGTGTATGGTCGCCTAAAGTTTGAAAGCGGCGTGCATCGCGTACAGCGCGTGCCTGCTACCGAGTCACAAGGTCGTGTGCATACCTCAGCCTGTACAGTGGCGATTTTGCCTGAAGTGAATACTGATCATACGGTAGAGATTAATCCGGCGGACTTGCGGATCGATACCTATCGTGCATCCGGTGCAGGCGGTCAGCACATTAACAAAACCGACTCAGCAGTACGGATTACCCATCTTCCTACGGGTACGGTAGTGCAATGTCAGGATGAACGCAGCCAGCACAAAAACAAAGCCAAGGCGTTGGCGCTGCTGGCTTCACGTATTGAAGATGCCAAACGCACTGCCCAGCAAACCGCAACTTCTGAAGCGCGGCGTGATCTGGTGGGTTCGGGTGATCGCTCCGAGCGCATTCGTACCTATAACTATTCGCAAGGCCGAATTACCGATCATCGCATTAACCTGACGTTATATAAGTTAGAAGCATTTATGCAGGGCGATTTGAATGAATTGCTGGATAACCTACACCGCGAATATCAGGCCGATCAACTGGCCATGCTGGCGCAGCAAAATGGTGGCTAATGCGGCTCAGGTAGCAAACGCACAGTGAACATTGCTCAAGCATTACAATACTATGGCGTACCAGATAGCTTTGAGCGCCGTGAATGTGCTTGGTTGCTTGAGTATATTCTAGGTATTAATCATCTGACCTTAAAATACAAATCTGATCAGTCCTTAACAGCTGATCAGGAACAACAATTTCTGCAAGCCATTGAACGGCTAAAGCAGGGCGAACCCTTAGCTTACGTGATTGGTGAACAAGATTTTTGGTCACTCACCTTAAAGGTCACTCCAGCCACGCTTATTCCACGACCAGATACTGAAATTCTGGTCGAACACGCCTTGGTACTTATTCAGCCTAGTCAGGATTTACAGGTTTTGGATTTAGGCACGGGTAGTGGGGCAATTGCCTTGTCAATTGCCAAAGAACGCCAGCTTGTAAATATTATCGCTACGGATTTTTCTATTGAAGCATTAAAAATTGCCCAGCAAAATGCGCTATTAAACCAGATTGGCAATGTGCAGTTTTTACAAGGTAGCTGGTATCAGGCATTAGAATCCGGCCAGCGATTTGATGTCATTGTTTCCAATCCACCGTATATTGATGAGCAAGACCAGCATTTAATTGATTTAACCCATGAGCCAATTACTGCGTTAACCGCAAAAAATAACGGCATGGCTGATCTGAAAGTGATTATTGGGCAAGCACCGCAATGGCTAAAACCTGATGGGTGGCTACTGGTAGAACATGGCTATAATCAGGCGCAGGCCGTGCAGCAATTGTTTGTGCAGGCTGGGTTTAGTGATGTAAAGACGGTAAAAGATTATGGCGGTAATGATCGGGTGACATTGGGTCGGATATGATTTTAGTTATTTAATAAAGTTAAATTCCTTGTGCCTTTAATTAAAGCTATCAATTTATAATAGATCTCTTGCATAAATCAAAATATGATCACTGTATTGATCATCTTTTGAGCTAAAAATTGTATGACTTTCAACTATAATAACAGCATGAAATATACCGATATCAAATCATTAC
>SECL01000019.1 GCA_004173455.1 Moraxellaceae bacterium | reverse complement strand
TCTTAAAGATGAGAAGCACTGCTTCGCAAGGTTTAGATTCAATTATGGGTCGCCTAAAGAGCAATTAAAAACATTGCTCATTTGGACGAAAATCTAACCTGTGCTACTACAGCCCCTAAAAAAATTATCATCATCTATGACTGCATTGCTTTTGCCATCCGTTGCCAAAACCTTTGAAAATGATTTAACACAAATTCCAGCAGGTGAGCGGCGCTGGGTTGGCAATCTGGCAGGTGCGCTATCGTCGTTGTTACTGAGCGAATTGGTGCAGCAAGCGAGCAAACAACTCATTGTGATGGTAGCCAAAAATACCATTCAAGTCTCGCAAATTGAAGAAGAGTTGCGATTTTTTGGGATTAAGCCACATTTATTCCCAGACTGGGAAACCTTGCCGTATGACCGCTTGTCACCGCATCAGGAAATTGTGTCCGAGCGTTTGGCAATTTTATCCAACATGCCCAAAAGTGGCATTGTGCTGATTGCGGCCAGTACGCTCAGTCAACGTATTGCACCACCAAGCTGGTTGCTCGGTCAGCATTTTAATATCAAAAAAGGCCAGAAGTTTGATGTTGAAAATGAACGGCAACGGTTAACCCGTGCTGGCTATCGTAGCGTCGACACGGTATTTGAGCCAGGCGAATTTGCGGTGCGTGGTAGTCTGATGGATATTTTTCCGACAGGACAGGCCGCACCAATTCGGATTGATTTGTTTGATGATGACATTGAAACGCTGCGCCATTTCGATGTGGAAACCCAGCGCACCACCGAGCAGATTGAACAATTTACGTTGCTGCCTGCGCGTGAATTTCCACTGATTGAAGGTCGGGGAGAGTTTCGGGCGCGTTTTGCTGAACTGTTTCCACAAGCCAGCCCAAAAAAAATGCCGTTATATGAAGATGTGCTCAATGGTATTGCGGCACCGGGTCTGGAATATTATCAGCCGTTATTTTTTGAACGTGATGCATTTGTTGAAGGCGGAACTTTTTTTGATTATTTGCCGTCGAATACCTTAATTGCCACAGATGTTGCGGTTGAAGACTGTTTAACCAGCTTTTGGCAGGAAGTCACGCAGCGCTATGAAGATAGACGGCATAATACAGCCCAGCCTATTTTGCCACCTAACGAGTTATTTTTAACCGTTAATGAGCTATTTGGCCGTTTAAAAAGCTTTGGACGTTTGGTGCTGTCAGAAAATCCGATTAGTGAACGGGCAGGTGTATTTAATGTGGCTGCCAATGTGCCGCCCAAGCTGCCTATTGATTATCGAGCCAGTGATACTTTGCTGGCGTTTAAGGAATTTATTACCCATTTTAATGGCCGTATTTTAATTGTGGCAGAAAGTGCTGGCCGACGTGAAAGCTTAAAAGAGCTGTTTAAACCAGTGCTACGCGATTTGACTGTATGTGAAAACTTGCAGGAGTTTTTACAGGGCAGTCATCAGGTGGCGATTTCGGTTGCGCCTTTAGAACGTGGTATCTGGCTGCAAATCCCGCCTAATCATCCTGTGGAAAATGAGAGCAGTGTAGAAAGTGCTCATAGTGTTGACAATGGCGACAGTCCTTTGCTAGATGCCATGGCGGCGCGCGGTGAATTTGCGTTAATTGTTGAAAACCAGTTGTTTGAACAACGTGTGGTGCAGCGTCGCCGTCGTAAAACCAGTGAAGTATCCGAAGAGTTTCTGGTTAAAAGCTTGTCTGAGCTGTCGATTGGTGCGCCTGTTGTGCATATTGATCATGGGGTTGGGCGTTATGGTGGTCTGGTAACACTGGAGATTGACGAGCAAACGCATGAATTTTTGCAGGTGGATTATGCCGCCAATGCCAAGGTTTACGTGCCTGTGGCTAACCTGCAACTGATTAGCCGCTATAGCGGTGGCGACCCTGAAAATGCACCGCTACATAAATTGGGTACGGATACATGGAATAAAGCCAAGCGTAAAGCCCTGGAGAAAATTCATGATGTGGCCGCAGAGCTGTTAAATATTCAGGCAAGGCGACAAGCAAAACCCGGCCTTGCGTTTGAAATTGATGAGCTAGGCTATCAGCAATTTGCCAATGGTTTTGCCTTTGAAGAAACCGTGGATCAGGCCAACGCCATTACTGCCACCTTATATGACATGAGTCAGGATAAGCCGATGGATCGGCTAGTTTGTGGCGATGTCGGCTTTGGTAAAACCGAAGTGGCGATGCGTGCTGCATTTGTGGCGGTGCATGCGGGCAAGCAAGTGGCAGTACTGGTGCCAACTACCTTATTGGCCCAGCAACATTATGATAATTTTAAAGATCGCTTTGCCGACTGGCCAGTACGAATTGAAGTGCTGTCGCGCTTTGGTTCGAGTAAAGACCAGAAAAAAGCCATTGCTGATTTAGCCGATGGCAAAGTGGATATTGTGATTGGTACGCATAAATTATTGCAGGATGGCATTCATTTTCATGATTTGGGTCTGATGATTGTGGATGAAGAACACCGTTTTGGCGTGCGTGATAAAGAGAAAATTAAAGCTTTGCGTGCCGATGTTGACATGCTTACCTTAACGGCCACCCCGATTCCACGTACTTTAAACATGGCATTTTCCGGCATGCGTGACCTGTCGATTATTGCCACCCCACCAGCACGTCGTCTGGCAGTGAAAACCTTTGTGATGGAACACAACAACCCCACAGTGAAAGAGGCCATATTGCGTGAGCTTTTACGTGGCGGTCAGGTGTATTTCCTGCACAATGATGTGGACTCGATTGAGCGCACGGCGGATGACTTACGCAATTTGTTGCCCGAAGCACGAGTTGCTGTGGCACATGGTCAAATGCGCGAACGCGAGCTAGAACAAGTGATGCAGCAGTTTTATCACAAACAGTTTAATGTGCTGGTGTGTTCAACCATTATTGAAACGGGGATTGATGTGCCCAGTGCCAATACCATTATTATTGAACGCGCTGATAAACTCGGTCTAGCGCAGTTACATCAATTGCGTGGTCGCGTTGGACGCTCGCATCATCAAGCCTATGCGTATTTATTGGTGCCTTCTGTTAAACACCTTAAAGGCGATGCGGAAAAACGGCTGGATGCCATTCAGCGTGCTTCCAATCTGGGCGCGGGCTTTTTGCTGGCTACCGAAGATTTGGAAATTCGTGGGGCAGGCGAGCTATTGGGTGAAGAGCAAAGCGGTAATATGCAGGCAATTGGTTATAGCCTGTATATGGATATGCTGGAGCGTGCGACCAAGGCGATTCAAAATGGTAAGTCGTTTAATCTGGATGAGCCGTTATCTTTAACCTCTGAAATTAATTTGCACATGCCTGCATTAATTCCTGACGATTACTTAAGTGATGTGCATCAACGTTTGTTGTTTTATAAACGCATTAGCAATATGACCAATGCCGAACAACTCAATGACATCCGCATGGAAATGATCGATCGCTTTGGTTCATTGCCTACGCCTGCGCAAAATTTGTTTGCCGTGCATCAGCTTCGGATTAAAGCCGAAAGTTTGGGCATTGAAAAAATGGATATTAATACTAATGGGGGTTTACTGGAATTTTCCCCTGAAACGCCTGTTGAAGCCATGACTATTATTAAGCTCATACAAAGCAAACCAACCATGTATCGCATGGAAGGTGGCCAACGGCTAAAAATATCTGCCCAGCTACAAGGGCATCCCGAACGCATTGAATTTATTGTGCAGTTGTTGCAATTGTTGAGCGGTCAGGATGCGGCCATGCAACAGCAGCAAGTGGCTAAGGGCTTGAGTGAGGGCAGTGGAAAAGTAGGGAAGAAGAAGCGGAAGTAGTTATGACCAAAAATTTATATTGCAATGTTATCGACCATAGGATTCTTTAAACTATTGGATAACCTGCTTAATCGTAAAAGAAGACTGCGCGATCGGAGCTAAATTATTATTCATTTGATAATACTTAACATCATAGTTTCCCGCTTTCCAGCCATCCGCAGGAGAAAAGCTGGTCCAATTTTGCTGACTGGCTGCATTAATGGTAGTAGGGGTGAAAAGTAGAATTTCGCCTGTATCCTGATTGACCCAGCGCACAAAAACCTGACTATCCTGAGGAAATTTTCCCAAGCTATCGAAGTGTGCAAAAATTTCCTGAGTTTTATAAACTTGTTCTAAATTTTCGGATTGTCTTGGCATCAGTTGACTACTTGAAACAGTGAGCTGGCCTGATAAGTTATTTTCAGCCGTGTCGGTATTGCTTAATTCATCAATAAGCCGATTGGTAAACTGTCTTTTATCTTTAATAGCCGATAAATCAGTCTTCGGAAAAGCTTTTTTTAAATAGGTGCTGATAGTCTGTTCAGGCGTTTTTGCTACAATATGTTGAATATCAGTCACGTCACTTTGACTAATAAGCTTGCCTGTTTTCTCTGCTTGCACAATATTATTTAAAACGGCTATGGTATGAGAGGCGGTATCTACACTGGTTTTTTCTAAGGAATGCTGCATGGCCTCTTTAGATATTTCTGAAGAATCCAAGGGCTGATCGGCTTTGGAGTGGGCAGCAAAATAACCCAGTCCAAAAGCACAAATCGCAATGCCCACATTTAATTTAAATGAGTGCGTCATTTATTAATTGAGAGAGCATCTAAGTGACACACCATTAATGGTCACACCATTTGCAAAGCTAGCACCTTGCGAACTCACTTGCGCTTTGGTAAATCCTGTGCCACTTAACAGTCGCAAGCTGCCTGATACGCAAACCCCTGTTTGTTTCCCTGTGGAGAAATTAACAGTACAGCCATCTTGCGTAACCTGATAAATATTGGAAGCAGTAGCAGTACAAGCTGATGTAATAGTCGATCCATTGGTATCTGAATCTGTGGTACACCCTGAACAGTCGCGATTGCTTGAGTTGCTGCAATTATCGTAGGTTTTCTGGCTAGGGCACTGGTATTCCTGTCCATTGACGGTAACTTTACCATTAAAGGAAGAGTTAAAGCTGTCACCACTGCCACCGCCGCCGCAAGCGGTTAAAAGAAACATGAAAGGAACGATAGAAAACGGAAGTATTTTCATTATATTGACCTTGTATAAATTGGCTGTTTTAAGGTTGAAAATATAATCAAAAGCAGCCTTAGCGTCAAAACAATTAGAGTATGAATTGACGCTAAGAATACATATAACTAAATATACAGCGTTTGATGAATGCCTAACGACATGGGTAATTAAACCACTCGCTGCCAAAAAGTCACTTCCGATAACGTATGCTGAAATTTACGCTTGGTTTCCCGAATGATAAACGGCACTTCTTGCGGCGCTTGAATCAAACGGAAGTGTTTTGACAACATCTGCTGTAGACCGTCAAAAGTGCTAAAGTTTTCACCATCTTTTTTATAGCCACCCACCCAGTTTTTTTGCTTAGTGTGTTCGGTGAGCCATGTATAGGGCGACGCAAGCATCAGCACACCGCCCATATTTAAACGCTCATGAATATGATTTAAAAACTTGGCGGGTTCATACAAACGGTCAATTAAATTGGCAGCCATAATAAAGTCATAACCAGTAAAAACTGGTTTTAAGTTACAGGCATCGCCCTGATAAAAGCTTACCTTTTCTTGTGTGTGGCTTAAACCTAAATCAGCCAGTGAGCGTGATTTATAAGACACCAACTCACCTTCATCCACTAAGGTATAACGTAAGGTTTCGCCTTGTGCCAGTTTGTCCGCTTGGCCAATAAACCGCGCTGAAAAATCAATACCAGTAACATGCTCAAAATATTGTGCTAACTCAAATGTGGCACGTCCTGAAGCACAGCCTAAATCCAGTGCTTTGTGTCTAGGCACAGTTTTAAGCTCAGGCGTGTGCAGCGTTTTTATCGCCAAATCAGCCAAGGCTTTGCTAAAGTTTTCTACACCAAAGTAGCTATCGCCATAGTGAAATTCAGCGTATTCAGACAAAAGTTTGTCAGTTTCATAATGTGAGCTTGGCACAGGGGCTATATCTCCAGACACAACATAGCGAAAACCCGCATGTTGAAAAAAGTGGCGGCGGAAGGCATAACGTGCTGAACGCAGGGTTTCATTGCCACTTGATATCCACGAGCCGCCTTTAATCAGATTGTGGCGTTCATCAAATGTGGGCGTGGTGAAGTCATCATAAATGGGATGCACTTCAAAGCCTTCAAATGGATAAATCGGTGTTTCCATCCATTGCCAAACATTACCTACGATGTCAAAAAACTCACCTTGCTGAAAAATATTAACGGGGCAGGGCGATGCCGCATAATCCAAATGAATATTGGCACTTGCAGGTTTGTTGTTTACTTCTGAAATACCTGCCACATCATATAAGCGATACCATTCGTCTTCGGTTGGCAGTCGTACATTTTGGCCAGTGTGTTGTTTTTTCCAGTTGCAAAATGCTTTCGCTTCCAAATAGTTCACTTCGGCTGGCCAGTCCCACGGCATGGCAATTTCTTCGGTCATTAATCGCAACTGCCAGCCATCGGGGTTTTTGCGCCAAAAGGTAGGATGATCGGCCTTGGTAAATGCTAACCAGCCTTGGCCTTCTTCATTCCAGTAGTCGGTATTTTTATAGCCGTCGGCTTGCACAAATTCCAAAAATTCGGCATTGCTGACCAAGTATTGTGTGGCTTCAAAAGCTTCAATGACCGCGTCGTGATGGCCGTATTCATTATCCCAACCGTAATAGGGACTAGTTTTTTCTTTGCCCAGCACGACTTGACCAGCAGCTACCTGAATGAGTTTATTGTGTGCCGCAGTGTGTAAGGTATTTGGGGTGTTGGATTGATTGAGTGCAAAAGGCTGCCATGCTTGCACTGGTTTTACAAACTCCAGTTTATGCTGGCGAATCAGTACCGAGGAGGTTTCCAGATGAATGCGCTCGTGTTCAATGCCCATCAGGATAGCCCACCACGGGTTATTCCAGTCGATTGGCAGGTGTAGCGGGGCATGATCGATTAAATCCAGAACCACATCACGTACCTTATGGCGATACGCTTTGACATCGCTAGGTGTTGGCCAGTTATAGTTGGCGCTGTTTAAATCATCCCAGCTCATTTCATCCACACCCACCGCAAATACCGATTCCATGTGTTGGTCAATGCGCTCGGTAATCATGCGTGTTAGCAGTAATTTATTGATAAAAAACGTGGCGGTGTGGCCGTAGTAAAAAATCAGCGGATGGCGCAGGCGAATGGATTGGGTATAAAACGCCTCATCACTGGCAAGGCAGTCAAACAGCGATTCATAGGTGTTAAAGGTATTTAAAAAATAATCCCGCAATATTTGACGCATGCTGTTTTCATCATGATCATGCAAGTTTGGGGTGCGACTAAATAATGGAAAACGGCTAGGAATATCCTCAGCGTGTTGACTAGCTTGCAAATTATTATGCTGATCGGAACTGGTTTTTTCTGGCGTGGCTGCTTCTATCAGCATTAACTCGCTCCAAAATTATAAAGTATCGTTTTAACGTGATCATTATTATGACGACTAAGCGGGAAGCTAAATATTAAGAAATTGTTAAGTGAAACGGAAATTAACAGCTTAATAGTTAATGATTACTGGAAAATTATTCTAATGTAAATTTTAATTTCAAAGTTAATATTTATCTTGGCTGATTAAATTCAAAAAGTCTGGATCAAGCTATTGGTTAAGAAAGAGCCTCCAAAGCGACTCTTTCTTAACATATTAGCCAGTCGTTAAACAGCCTGCTTGGCTTTTACTTTCACAAAATGATAGGCACTTGGCTTGATCTTGCGGGTTTCTAGCCAGTAGCGCCAGGTATAACCCGGCCAGATGGTAAAGTTTTTGCCATCTTCTTGTTGATACCAGCTTACACAACCGCCGTTTTGCCACACGGTGCCTTTAAGCTTTTTCTGCACGTTGTCATTAAACTCGGCTTGCACGTCCGGCTTAACATCCAGATAGTCGGCTTTTTTCTTCTCAACGGTTTTAATCGCGTCCAGAATATAGTTGGCCTGCGCTTCAATCATAAAAATAATGGAGTTATGACCCAGTGCAGTATTTGGCCCAACCAGTTGAAACAGGTTTGGATAACCCGCAACGCTAATGCCATAAAACGCTTCGGCACCGTCTTTCCAGTCATTCATCAGCTCACGGCCATTTAAGCCAGTGCAGGGAAAGTCTTTCATGTAAATGCGCGGGTCAACAATAAAGCCTGTACCCAGTACCACACAATCTGCTTCGCGGTGCGTACCGTCTTTGGTGATAATGCCAGTTTCAGTAAATTCCTGAATGCTGTCCAGAATCAGGTCGACATTGTTGCGGGTAAAGGTAGGATAGTAGCGGTTGGAAATCAAAATCCGCTTACAGCCCAACACATAGTTTGGGGTGAGTTTTTGAGCCAGTTCCTTGTCACCCTTAACCTGATAACGAATAAAAAGCTCTACACCTTTTTGCGCCGCCTGCATAATTTTTGGATGAAAAATTGGCATTACCCGCGATTCGTTGCTCCAGTACAGGCGGGCACGATGTAACTGACGGGCAAATGGAATTTTTTCAAACAGGGCTTTATCAAAGTTGCCATATTTGCGTTCATCGCGTGGAATAACCCATGCCGGCGTGCGCTGATAAACGTCTAGTTGTTGTACTTTTGGTGCAATTTCCGGAATGTACTGAATCGCACTGCCACCCGTGCCAATAGAGGCTACTTTTTTGCCGGTCAGGTCGTAGCTGTGGTCCCACTGTGCAGAGTGGAAAATCTTGCCCTTGAACTTTTCCATGCCTTTATAGTTGGGAATTTGCGGTACATGCAATGGCCCAGAAGCCAACACCACGTATTTGGTATATAACGTGCTGCCGTCTTTGAGGTCTAAGCTCCAGTATGCGCCCTGTTCATTGAAATGGGCACCGCGTACTTCGGCATTGAATTTTAGGTATGGGCGTAAGCCAAATTTATCAGTGGTTTCCTGAATATAGTTATAAATTTCAGGACGTTCAGCGTAGCGTTTTGACCAATCATTCTTTGGCGCAAAGGAAAAGGAATACATGTGGGATTGCACGTCGCAAGCGGCACCCGGATAGCTGTTTTCGCGCCATGTGCCACCCACTTCACTGGCTTTTTCCAGTAATAAAAAGTCTTTACGGCCTTCCTGTAGCATGCGGATGGCCATGCCCAGTCCACCAAAACCAGCGCCAATAATGACCATTTCCAGCACACGCGAGGCTTCGGAAGATGATCCACCATTCTTTTTTGGGTTTACTGAAGCATTCATGTCAGGCTCCTGAGCAACAATCGGTAAGACATTTTTTGATAAAAATGTAATCTGCGGGCAATACTAAAGAAGTGCGCGATGATAAACCATGCTAAGGTTGACAAGGAAATTGTTTTTTTCGGCAAACGCCCTTTTTTGTAAATTGTGCTACATAGGTTGTTAAGTATAATTTGGTAGGTGTAATTTGTGCCTCCTCATTTTAATACGCAAATGATTGAATATAACGCGCTGCAATAACGGTTTAAAATTATTAGGCAACCTCATTAGACTGGACAGCTATGGCCAAACGCTCAGTGTTGGGATTATTGTATTTATTACAGGGTTTGCAGGCAGCAGGCGAAGATATGCAGGCTATTTTGCACAATCTGGCACTGGATGTAAGTCAGCTTGATCCCTCGGCAGTGATTGACCTTGAGCTGGAATATGCTATTCAAAAGCAAATTGTGGGTCAAATCCGTCATCCAGCCATTGGCTTGTATATTGGACAGCAGTTTAATCTGGCCGGTTATGGGCCGTTGCTCATGTTGCTGATGACCAGCCCCGATTTGCAGCAGGCCATGCAACTGGGGGTGAACTATCAAAAAATCACTTTTCTGTTTGGCAAACTGGCGTTAAGTCAGCAGCAGGATTTAACTATTCTCCGCTACGATTCACTGGAAACTGATCCGGTGCTACATCGCTTCCGAGCCGATGCCGAAATTGCAGGCACATTAAAATTGCTCAACGATATGCAAGCGGCATTGGGCGTTCAGATTTCGATTGAGCGCATTGATTTGCCGTTTAGTGCGCCTAGCGATCCAGAAGTTTTACAGCAATACCAGCAGTTTTATACGGTGCCACTTTATTTTGATCAGCCATTTGGGGCATTTTACTGCAAGACCACCGATTTGAATCATCCAATTATGGCCAGTGATGCCGCCACCCATCAGCGATACCGGCAGCAATGTGATGAGGCATTGCAGCAATATTTGCAGGAAGAGCAGCAGGGCGTGTCTATTAAGGAGCAAGTGCTGGATTATTTAAACATGCAGCGCCACTTTCTGCCGCCGATTGCTGCAGTGGCTACGGCATTGGGTTTGTCTGAGCGTACCTTGCGCTATCGGCTGGCTGAACAAGAGACCAGTTTTCGCACACTGCGCGACCAGTTGCGCTTTGAGCAAGCCTGCCAGTTGCTGCTGTCCAGTAGTGAGTCGATTGAGCAAGTTGCTGAAAAGCTGCATTACAATGAAGCCTCGGCTTTTGCCCATGCCTTTATGCGCTGGAGTGGCCAAAGTCCAAACCAGTACCGCAAGGCGCAGCAGGCTAGATAGACGATAATAGACAGCTTGTCAAAAGATGAGTAGCTATAGGGCTTAATGATTAGATTTTAGTCGTACGCTATTACATATAAAGGCTAAAAAACGTAATATACAGCACTGCTTTTGATGCTTTTGCACGATCAAAGCCAATGCGGGTTGCATACGATACATGTGACATCGCATTCATGTTGCATAGAGATTTTCATCACGGCTTGAGGGCCATAGCCATGAGCGATATCCAGATTGCTGCGCCAGCCGGTTCATTGCAGGTGCGTGCGCTTTGGCAAGCGTCTAATCAGGTGGTGCTGATTTGCCATCCACATCCTTTGTTTGGTGGCACCATGGACAACAAGGTGGTCACTACACTGGCGCGGTTTTTTAAAAACCAGAATATATCTGTGGTGACGTTCAATTTTCGGGGCGTTGGCAGCAGCACTGGGCAGCATGCCAATGGGGTCGGCGAGATTGATGATGCGCTGGCAGTGCTGGACTGGATCATGCAGCAAAGCCCGGTTCAACAGCAGGCCGATATGCAGAGTAGTCCGCAAAGCGATATTCACAATAGTGCACAGAACAATGCAAAACCCCTTCAATTGTATCTGGCTGGATTTTCCTTTGGCGCGTATATTGCTGCTGCGGTTGCGTCGCGCTTTAACCAGCAACAAATCAATGCCGAGTTAGCTGCTTTTAAACTGCTTAAAACCTTTTTGGTGGCACCGCCAGTGCATCATTATCCCATGCAGGATTTAAGCCTTGCATCTGATACCGTGGTGTTGATGGGGGAGGTGGATGAAGTTGTACCGCCGGACGAAGTCATTGCATGGGCTAGCCAGCTTGATCTGCAACTGGTCATGATGCCAAATTGTAGCCATTTTTTTCATGGCCATTTACCGGAGTTATGCCAGCAACTGGCATTGTATTTTCCCTAATGATTTGAAGCATGGTTTTAGCATATTTTTAATCTGCTTTTAAAAGTTTTGAGTTGCATATTTTTATTTTACTGAGTCAATTGTAGTGTTAGAGCAGCCTATATGAGTATTGAAGCGCCAGAACATCCCAGAAATCCTTATGCGCCGGATGCGCGTTCCCCCGAACAGCGCTATACGGATGCGCTGGCGTCTGGGCAGTTTATGCCGGATGAGGAGCAGGGCGCAGCCATTCATGCACTCAATGAGGTCTGGCAACATCTGATCCAGCGTTATGAATATTCCAAAAAACCCTTTGGCCGGTTAAGGCAGCCTCCAGTGCCCACGGGCGTCTATATGTGGGGTGGCGTAGGACGTGGCAAAACATGGCTCATGGATCAGTTTTTTGAATCGATTCCATTTCGTCGTAAAATGCGTATGCATTTTCATCATTTTATGCAGCGCGTGCATAAAGAGCTAAATAGCCTGACAGGTCAGCGTGACCCCATGGAAATTGTGGCTGACCGGATTTATGCCGATGCCGTGATTATTTGTTTTGATGAGTTTTTTGTCACTAATGTCACTGATGCCATGATTTTAAGTGATTTGTTCCAAATGCTGTTTGATCGCGGCATTACGCTAGTGGCAACTTCTAACATTGCGCCAGATGGCCTATATAAGAATGGCATTCACCGTGACCGGTTTTTACCGACGATTGCCATGCTTAAAAATCGCTGTACGGTGCTCAACGTGGATGCCGGGATTGATTATCGCTTGCGGGTGCTGAAACAGGCGCATTTGTATTTATCGCCTTTGACGCATGATGCCGAAATCTGGATGGCCAAACGCTTTGCAGCTTTGACATGCCAGCAGGACTATTCTGATGAACCCATTACAGTCAATGAGCGTCTGATTGAAACACGCGGGCATACCGAAGATACATTGTGGTGCGATTTTGCCGAACTGTGCATGAAGCCGCGCAGTCCGGCAGATTATATTGAGCTGGCCAATACCTACAACACCATTTTGCTGGGTAAAGTGCCCGTGTTAAATGACAATATTGCCGATGCCACGCGACGACTGATTTATCTGGTCGATGAGTTTTATGACCGTGGGGTCAAGCTGATTGTGACCGCGCAGCAATCCATTTTGGAATTGTATGAGGGGCAAAAACTGGCGTTTGAAATCGAGCGTACCCGTTCGCGTTTGCTGGAAATGCAGTCAGATGAATACTTGCAGGCCGAACATCGGCAGGTTTAATCTTAAGTTGTTTTTCACAATAAAAAAGCCGCTTTATTCTCGCTTCAATGCAGCATAAAGCGGCTTTTTTGATCTAAAAAATATCTCTGATCTACAAACCGCTAGTCCAGAAAATATCCACTAAGCCTGCATCAGGTTGGGCGTGTTCATGCTGTATTTTTGGTAATCTTGATACCAGACCTGATGGCTATATAGACCTTTTAGCAATTCAGGTGGAAGCTGATCCTGATAAACCTGTAATTTTAGCGACCATAAACCCCATTGATGCTGATCCAGAATCATAAAATTATTGGCAATAAAACGTTCGGAAGCTTGTAAAATTTCTGCGTCATCCTGTGAGGCGTGATCTAAGCGAATACCCAAAGTGCGCTGAGCCAGATTGGATACAATATATTGCTCCGGTGAATAACGCCACAAGCGGTCTGGCCATAAGTCATTGCTAGGCTTGGGACGCGACTCAAACCAGCGTGATGTGGATGGTTCATCCATGAGCGGGCAATCAAACAGGGTTTGCAAATCAGTGGTTAGGCCAAAATAAGCCCAGTCCGATACATGAAAGGGTCGTGATTGTATTTTTTGACTGAGGTCTGGTTGTATAGCAGTTTCATATTTTAGGCTATAAATTGGAAAGCCAATAATACGTTGTTGCAATACTTGCCATGGTGCATCGATATGATAAAACTGGTTAAAGTAACTGCTAAACAGCGGATGAAACAGCAACAGGTCACTACGGATTTTCAGGGTATATTTGGTTTTAACCTGTGCTAGTCCAGCTTGCGTTGAAAAAATCAATCGATTGCCGTTGTTATACAGGTTTTCAGCTTTGGCACCTTTGCGGTAAAAACTGGTGGTTCCCGGATCATCAAGCTGTAATAGGATATCTGCATCCAAACCTTTTACTGGCTGGTCTTTCCATGTGGATAAAATCAGCGTGGCTTGTGGCAAATATTGCCTGAGTGCCTGTAATACCTGTCGGGTAATGCCATCCGGTGCCAGCGGCGTGGTATGACTAAACACTGGCCCTTGAATCACCACGCTAATGTCACAGCTATCAATCGGTTTTAGTAAAGCAGCAGAAGATTCTATCGGGGCTGTTAAGCCTTTCGGCAAATTAGTCGATTGAAGCTGTTGCAGCATTTGTGCCGAATTTAATTTAAAAAAATCCTGATGCTTCATTAGATTAAAAGTCGTATTAGAAGTCATGTTAAACGTCATTTGTAAAAGGGATGGGCTTATTGAATAAGATTTCCCTACACAGAAAGTCTTTTGCCTTTTGTGCCGAGCTCAAGTTAAACCGCAATCTGGGTAATCTGGCTGTTCATCAGCAACGGCATGCGCGGCAAGGCACTTTCCAGTTCTTCCGGCGTACCAAGGCAGGTAAAATGCTTACAAGTTAAGCGCTGGATATAGTGTCCATCTTCAATGGCGCGGTTATACAGAGGCGCGATATAAAACTCGCCTTGTTCGGTCATATTATTTAACAATGAATGTTTGATTGAATATAACAGCCAGGCGGTATCAGAAAAATAGTAGGTTCCAGTAGACGCCAGCCGTGAAATAATCTTTTTTTCACGTACTTCAATCACCCGATCAGGCTGTTCATCATGTGTTCTGGCAAAGCTCCAGCGGGCATCATCTGGCGCTGCTTCAAATACCACCAGTCCGCCAAACACATCATCATCCGGCATGTCCATGTGTTGAAATGCCGTATCAGCGTTATGAATCAGGGTAGGCTGGGTTAAATCCATCAAATCGCGCGCCAGATATACGGTCTCTGCCTGACCTCGGCTAAGGCTTTCCAACACCTTAATGCGGGGTTCAAACATGCCGTAGGTCTTGTTGATGTCGTCAATAATCTGTGCGGTAAAGGCATCTTCACGCACAATAAAAACTAGTCGTGACGCGTATTCTAATGGCAGCGAATTGGTCGCCCACTGATACATGGGCTTGCCGTGTACCTCAATCAGTGGTTTTGGCGTGCTAAAGCCTGCCTTACTAAACCGTGAACCGGCACCTGCCATGGGAATAACGATATTCATTTCAAACTCCTTGATTCGGATGAGGCTTTAGACCTGTTCGCTAACCGCAGCTCGTGGCGATGCAGCATGTCTTGCAGTACTAGTCTTGTGCTTGGTTGTACCCTGCGACCCATTGCCTGTCATGGCAATTTCTGGCATGGCCAATTCGCTCAGTTGTTCAATAGAAATATCAGGCCAGTTGCCCTGAAAACGGTAGCCCCGATCATCAATGTAAATATCGGCATTTGGTTTGCCAAACCAGATTTCATCGTATTCAATCTGATGGTCTTCCAGCCATTGCAGCAGAATTTTGCCCTGACGCGCAATCACCATGCCGACATTGGCATCGCAGGTTTTCATGTGTCGGGCAGTGGCCAGAATAATGTAATGACCGGCCTTGCGCAGTGCTTGAAGTTTTTCGATAGCACCGGGCAGCGGTTGCACGTCTGCATAGGTCTGATGTGGCTGTCTGATTTCACACAGCGTACCGTCAATATCAATACATAAGCGCATGTTTAACCCCTGTTTTTATAATCAAATGACGGTTTCAATGGCCTGTACTGGTGCGGGTACAACGCCGATAGGCCAGTTTTGTTTCTGGTTTACTGCCTCTGCTGCCATCGCTGCTATGACCACGGGCTGCGAAGCGGTATTGCTGTTGCCATGTTGTATCGACACGCTCTGTTGTATTAAGTCGCTGTGCTGCAAGGGTGCCGTTGCAGTAACACGCGCATAAACAGCATTGAGCAGTTTGAGGCCGGTGAGCAAAAACGCAATCTGGCGTTTGGGCTGATCACGATGCAGGGGCAACATGGTCAAAAACAGCAGACTTTCCAGCAAAATCAGCTCATCTAGCGCGTAGGTTGTATGTGCCTGTATTTTATCAAACAGAAGCGCTTGAACGCTTTCTAGGTAGTCTGATTGCGGCATACTGAGTTCAAAGTTCAGGCCATCCTGTTCCAGCCGGAACAAGTCATTGATAATAAAGTCATAACGTCCATGCACTGAATGCAGTACCTTGGCAAGGTCATAGCGCGGATCACCCTGATTGACAGAACCCATAAAATCACCACGTGGATCAATCAGCCGCAGTACGCCACTGCCGGGTTCAAACAAAATGTTGGAAAAACACAGATCACCATGCACAAAGCCAATTTCAACATTGGTGCTAAGTTGTTTGATCTGCTGCATCAGCCAGGGTTGCAACGTGGCAAAACCATGCAGGGTTTGACCATTGAGACAAATGGTTTTGGCATCCAAAATATGTTGCAGATCAACACTGCTTCTGGCCTGTGCCAATCGGGCATTGAGTTTGTGCGCATAAAACTGGTTGAGCGCGTCACTGTCAATGAAGGCAGATTTAGCCGCTAGTGGTTCGGAATGCGGGCTAGTGGTTGAGATAAATTGCTGATGAATGGACAACACGCGATCAAAAATATCATCCCAGCTTTCAACAGGCAGGGCATAGTACACAAAGTATTGCGACAGCGATTTATACGGATAATATTCCAGTGAATACCATGCCGTACCGTTTACCGTACTTGCTGGATCATTATGAGTGGTTATATTGGCAGTAGCTATATCGACAGCAGTTGTATTGGTAGTCGTTGTATCGACAGCAGTTAGGCCGGAATCGAGCAGTCGTGGAAAATAAATCTGCAAGTGCGCAGGCAGGCTTTGATAAAAATGCACTTCCTGCTGTAGTTTTCGCACTTCAGTGGATTGTTTGGTGACCACGCCCATTTTTGGGTCAATGGAAACCTGATTAAAGCAGCGACTGGCCACCATGCTGTCATTGCTGCAATCTGTAAGTAGATCATGCGCTTCCGGATGCAGCAGGATTTCTTCGCAGTGCTGGTTGACTTGATGAAAACAGGCTTGAATTCTGGAACCCTGCACGACCGGTGTCATATGACGCAAGCGGCGATAACGGTGCGCAAAACCCTTGATGTCCAACCAAAATCCCAATACGTCGCAAGCGCTGCCTGAATTTTTTTCAGAGGTATTTTGATCCTTGACCCAAACCAGCGGACAGGCATGATGTGGGTCAATTTTTAAGTATTGAATAGGGTTAAAACGGCGGCTCTGGATTTTTTGCACCCAGACAAATGAGGGCGTCACCGGATCATGGCATAAAAAAATATTAATATAATGTTGCAGGTATTTTTCAGCTTGCAGGGTCAGACTGGTAGTTTGTTCAAAAAACCATGAATCCCGAACCTGTATGCATTTAAATGTGCAAGCTGGATACAATGTCTGCAATTGCTGGATTTGCTGCCTGACAATGCTATCGACGCGAAACAAGGCAATCAGGAATTTTTTAAAGCCGTGTTGCATCAGGTTTTCAATCTGGGCATAAATCAACGGCTTGCCCTTACTCATTGACCAAGCTGTAGAATGACAATTTAGACTGTTTAATTCTGCAAAATCCAGATGATGACTTTCAATCAACACCGTCCAGTCAAAGACAACAGGAAATTTCTGGCAAAACCTATCCGCAGCAAGAGCCTGATTCATGTATCGTTGCCTCATTTTTAAAACTCAAACTGCCAAAGGCAGAAACAAAGTTGTTTTATTCAATAGCTATCTTGAATCGTTGATTAAAGGCAAAACCATGATGAATGTCGTTTTACGATTTGTGTGGAAACACCCGCAATTTGTAGCCATTGTTACGCCAGTAGCCTTTCGCACGAATACTTCAACTATTTTATTGATATGTTTTATAAAATATTTTTTATTTAATAATGAGTTAAAAAAACCTGACGTTTTAACAAAAATGTCATTTTGAAAGGTGATGCATGGCACACTTTAGGAAGCTTCAGGATTTTGTTTGCGATACTGGCTGGGCGAAGCGCCATAAAAACGCTTGAACGCCTGACTAAATGAAGTTTCTGAGGCATATCCTACTTTTTCAGCAATACGCGCAATACTTTGCTGGTTGTTATAAATCTGGCTTTCCCGCAAATGCCATGCGGCCAGACGCAAGCGGTGAGCCGCCAGATAAGCCAGCGGGGTATCTCCCATGGTGGTGCTAAAGCGTTCGGCAAAGGCAGAGCGTGACATACAGGCAAGGCTGGCCAGATCAGCAACAGTCCACGGTTTTTCGGGTGCCGCATGAATGGCACTTAGCACTGGCGCCAGTTGCGGGTCACGCAGCGCAGTCAGCCAGTTTTCCGAACCTTCCGGCAACTGCTCAATGTGGTCACGTACACATTCAATCATGAGCATACTGACCAAACGGTTGAGTAAGGTATCGCGTCCGGGGCGGCTACGTTCGGCTTCCAGCGCCAAAAACTGTAAGCCAATTTGTAACCACGGTGGCGCGCCAGTTCCCATGGCATTGCCAATGGTCATGACTACTGGCAGGGCAGAAAGTAAGGGCCGCGCCATGTCTACATCCAACAGGCAGCGAATACTCAGCAGCAATGTTTGTCCCTGACCCCTATCGCCTAGCAAAACAGGATCGTTGCGGTGGCCATTAAATTCAGGATAAAGATCGTGTGGCTTGACACAGGCTGCATTGGCACTGCAACCATAAACATGGTGTTTCTTACCACTGGGGATAATGACAATATCGCCGCCCTGAATGGCCTGTGGGGCAGGTGCTTCCGAGGCAGTTTGTGGGTCAATGTGCAATATGGCATGGCCAAACATCATGATATGAAAAACAAACTCGCCTTGGGTATCCAGGCAAAAATGCCAGTCGTTGCGACCCGAAGTATAAAGATATTCGGCACCGCGCATGTGTATATCATCCAGAATCTTACTCAAGGCATCCATGGCTGGCTCTGCTGTGCAATGTTTTGGTATTGATCAGAAATGATGTCAAAAGCGTCTGTAATAGATTTTTTGGACGATCACCACTGGAAGTTATTCTACCATTGGTCAATGATAAGGTCATGGAATATATAAATGCCGGAGTGAAGTTTCATGAACGCCAACACCCCGATGGCCTTGCTAAAGCAACGCGCCATTGAAAAAGCCAAACATAAAGATCCTAAGCGTTATTTGTGGTTATTAAGTCCTGCCTTGCCTTTGATTGGTCTGGTTGCTGCCACTGGCTATGCTATTGCACCCAAAAAGCTGCGCGCCTTATCTGCGCTGGGTCCTATCATGTTGCATGGTGTGATTCCAATGATTGACAAGATCGTGGGCGCCGATGCCGAAAACCATCCCGAAGAAGCCATTAAAGAGCTGGAAAACGATCCGTATTATATGCGTATTGTGAAGGCGTATATTCCAGCACAGTATCTGGCCACACTGGTCGGTGCCTACGCTGCTAGCCGTAAGGAAACGCCGCTGATTGACCAGATTGTTTTGGGCATGTCAGTGGGCGCAGTAAATGGGATTGCCTTAAATACCGCGCATGAGCTGAGCCATAAATCTGAAAAAATCTATCATTATTTATCGCATCTGGCACTTTTGCCCACGGGTTATATTCATTTTCGGGTAGAGCATCCTTATGGGCATCATCGTCGTGTCGCCACCCCTGAAGATCCAGCATCTTCACAACTGGGTGAGAGCTTCTGGCAGTTTTGGCCACGGACTGTTGTCGGCAGTTTTAAATCAGCCATTGAAATTGAAGCGCGCCGCTTAGAGCGTAAAGGTAAAACATTCTGGTCATTGGAAAATGAGCTATTACAGGGCTGGGCGATGTCAGCCGGATTTCATGCCACCATGATTGCCTTGTTTGGCCGTCGTGTACTTCCTTATCTGGTCACGCAAGCCGTCTATGGTTTTACCTTGTTTGAAGTGATTAACTACCTTGAACATTATGGACTAAAACGCGAGCAATTGCCGAATGGCAAATATGTGCGTACCCAGCCTGAGCATAGCTGGAACAGTAATAGCATGGTCACCAACCTGTTCCTGTACCAGTTACAGCGGCATTCCGACCATCATGCGTATCCAACACGGGCATTTCAGGCTTTACGTCATTTTGATGATGTACCGCAATTGCCAGCAGGTTATGCGTCATTATTGTTGCCTGCGGTGATTCCACAATGGTGGTTCAAGTTGATGGATCAGCGCGTGGTAGATCATTACAAAGGTGATCTGAACAAGGCCAATGTGCATCCAAAAGCACGTGCACGGTTGTTTGCCAAATATAACGTGGTGGATCAGCTCCTGAATGTCATTGGTCAGACCAAAGACGCGAAACAGGCCGCTGAAACCGTTTAAAGTCTTCGTGTTTAAAACCGTGTTGTTGCTGTAGCTGTAACCTGCAAGCCCGTCAATTGACGGGCTTTTTTCCTGTTAATAAATAGCAGTGAACAGAACAGATTAAAAATAGTTAATCGGGTTGTTCAGGCGTATAAGATGGCGCGGCATCTTGTTGATTATGCACCAGATCACGGATATTCTTTTGCACAGCGACTGCACCAAACAAAGCCAGCAAAAAAGACATGATATAAAAACCTTTCGCACTTAACGCCAAGGGTGCATTCCATAATCCAACAGCCAGTAAGGCAATACTAATAATCACCGAAGCCCAGCACAGCCCAAAATAAATTGCAGTAACAGGAATATGTTCAATCTGATCGCGCACCGTTTTTTGCAGGGAAACCGCTGAAAATAGACCATATAATATCACTATCAAATAATAGCCTTTTTCATGCAAGGAAAGAGGCGCATTCCATAAGCCAATACAAAAAGCCAAAGCACCTGCAAACAGGGCAATCCAGCTTGCACCTATAAAAGCAGCTGTAGGGCGGTTGGTCATTGTTGTCATCATCATGATTCCATTTTTTGTTAAGATGATATATGACATAAATCTTCTGCGATTGTCCAAAAATATTTCACAGTAAAATTGCCACGGCAAGCATGAACTATCTCTATGGTGAATGGCAAAATTAGACTATAATTAACGCCTGTTTTTTAGCCTGTAGACATCAAGATGCATTATCCTAAAGCGTATGACGTGATTGTAATTGGCGGTGGTCATGCCGGTACAGAAGCCGCGCTGGCTGCTGCACGCATGGGACGACAAACCCTGCTGCTCACGCATAATATTGAAACTTTAGGACAGATGAGCTGTAATCCGGCCATTGGCGGGATTGGTAAGTCGCATCTGGTGCGCGAAATTGATGCGTTGGGTGGTGCCATGGCCTTGGCGGCCGATAAGGGCGGTATTCAATTTCGGGTACTCAATGGTCGTAAAGGCGCAGCAGTTCGTGCCACGCGGGCACAGGCTGACCGTATTTTATATAAAGCGGCTATACGTGAAATACTGGAAAACCAGCCTAACTTGGATATTTTTCAGCAAGCAGCTGATGATCTGGTGGTGGAAGGGGATACTGTCAAAGGCATAGTTACCCAGATGGGCATTCGTTTTGATGCCAAATCTGTTGTGCTCACTACAGGCACTTTTCTGGGCGGCGTGATTCATATTGGCATGCAACAATCCCGTGGTGGCCGTGCGGGTGATCCGCCGTCCATTGCCTTGGCAGATCGTTTGCGTGAACTTAATCTACCCGTTGGCCGACTTAAAACCGGTACACCGCCACGCATTGATGCGCGTTCGGTCGATTTTTCGGTGATGATGCCACAACCGGGTGATACCCCAATACCGGTCATGTCGTTTATGGGTGATGTGTCCATGCACCCGCAGCAGATCAATTGCTATATCACGCATACCAACCAACAGACCCACGATATTATCCGCAGTGGTCTGGATCGTTCGCCCATGTACACTGGCGTGATTGAGGGCGTAGGACCGCGTTATTGCCCGTCTATTGAAGACAAAATTCATCGTTTTAGTGACAAGGACAGCCACCAGATTTTTCTGGAGCCAGAAGGCTTGACCACCCATGAGCTGTATCCAAACGGGATTTCAACCAGCCTGCCATTTGACATCCAGTTTAAGCTGGTGCGTTCGATCAAGGGCATGGAAAACGCCCACATTCTGCGTCCCGGTTATGCCATTGAATATGATTACTTCAATCCGCAGGCGCTCAAGCCAACGCTGGAAACCAAATCCATCAATAACCTGTTTTTTGCTGGTCAAATCAACGGCACAACTGGCTATGAAGAAGCCGGTGCGCAAGGCTTGCTGGCCGGTTTAAATGCCGCGCGCCGTGCGTGGGAACAGGAGGGCTGGACACCAAGCCGTGATCAGGCGTACTTGGGCGTATTGGTGGATGACCTGATTACATTGGGCACCAAAGAACCATACCGCATGTTTACCAGCCGTGCTGAATACCGCCTGATGCTGCGCGAAGACAATGCCGACCAGCGCCTGACAGCGATTGGCCGTGAAATGGGTCTAGTGGATGATGCACGCTGGGCACATTTTTGTGAAAAAATGGACAGTGTGGAAAAAGAAACCGCACGCCTCAAAGACTTGTGGGCTGCGCCAAATAATAAACTGGGTCAGCGGTTTGTTGAGCAAACAGGCGAAGTACTGAGCAAGGAATGTAGTGCGATTGATTTGCTCAAACGTCCCAATGTGAATTTTGGCCAGATTGCTGAATTAACCGGATCTGATGTATCGCAACTGGTGGGCGAGCAAATTGAAATTGGCGTGAAGTATGCCGGTTATATTGATCGCCAGCAGGATGACGTGGCGCAACTGAAAAAACTCGAAGAAAGCCTATTGCCGATCGATTTTGACTATGATGCCGTGTCCGGTTTGTCGCGTGAAATCACCCAGAAGCTTAAAGACGTGCGGCCAGCCAGTCTGGCGCAAGCGGGTCGTATTCCGGGCGTTACACCAGCCGCCGTGCATTTGCTGATGGTGACCTTGAAAAAGCAGGGCTTAAAACGGGCTAGTTAAGCTGAATTACAAAAGCTGCATTTGAAGTGATCAATAAAAAAAGCCCTTTTTAAGATTTAAAAGGGCTTTTTTCATGCTGGTAGCTAGAGTTGGAAAAACAGTTAAGGCACCTGCCAGCCCACTTCACGCAGCATTTGGCTCAGCTTAATCAACGGCAAACCCATCAACGCAGTAAAGTCCTCGCCGTGCATGGCTTCAAACAAACTAATCCCCAGACTTTCGGCCTTGATGCTACCTGCTGAATGATACGGCTGGTCAAAGGCCACATAACGCTGAATTTCAACAGCGGTTAATGTCCGGTAATGCACCAGAAAACGAATCAGCTCAGTGCGATTAATATTGAGTTGCTGGCACTGTACATTAACCGCCGTTTCAAAATGCACCAGCTTGCCTGACAGCATTCGTAACTGCTCATAAGCACGGGCTGCTGTTAGCGGCTTGCCAATAAATACATGCGGTTCACTTTCAATCCACACCACCTGATCAGAACCAATCACCAATGCATGTGGAAACTGGGTGGATATGGTGGCGGCTTTTTGCTCTGCCAGACGACAGGACAAGGTTTGCGCATTTTCGCGCTCAAATGGCGATTCATCAACTTCTGGAGAAATCACATCGAAAGGAACATTGAGACGTGACAAAAGCTGACGCCGAATGCTTGAGGTCGAGGCCAGAATAATCGGTGGCCGAAATTGATCAGATCGCATAATTACGCAGCACCTCCAGTGATATAAAATCTAACGCCCGTTCATGGCATGCTTGTAATTTAATAGGGGGCGCAACCCCGGCATCATACGCTTCTTTCCAGCGTGTTACGCAAATGCACCAAAAATCACCCGGCTGTAAGCCATTAAATCCAATTTCTGGCAAAGGGGTAGTCAGGTCGTTGCCAACCTGCTGGGAAAAATTTAAAAATTCTGAGGTCATTTGCGCACATACTGTGTGCTGGCCAAGATCATAAGGACCAGTATGGCAAAAGCCATCACGAAAAAAACCAGTAATTGGGTCAAAGCAGCAGCTTGCCAGACGTTCACCTAAAACGTTTCGAATATTTTGTGATGGAACAGGGTTGATTGACATGGTTAAAATATATCCAAAACCTTAAGTAATTAGACTTCTCTGTCTAGACAATAGGATTTTATACGGTATTTGTCCAATTCGTTTCGCAAAATTTCATTATTTCTTCGTAAATTGAAACATAGATTCCCGTAATGATTTGCTTTAACATTTCGGCCAATTATTTTGTAGTTAATTCTTGATGAAGGGTAGAGCTTAAATGAATTTTCAACGTATGACCGATCTTGATTTAAATGGCAAGCGAGTTCTGATCCGCGAAGATTTAAATGTGCCAGTCAAAAATGGTCAAATTACCAGTGATGCGCGTTTGCGTGCTGCATTGCCAACCATTCAGCAGGCCTTAAAACAAGGTGCGGCAGTGATTGTATGCTCGCATCTGGGTCGTCCGGTTGAGGGTGAGCCTAAGGCAGAGCAATCCTTGGCGCCCGTTGCCCAGTATTTGTCTGATGCACTGGATCAGCCTGTTGCGTTAAAAGATGACTATCTTCATGGCGTTGACGTGAATGCAGGGCAGGTTGTGCTTTTAGAAAATGTCCGCTTTAACCAGGGTGAGAAGAAAAATAATACCGATTTGGCGCAGCAGTATGCCAACTTATGTGATGTGTTTGTGATGGATGCTTTTGGCACCGCACATCGCGCAGAAGCTTCAACCGAAGGCGTTGCGCGTTTGGCCAAGGTTGCAGCAGCAGGTCCGTTACTGGCGGCTGAGCTGGATGCACTGGGTCGTGCCATGCAGGCACCAGAAAAGCCCATGGTTGCCATTGTGGCCGGTTCCAAAGTGTCAACCAAGCTTGATGTTTTAAACTCGCTGTCGGGCATTTGCGACCAGCTGATTGTGGGTGGTGGTATTGCCAATACCTTTTTGGCGGCTGCCGGTTATAACGTCGGCAAGTCGCTGATTGAAGCCGATATGATTGATACCGCCAAAGCTATTGCAGCCAAAATCAATATTCCGCTTCCGGTTGATGTAGTAGTGGCCGATGCCAGTCAGTTTGATTTTAGTGACTTTATTGGTTCGGTTGCTGCCAGTACGCCAGTGACCAAAAATGTGAGCGAGATTGCTGACTCAGACATGATTCTGGACATTGGCCCGCAAACCGCCCAGCAGTTTGCCGCCCTCTTAAAAAATGCCAAAACTATCCTGTGGAATGGCCCAGTTGGGGTGTTTGAAGTCGATGCATTTGGTAACGGAACTCAAACACTTGCACAGGCAATTGCCGACAGTGAGGGCTTTTCGATTGCGGGCGGTGGTGATACGCTGGCAGCGATTGATAAATATGAAGTATCTGATCAAATAGGTTATATTTCAACCGGCGGCGGTGCTTTTCTGGAATTTGTTGAAGGCAAAGTTTTACCTGCCGTGGCTGTATTAACCGAACGTTATTCAAATAACTAATTTCTTCTTTTGTGAGATGACTTATGAAACATATTTTACTGGTTGCTGCCTTAGCGATTCCTTTTTCTCTGGTTGCTTGTAGTGAACGTACACAAGAAAATGCACAAGCCACTGCTGATTCTGCGGCACAGGATGCCAGTGTTGCAGCGGATCAGGCGCAAGCTAATGCCGCTCAAGCTGCTGATGCCACTGCTGATGCTGCCAAAACTGCCGGTGCAGTAGTTGCCGGAACTGCCATCAATGCAGCTGATGCCGTGGGTGATGCTGCAAGTGATGCACAAGCATCGGCTGCCCGTTCTGCTGCTGATGCTGCCAACGCCACCGCTGATGCTGCCAATGCAACAGCGGCCAAGGCTGAAGCCAACGCTGCACAGCAAACTGCCGAAGCCAATAGCAACTAATTGATAAGCCAAATAGTATTCAATTGCTAAAGTTTGACCCAAGTCCTGACCAGTCGGTGGGATTTGGGTTTTTTATATTGGTTTGAATTATTTTTAAAGGCCATTGACCATTAATTAAAAACTTATCTCTTACAAATTTTTAAAATTTCCTGTTTCGCAAAATCTCTAGTTATCACTTTGTAAACATGAGTCAGATAATTATTAATATTTTTCTCTCTCTGGATATAGATTTCAAATCTTGAAGAGGATTAAAAAAACATACAAAACTATGTAAACCAACCTTTCCAGCGCCTTATGCTATGACGTATTGTGCTGTTTCATTAATTTTTTAATACAAAATGCTTAACGTAACTTCAACATTTGCATAAGAAATTATAGACAGTGAAGGCTTTTCGAACAGTCAGACCAATGCTAACCTGTCTGCGATTGATAACTATGACCTTGCAATCAAACTGGTACTTGTTTTTGGCAAGTCATGTGTTTTGGGACGTTTTGCATTTTGGCAAACGGGCTAGGACAAACCAGCGTTAGATCGATAAATAATTTGAATTTTTTATGAGGTGATTTATGAAACAAGCATTATTAGTTGCAGCACTGGCTATTCCACTGGCTTTAAGCGCGTGTAGTAAACATACTGAAGATAATGCGGCCGCTACTGCCGATTCAGCCGCTGCTGATACCAGTGCCAACATGGATAACATGGCTACTACAGCCGACAACACCATGACTGACATGACCACGACAGATACTACCGCTAATACAACAGCAGATGGTATGGCTGATACCACCATGACCACAAATACTGCTGACACTACTATGCCAGCAACGACTGACACGACTGCCGCTGCTGGTAGTTCATCTGCTGCCAATGCAGCACAGTCTGCTGCGGATGCTGCTAACTCTGCTGCTAAAGCTGCCAACGAAGCTGCTGCTGCTGCGACAACTGGCGCAGCCGCTGATAACAGCGCGCGTTAAGCGTTGATTGACCCAAATCCCGTACTTGCTACGGGATTTGTTGTTTTCGTATCTTGGGTTTGTGGCAAGGACACTTTCATCAATAATAAAAAGTTCTAATATCACTGACATATTGAATGACACACGGTAGAATTGACCCAATTTTCTGGAGGATAATATGGCACTGATTTCATTGCGCCAGTTGCTTGATCATGCAGCTGAATATAATTATGGGGTTCCTGCGTTTAATGTAAATAATCTGGAGCAAATGCGTGCCATTATGATGGCTGCAGACCAGACCAACTCTCCAGTCATTGTGCAGGCCAGCGCCGGTGCCCGTAAGTATGCCGGTGCGCCATTTTTACGCCACATGATTCTGGCGGCTATTGAAGAATGGCCCCATATTCCTGTTGTGATACATCAGGATCATGGCACTAGCCCGGATATTTGCCAGCGTTCCATTCAGCTGGGCTTTAGCTCGGTTATGATGGATGGCTCACTGGCCGAAGATGGCAAAACCCCAACTGACTATGATTACAACATGCGCGTGACTCGTCGTGTGGTCGAGCTTGCGCATGCTTGTGGTGTGTCGGTCGAAGGGGAGATTGGCTGTCTGGGTAGCCTGGAAACCGGCATGGCTGGTGAAGAAGATGGCGTTGGTGCTGAAGGCGTGCTGGATCATTCCCAGTTACTGACTGATCCTGAAGAAGCTGCTCAGTTTGTGGCCGATACCGGCGTTGATGCCTTGGCCATTGCTGTGGGAACCAGTCACGGTGCTTACAAGTTTACCCGTCCGCCCACCGATGACATTCTGGCGATTGAGCGCATCAAGGAAATTCATGCCCGCATTCCCAATACCCATCTGGTGATGCATGGTTCTAGCTCGGTGCCACAGGACTGGCTGGCGATTATTAACCAGTATGGCGGCGAAATTAAGGAAACTTATGGTGTGCCGGTCGAGCAACTGGTAGAAGCCATTAAGCATGGTGTACGCAAGATTAATATTGATACCGATTTGCGTCTGGCCTCTACGGGTGCCATTCGCCGTGAGCTGGCCATCAATCCGGCTGAGTTCGATCCACGTAAGTTTTTTGCCAAGACTGTGACTGCCATGCAGGAGATTTGTGTGGCACGTTATGAAGCGTTTGGCACTGCTGGTAATGCCAGTAAGATCAACCCGATTTCTTTAGAAAAAATGGTGAATCGCTACAGCAAATAAGCCGTAAAGAAGTGTGCTTAGATCAACCCGTAGTCTTTAGGTCTGCGGGTTTTTTATTAAATTGATTGATTAGAAAAACGACATAATTAATTTAAGAATATCGCATAACAATGTAGTCAAACGTATCTTCTATAACAGCTGTGTAGCCATTCGGGTGCTTCCTGTTGTGATGTGTTATGAAGCGTACCTGCATATTGATCGACTGTTCAATTTACCTTATTTATAGCGCTGACAACACAGACAGGTCATAACATGCCTTATAAAAGCCCTTAGGCTTTAGGCACAAAAACCCATCGCACTGGAGCCTATGATGATAAAGAACCCGCAAACTGATAATGATGCGTTTAAAAGTGAACTGGCAGGGACAGACACCACAGATCGCCAAAATATTTCAGAAAAAAATCAACAACTAGAACATGCGAAAGCCGATGCCACTGATCAGGCATTGCGTACCAATCAGGGCGTTAAAATTGCAGATGACCAAAATAGCCTGAAAGCTGATGTACGTGGCCCAACGCTGCTAGAAGATTTTATCCTGCGTGAAAAAATTACTCATTTTGATCATGAGCGGATTCCAGAGCGGGTGGTGCATGCGCGTGGTAGTGCTGCCCATGGTTATTTTCAGTCTTATAAAAACCATGCTGAGCTGACCAAAGCCGGATTTTTGCAAGACCCTAACAAGCAAACTCCGGTATTTACCCGATTTTCAACCGTGCAAGGGCCTCGTGGTTCAGCCGATACCGTCAGGGATACACGCGGTTTTTCCGTAAAATTTTATACGGATGAAGGCAATTATGATCTGGTAGGCAACAATATGCCGATCTTTTTTATTCAGGATGCCATTAAGTTTCCCGATGTGGTGCATGCGGTCAAACCTGAGCCACACAATGAAATTCCGACAGGTCAGTCTGCGCATGATACGTTTTGGGATTTTGTGTCCTTAACACCAGAAACAGCGCATCATGTGACCTGGCAAATGTCAGATCGTGCGATTCCGCGTAATTTACGCAGTATGCAGGGCTTTGGTATTCACACGTTCCGTTTTATCAATGCGGAAGGTAAAGGTCGCTTTGTGAAGTTTCACTGGAAGCCTTTGCAGGGTGTAGTGTCTCTAGTGTGGGATGAAGCACAAAAATTGGCAGGCAAAGATCCTGATTTCCATCGTCGCGATTTGTGGGAAAGTATTGAAGCAGGCTTATATCCTGAATGGGAACTGGGTGTACAGATTATTGCAGAAGAAGATGAGCACCAGTTTGATTTTGATATTCTTGATCCGACTAAGCTGATTCCTGAAGAATTAGTGCCTGTAACGCCGTTAGGCAAAATGGTACTTAATCGTAATCCGGAAAACTTTTTTGCAGAAACCGAGCAAGTGGCGTTTTGTCCAGCACATATTGTACCGGGCATCGATTTTAGCAACGATCCTTTGCTTCAGGGGCGACTATTTTCATATACCGATACGCAGCTCACCCGACTAGGTGGGCCAAACTTCCACGAAATTCCTATTAACCGTCCGGTTTGTCCGTTTCATAATCATCAGCGTGATGGCCTGCACCGTGAAACTATCAATAAGGGGCGTGCTTCTTATAATCCCAATTCCATTGACAATAACTGGCCACGCGAAACGCCACCTGCCGCAGCACAAGGTGGTTTTGAGAGTTATCAGGAACGGGTAGATGGGCATAAAATCCGTCAACGGAGTCCGTCATTTGCCGATCATTTCTCGCAAGCCCGTATGTTTTATCAAAGCTTGAGCCAAGCAGAGCAAGCGCATGTGGTGGCTGGCTACAGTTTTGAACTCGGTAAAGTAGAGCGAGTATGGATTCGTGAGCGTACGGTCAATGAAATTTTAGCCAATATTGATCTGGAGCTGGCTGGAAAAGTGGCGATGAATCTTGGCGTAGAGCCACCGACTAAAGGCACGGTGGACGTACCGCAGTTTAATCTGCAACCCTCACCGGCATTAAGCCAAATGAATTTGCTGCCCACTGACATCAAGGCACGCAAGATTGCCGTACTGGTGAGCAATGGCGTTAATGCAGATACGGTGGAAACGATTTTAAATTGGGCAATTGAGGAAATGGCTGTGGTGAAACTGGTTGGCCCCAGTCCAGCACCTGTAAAAACCAACAAAGGCGATATGCTTAAAGTCGATGCAGCGATGGACGGCATGCCCTCTATTATGTTTGATGCGATGGTGATGGTGGATGGTGATGATGTCAGTGCCATGCAGCAAAATGGTGAAGGTCTGCATTATTTGCTAGAAACCTATAAACATTTAAAACCCTTGGTACTACTGGGTGAGTATGCGAAATTGCTGCAACAGCTTCACCTAAAACCGGATGAAGGAACGCTCACTGGTAATGATTTTGCCAAGCTACAGGATCAGCTCAAGCAGGGCTTGTTAAAGCACCGCGTGTGGGCACGTGAACCACTGGCCAAGATGGTTCCTGCTTAATATATTGAGAGTGACAAAAAACCAGTCTGATTTTAGGCTGGTTTTTTTATGAGTGTGCTTTTTGAAGGCGTTTTATAACTGTCATCTAACAAGCAATGATGGGCTGGGAAGCAGGCTAGAACTTCCATTCAAGCAATTGCAGGCCGTGTTCATTCAGTAGGGCAATCATGGCGCTGCCATAGGACAAACCTGTTGTTAAACTTGCTGTGGATTCAGGTTCGCGCCAGTCACCCAGTACCACCCGTTTTTTGCCATTACTGTACTCATGAATCGCAGGACGATGGGTATGACCATGCAGCAAGACATCATGCTGGTTAAGCACTGTTGCGACAGCCTGTTCGTTTACATCCATAATATAAGCAGACTTGTGCTGATGGCTGGCTTTGCTTTTTTGACGCGCTTGTTGCGCCACCTTGCGACGTAACGTCAATGGCAAATGCAGTAGAGTTGTCATGACCAGCGGATTACGAATAATTTTTTTAAAACGCTGATAGGAAATATCATCGGTACATAAGGCATCGCCATGTTCTAATACCACAGTTAATCCTGCATTTTTGATGGTCAGGCGTTCAGTGCGGATCAGTTGTCCATCAAAACGCTGCATAAACTGCTGGCCAAGTGTAAAATCGCGGTTGCCATGCATAAAAAACACTTGCGTGCCGTGTGCCACAAATTGCTGCAACGCCTTAACAATACCATCTAGCCATGCTGAATGATCATCGTCACCCAGCCATGCTTCAAACCAGTCACCTACAATGTAGAGCTGGTCAATAGCACTTTCATACTGAATCAGTAAATCTAAAAACCCCCGCACAAGGCGAGGGTGATCGGGCGACAAATGTAAATCAGCAATAAACAGTTGTTGCACGGATTATGCTACCCGTAACCTGCTTATTCGCTGATGACTTTGGCAGATTCAATGACAATGTTTTCAACAGGTACATCGGAGTGATGGCCACGGTTGCCAGTTTTTACCTTTTTAATGGTATTCACCACGTCCATGCCTTCAACCACTTTACCAAATACGGCATAGCCCCAGCCTTGTGGCGTTTTGCCAGTGTGGTTGAGGAACGTGTTGTTTTTGACATTGATAAAGAACTGGGCGCTGGCAGAATGCGGGGCGTTGGTACGTGCCATGGCTACGGTGCCTTCTTCATTAGTCAGGCCATTGTCTGCTTCGTTTTCAATGGAGTCACGGGTTGGCTTTTCCTTGAAATTGGCATCCATACCGCCGCCCTGAATCATGAAATTATCAATCACGCGATGGAAGATCACACCATCATAGTGACCACTTTTCACATAAGACAAAAAGTTGGCCACAGTTTTTGGCGCTTTATCGCTGTCTAATTCCAGTACAATGCGACCTTTGTTGGTATTTAACTCAACTTGTGGGTGACTCATTACTGTAACTCCAGGTTGTGCGGCAAAAGCCGTTTGAATTGGTTGAGTGATGAAGACGCAAACGGTAAACTGCAAGGCGAGTAAACCAAGAAATTGCTGTCTAAACGGAAGTGCTATAGTTTTGACGAAATTTTCAAGATTTGCGAGTATATTTTTCAATTTTCCTACCTAAACCTTTATTTTCTGTGTGTAATCCATATGAAGCCAAATGATGCTGCCACTGCGATGCCTGACTTGACCCCAACCTCTTCCAACGCACCCCAACAGCAGCAAGCACAGGCCGGTCTGGATTTTATTCGCCAGATTATTGCAGATGACCTCGCCAGCGGCAAACACAGCCAGATTGTGTCACGTTTTCCACCAGAACCCAATGGCTACCTGCACCTTGGCCATGTCAAATCTATTTGCCTAAACTTTGGCGTGGCGCTTGAAAATTGGGGACTATGCAACCTGCGTCTGGATGACACCAATCCGTCTGCCGAAAAACAGGAATATGTCGATAACATTAAAAATGACATTCACTGGCTGGGCTTTGACTGGAATGGTGAAATTCGCTATGCCTCCAGCTATTTTGACCAACTTTATGCGTGGGCAATACAATTAATTGAACAGGGCGATGCCTATGTTGACCTGCAAACCCCTGAGCAAATTAAGCTAAATCGCGGTAGCTTTACCGAAGCAGGCACCAATTCACCCAATCGCGATCAAAGCGTTGCAGAAAACCTAAAGCTGTTTGAAAAAATGCGGACTGGTGGCTTTGATGAGGGTGCCGCGGTGTTACGCGCTAAAGTGGATATGACCAGTCCAAACGTTCACCTGCGTGATCCTATTTTATATCGTGTATTAAAGGCGCATCATCATCAAACAGGTGACAAGTGGTGCATTTATCCTATGTACGATTATGCGCACCCATTGTCTGATGCCATTGAAGGCATTACCCATTCGCTGTGTACGCTGGAATTTGAAGACCATCGTCCATTTTATGAGTGGATTATTGCCAAGGTTGATACTAAAGCCAAGCCTCGTCAGATTGAATTTTCTCGTCTAAATGTTGATTACACCTTAACTAGTAAGCGTAAACTAAAAAAATTAGTGGACGAAAATGTTGTGCAGGGCTGGGATGACCCGCGTATGCCAACCGTGGCAGGGATGCGTCGTCGTGGTTTTACGCCCGAAGGCTTACGCGATTTTTGCCAGCGTACCGGCGTATCCAAAGCGGATGGTGTGGTCGATATTGGACTGCTGGAGTTCTGTATTCGCCAGTCATTGGAAAATACCGCACCGCGCGCTATGGCGGTATTAAATCCACTAAAAGTAACGCTGACCAATTTGCCAGAAAGCCTAACCTTACATCATTCGCGCCATCCCAATGTGGATATGGGTGAGCGTGATATTCCATTGTCTTCTACGATTTATATTGATAAAAACGACTTTGCTGAAGTGCCACCTAAAGGCTTTAAGCGCCTGATTCCGGATGGCGAAGTACGTTTGCGTCATGCTTATGTGATCAAGTGCAATGAAGTCGTAAAAGATCAAAACGGCGAAATCATTGAGCTAAAATGCACGATTGACCCTGACACACTGGGCAAAAATCCTGAAGGCCGTAAGGTCAAAGGTGTCATTCACTGGGTGGACAGTGCGCAAGGTGTGCCTGCGGAAGTGCGTGTTTATGAGCGCTTATTTGCCAATGCCAACCCTGAATTCGGTGATGACTTTTTACAAAACTTAAATCCTGACTCAGTGAAAATATTTCAAGCGGTGGTTGAGCCTTCATTGGCGCAGGCTAATACAGGCGATCGCTTCCAGTTTGAACGTGAAGGTTATTTTGTGGCGGATGAAAAAGACTTCACTACGGATAAACCCGTGTTTAACCGGATTCTGGATTTACGCGATAGTTATAAGCCGAGTTAAATTTTATCTTTCAACCCAGCCTCCCTGATAAGGGAGGTTTTTGGTTTTTTAGTCCATGACAACAGAATTTTCTGATCCACTGCTCAAATACCGCGAGCAACATAAAAAACGCCTGAGTTATATGCCGTGGTTATATTTCAGCTTAAAACCTAAACATTTGGCTTGGGCGCAAGCGTGGCAGCAGGAATACCAAGACTATTTATGCTCGGTAGAAAGCATTCAGATTGGCAAGAATTGTTTTATTTCTCCCGATGCCCAACTCTTTGCCGAACCAAACCGCGATATTATTATTGGTGATGGAAGCTTTATTGCGGCTGATTGTGTGCTGCATGGCCCCATTACATTAGGCAAAAATGTTGCCTTAAATCATCACTGCACCTTGGATGGTGGGCGCATGGGCATTCATATTAGTGACAATGCCAGACTGGCAGCTTATTGCCATCTTTATGCGTTTAATCATGGTATGAAGCTTGATTACACTATTCATGAACAGGCGGTAAGCTCACACGGGATTGTGATTGGGCAAGATGTGTGGCTAGGTGCCAGTGTCGGCATTGTTGATGGGGTGACTATTCATGATTATGCGGTGGTGGGAATGGATAGCACTGTCACGCGTGATGTAGCATCCTATGCGATTGTGGTAGGAAATCCTGCCAAAAAAATAGGTGATCGACGGGATAAGAAATAAGGTGCAGGTATAAAAAAATAAAGGCTTAAAAAATTAACGCGCTATGATTCGATGGGCTTGTTAAAGATGTATTTTTAAAATAGTCATAAAGCATAAGGAAAAATCATGCTGTTGTTAAAACTCACCATTGTGCCGTTATTTATTGCGCTAGTAACACTGGCTGGAAAGAAATGGGGCGCACAGGTAGCTGGTCTGTTGGGTGGTTTACCCATCGTGGCTGGGCCGATTGTTGTGTTTTTGGCATTGGAGCAGGGACAGGCGTTTGGCGTAGTGGCATCAACGTCTGCCATGGCTTCTGTAGTTGCGCTATTGGCCTTTGGAATAGCCTATAGCTGGCTAAGTTTGTCAAACGCTTGGCCTGTGGCTTATGCATTATCGCTCGTGGTTTGGACGCTCACCGCATTTTTGCTGGCACAACTGAGCTTAACGCCTGTCATTGCACTAGCGCTTGCTGCTCTAGCGATTGCACTGACGCCTGTGTCTTTGCCCAAAGTTGCTTTTAAGGCACACGCTGCAACCAGTTTAAAAGACTTACCGCTACGATTAATTGCTGGCGCTCTGCTAACCCTTGCCGTTACACAATCTGCGCATTTACTGGGCGGCAACTGGAGTGGCATACTGGCAGTATTTCCAGTGATTGGCTCAGTCTTGGCAGTCTTTACCCATCGGAGTCAGGGTGCAGCAGCCGTTACCCAATTATATCGTGGCATGGTCAAAGGCTTATGTTCACTCAGCGTATTTTTTCTGGTGCTTGGTTTTGCATGGCAGGGACACAGTTTTTGGTGGCCAGTTATGATGGCAATTTTAAGTGCATTAGGCGTGCAGCTTTTATTTCAGTTGCCTCTCCTGTTAAGACCACAAAATATTAAAGTCGTTTAATGCTGCTAAAAAATAAAGGGCTAACCTCATCAGTCAGCCCCTATGAAATTATAATATTAAATGAACGTAGGGCGATTTTTAAACCAGCTCAGCGCGAATCTTTTCGGCCAGTTGTTTAATTTTTTCCTGATCACCCATTTGCACGGCATGTTTACCCAGTTCATGGATAGAGCTTGGAATTAAATGAAAATGAATATGCGGTACGGTTTGACCCGCTTTGCTGCCATTCAGTTGCATCAGGACAATGCCCTCAGCGCCTAATGCCGTTTGAATCGCCTTACCCACCTTTTGTACAATATTAATCGTATAAGCAGCACTTTCAGGTGATAAATCCATCAAGGTAATCGCAGGCTCTTTGGGAATCACCAAAGTGTGACCATCGGCTTGCGGCATGATGTCCATAAAAGCCAATGTTTGATCATCTTCATATACTTTGGTGCAGGGAATTTCACCGCGTAAAATTTTGGCAAAAATATTTTGATCATCATAATTCATGTCATTGATTCCTTTATTCTAAGATAAAAATAGTTAGCTTAACTCAGCTCGATATTGGTCCAGCGTTCCAACATTTTTACTGCCGCTGAAAAATCGCTATCACTGGCGGAGGTATCGCTGGCCGCCCGAATTAGGCTTTGAGTTAAGGCGAGTAGTGGCGCAGGCAGTTTGGCACGCTGCACTAAGTCCAGCGCAATGCCTGTGTCTTTGGCCAACAAATTAAGCGCAAATGTATTGGGAAAGCTGCGGTTAAACACGCGCTGCGGTAGCACGGTTTCGGTTGCGTTACTTTTACCGCTGGAGGCATTGATGCAGTTCAGCGCACCTTGCATATCCACGCCATGCGCTTTAAGGGTGGTAAAGCCTTCCGCTGCTGCCCATAAATTGACCGCCAGCAGCATGTTATTCACTGCTTTGACTGCAAACCCTGAACCTGCTTCACCTACATATTCAATCAAGCCGGCAAATGGCTCAATTGCTGGCCGCGCTCGCTCTAAGGCTTGAATATTTCCACCCACCATGACGGTGAGTGTGCCGTTTTCAGCACCAATGGTTTGACCCGAAACCGGCGCATCTAAAAAATGAACATCATATTCTAAAAGTTGTTGGCTGAGTTTTTGTGCCGAAATTGGCTCACCACTGGTGCAATCAATCCAAATGCTGCCAGGTTTTGGTGGGTGTACTAAAATAATCTCTTCCACTTGCTGGCTAGTAGGGAGGCAGGAGAAAATCACATCTGCTTGCACGGCATGCTCAATACTACTGGCTGTGGTACCAAAAGCAGCGGCATGCTGTTCTGCTTTGTCAAAAGTTCTATTCCACACGCGCACATCACTAAAGTGCTTGGGTAAATGCGCCGCCATACGCCAGCCCATGGCTCCCAGCCCGATAAATGCAACAGAGTTAATCGTCATTAGCCACTTTGTCCTAAAAAACTGGGTTGAGATGCTGCCAAGACTAAGCAACAAAAAGCAGTTTTGGCAAGCTTAACCTGAACGCGCGGCGAGCCAACTTGCCATAAATGGCCAGAATTCTGTGGCAGCCTGCTGGCTACTCATCAGTCCCACATGGCCACCGGGAATGGTGGTAAAGGTGGCATCATCGGTGCCCAGCAGACGTGTGAGTGGACGCACCGAATCGACAGTGACCATGCCATCATTACAGCCACCACCTGCCAACAACGAGGCATGAATATCTTGAAGGTAAATAGTCTTACCGCCCAAAGGAAACTCGCCACGGCTCAGGCTATTTTCCATCCATACTTTTAGCAGCATATCGCGGTTAATACCACCGGGATAATCCACCATATTGTTTAAAAATGAACCCAGTGTGGCATGTGCTTCAACCGCCTTGCGGTCATCCAGTTGCCGGATCAGGTTCAGATGACCTTTGAGTGTGCCGATCGGATCAAGCAGCTTAAAACCCAGTGCGTTTGACCAGCCCGGTGAGTGCAAAAGGGTAGCGGGCAATTGGCGCGGATGCAGTCCGGTTTTACCCTGCAACCAGCGAAATCCGATGCCTGCATGGCGATACAACCTACCAATGCCACCAGACGCATACGCATCAATGGGTGTACCCAGAATAATGATATTTTTAAGATCTGGGTCTCTGGTCGCTGCTGCATAGAGCAAGGTAAAAACACCTGCCATACTCCAGCCATGTAGGCTAAGCTGTTGCTGGCCACTGTGCAAACGTACCTGAGCCAGCATATTTGGCATTAGCTCCAGCACATAATGTTCAAAATTCAGGTTTGCATGCTGCCGGGAAGGGTTGCCCCAGTCGATCAGGTAAACGTCAAAGCCCTGTGCTGCAAAATAGCCGACCAAGGAACGGTCATGGAACAGGTCATAAATTTCCATGTTAATGGCCAGCGGTGCAACAAACACCAGCGGAATCCGGTATTTTTTAGCGGCATTGTCCGCAGCGGGGTAATAACGCAAGCTTGCCAGCCCATCATGAAAAATATCCTGATACGCTGTTCTGCCAGATTGTACCAAGGGTGCCTTGTTAAACAGCCGGTCATATATATTGATAAAACGTGAGTTTTTGGACAACTGACTCACGTTAGTCAATGGTTTGGACTTGAGTGTCTTCGAAGTGAATCCCTTGGGTTTAAACAAATTGGACATGACAGAACTCTAGAAAATAGGTTGCAACGGGATTGAACAGGTAAATCACAACAGCTACAACGCCAAATGCAGTGCCTGTGATATACAGTGACGTGCATTTTAAACCGATGTACCCTGTGATGAGTTGGCTGTACTGACAATTTGCATTTTCAAAGTCATCAATTTCAAAATCATCAATCACTGAGCTATAAAGTATGTTGTCATTTTTAAGCACGTATAAGTATAGCTTAATAGCAATTTTCTAATAATTTAACCTTGACTGGTCAGTTTGCCGCTCTCACAATTAAGCCCTGTTTTATATCCGTGTTTTTAAGCACTTCGAGAGAAAAAATGAGTCAAACGCCTGATTTTGAGCCTAATGCATTTAGTGATTCCATGCCGGATCAGGAATCGCAAAGTCAGCATTTTGACACTATTGCATTACGCACTGGTCATCAGCGCACCCATGAAGGTGAACATGGCGAGCCGATTTTTCTGACCTCCTCGTTTGTTTATCACAGTGCTGCGGATGCGGCGGATCATTTTTCCAATAAGAAAAAAGGCAATATTTATTCACGATTTACCAATCCTACCGTGCGCATGTTTGAAGAACGACTGGCGGCGCTGGAAGGGGGTGAGCGTTGTGTGGCGACCTCGTCAGGAATGGGCGCCATTCTGGCCATCGCCTTGGCATTTTTAAAAGCTGGCGATCATGTGGTGTGTTCGCGTGCTGTGTTTGGCACCACCACTGCTCTGTTTGACAAATACATGCGTAAATTTGGTGTGAATGTGACATTTGTGGACTTGACGGATTTAAATCAGTGGCAAAATGCTATTGAGTCCGGTACCACCCGACTGTTTTTTTGTGAATCGCCGAGTAATCCTTTATCCGAAGTGGCTGACCTGACTGCATTGGCCAATCTGGCGCATCAGCATGATATTCTATTGGCGGTAGACAATTGTTTTTGTACGCCTGCTTTACAGCAACCGTTGAAATTTGGCGTGGATCTGGTCATTCATTCTGCGACCAAGTATCTGGACGGACAGGGACGCGCACTCGGTGGCGCAGTGGTGGGAAGCGCTCAATTACTTGAAGAAGTATTTGGTGTAATTCGCACCTGTGGCCCTAGCATGAGTCCGTTTAACGCATGGATATTTGTTAAGGGGCTGGAAACCTTGCGTCTACGTATGGAAGCCCATTCCAAAAGTGCCTTGCAATTGGCCGAATGGCTGCAAGCGCATCCTGCGGTTGAAACAGTATTTTACAGTGGACTGAAAAGCCATCCTGGTCATCTGCTTGCCAAACAGCAACAGCGCGCTTTTGGCGGTATCGTTTCCTTTATTGTAAAAGGGGAGCGCCAGGCAGCTTGGGCAGTAATTGATCAGACCCGATTTATTTCCATTACTGGCAATCTGGGCGATGCCAAATCCACCATTACCCATCCGGCCACCACCACGCATGGCAAACTGCCTGCCGAAGCCAAAGCGGCCGCTGGAATTGTAGAGGGGCTATTACGCGTATCAGTGGGTCTGGAAGACATTGAAGACATTAAAGCTGATTTGGCGCGTGGCCTTAATCAACTGGTTTAACTAGGTTTTTGAAACTGAATCTTTGCCACTGAATTTTTGAAAAAGATTGAAGTGTTTATCTGTTTTATTGTTTTTATATTTGATCAGGAGTAATGATATGAACATTAATATGCTGATGCAGCAAGCACAGCGCATGCAAAAAGATGTTGAAACCAACATCAAAAAAGCCAAAGAGCAACTGGCACAAACCGAAGTACATGCCGAAGCCGGTGGCGGTCTGGTCAAGGTCAGCATGACAGGACGTTTTGTGGTAAAGCGTATTCAGATTGATCCTGAGTTACTAAAAGATGATGCCGATATCATTGAAGATTTGATTGCCGCCGCCATTAATGATGCAGTACGTCAGGCCGAAACTATCTCCGAAGAAACCCTGCAAAAAGCCAATAGCGGCATGGGACTTCCACCGGGAATGGCAGGTTTGTTTTAATCCATTTTCCATAGGATAATGCTTTGTTCAGTCCAGCGTTTGAAGAACTGGTGCAGCGCCTGCGGGTGCTGCCGGGTATTGGGCCAAAATCCGCACAGCGCATGGCATTGCACTTGCTGTCGCGTAATCGGCATGGGGCGCTCGATTTGGCACATGCCCTTAATCACGCCATGCATTCCATCCAAAATTGCGCCATGTGTCGCTCCTTATCGGAAAAGGAAGTGTGCAATATCTGCGCTTCCAATGAACGGGATCAGCATGTGTTGTGTGTGGTGGAGTCGCCTGCTGATGTGCTTGCTATTGAACAAAGTGGTAGCTTTAAAGGACGTTATTTTGTGTTAGGCGGACACTTGTCTCCGCTAGATGGCATTGGCCCCGAAGAAATTGGCATTCCATTATTGTTATCACGCATTAATAATGAAGAAATAAGTGAAGTCATTCTGGCAACCAATGCGACCGTTGAGGGGCAGGCCACAGCACATTACATGGTTGAAGCCAGCAAAAATCTACCGATTAAAGTGACCCGTATTGCTCAAGGTGTCCCTCAGGGCGGTGAACTTGAATATGTGGATAGCCATACTTTGAGTCAGGCCTTACAGTATCGTTTATCGGTACGTTAAAGCCTATTAAGCTTGGCTAATTAATGAACTAAACCCAAGCTGATTAAATAAAATAAACCGACTAAAAAGTGTTTAAATGGTTGGCTTATTGCTTAAATTATTTCTTTTAACTTGTCAGCTATTATGTAACATGGCTTAATAGTTTCCTAGATTATTACGGTAGAAAATGGATGTTCCAGTACATCACTCAGCAGGATCAGCTGTATGATTTGTACGCTGTCATGGCCAGTACAGATACGTATGCTCTGGATACCGAATTTATTAAAGTAAATACCTTAAGACCTTGTCTGGGTGTGCTGCAAATTAATGTGGAAGGACAAGTGTTTTTACTGGATGGTAAAACGCTTGACCTAACCGATTTATGGCTACTGATTTTTAATGCACGCCTCAATATTTTGCATGCTTGCAGTGAAGACCTAGACCTTATTCATTATTATGCCAATCAGAAACCATTATCCAATGTGTTTGACACACAGGTGGGACTGGCTTTTTTGGGGCATGGCTTACAATTGAGTTATCAGCAGGCATTAAGTCAGGAATTGGAGATCCAGATTGACAAGGGCGAAACCCGATCAGACTGGCTAGCGCGACCTTTGCGTCCTGAACAGCTACAATATGCTGCCAATGATGTGATTCATTTGCCTGCACTGGCCAGAACTATTCAGCAGCAGCTTCAGCAAAAGCAGTTATGGGATTATGCACTGGAAGACTGCCGAACTTGTGCCCACGATATTGCCAGTGACACACCGCTGACCGAGCTTTATCTGGATGTGGCCAATTTTCGCTATAACCGCAAGCAGTTGGCGCAGCTTCAGCAGCTTTGTATATGGCGTGAGCAAATTGCACGTGCCACCGATCAGCCCAAAAGCTTTATTTTAAAAAACAGCACAATGGTTGATTTACTGGATAAACAACCTGTCAATGCCTATCAATTGCAGCGCATTAAGGATTTACGGCAAAATGTGCAGCGCGAGCATGGCAAAACCATTCTGGACTTAATGCATTATTTGCCAGAACACGCACAGTGGCCCATGCGTCTACCTAGACCTTTACGTTTTAAAAACAATGAATTGCTTGATCAGGTTTCACATTACGTGGCTTCTGTCAGTGATAGCATTCAGGTGCCTGCTGAGGTGCTGTTACGTAAAAAATGGCTTAGTGCCATGATCAATCTGGTGGCGCTCAAAGAAGATGAAAGCAAGTTACCCGCATACTTGCTGGGTTGGCGCTATGATCTGCTCACACGACCTATTTTAAGTTTATTGAGTCAGCAACAACAGGCACTTGCTGCCGAAATGGCACCCGTCGACTAGCAATTTTTACTCACCAGTCTAAACTTTCAGTCAATGGCATCCGCTTGAATTAGTGTATGCTAGTTGGATTATTTGCGATAAATGTTGACATCTATGCATTGCGATATTTACAAATCCAGCAAAAAAGATGAGATGTACCTCTACATTGCGCGTCCGGGTTATCCGGATGATGCCGATGCACCCGATCCGCTTGCGGTGGTGCCTGCCACATTGAAACAGGCGTTTGGCCGCGCATCTTTTGTGATGCATCTGGAGCTACAGCCTGAGCGTCCACTGGCGCGTGTTAATGTGCTGGATGTACTCCAAGCCTTTTCGCAGCAAGGCTATTTTCTGCAATTGCCACCAGAGGGGCTGATTTCTGCCACAGCGCCTGCACCAGAGGGCTTACGTGGTGCCTGATTTCTTTGCATTTTTTGACCAATTTCCTGAGTATGATCTGGCGATTGCCATCTATCTGGGTGGTAGCCTGTTTGTGCTGTGGCTCTGGTATTTTATTGCCAAAGCCTTGCCACGGCCTCTTGGTGGTATGAGCTGGATTTTCTTGTTTGCTTTGCTGCTGTCGCCGACCATTACTGAAGGTACCAATGCCAAACTTGCTCCTGCGATTGTGGGGTTGATGTTTGGCTTCCTCACCGAGGAAAAACACCTGATCTGGACTAATCTGGTTCCTATTTTGTTTGTATCAGGAATGGGCTTTTTTCTGGGATATTTATGGAATAAATATCAGCAGTACCGTCAGCTTACAGCCGAATAAATGGCACTGCTTAAACCGCATCACGCCACGTATTCCAAATGCCATGAATACCAACTTTCTTTTGTAATTACCTGATTGTGACGACTCCAATGACAAACCAACAGCAAAAATTTAGTGGTACAGACCAGTACATCGCAACGGACAATTTACGTTTGGCGGTTAATGCCGCGCGTACCCTACAAAAACCTTTACTGGTTAAGGGTGAACCTGGCACTGGTAAAACCTTGCTGGCAGAACAGGTGGCAAAAAGCCTCGGCATGAAACTCATTACTTGGCATATCAAGTCGACCACCAAGGCACAGCAAGGCCTGTATGAGTATGATGCGGTATCGCGCCTGCGTGACAGCCAGCTGGGTGATAACAAGGTATATGAGATTGGCCACTACATCAAGCCGGGTAAACTGTGGGAAGCCTTTACCAGTGAAGAGCGCTGCGTATTGTTGATTGATGAAATTGACAAGGCCGATATTGAATTCCCTAATGATTTGCTGCACGAACTAGATCGCATGGCTTTTTATGTGTATGAAACCGGCGAAACCATTAGTGCTAGACAGCGTCCAGTGGTGATCATTACCTCAAACAATGAAAAAGAATTACCGGATGCATTTTTGCGTCGTTGTTTCTTTCATTATATTGAGTTTCCTGATGAAGCCACTATGCGTCAGATTATCGACGTGCATTTCCCCAATATTCGTGAAGGGTTGGTCAGTGAAGCCCTCCAGATTTTCTTCAAGCTGCGTGACGTGCCCGGATTGAAAAAGCCGCCGTCCACCAGTGAGTTAATTGATTGGTTGAGCTTGTTAATGGCTGATGATATGCCGGAAGATGTATTGCGCAAGCGTGATCCAAAGTCAGCCATTCCTCCCTTGTACGGCGCGTTAATCAAGAACGAACAGGACGTGCAATTGCTGGAACGTCTTGCATTTATGTCACGTCGCTAACCTGATTCATAAGCTGGGCAGTCCATGTTTGTTCATCTGTTTTATACCCTTAAAAAATACGGTGTGCCGGTTACTACCACGGAACTGCTGGATTTGAATCAAGCGGTTCAGGCCGGATTGGTGTTTGCAGATCGTGAAGCGTTTTATCATCTGGCCAAGTTATGTCTGGTGAAAGATGAACGGTACTATGACAAGTTTGACCGTGCCATCAAGGATTATTTTGAAGGTATTCAGTCGCTGGATACCGAAGACTTGCTGGCGCGACTAAACCAGATTCCACCAGAATGGCTGGATTTGGAGTTGCTGGAAAAAACCCTAACGCCTGAAGAAAAAGCCTTGCTAGAAAAGGCAGGTTCTTTGGAAGAGTTGATGAAAATGTTGCAGGAACGCTTGCGCGAGCAACATAAAAAACATCAGGGTGGCAACAAAATGATCGGCACAGGGGGTACATCACCTTTCGGTGCCTATGGTGATAATCCAGAAGGCGTGCGTATTGGCGGGCCGGGTCGGCAGCGTTCAGCAGTCAAGGTGTGGGAACAGCGTCAATACCGTAATTTGGATGATGATCAGGTACTAGGTACACGGCAGATGCAAATTGCCTTGCGTCGCTTGCGTCGTTTTGCACGGCAGGGTGCAGCCGAAGAGCTGGATGTTGATCTCACCATTGATGCAACAGCACGGCAGGGTATGCTGGATATTCAAATGGTGCCAGAACGGCGTAATCGGGTTAAGGTACTGATGTTATTTGATATTGGTGGCTCTATGGATAGCTATATCCAGCAGTGTGAAAAGCTATTTAGTGCTGCCAAATCCGAGTTTAAGACGCTGGAATTTTTTTATTTCCATAATTGCCTATATGACCACGTCTGGAAAGACAACCTGCGCCGCTCCAGCAGTCGTATGAGCACTTGGGATTTGATGCATACCTACGGCAAGGATTACCGCGTGATCTTTGTAGGCGATGCCAGCATGGCACCGTACGAGTTGATGTCGCGTGGTGGTTCGGTCGAGTATATGAATGATGAAGCGGGCAACATCTGGTTGCAGCGTATGCGTTATCATTTTAGTAAAACGGCATGGCTTAATCCGGAAAACGACAGCTATTGGCATTACACCCAAACCATTGCAGCCATTAAACATATTTTTGAAGATAAGATGTTCCCGATGACCTTAAAAGGAATTGAGGATATGACGCGCTATTTATCGCGGTAGGCGATAGCTAATGATGGCCTAAAAAATTGTCAATAGTTCGAGTTCGTTGATAAAAGTAGGCAGGCATAAAAAAGAGCGAGAATTTCTCGCTCTTTTTACGTTTAAAATTTAATCACTTAGTTTGAAGGTAGGTTAGTTTCCAAAAAGGCTGCCAACTGTCCATTTGGGTTCGCGGCATCAGTCACAATACTGCCATGATCTTGACCAGCTTCATACTTAAACGTGATATTGCTATTGCTCTGATTGGTGGTACGAATTTGCTGTTCCAGTAGTTGAGTTGCACCTTTAGGTACAGTTCGATCATCATCGCCCTGTAGCACTAAAAGCGGCATATTGATTGATTTTTGGCCAATCTTAGAATCAAGCAGAAAGATTGCTATAGATGGAATTTTATTAAAGTTCTCATCTAAACCTGGGTAAAGCGTGGTTGCATTTTGTGCATCATCATAATAGGCGTTAATATCGGTAGAAAAATCGGCTGAAACCTGAGGATAGCATTCAGTTTCGGCTTTGGCGGCAATATTGGCTGCACGATCACTGGTAAATGCCATGTTATAGGTAAATTGAGGCTGGGTTTGCTTAACCCCTGCAGTTGCCAGCGCAGAAAAGGCCTGAAGACCGGGAAGAACAGCTTTTGCTGTTGGTACACCAGCAGGCGTGTTTAGCGCACCTTTTATCTGAGAATAGCCACCCAATAAAATAGTACCTAAATTTGAGGCCGGCGCATAAGCGACCACACCCTTAAAGTTGAAACCTGCATCGCCCGCACGCTCAGCGGCTGCAATGGCTGCATGACCACCCTGAGAATGACCTACCACCACCCAGTCTTTAGACAGCTGTTTAGAGTACTGCTGTTCAGCCGCTTGCAAAGCCGAAATAATAGACTGGCTTTCACTTTTGGCATTCAGGAACGGATGAATACCAGGACTACCTAAGCCTTCATAATCTGGTGCCACCACCGCATAACCTTCGCTCAGCAATTGCTGCACGATAGGCAGTGTGCCGCCTAAAGTAAACTTACCATCAGTATCCTTAAGATTACTTGGCGCACATTGATCCGCTACACCGGTCGTGCCATGTGCCCAGACCACAACTGGCCAACCATTCGCAGGCATAGTACCTTTGGGAATCATCACCACTGCGGTAGCAGTAGTTTGACCCGCATTAATTGAGGGCATTTTATAAGTGATTTTGTCGCTGACAGTGGTCGTGGCTGTGGTTTGTTCGGGTGCATAACTTTCTGTCTTGGTGACTAAATTAGTCGAGATATTATCCGAGGAATCATCATTACTGTCATTACAGCCAGTCAACATTAAAGAAGAGGCGAGTAGTGTGACTGAAAATAATTTTGGGAGCGTGCCAAGATGATTCATATAAAATCCTTTTACTAACTAAAAAAATAAACAATTAAAATCTAATGCATGACTAAAGTAATGGGCTTTTTTGAACCCTTAGGCTTTAAATGGTTTTGTTGCTCAGCATTAAATTGCGAGCTAGATATAGCACAGCAACATTAAAGAGGGCAATAAGGAAAACTGACCTTAAAGTGTAGAAGAATGTTGTATTTAGTTAACGAAAAATAAAAATTAGAATGCATTTATTGGTGATAAATCACTTTTTATATTAATGCGAATTGATAATGAGAACAAAAGACTTAAGCAAGCCGGCTTTTGATTTTACCAGAAACCATACTGGCATCTGCACGACCAGCGATTTTTGGACGTAATGCATTCATTACTTTACCCATATCGCGAATGGTCGTGGCACCCTGTTCGCTAATTTCATTTTCAATCAGTGTATCCAGTTCTTGCTCGGATAACGCTGCTGGCAGAAATTGACTTATCACCCCGATTTCGAATTGTTCTTTAGCAGCCAAATCATCACGTCCTGCCCCTTCAAAGGCAGAGATAGATTCCTTGCGTTGCTTAATTTGTTTCTCTAAAACTGCCAATACTCGTGCGTCATCCAGTTCTTCACGAGTATCAACCTCTATTTGCTTGATTGCCGCCTGCACACTACGAATTACCGTAATAGTTTCCATATCGCGTTGACGCATGGAAGTTTTTAATACTTCAGTAATTTGAGATTTTAATGCAGACATAGCAAACAGGCCTTACTAATTAATATTTACTTGAGAATAAGCGATTAATTAGTACAAGCGAGTTGTGCGAACAGACTCACGAGCCAGTTTTTTGGCATAACGCTTAACAGCAGCCGCTTTTTTACGCTTACGCTCTTGGGTTGGCTTTTCGTAGAATTCGCGCTTACGCACGTCAGCCAATACACCTGCTTTTTCGCAAGAACGCTTAAAACGACGGATTGCAACGTCAACTGGTTCGCCTTCTTTCAACTTAACTTGTGGCATGTAACATCCTCTGGAGATTGATATTAACGCGCCTGATGTTTATCCAGTCATTGGATAAATACAAAGCAAGGACGCAGTAAAGGCCAGTATTTTACGCGTTTACATCTACAAGAACAAGACTATAATAAGCGGGATTGTAGTTATTTTTATTCAGGATTTTACGGGTAGGCGTTTTATGCTGGTTTTAGGCTTGGAAACATCCTGTGATGAAACGGGTTTGGCACTTTTTGATAGCGAGCGCGGCTTGTTGGGGCAGGTTTTATACAGTCAGATCCAGTTGCATGCTGAGTATGGCGGGGTGGTGCCTGAGCTGGCTTCGCGGGATCATGTACGCAAACTCATTCCATTACTGCAAGCGCTTTTGCAGCAAACGGGTGTTACCAAGCAGCAAATCAATGCGGTGGCTTACACGCGTGGACCGGGTCTGATGGGCGCGTTAATGACTGGTGCGCTGTTTGGCCGCACGCTGGCTTATGCCTTAAATATTCCGGCTATTGGCGTGCATCACATGGAAGGACACTTGCTAGCGCCTTTATTATCCGATAATCCACCGCAATTTCCCTTTGTGGCTTTGCTGGTTTCTGGCGGACATACCCAGCTCATGGCAGCTTATGGTATTGGTCAGTATGAGCTGCTGGGCGAATCTATTGATGATGCTGCCGGTGAGGCATTTGATAAGGTTGCCAAGATGATGGGCTTGCCGTATCCCGGTGGGCCAAACATAGCCAAATTGGCATTGCAGGGTGATCCCAAGTCATTTGATTTGCCAAGGCCGCTGATGCATCAGGCACTGGATTTTTCGTTTAGTGGGATGAAAACAGCGGTATTAACCCGTTATAACAAAGTAAAAGGACAAAACCGCGAAGCCGATCTGGCCGCCAGTTTTCAAGAGGCTATGGTAGATACATTGGTCAAAAAATCCATTCGTGCCTTAAAGCAAACCGGCTTGAAGCAGTTGGTGATTGCAGGTGGGGTGAGTGCCAACCAGTTATTGCGTGAACGCCTTGAAAGTGAGCTTAAAAAGATAAATTCGCAAGTGTATTATGCAGAACCTGCCTTATGCACGGATAACGGTGCCATGATTGCTTTTGCAGGCTGGCAACGCCTAAAGGCAGGGCAAACAGATGATTTAAGTGTGACCACTACACCACGCTGGCCCATGAGTGAATTGCAACCGCCCGCTTGAGATTTTTGACATTTGGCCTGATTTCTACCTGACTGGAAAAATCTGCGTCAGGTTATCAACCTTGTTTTTTAAAATTACTTATTTCATATCAATTATTTATTGAGATTTTTTAATATCATTTCCTTCATAAAACCACTTTATAAAAATCGTTAATTTTAAAAGTAAGCTATGCTGTATCGTTTGACATGATTATTTTTGGATATTTGAGTATCAATGTTACGTTTTGATTCATTTCATCTTTTTCAGCAGCTTCTTGTTAAAAATGTCTTGCAAAAAATAGCTGCTAATCTTATTTATAAGGAATGAATACTCATTAGTAAAAGTTAAGCCGTCGTCATTTGGATAAGTTAAATTAAAGTCTTTTTTATCAATAAGTAATTGGTATTGGGGAAAGCAGACTTTAAATAACCAAGATAACTTAGTGACGCTTTATTGACGGTTTAACCAAAAAGATAACAGGGATACTTGATGAATTTGCACTTGCCGACCTATACCCATCATTCCAGATTGTCATCCCGTATTAAAACGCTTGAGCGCAATTTGCAATCTGCACACGATTATCAGGAATGGCGTGAAGTCGCCTTGGAGCTCGATGAGGCCACAGGTCGTCAGGACTGGAAGCTTGATAATACTTCGCCTTATTATGATTATGAGCTGATTGCAGATCGGTTGACCCGTTTGCGGCGCTATCGTCTTGAGCGCAAAGATGTTGAGTTGGTAAGAACTTTACGCGAAGGATTGCATCATGATCTGGGCAATATCGGCCATCCGTTATTATACAGCCATGCTTATATTGGCACCAAAAAACTAATTGAAGACTATATTGAAGAAGTGTGCCAGTGCTTGTATTACGTGTGCGAGCATGATTTTGAATTTTTGCCTGCTGCGGACAAGTATTGTTTTTTTGAGGATACCAAGCACAGTTATGGCCAGCCAGCCTTAATGTTTTCTGGTGGGGCAACGCTAGGGCTGTTTCATACTGGGGTTTGCAAGGCGCTGCATGCGCAAGATCTATTGCCCAAGGTGTTTTCAGGCTCCAGTGCAGGTGCCTTGATGGCGGGCATGTTGGGCACGCATACCGATGATGAACTCATTGATTTATATGATGGTGATGGATTTTATCAGCATGCTTTTCATTTTCGTAAAATGGCTGAAATCCTGAGGGGTGGCGGTATTGCGGATGTGAATGTGCTTAAGGTATTTTTGCGGCAAAATCTGGGCAATTATACCTTTGAGGAGGCTTTTGCCAGAACGGGTCGACATATTAATATTGCCGTTGCACCTTTTGAGGGTAGCCAGTCCCCGCGCATTATGAATGAGCTGACGTCGCCTTATTTACTGATGTGGAGTGCTGCACTGGCGTCTTGTGCTGTGCCGATATTATTTCCTCCGGTAAAGCTCACTGCAAAAAATGCACAAGGGAAAAATAGCCCTTACATGTCATCGTTACGCTGGGTAGATGGCAGCGTGCGCAGTGACTTTCCACGTGATCGCATTGCACGGCTTTATAATATTAATTACACCATTGCCTGTCAGGTAAATCCACATATTGTGCCGTTTATGCAAAATGATATTCAGCGTCATCGTAAGGACGTGCTGAGCTGGCCGAGCAAGATTGTGCGAGGGCAGGGCAAGGTGCTGGCGATGGGTGCCATGGACTTTACCCGTGAGCGTTTTGGTCGTATGCCGACTGTCAGACGCATGCTAGATCATGGTTATGGCATTATTGGCCAGCGTTACTATGGTGATGTAAATATTGTTGGCAATTATAATTTACGACACTATACCTATATGCTCAAAAATCCCAGCAAGCAATTATTTAAGGTATTGCAACAGGAAGGTGAGCGTGCGACTTGGCCAAAAATTAGTGGTATTGCAACCCATGCCCGAATTGGTAAAACGCTGGAGCACTGTCTGGAAATTCTCAGTGCCAAACGTCTGGAGTTGCTGGCACAGTCTGTAAATGATGATGATTGCGCTAAAGCCCTACTCGCTATCGAGTCGCGCCGTGTACATCCGTCACAACTTTAAACAGTGGTAGGTGTGGTCATATTGATGCAGGCAAAATTAGGACAGTATGATTTTATCAAGCCATTGCAGGTACAGTCCGCATACCTGAGTTTTGTACGACCACAGCTTTATCTGGCGCAAGCCTTGTCCAATAAAGCATTGCTGGTGATTAAAATTTTATCAGGGGTTGCAGGCAAGATTGAACAGGATTTATTTCTCCACGAAGTTAAAGTACTAGAGCAACTCAATCAATCTGCATCTCAATATTGGCTACCACTGTGTGACAGCGGACAGGATTATCTTACGGGCAAATCATCTTCTTTAAAATCACAGTCTATGCATTATTTGGTATTGCCGTATATGGCGCAGGGAAGTGTTAAGCAGTTTTTAGGTCATCAACCATATACGCTATCCCAAGCAGGACAGTTGTGGCTTGACATGCTGGATGCTGTTGATGCATTACATCAGCAGGGTTGGTTGCACTTGGATCTAAAGCCTTCTAATTTTTTGCTGAATTCAGATAGTAGTTATTCATCTATTAGTCACTCATCATTGCATGTCTGCCTGATTGACTTTGCATTAGCACAGCCTCATCCAAGGCCGAACATATCTAGTTCAGCTTTTCTAACCTTAGACGCATCCAAAACCAGAGGAACGCCACGTTACATGAGCCCAGAACAATTTTTGGGTCAGCCAGCCACTGTGCAAACCGACTTTTATAGTCTTGGCCTCATTTTGTATGAACTACTCACAGGTCAAAGTATGTTTAATGCGTCAAGCTATCAAGGCTGGGCGGTACAGCATTGTCAGCATCCGGTCGCCTTACTGCCAAAACCATTGGCTGGTTTTCAGGCCTTAATAGATGACTTACTGGCCAAAAAAAGATCCAACCGCTTGTCTGAAGTGACTGAGATTCGGCAAATGGCGCAGCAGGCTTTTCAAACACTGAATCACTGTTTAGCGTTATCATTGACTGGCGATCAACTGTAAGATTGCAGTCATATGAGCCTTCCAAAATGACCGACTCTCATTCATCCACTTCTGTACTAACACCACTGCCTGAAGCCATTGCATCTTATTATGAGACAGAGGATGTGGTAACTGGGAATTGGTGGAATCGTTCTATTACCCGTCAGATTCGATTTTCTTCTGAAGATTATGAGGAGTTTTCCAAAAAATTTCAGCGCATGGCAGATGAGTTGGTTTTATGGCAAAACCAGTATAAGCGCAAGGCAAAGGTACTTGAATTGTCTATTTTTGTGCATCCATGGATCCTAAAGCGTATTTTACAGCAGTTTAATGCTCAGTTTACGGTAGGGCATGGCTATGGCGATTTTAGTCAAAAGGGTACGATCAGGCTGCATTTGCATGATGCCTTTGATTCGGTAGGAACGCATTATTTGCTTTATCAGAATGGCAAAAAACCGCAGAATGATAAAAAATAGGCTTGTTTGTGCAATGTTTGAACATTTATAAGTAATAGCGCTAGGCAAGAGCAAACGGGTTTGTTATGATTCGCGCCATCGGGGGCGTGGCGGAATTGGTAGACGCACTGGATTTAGGTTCCAGCGCCGCAAGGTGTAAGAGTTCGAGTCTCTTCGCCCCCACTCTATATATGTAGTTATATGTTGTAATAGGCTTAAATTAAATAATAAAAATAAAGAGTTATAGAAAAACTTATAGTTGTATAAGTGTTCATATCTTGACATATCGCTCAAAAATAAGTACCTATATAAGTACCTAAAACTGATAGGTGCTTATTTGTGGCAAGATTAGTCATACCATTGAATCCTTCAAAAATTGATGCTGCTAAGCCGCAGACTAAAGAATATTCACTATTCGATGGTGGCGGTTTGATATTACTTGTTCGTCCTTCAGGTACAAAAACATGGCGATACAAGTATAAAAATGATTTAGGTGTACTCAAAATTATAAAAATGGGTGAGTATCCGGCTTTAAAGTTGGTAGAGGCTAGAAAAAAAAGAAGCGAATTTGAAGCAATGTTGGCAAACGGACTTGATCCAAAAGAACAGTTAGAGCTTGCCAAGATTAAAAAAGAAAACGCCCATTCATTAGAAAAAGTTACTCGTGCTTGGCATGCCGAAGTCACTAATAAAGGCCAGTGGGGTGATGATACGGGTAAGAAAACAATGCGTAAATTTGAGAATCATTTGTTTCCTATCATAGGGCATATGCCTATTGAAGAGGTTGAGCCATTACATATTGCCAAAGCGATTACTGTTATTGATCAAAAGGGAATTAACCGGGTTGCCCGTGATATTAAGGCAAACTTGGTCAGAATATTTAGCTATGCAATCCAAAATGGCTACGTAAGGCATAATCCAGCAAGGGAGATGGATGGGGTAGTAATTGCTAAGAAAAAAACACACTATCCTCAGCTAAAGCATGAATACCTACCTGACTTCTTTCAGCGTATTGATAATTACAAGGGTGGAGCACCGATAACCAAGTTATGCACTTTATTAACTTTAAATGTGTTCATTCGTTCTTCAGAAATCCGTTTTGCACGTTGGCATGAAATAAATTTTGAGAAACAACAATGGATTATTCCTGCATCAAGAAAAGCTGTTGAGGGTGTACGCTACTCTGATCGTGGAGCTAAGATGGGGGAAGAACATTTAGTTCCTTTATCACCTCAAGCCATTGCCATCTTACGTGAAATTCAAAAATATAGCGGTCATCTTGAAAACGTCTTTCCCGGTCGTGATGACCCTAAAAAATTTATTAGTGAAAATACAGTCAATAAAGCATTACAGAGAATGGGCTATAACACGAAACTAGATGTATGTGGACATGGTTTCCGTGGAATGGCTTGTAGTGCTTTGATTCAATCTACTTTATACAGTGAAGATGCTGTAGAGCGCCAAATGAGCCACAAGGAGCGTAATGAGGTTCGAGGCGCTTATACACATATGGCTGAGTTCTTGGCTGAGCGTAAAAGTATGATGAATTGGTGGAGTGATTATTTAGATCATAATCGTCAACAATTTATTTCACCTTATGATTATGGACAGATAATCAAACAACAACGCAATGATGCGCAAGTAATTAATTTTTTTAAGACGGCATGATATTTTAAAATCATTCATCGAAAAATTATTGAGGCATGTCTAGATGCTAAGTGGCGATAGAGGTTTTTTGCATTTATCAGAAAAAAAAGCTTGAACTGATGTTTTAAAGTGTTTTATATTTGGGGGGTTGTAGGGGTTTTATAACAAATAAAATCACCTTATCTATTTTTTATTAATAGCATAAGGAGACCCTCATGCAATCACTTCCAAAAATCCGTATCTCTTTTAAAGAAACCTGTACTATCTTATCAATTGGTAGGGATTCTCTTTATAAACTTATTGATAATGATCCAACCTTTCCCCGTCCAATCAAGGATGGAATAACCAAGCAGAGTGCTGTTTATTTTGATTACCAGTCATTAATTCAATGGTGGAATCAAAAGCAAACTACAGCTTAATTCATAAGTTAATTAACTAGGCAGAAGTAGGGGGAATAATCTCACCTTGCTGTAATCAAACTCGTTTTTAGCATTATTAATGCCTTGATAAAACGGTTTATTAATCAGTAGAGGTAATATAAATGAAGATTGATTTAAATAATGAGTATTGTGTCAGTACTGATGAATTCAACTTTATTTTAAGAAAAAAGAGAGTTATTGGAAATAAAGTAGGTGCATTAAAAGAAGCAAAACCTGAAAATATCGGAAAGATTAGGTATACCACCATTGGATATTATCCTAGTTTAAATGCTTTGGTTCATGCCATGCTCATCAATCAGGTGCTAACATGTCATATTGACGGGCTAAAAGGGTTAGAAACCATGATCACTGAGTTTGCAAATTCTATTGCAAGCCAGCTAAGGCAGCTTGGAATAAAGAAAGAAGAATCACAGGATAATTAAGGCAATCTAAATATCAATTCTAGCCATGCTTTTACCATGTTTTTAGCGCAGTTCAGGCCATGATGGTACAAACACCCCAGACTGGAATGAAAGCGCTATTTTCATGGCAAAAAAAAGCATGAAGTGAATAGGCTTTAAAGTCTTGCGAGTTGCCACACATTGATTTATTAGCCAAACGCTATTCATTAAAGGTCTATAACTCTATTTTGGCCTGCCTGCTTAACAGCGTTCTTTTAGATATTTGTTAGAATACTATTTATTAATACATCTTATAAATGCCTATTCTAACAATACATCAATATCAGTTATCAATAATAATAGGAGTAAGCTATGAGAAAAGGTTACCTGATTAATTATGAAGAAACTTTTAAAGGGTATAAGGTTTTACAAAACTTAGAGTATTGGTATAACACTAGGAATCTAGAATCAATATTAAAAATACTTGAGCATTGCAGAGAGACTATGACTAATCCAGTAATGTATCAAATAGAGTTCAGTTATGATCCAGATAAATTTAATAAAAGTGTTTTTCTTGAAGTATTAAGAAGAAAATGGAAATCCGAATGGAAAAAATACGAAGAAGAAAGAAAAGAAAAATGGATATTAAAATATGAAGAAGCACAGTTAAAAGGGGAGAAAACTAGCTCCTTTCGATCAAGAAAAATACCTGAGTTTCATTATATTTATTCCTTTGAATTTAAAGAATTCAAGCCAGCAGGCATAAGAAGAGATAGAGGTAAAATCATGCTTAACTACCATCACTGCCACTTCATGTTTATTGTTGATTTAAGACATAACCAATTTGGCATTGATGAAGTTGTGTATCGGTCAATCAATGCTTTTAAGAAAATTGAAGGAATCAACAAGGGAAAAAATAAGCGAAATGGTAAAGACCAAAACCCAAGGTTAAATTACAGGAAGACTGAAAAACCAGAAGAGGGTGGTTTTATCGAAGCTAGATATCATGATCTTAAAACTGAATTTGAAGATGCTTTTACCAGAGCCAGTTATCTATCTAAAACCAGTCAAAAAGCAGGTGTCATGACTCGAAATTCATTTGGTTCATCAATCAAGCTTTGTAAAGTTATGTAATTCTTATGATAACAAGAATCGATCTTTATATACACTTGATAAATTTAAAATTAATCTATATTAATCATCATCTTAAATGAAGAAAGACTATCCATTACCAGATAGTCTTTATATGGAAATATTCCCTATAAATCAGACAAGAAAACTTTAAAAATACGCCTGCGTATCAGTAGTTACTGATTCCTGTATTCAGGTGGAACAAACATAAATAGTTCGTAATAAACACCTTCTGTACCAGTTTCTTTTTGGGTGCAACTGAAGGAATTATTCATCCCTGTTATTTCAAAACCATCAGGATGATAGATTGTTGCTGATACACTAGTCGGCTTATCACCAGTGAGCTTGTACTTAAGATGATGCTTTTTCAAATGTTGTTTAGCACTTTTTAGGCATTGATTCATTGTCCCATATTTGCCAGACAGGTAATAGTCATCGTCTTCTTGTGCGGTTGCCTGTGTTGAAGCAGACATGTCAACATTGGAAAAGAGTTTGATAACTATAAAAATTGTTAGTCCTATAGCAGTTAACGCAATTAAAGCGCCTTTAGCACCATTAAATTCCATGGTTTTTTCCTTCTTTAATAGTAAATCGTTAGTTGATGTGCATAACCATAGTTGGATGCTTTGCCTTTACTGTAGTTATCTCTTGGATTTATTTCTAAAGTGACTTTCTTGCCATCAATCGTGCCTTTATATTCCTTGCCTTTTTTAATGGCCTGCAACAGCTTGTTCGGGATGGGGTGATTGGTAGTCCTAGTAATTAATTCCTTACTGGCATCAATAAACTTCTCCCGTGCTGCTGCACTTGATGACTTGTTGCCATAAATAGCCCGTAAATAAACATCTGTAATCTGGCTGGCTGTACCTTCAACTGCAAAATCCAAGTTACTTTCATTGCCTGTGTTATCTGCTTGGCCTACTTCAAGAAAATCAGCAATACAAATGTAGTCTTCACCTTCCTGTTGATGGTAAGCATTAGTTTGCAGGCCAAAAGAAGTAAGGTAGTTGCATTCTTGAGGGGAAAAGCTAGAGGTGGATAATGTAGTAGAGGATGAAGAATCTGAACTACCAGAACATTTAAATAAGAGAAATAAGATGACTAGACCTATAACAAATAAGGACTTCTTGTGTTCCATGAGAAAATCTTTGGAGGAAATTTCAGATATGGTAAAAGGCACTTTGGGATTGATAAATTGCAGCTTATAGACCTCTTCATAATCATTCTTTGATGATTTTGCCTTGGCAGTTTGATTGTCAGTAAAGGTAATGGTGAAAAATACTTCCTTTTTAAATTCCTCATTTTTCTCAATCTTGGCAATGCTACCAGTTGGAATTCTGATCATTTTGCCTTGATGGTTGAATGTTAAATAGTGGTTGTCACTTAAAAAAAGTGTATCACCGTCTAAACCTGCTCCGTTGAGTATCTGAAAATTCATAATCGTTCTCTTTAAAACTTAAAATACTTATTGACCAAGAGCTAGATCATACCTTCAAGTTAAAAATAAGTCATCTTTATGGGGGTTATATTTATAAGGGATAAATATTTGAGGGTGGTTTATACAAGGGCGAATTTCTACCATGATTTTTTAACTTGTACTGTAGATTCCATGAAAGAAGAACATAATGATCCTCGTTTTATTATTTTCGGAAATAACTGCCGTAGGTACAGGGAGAAGACAGGATTTTCACAGGAAAATTTTGCTCATGAAAAAAATTTACAGCGTACTTTTTATGGAGATGTTGAAAGAGGAAAGCGTAATTTAACCTTAGCAAATATTTTGAAGATTGCAGATGCGTTAGGTGTCAGTCCTCAGGTATTATTTGATGGTATGATTGATAAAATTAATCATAGGGAAAAGTCAGATTCATAGGAGCTATCTTGTTGGTAAGTGCATGATAATTAATAACATGTATTGATTGTAGCGGGCTGATGATTTTAATTACTTATGCAGCTTTCTGATTTCTAATTCTTACAGCAATGAGCTATGCTTGTGTATTGTATAAATTTATAAAGCTGTTAGGATTTAAATGTCATAAAAGACACAAGATTTTATTAATAAATAATTTTAGGTTATATGAATCCATTTTTAGCATGGACTGGTGGTAAGCGTTGGTTAGTGAAAGTTGCTCCTGAGCTACTAGATATTCCATTCCACGGTAGATATATTGAGCCATTCTTGGGTGGTGGAAGCTTTTTCTATTCGATAAAACCGGCTTATAGCATTTTGGGAGACTCTAACAGAGACTTAATTATTACTTATAATGCTATTAAAAATTATCACAAGGAGGTAGTAAGACTATTGAAATTTCATCATAATAATCATTCCAAAAGTTATTATTATTTAGTTCGTGATCAAATATTTAAAGATGATCTTGAAATAGCAGCTCAATTCATTTACCTTAATAGAACATGCTTTAATAGTATTTATCGTGTAAATTTGAAAGGTAAATTTAATGTTCCTATTGGAACTAAAAATAAAGTAATTCAAGATAATGATAAATGGGATGAGTGGTCTAAAGCGTTACAAAGCTCTAAGCTAGTCTGGGGCGATTTTGAGCAGTTAGTTGATGAGTCTACTGATGGAGATCTTCTTTTTTTAGATCCACCTTATACTGTAAGACATAACAATAATGGCTTTATAAAATATAATGAAATTTTATTTTCATGGGCTGATCAAGAGCGTTTAGCTAAAGCTGCAAATAGAGCAAGGAAAAGAGGTGTAAAAATTATTATTACAAATGCTAATCATGAATCTATTAGAGAGTTATATTGTAATGATTTTAGTGTGAAAGAAATATCAAGGTATAGTAGTATAGCTGCTAATAGCGTTAATAGAAATAGGTATGAAGAGCTGATTATTACATGTAATATATGAGGATATTAAAATGCATAACTTTCTTACAAAATCAAGATTTTCAGGTAATCCATTATCAATTTTAAATCAATTTTTAGATGAGGAAAAAGCTAAAGAGTTAACAAGTAGTGTTGATAATTGGAAATTTGCTGGTTATGTGATAGATATCGGATTTAATACAGCAAGAATTATAACAAGTGATCCTTATAAAAAAGCCATAGGTGGCATGCCACGTGGCTCGTTTTTAATTATGGTTCCAGAAGACTTAGAAGGTATAGCACCACACTTTTCGTTGTTAAGAGTAGCAGGGGTAGCGCCAACACCATTAACAAACAGTGTCCAACAAACTTATTTTGAATTACATAAAAAAAGTATGCCTGAATTGGATAGATGGACAATTAGTGAATTGCAATGGGGGAGTATTGATTGTGATTTATTGGGAATGTTTTATCCAAATCCTGATGATGCTCTAAAAATAGAATTTTCAGGAGATATTAATGCTGTAGTATCTGCTCACAGATATAGGGTTTTCGCTCCTGATGAAAGAATTCTAAATATTATAATAAATGGTATGGTTAAGCCTGAACTGAATCAATCCGTTGGTAAATTAAGACTTACCGAATGCCGCCTTCCTTTTAATAATAATAAGGCAAATATTGTAGATGTTGATGTTCAAATATCCTTGAAAGATTTTCTCGGTGCTAGGACAGCAATGTTTGGTAAAACCCGTTTAGGTAAATCCAATGTAGTCAAAATTCTGGCGAATGCCACGATTGAGGCTTTAGCACAACAGTCTGAATATAAATGTGGACAACTAATTTTTGATATCAATGGTGAATATGCAAATACAAATCATCAAAATATATCTCTTAGGGAAATACATAATGATTACTGTCAAGTCTATGCACTAATTCAAAAGCAAGAAACACCGTCTAAGCCGCTACGTTTAAACTTTTACACAGACCCATCAGAAGGTATGAGAGTATTAGGAGGACTATTACAAGCTGAAGGTAATCTGAGTGGCTATGTAAAATCATTTGCAAACTTAGAGCTTCCGACCTTTGATCTTCTTAATAATATGAATTTTGGTGAGAAAATTAGAGCTTATCGCAAAATTCAATTATTTTGGTCGATTCTTAATCAATCAGCATTTCAAGCAAATGAACTTGAATTAAAAGTTCTTATTCCACCAGTTAAAAATGGCCCAAATGGATTTGATCCGGGTTTTACTGACGAAGTCCGTGAAAAAGTTTATGCTTTTATAGATAATGAATCAGATACTGATGAAGGGGTGCCCCCAAGGCCAAAAACATTAGGGCAAATGAAGCGAGAGTATGCCTCACTGGCAAAATATGTATTGAATTCTAATGATCCATTACTTTCAACTTCAGGTCAAAAAAATGAATTATTTGATGGTGACGATATAGTTATGCTAACTTTTCTTAATCCTAATACTGGTAGAGGAACACAATGGATCACAGACTATAAACAATATCATTCACCTCATGCAGCAAATCTAATAAAAGAAATTATTGACGATTTAAATAACTCAAAAACAGTAATTCTGGATCTAGGTAGTGCTGATGATAAGGTAAGAAAATATTTTTCTAATATGATTTCAACAGCAGTATTTAAAGAACAAGAACGTAAATTTACTAGTAACACCCTAGAATCGCATTTTATAAATCTATTTTTTGAAGAAGCTCACAATCTTTTTCCAAGAACTGTCAAGGATAATACGGATGTATATAGCAGGTTTGCAAAAGAGGGAGCTAAATTTCATATAGGGATGATTTACTCTACCCAAAGCCCGAGTACTATTAGTCAAGAGTTGTTAGCTCAAACAGAAAATTTCTTTGTTGGTCATCTCTCTTCACAGGATGAAGCGAGATCTTTAGGAAAGGTAAATGTTTCATATGATGGAATTCAACAGGATATTCTGTCTTCTAAAACTCCGGGTTATATGAGAATGTTGACTCAATCACATAGATTTGTTGTACCTGTCCAAGTTAAGCATTTTGGTTCTTGAGGCTAATTATGTATCAAGGCGAAACGGCTTCAAAACTTGGTCATTTAGATGTATTAAAAAGTGATCATGTTAAACGATTAATTGAAGAATTTGAATCATTAAAAGCTAATGATTCCAATGTGGATGACCTCTCTACTTGGAATACTGTAGAGCATAAGGCGTCGCCTTTTAAATTAATTTATTGTGTAGATGGTTCTATCGCTTCTTTAATAGGATTGGGGCCAATCAAAAAAGAGTTGGCTTTTGTAAAAACTGCGCTTTTTGTATTAGATGAAAGTAGTTTGGACACTATCGATAAAAAGTATCCGCATCCATTACAGATGAAAAAATTAATGGAAAATTCAGCAAATTTACATGCAACTGTTTTTCCATTAAAAAACATTCGTCTTAAAGATAATAGTTTATATGATTCAGTCCGAAGAATTATTTTTGATTCTTTTAATGATCCATCCCAAGATGGACATATTTATGAGACTTACAAGTGGCTTATATACAAAAAATGGGATTCTCAAAAAAATAATTTATCGCCAGCATTTCAATGTCCTCATTTGTCATGCTTAAGACAGATTGAGGGATTACCTTACAATACTGATAGAAGTACATGCCCGCATTGTAGTGGTGAGATTCTTTCAACTGATATTATCGGTTTCCATATGGAGATGAACGAATTTGCTGCACCTGATAGTTTGGCGACAAGTTATATGTTGCTTCACGAAACTATTAGCTTATTTAGTGCAATAAGGTATTTTTGGGAAAATGATAAAGTTCAATTAAATCACATACTTTTTATTAAAGATGGGCCATTAAGTCTTAGAAGTCAATATTCGAAACTAGTTCCGAATATAAGAGCTTTCTTAAAGTTTTCTAAAGATCAAAATTATCCAGTTTATTTAATAGGGCAAGAAAAAACCGGGGCTTTTGATGAGTTTTTTCAAACTATCGAAAAGCATATTGAGCCTAAAGAATTAAATCAAAAGTTTTCCTCTTATAAGGTTCTAACTCATAAATATATTCGTGAATCTGTACAGTGTGCTCCTTTCCGTGAAAATGAGTATGGACTAAAAACGAATTATGGTGAAAAAGTTTTGGTTAAGGTTGATAGTAAGACTGCTATAGTTTTAAATATTCCTCCTTATGAATACAAAACTAATTTAGATGATGATTATATGAATTATCCTCAAGCGAATGATTTAATAGGAGTCGAAAGAATTATTGAAGGCTTGCATTCATTAGTTACTGTTAAATATAAAAATGCTTTATTGCCAATAGTTTTAGCTAATGGTGTAGCAAGCTTATCTAGTTATCCGAGTGCTAGTGTTCTTAAGTTGTTTGCCTTTGATAGATTAAACATTAAATAAAACTGTAGCCATAGAACGATAATATAACTTAAAAAAATTATCCTTAACCTAAACCAATAACTTTAGTCTCTCTAGTCAATTCATCAGTTGCTATGCATGAAATTTCTTTGTGTAACTAAAGCAGTAGTGCGACATTGTAATTTCATATGATAAGTAGGCTAGTTCAATGAGTACCTCAATAAGTACCTGTTTAATTTTTTTTAAAATAATTTATTTAAATAACAGTGGATTAAAAGAGTAGTTCGAGCCTCTTCGCCCCACCATTTATATAAAATTGTATACCTCCATATACTTAAATATGGTAGATAAAGGCTTGAATCCAAAGGGTTTAAGCCTTTTTTATTGCCTCTACATAGGGTTTTATACTGATATACAACAACAAAGAATAGGGACAATTATAAGGACAGGAAAAAATTGGTGGATAGCTAAAAAATGAAATAAGCAGAAAACCAATTTAACGATATTAAGAATTTGTTCAAACCCAGTTTACTAAAAACTCCCATTTGAAGTGCGATTGGTAGCTGCAAGAATATATACTGTCCTTTGTCATCATCACTGCCAACAAAAACAATTAAACAAACAACAGTGATAAGAAAATAAGATAGGGCAAAAATTACTCTTATGTTAATCAAATGCTTTAATTTTTGTTTTAAAGCCATCGCTATGCTAATTTTGAATTGATTAATTCTAATAATCCTGCCGGATAAAGCAGTAATGCTGAACCAAAATCGTTGAGTTCCAGCCATTTTGCGCTAAACATTTTCCTGCTCATTAGGCAGGGATATTATTTTTTTCTACAGCAGAATTTTGGCTCTCCAACCTGGGCTCGAACCAGGGACACACGGATTAACAGTCCGTTGCTCTACCGACTGAGCTATTGGAGATCGATCAGTACGGCGGCATTTTATGCATCAATGCCTAAGTGGTCAAGAGGTTTGGCTAAAATATTAATAAAATCAGGTTTCATTGCTGTTTTTCTAGGCAGTAATGATTTTAAAATCGATTAAGACAGTTATTGAGAGTCTGTTGATCAATCCATATAATTAACAATTGGTTTTAACACTTCGGCCAATTGCTCAAATTCGGCATGTAGTGGTGTACTTTTACGAGTCAGTAAAGCCAGCGTACGCATAGGTGCCTGATCAATGGCTTTGACTTTGAGTTGGGGCAATGCGTTTAAAATACCGGATTTAATGGCAATGTCGGGTAGCAAGGTAAAACCAAGCTGCGACTGTACCATTTGAATGAGGGTAGGCAAGCTACTGGCCGACAAACTGCTTTGCTGCTTTAAGTCACTTACCGAGCAGGCACTTAAGGTGTGTTCCCGCAGGCAATGGCCTTCTTCCAGCAATAACAGCCGCGACAAATCCAAATCGGACATCGTGCGTGCCTTGACGCAGTTTTTGTCTTGTTCATGATACACCAGATAAAGCGGTTCATCGCGTAGCGCCTGCACCATTAGGTTATGAGTATCAAATGGCAGCGCCAGCAACACGATATCCAGCGTGCCATGTTCGAGTCGTTCAACTGCCTGACTACTTTGCACTTCATGCAAAAACAGTTGCAGCTTGGGCATCTGCTGCCCAATAGATTGCAACAATGGCGTGAGCACAAACGGTGCAATGGTTGGAATCACCCCCAAATGTAGCTCGCCTGTAAAGGGTTCACTCATCTCACGGCTCAGGCGCATCAGGTCTTGGGCATCGGCCAGCAAAAAACGCGCACGGCGTACCACTTCTTCACCCAGCGGCGTGAGTCGTACATTCTGCCGATCACGTTCGACCAGCACCCCACCCAGCAGGCGCTCTAATTCCATAATGCCACCCGACAAAGTGGATTGGGTAACAAACGAGCGCCGGGCAGCTTCGGTAAAATGTAGCGTTTCAGACAGGGTGACCAGATAGGACAGTTGTCGCAGGGAAGGAAGTGCCGCCATAATGTTTACTTCACATGAGCTTGAATGTGCTGGCCAAACAGTTCGACCAGTTGCGGTACAAAGTATTTGGGAATGTCATGACCCATGCCATCAATGAGCTGGAATTTGGCATTTTTAATGGATTTGGCCACGGCACGACCATGTGAGGGCGGTAACAAACGATCCTTGCTGCCATGTACCACAAGCGTAGGTTGTTTAATATCACGATCAACTTTACTGAGCGAGCCAGTACACAAAATAGCTAAAAATTGCTGCATGACACCCGCTGGATGAAAACTGCGTCGATATAGTTTGCGCGCTGTTTCGCGTGCTTCATCCAGATTGAAGTGACCCGGAGAACCAATGGTGCTAAACAGCCGCATGGAATGAGCCACCATGCCGTCTTCATCGGTAGACTTAGGACGACCCATCAAGCTCAGAAATTGTTTGGGAAAAGGCGGCGGCAGAAACGCGCGGTTATTACTGGTAAACAATAAATTCAGGGTTTGGACTTTTTGTGGGTATTTGGCAGCCAGAATCTGGGCAATCATGCCACCCATGGATGCCCCAATCACATGTGCTTTTTCAAGATGCAGCGCGTCCATCAGGCGGTTGGTGTCATCGGCCATGTCATACAGTGTATAAGGCGCACCTTCGTTGGGTAAGCCTAAAGTAAAACGCCCCATGAGTTTCAAGCTGTTTAAGCGTGGGCCTTTATGACGGATTTTGCTGGATAAACCAATATCACGGTTGTCAAAACGGATCACACGATAACCTTGTTTGATCAGCGCTTCACAAAAGTAATCTGGCCAGATCAGCATTTGCGCTCCCAGCCCCATAATCAGCAAAATAGTATCCTGATCTGGATTTGTACTATCAATGCCACCAATTTCAAAATGCAACTGGATATTGTTGCCAATATCAATTTTACTTTCCTGCATTAAGGCGCAGTATTGAGAGGGTTGTAAACTGCTGAGGGCATTCATGTATTTAACCTGCTGTGCTTATGGGTGACAACGTTCTATTGATGACAATTTATATTGTCAAATTGAAACTATCATAAATCATTTCATGAATTTTTAGCACAAAATATTGCCAATTTTTAGTGTTTTATTGGAAAAACCTATTTATTCAGCACATCCTGATACAGCGCATAATTTTCTGCATCGTGACATACCAAGATAACCTGCTGTAAATATTGGCATTGTGGCAATACTTGGCATATAACCTGTACAGCAAGACGGGCTGCACGTGCTTTGGGAAAACCATAAATTCCGGTACTAATATTGGGAAAAGCAATACTGCTTAACTGGTGCTGGTCAGCCAGCTTTAAGCTCTGGTTATAGCAGGATTGCAGGAGCTGATCTTCATGTTGTGTGCCACCATGCCACACGGGTCCTACGGTATGAATGACAAATTTTGCCGGAAGCATTCCTGCTGTAGTAATGACCGCCTCACCAGTTTTACAGCCGCCTTGTCGGGCACGAATTTGCTGGCATTGTTTGAGGATTGTTGCACCCTCAGCCCTATGAATCGCCCCATCCACGCCGCCACCGCCCAGTAGGGAGTTATTGGCCGCATTCACAATCGCATCTACTGTAATTTGGGTGATATCAGCCTGAATCAGTTTAATTTTTTCTGATAAGTCCGTCATGTTTCACCTATAAAATAAGGCAGTTAATCTGCCTTATTTTAAAACGCTCATGCCCAAAATCTATACGGCTGATTTGTTGACTTAACCTATTTAGACGATAGCTTTTTAAGCTTAGGCACTGACGAGGGGCAATAGGTCTGGCACCAGCTTGGTAAGTGCCATACGTTGCTTGCCTGCGCTGGCACCCAGCAATACAAAGCCACGCAATGTTCCTGCACTATCCATGGCTTTGGCAATCATACCATCATCCAGTTTTTCGGTTTCCCAATTGACTTGCACATCAGCAGGCGCAGGCAATACGGTAAGCGGCGCTGCTGGGGTTTTTACTGCAACCGGCATGGCAGGGTAGTGAACTTGGGTGGCTGTACCGGCTAGTGTTTTGGCCAGTGCGCGTGCCTGTTGCATAATCGGCATCACAAATGGCAGCAAGTGACCTTCGACTTCTGCGCAATCACCAATGGCATAAATATCCGGCTGGCTGGCTTGTAGTAGGGCATCAACAATAATTCCGCGACTGGTTTTGATGCTGGCCGCTTGTGCCAGTTCCAGATTGGGACGCAAGCCAATGGCTGACAGCACAATATCCACTACTAGACTGGTGCCATTGGTTAGTTGCACTGCATAGTCGTGATGACCCTGAGCACTGGCAACCCGCTGAATGCTTTGAACGGTGGTATTGAGCGCAAACTGCACGCCAATATGTTCCAGTCCAGCCTGAAATGCCGTAGCAGTATCAGCCGGCAGCAAGCGACCCAAAGGCTGCGGTGCAATATCAACCACTGTCACATCGTGGCCGGTGGCTTTCAGGTCATTGGCAAACTCACAGCCAATCAGACCAGCGCCTAATAACAGCACACGCTTGTCAGTGCGCAAGGACAGGTTATCGCGAAAAGTCCGGTAATCGGCCAGCGAATTCACCACATGAATATCGTCTGCGCCATCGCCTTCAATCGGCAGGCGAATGGGATTGGCACCGACAGCCAGAATTAGTTTGCTATATGCTTGTGTGGTTTGCTCGCCATTTTGCTGCTTAAGTTGCAGCGTATGGTTTTCACAGTCCACCTGATCAACCGTGGTATGCGCCAGAATATTGATATTTAATTGCGCGCTCATTTTGGCCGGATCACCCAGTCCAATCTGGTCTGGATGCTTGTTGCCGACCAACGCATTGGAGAGCGTGGGTTTTGCATAATTTACCGCGTCATCGGCACTGATCATCACGACAGGCGTGGTGCTATCCAGTTTACGAAACTCACGAGCCAGGGTATAACCGGCCATACCTGAGCCAACAATGACAATTGGATTCATCTGCAAATCTTCCCAATAAAATTAATCAATTGCATAAAAAAAGCCATGCACACACTGGAACATGGCCTTAACAAATACTTAAACTTCAATCATCTCAAAATCCATTTTGGATACACCACAATCCGGGCAGGTCCAGTCATCTGGAATGTCATCCCATTTGGTGCCCGGCACAATGCCATCCTGTGGCCAGCCTTCGGCTTCATCATAGATCCAGCCACATACGATACATTGATACTTCTTCATATTCATCTCCAAAACGACGCTGCTTTAGTGCAACATGACCCTGGGTTAAGCCTAGGGCAGCATGTCTGAATTGTGCCATTGCACAGGGCAATTTGTAACGCCAAAAATCCAAAAAAACCGTGCAAAACCCCAAAAAAAGAGTTATTGCTCTAAATTTGCCACACGTTAACCACCTGCACGCAATTTGTCGAGTGCATTTTGATAATGATTGGCATGACGTTTTTCGACAGTAGTCAGCGCGGCAAAGCGTTTGGCGGCTTTTTCCAGCACGGCTTTAAACTGCTCGGCATGCACGCGGGATTCTTCAATTTGCTCATCATATTCGCTCACCGCTGCCTGATTGCCTTCTTCAACGGCGAGGTGGCGGAATTTGGGATACATTTCGGTGTATTCATAGGTTTCACCTTCAATTGCAATTTCAAGTGATTTTGCAGGGGTCATTTTTGCTTTTGGATACAACAAATCCAAATGACCAAAAGCATGCATCACTTCCTGACTGGCAGTTTCCTCAAAAATGCCTGCAGTGTCTTCATCGCCCATTTCACGTGCCAGCTTGGCAAAATAGCGATATTTGATGTGTGCCATGGCTTCACCCGCAAAGGCAGCTTCAAGGTTTTGAATTGTGATAGACGGCGTTTTGATCTCGGTGTTTTGCATGGGAGTCCTCATTCATCATTGAAGATGTTATTGCTTAAGCTGTTTAAAAATTAAGGCGCAAGTATAAGTGGCAAGCGAATACAAGGCTGGCTGCTTAAGTGATAGAGCCAGTATCGGGTATAATGATTTAAATGTAAAAACGATAGTTATTATAAAACTGATTGGTTTTTTAGATCTTAGTTTTTAGATCTAACGATAGCGGCAAAACTGTCAGCATAAACAGAACAATGCACCCTGACGTTGCATGATGATTTGATATGGAGTGCTGTCATGCAACGTGGCTTTGGCGTCAGGTGTAGTAAACTTCAAAGCGGGTCAGGCGTTAACAACTTACTCTTTTTAAGCTTGCTGTTTTTTAAACACCACAACCTTGGTGGTCGTGTCTTGCACCACTTGGTCAAGCTGGTTTTTGGTTAAGCTGTGATACGTCACAATGCCCATATTAGGCTTACTTTTAGAAATTTTAATATCAATAATTTCGGCTTCAACTCTCAAGGTATCGCCAGCACGGGTTGGTGTAGGCCATTTGAGATGACAGTCAATACCAATCAGGCCGTTTGCTATTTTAAGGGTTTCTGTCCATAGCTTCATGGTAATAGAGGCAGTTTGCCAGCCACTGGCTGCAAGGCCACCAAACAGGGTATCTTTGGCCAGTTCATCATCAAGGTGAAAAGGCTGCGGGTCATATTCACTGGCAAATTCAAGCAATTTTTCTTTTTCTAAAGTATAGCTTTGGCTGGTAAAGCGGTCACCAATGTTCAAATCATCGAGAAATAAGCCGTTGGGATACAAAGGGGTGGTCATACCAATCAATCATCCATTAGGTAAAAAGAACAGTCTATTATTGAATAGACGCTTGTTGGGGTCAAAACTTATTGCAGTTGCCGTCAGATTAGCTGAGATAAAGCCATGCGCTGAACACCAGCGACAACTGAGTTAAAGCTCAGAACTACTTAACATCCCAAAATAGTTATGATTTATGCCTGAGCTTTTAGCATGCCTAACAACTGCTCTGCGACTGCCTCGGAGCTGGCAGGATTTTGTCCGGTGATTAAGTGACCATCAACCACTGTATAAGAATTCCAGTCAGCCCCTTTTTCATAATGCGCGCCTTGTTTTTTAAACTCATCTTCAATTAAAAAAGGCACCACATCGGTTAGCTGCACTGCTGCTTCTTCACTATTGGAAAAACCAGTCAGCTTTTTACCTTTAACAAACGATTCACCGTTGGCTGCTTTGACATTTTTTAATACTGCAGGCGCGTGACACACCAAGCCCATGGGTTTGTTAGCACGGTCAAATGCTTGCAGTAATTGAATAGAATGCTGGTCGTTGGTGAGATCCCACAAAGGTCCATGACCACCTGCATAAAACACGGTGTCAAAATCAGCAGCATTGATTTGATCTAATGGCAAGGTCGTGGCCAGTTGTTGTTGTGCTTCTGAGTCCTTGGCAAAACGACGTGTCGAGTCGGTTTGGGCATCTGGCGCGTCACTTTTTGGATCTAGCGGCGGTTGACCACCTTTTGGCGAGGCAATGACAATATTGGCGCCTGCATCTTTAAACACATAGTAAGGCGAAGTAAATTCTTCTAGCCAAAAGCCAGTTTTTTTACCTGTATTGCCCAGTTGATCGTGTGAAGTCAGTACCATTAAAACATTCATGCTGTTATTCCTCGTATGGTGTATAGGACGTTGGGTTTAAAATGCGAAACTGAATTATTCTGTCTACAGCTGATTATTCAGCATCAACTGAGTGGCATGTAAGGCATGCTGTAAAGGCGCTTTGTCCTTTTGTAGTTTGCTGAGCAAGGCCGCACCCAGCCACATTTGATACAGCACTTGGGCGGCAGTAGCAGCGTTAGGTTGGGTCTTAATCGATTGATCTTCAAAGCCTTGATTTAACACTGATGTAATTTGTGTGATTAAATCTTCTACGCCTTGCGCCATAATAGAGCGCATGTCTTCTGATAAATCAGCCACTTCTGCCGCCAGTTTAACAATCAGGCAACTATCCGCCCAGCCGCATTGGGTTTGAGGGTCATCAATCCACAGGCTAAAATAATTAATCAGTTTGTTATAGGCCAGCTCATCTTTGGCTAAGTCATTCTCCCACAAGGCATTAAGGCGCATCTGGTAATCGCCAATATAGTAGTTGACCAGCTCGCAGCCAAAGGCTTCCTTGGACGCAAAATAATGATAAAAAGACCCTTTGGGAATGCCACAGTTTTTTAGAATTTCCTGCAAGCCCACACCGATAAATCCTTTACGAATGACCAGATTTAGGCCAGTTTGTAAGATATGCAGTCGTTTAGCATCAGACTTTTTAATTTGGCCAGTCAGCATTGATGGAGGAGGGGCTGTCTGGCTATTGACCCGTTGGCTAGGCGTATTCTGATTGCTCATTATGTGGCTCAAATTTTTTAAGGAAATATATCGTGCGCAAACTAGGGGTGACGCTATGGCATTTTCACACACTATACAAAAAGTAGACCAGTCGTCTTGTTTTTAAGTATAACTGATCTACAATGCCTGTAAAGCAATTTCACGATTCATTCTTACGCTCACTCATCAGGCGTTGATCAGTCATTGGGTAGGAGTGAACTATGGCATTCAGCGTGAAATCCAGACTTATTTTTATCCGCTCTAACACCGGCAAATATCAGGAGTAGTGAATATGACCTCAACAACCGAGCACAAAAACCAGCGTATTGTGTTGGCCGCGCGTCCCGTGGGTGAACCAAAACATAGTGATTTTCGTATTGAAGACATCGATATTCCTGCCTTAAAAGATGGCGAGATGTTGCTTAAAACCGTGTATTTGTCGCTTGATCCCTATATGCGTGGCCGAATGAGCGATGCGCCATCGTATGCAGCCCCTGTTGAGATTGGCGAGGTGATGGTAGGCGGCACGGTTAGTCAGGTGATAGAGAGTAAAAATCCAAAATTTAAACCAGGCGAGTGGGTACTGTCCGGTAATGGCTGGCAAAGTTATAGCGTGTCTGATGGCAAACAATGCCAGAGTTTAGGCATGAATCCTGAGCATCCATCGTGGGCGCTGGGGATTTTGGGTATGCCAGGTTTTACTGCTTACATGGGGTTACTGGATATTGGCCAGCCCAAAGCAGGTGAAACCTTGGTGGTTGCCGCAGCCACAGGGCCAGTCGGGGCGACAGTGGGGCAAATTGCCAAGATTAAAGGTTGCCGTGTTGTCGGCGTGGCAGGCGGTGCCGAAAAATGCCGTTATGCGGTAGAGGAGCTTGGTTTTGATGCCTGCATTGATCACCATGATGAAAATTTTGTCGAAAAATTAAAGCAAGCCGTGCCCGATGGTATTGATATTTATTATGAAAACGTCGGCGGCAAAGTATTTGATGCGGTGTGGCCATTACTCAATTCGGCTGCGCGTATTCCACTGTGCGGGGTAGTGTCGCAATACAACGCCACGGAACAGGCGCAAGGGTCAGATCGCTTGCCCGGCTTTATTGGCACACTGCTGAAAAAACGTATTCGCATACAAGGCTTTATTATATTTGATGATTATGGCAGCCATTACCCTGAGTTTAACCAGCAAATGTCAACATGGCTCAAAGAAGGCAAAATCAAGTACAAAGAAAACGTGATAGCAGGACTGGACAAAACTGTTGATGCATTTAACGGCATGCTTAAGGGTGAAAACTTTGGCAAAACAGTAATTAAGGTCTAAGGAAAAAAATAGCCATGCTGATTAATCAGTATGGCTATGTGAGTAAAGTTAGAAAATAATTTAAAAATTCAAAATCAACAAATTAAAACTTACAATTTAAGGGGTTAAAATCACCTTACGGCAATCCTGTTCACGCTGCTCAAAAATACGATAGCCCTCGGCTGCATCTTCCAGTTTCATGCGATGGGTAATAATAATTTCAGGGTTTAAATCACCATTTTCAATATGCTCCAAAAGCTGCGGCAAAAAGTGATGCACATGGGTTTGACCCATTTTAAAAGTAAGACCTTTATCAAACGCATCGCCAAACAGGAATCCATGAATTGGCCCTGCGTATACACCCGGTACGCTCACCACACCACCACGGCGCACTGCTGCAATACATTGACGTAAAGCCGCGCCACTGGAGCCTTCAAGTTTTAAATTGGTGAGTACGGTTTCAATCATGCTGCCTTTGGCTTCAAAACCAATCGCATCAATCACGGCATCAACACCGCGCTTGCCGTTGGTATTTTCAATAATAAACTCAGCGGCATCCACTTTGTCAAAATTGACAGGAATCGCACCATAGGTTTCTTTGGCGTATTGCAAGCGATATTCATGATGATCGACCATAAAGATTTGCTCGGCACCCAGCAAACGCGCACAGGCAGCAGCCATCAATCCAACAGGACCTGCGCCGTAAATTGCAAGGCTGGAACCTTTTTTCACTTGTGCATTGACGACAGCTTGCCAGCCCGTTGGTAAAATATCGGTCAAAAATAATACTTTTTCATCCGACAACGAACCCGGCACTTTAAATGGTCCCACATTGCCTTTGGGCACACGCACATACTCGGCTTGGCCACCGGGCACACCACCATATAAATGGCTATAACCAAATAGCGCGGCACCCGGTGGAATTTGTTTTTTATTAATAATAGCGCCACGGTCAGGATTGGTATTTTCACAGGCAGCCGTTAAATCATGCTCGCAAAAGAAACAATGCCCACATGCAATCACAAAGGGAATAATTACACGGTCACCCTTTTTAACTTCAGTCACTTCTGGACCTACTTCTTCGACAATGCCCATAAACTCATGGCCGAAAATATCACCGTCCTTAAGCGCAGGTATTTTTCCGCGATATAAATGCAAGTCTGAGCCACAAATGGCAGTGGCGGTGACTCTTAAAATCACATCATCTGGTTCCTGAATAACAGGATCTGCAACAGTTTCAACTCGAACATCCTTGGCACCATGGTAGGTTAATGCACGCATGTGATCTATCCTCAACGTGGGGAATCAATAGAATTTATAGGTACACCGACAGCATCGGTCTGCAAAAAGTGTCCATCCATACTGCGCCCGACATGATTAACCCTCAATTCAGGTTGAGTATTAAAAGCACTACCAGAGTATGAATTAAGACTGCTTTTTACCTACCTAAGGTTAAAAGTTGTACTGAACAGTAAATGGCCTGCTTTAATTTCAAAAATTTCTGTTCAGCCTGCTTCATGTAAAATTTCTATTAGCAAGTCCATAAAAACCAAGCCGCTTGCTGCCAATATCGGGCTTTTCTGCTATGATTGCCGCCTTATTTTCCCCCAACGCTTAGAGGCAGATGATGACGCAGTCAGGTCAGCACAATTCAGGTCAAGCCACATCGGATCAAGTCACCCCTGATCAGCAAATTTCTGAAAACGACTTAATTGCGCAGCGTCACGCCAAGCTCAAGAGCATTGAAGAAAACGCCAGGAATAAAGGTATCAGTCCTTGGCCCAATACCTTTAAGCGGGAACACTACGCAGGTGATTTGCAAACCCAGTTTGCTGCGAAAAGCAAAGAAGAAATCGATAACGCTGAACGTGTATATGTCAAGGTAGCTGGCCGTGTCATGCTCAACCGTGGCTCGTTTATCGTGATTCAGGACATGACAGGTCGTATTCAGCTATATGTGGCGCGCAAGGAATTAGACGCAGACACATTGGCCAGTATCAAAGGCTTGGATCTGGGCGATATTATTGCAGTTGAAGGCTATATCAGTCGTTCCGGCAAAGGCGATTTGTATGTACATATCGAGCAGTTTGAACTGCTGACCAAATCCTTGCGTCCACTGCCAGACAAGTTTCATGGCCTTAACGATACTGAAATGAAGTACCGTAAGCGTTATCTGGATTTGATCGTCAATGAAGGCACCCGCAAGACTTTTGAAATTCGTGCCAAAGTGATTGCCGGTATTCGTGAATACCTGATTGGCGAGCGTTTTATGGAAGTCGAAACGCCAATGATGCATGTGATTCCGGGCGGCGCGGCGGCACGTCCATTCCAAACCCATCACAATGCGCTGGACATGGAGCTTTATCTGCGGATTGCACCAGAGCTGTATTTAAAACGTTTGGTGGTGGGTGGTTTTGAGCGCGTGTTCGAGATTAACCGCAATTTCCGTAACGAAGGCGTGTCGACACGGCATAACCCTGAATTTACCATGATTGAGTTTTATCAGGCTTATGCCGATTATCAAGACCTGATGCAATTGACTGAAAACATGCTGGAAAAACTGGCGCTTGATATTCTGGGCAGCACTGATGTGCCGTATCAGGGCGAACTATTTAGCTTTAAAGGACCTTATAAAAAGATTTCCATGGTGGATGCCATTCTGGAAAATAATCCAGAGCTGACCCGTGACCAAGTCAATGACCGCGAGTTTTTGGCTGGCTTCGTGCAAAATACCCTAAAAGAGCAGGTAAAATCTGGCTTTGGTCTGGGTAAGCTGCAAACCATTGTGTTTGAAGAAACCGTAGAAACCAAACTGCGTCAACCCACATTCATTACCGAATATCCGGCAGAAACCTCACCCTTAGCGCGTCGTAGCGATACCAATCCGCATGTGACTGACCGTTTTGAGTTCTTTATTGGTGGGCGCGAGCTGGCCAATGGCTTTAGTGAGTTAAATGACCCGATTGATCAGGCCGAACGCTTTCAAGCGCAAGTAGCCGAAAAAGACGCCGGTGATGATGAAGCCATGCATTACGATGCCGACTTTGTTGAAGCGCTGGAATACGGCTTGCCACCAACCGCAGGACAGGGCATTGGCGTGGACCGTCTGGTGATGCTATTTGCTGATGCTGCCAGCATCCGTGATGTGATTTTATTTCCTCACATGCGTAGAAAAGACGTTTAGTTTTATTTTTAGAAGCCCACCGTTTGGTGGGTTTTTCTATAAGATGATCTAAACAATTGATAAGAAGCTTATCTTTAATTTAATCTGGAGTTTTTATAAAAATTGCAGTGCCAATAAGTGTTAAAAGTCCAATTTGTTTTATAACCTGATGTGTAAAGCCACCATAATATTGATAAGAAAACACCAGAATTGTGAAAAATCCCAAGCTATATGATAGCTTATATAAGTTATTGGCAAATATATACATTACTCCAGAAAAAGTAATGAGCAGGCAGCCAATAACCATATAATTTATATCCCAAATAACTGTGTTTAGCCCTGACCATAATATTAATAGAGTGCCAATGGATAATGCATGTGGGCTGCTAAATCCACCATTTTTCTGATAATCGTAAAAAATAATGAATGGTATCAATATTAGAAACCATTTTAGAAATTTCTGATATTTACTGGTTAAGAAGAAACTTTTTTTAATTAAGCTTATTGGATGATCATTAATGCTAACGCGCATCCATGCCATTTGAGTTTTCTCATCAATTAATGAATTAAAACTAATTGCTAAATCTTGAGAAGAGGTTATTTGATATTCATGAGGTAAACTATAGCCATAAAATAAGCTCTTCGTGTCTTTCTTCTGATCATTAAGTTCATAGATGGTACGAGAGTTACTAAACTCTTCAATATAGTAAAAATTTTTGTCATTATAAGAAGAGTAGCTAGATGCTGGGTTAATTGAACAGTGTGAATATTTAGATAAAGGAATGCACACAGGAATACTATAAATTCTGGATTTATCAGAGAAATATTGTTCTTTACCAGCATAATCAATGTAAAGGAATAATTTTCCAGTACGGGATTTGAAATTAATAGGTGGTGTAATCCAACTATTTTTACCAAGTATAGAATAAAGATCAGAGGCTTGAAGATTTACTTTAATAGGCTCATTTTGTTTTTTATTGATGGGAATCATCCACTGCTGATTAGGTGAAATTTCTTCAGCAGTGAGCGCATCATATTGCATTGGAGGAGCAAGACTATAATTTCTTGCTTCATTACCTGAATGATTTAAAAAGATGGTAAATACAATATAAAGAATAACTCCAATAATTAGGCCAATTGAAATGCCCGCTAATTGAAATTTCCAGTTTCTATTATCTATCATCTTACAGTATCTTTTTTAACTCTATTTCACCACCAGATAAACCGTCACTTCCTCTCGGTCATGATACAACTGGCGAAATTGCAGGCGCTCAATTTTTTTACCGGCTTGCTTTAAGCGTTCTTCAATAATATCACGGCAGTATTCCACCTCATCCAGCCGGGTTTTCATGGGCAGTTTCAGGTTAAACATGGCGCGCTGCGCATCGCCATCAGCCAACCAGTCCGCCATTAACTGTGCTACACGACTTGGTTTTTCCACCATGTCACACACCAGCCAGTGTACTGGACGCGGCGGACGATAGACAAACCCATCGGCTTTAATGTGCTCAACCTGTCCGCTTTCCATGATTTTTTCATTCATGGCGCCATTATCAATCGCCACCACCTGCAAGCCATGTTTGACCAACTGGTATGTCCAGCCACCTGGGCAAGCACCCAAGTCAACTGCCGTTAAGCCTTCACGCAGCCATTCAGCCTGTTCTTCCTTGTCCATAAAATAGGTAAAGGCTTCGGCCAGCTTGAGGGTAGAACGGCTCGGCGCATCGTGTGGCATTTTCAGGCGCGGAATGCCCATCGGCCATTTGAGGGTTTCACCGGGTTCGCTAATGCCAAGCCATGCTGCTGTGCCATCAATAAATACCAGATGCGCGCGCTGCTTGGCGTCACGGTTTAAAATATTGGCTTTGCCAGCCGCAGACAGCAGCGGTTTTTGCAGGCGATGAAATAAATCCGCCATGCTGTTGCCGTCATTGGTATCAGTATTATCAAAATAAATGGCACTGTAAGACTGGCCTTCCAGCGCACTTAAAATCGGCGTAATACGGTCTTTCTGATCAAAATAAATCGGCGTTTTGCTAATCAACTTGACCACTTGGCGCGCAAAAATCAGTTCGGAGGTTTTGGGAAACTGTTTGCTTTGGCCAAACCAGATGACCTGTCCGCCCAATTTTTCAAATTTGACATAGCCATCGGCGCCACGTTCACCGAACCAGCGTTCAAGTTCGCTGCTGCACTCGCGCTCAAAGCCAATGCGGCACAGCGCCAGTATGCCAACAATGGCCGGAGTTTTAGGAGAATGTGACATAACCGTTTAGCAATACAAAAAAAGAGTCGGCGTATTATAGGCGGCTTTTGCAACAGATAGGACGTTTAGCCATTTTAATTTTGCTGCGACTATTTTTTGATGTTCAGCAATGGCAAGGAACAAACACAAGTCTTTTAAGGACATTTTAAGAAAAATCCAATTATCTGCTTATTTCTTCTGGGATTTTGCCAAAAAGTTACAGCAACACTACATCGGACTGAGAATCATTTGCTAGGGTTAAACCTGTTTAGTTAATAACAGTTAGGGAGCAGGCCGTGTCGGTTTATTTTCGTTCTTTGGGTATTTCTGCACTTATGGTATCTAGCCTGGGAATGGCAACAGTTGCATTTGCCGAGTTTAAACAGGCGCCGTTGCCGTATGCCACCAGTGCGCTGGAGCCCTCCATCGACAAGCAAACCATGGAAATTCACTACGGCAAGCATCACAAAGGCTATGTGGACAACCTGAACAAACAAATCAAGACCTATCCTGAGCTCGATAAAATGAGCATTGAGCAGGTACAGACGCAGATTTCCAAATACAACACGACTGTGCGCAATAATGCAGGCGGCAACTATAACCATAGTTTTTTCTGGGACAGCTTAAGTCCAAAAGCCAAAGCCGGTAAACCAAGCACTGCTTTACTCAAACAGATTAAAGCTGACTTTGGTTCGCTAGAGGCGTTTGAGCAACAGTTTAATGATGCCGCCACCAGCCGTTTTGGCTCTGGTTGGGCATGGCTGGTAATGACGCCTGAGCACAAGCTGGCGGTGACTTCCACTCCCAATCAGGACAATCCGCTCATGGATATTGCCGAAACCAAAGGTCAGCCATTGCTGGGTCTGGATGTGTGGGAACATGCCTATTACCTGAAATATCAGAATAAGCGTGCTGATTACACCAAAGCTTTCTGGGAGGTGGTGAACTGGAACAAGGTCAACCAGCGTTTTGATGCGGCCATGAAATAAGCATCGAATCAGGTTTAAATTCAAGCCTGAAAACAGCTTTTATCTTTTCAAAAAAAACCAGCTAAACTAGGGCTGGTTTTTTTATTCTACTGGTTCTATTGTGATTCATATTGTGTTGTTTGAGCCGGAAATTCCTAGCAATACCGGTAATATTATTCGTCTGTGTGCCAATACAGGCGCCAAGCTGCATCTGGTAGAACCGCTGGGTTTTGAACTGGAAGACAAAAAATTAAAGCGGGCAGGGCTAGATTACCATGAGTGGGCAGAACTTAAAATCTGGCCATCCTTGCAGCCATGTCTGGATGAGTTAAAAAAGCTGGGTATTGAGGCAATTTTCCCGCTCACCACCAAAGGCCAGCATTCGCCATTTGACCGCAACCTGAACCGTGATGTGGCCTTCCTGTTCGGGCCGGAAACCCGTGGCCTGCCGGAAGACGTGCGCATGAGTTTTCCGTTTGAACATTGGTTGCGCTTGCCGATGCAGCCTGAATCACGTAGCCTGAATTTATCCAATTCCGTGGCAGTGATGATCTATGAAGCATGGCGGCAACAAGGTTTTGAATAAGGCATTAAGCAGCTGGAAATTTCATTATATTAGCGAGCCAAATTTACCGGACTTTATTCAGCCTGGCCATAAAATTGTCATGTTTGATGCGGTGTGCAAGCTATGCACCGGCTGGAGCCGGTTTTTGATCCGGCATGATGTGCTGGAAAAATTCAAGTTGTGCAGTGTGCAGTCGCCACAAGGACAGGCTATTTTAACCTCGCTTGGCATGCCAACAGACCACTTTGACACCATGCTACTGATTGAAGGTCATCAGGTGTATGAGCGCAGTGATGCCCTGTTGCGCATCATGCAGCAATTGCCTTTTCCATTTAGTGTGCTGGCTGCCGGGCGCAATATTCCCAAGGCTTGGCGAGACTGGACCTATGATCAGGTGGCAAGCCGGCGCTATACACTATTCGGGCAGCATGCACAGTGCATGGCTCCTACGCCGCAAATCCGTAAACGGTTTTTAGACCATGCAATCTAGTACCTTAGCCCGTTTAGGTTTGGGTTTTTTATTTATCTATCAGGGACTGGTGCCCAAGCTGGTTTTTCTGGATAAAACTGAGCTATCTATTAATCAACAGCATCTGGCGCTAATGCCTATGTCTATGCAAGGTTGGCTCAATTCTGAGCTGATGGCGCAAATGGCAGGTATGGGTGAAATCCTGCTCGGTTTGTTAATTCTGGTGTTTTATAAAAAGAACTGGCCAGTCTGGCTGGCTTTTACTGCACTGGCTGTACTGCTGCTGGATATTATCGTGATCGCGCCCGAGTTGCTAACTGGCGCATTTAATCCGATTATCAGTAATATTAGTGGCATGCTACTGGCGTGGATAGCATTGAAGGATAGAGGAGATTCCTGGAATATCACGTTAAGTCGTCAATAATGGCTAAGCGCCAAAATAAGCTTGCCAATAAAAAATCCCGCATTCGTGAATACGGGAGTTTTATGTTTTAAAAGGAATAACTGCTTTAAAAAGGCTTATTGAAGCCAGATTGCCAGATCAATTAACGCAGGAGTAGTACCTGTACCAATTCTGGAAGCTGCAAGGCTGGCAGCACCGTTTGCCATTATGGCAGGGGTTGCTGCACCGGTGGTCAGGTTAACACGATACAGATTGGAAGTGTTGCCACTTGCATCAGCCACGGCAGCCAGCGCCAGTCCATTATCACCACCTGCAATGTCAAAGCCGCTATCCATACCCAGCGTAATGCCCAAAGCGCCAATGCTGATCAAGTTGCCATCATTGGGTGGAATTTGTTGCAGCAGGCGGTTGCTGGTGTTGTCCAGATCAAACAGCGCGGTGGAGGAAATCGTACCCTGATAGCTGTTGGTATAAGCGGCGGCAGTCACCTGTGTATTCATCAAGCCATTCAAATTGCCATCGGTAATGGTCGCACCTGTATCCACATTAATACGCAGGTTTTGACCTGTTGAGCTAATAACCCGCAAACGATCCGCTAAAGGATTAAAGTCAACGGCAAAGTGATTGCCATTTAAGCCAGTGAAAGGCAGCGTAGTATCATCTGCTGCTGCACACCGGATTTGCCTGCTACATCGGTACGCAGACGATAATCAATACCCATCAGGGTTTCACCTGAAGCCAAGCCAGTGATCGCTACTGTATTGGTTTCATTCGGCTTATTGAGCTTAAAGGAAACCAGCTGATTGTTATTGCTAAGACCTTGTATGGTAGCGCCAGCATCCTTGGCTGGTTTTAATGCTAGACCACGTATGGTTGCGCTCATTATGCCTGAAGGTAGATCACCGACAAGTGTCGCTGCATTGGCAGAGTCAGCAGCTGTTACCTTATTAATATCAATTTTATAAAACTGCTGTTTGTTTACTACATTTAAAATGGCATAGCCCTGATTATTATTACTATCAATATCAAAGCCACTGCTACTTTCGGCATTGACACCTAGGGGTGCTGAAGCTGCCAATGTGCCATCGTTGGGTGGATTTTGCAGATAAACGCGATCAGCTTTAACATCGATATCAAACAATCGGGTGGTTGCAGTACCTGCAAAACTGTTGGTATAGGCCGCAGAAGTGATGGTCGCATCTGCTCCATTCAGCGCACCATCGGTAGTGGTTGCACCAGTGTCCACATTAATACGCAAGTTCTGGCCATCATTACCAATTACACGTAAGCGATCGGCAGCAGGATTAAAATCAACAGACATCAACCCAGGGTTGCCAGTGATTTCTGTATAAGGCGCGCTGGTATCTGCGGAATCAGCAATTAGGGTTGATTTAAGTTCAGCACGGTTAGTTGATGGATCAATGGTGTAAATTGTGCCCAAGCTTCCTACTGCATACAACTTGCCATCAGCAGGGCGATAATCAATACCAATCAGGCTATCATTATTTTTGAGACCAGTAATTTTTTCATTGGATATTAAGTCATTGGGCTTGTTCATATCAAACGAAGCCAGCTGATTATTATCAGTCAATACCAATACATTGCCAGTTTTAGTGGGATTGGATATGATGGATTGCCAATCATCTGAATCACTATCATTACAGCCTGTTAAAACCACGCCACAAATCGCAGCTACCGCTACCGCCAGTGTTTTCTGTTTCATCATTTATTCCTTACATTGTTTATCAATCGGTTTTGGTTTTACTTATTAAGGCTGATGTAGCATTTAGTAAGTTCTTGCAGCAAACCATAAAGACAATGAGGCATTCCGTAGCAGTGTAGTAGGAAAGATAGTGTGTTTTGCATCTCCAACATGGTTTGGGTTGGAGAGTATAGAGAGATTGCGCAAAATTAAGTCAGATTTAATAATTTCACTTTTTTTATAAACTTATAAAAAAATCCTGCCGAAGCAGGACTTTTCTTAAGCATGACGTTAATCGAACTTAGTTAATGCAATTTAAGCCCAGGCTTTTTGCAAAATGGCCTTAAGGTCAGCTTTGGATGCTTCACGTGGATTAAAGATAATCGAACCATCATCCAGTGCCTTGGTTGCAATGTCATCCAGTTGCGCTTCAGTGACCTTGCCAGTTTCTTTTAAAGTGCGTGGTAACTTGGTGCGTTCAAACAGGACATCACGTATCTGGCGAATGGTTTGAATGGCCTTGTTGGCACGCTGATCCGCAGGGGTCGCGGCATACACGTCTGCACCAGCCAGCGGCAACAGCAGTTCAGCAATCTTGTCGCCATTCACAGACTGGTTATATTCCAGCACATACGGCATAAATAGGTTCATACACAGGCCGTGTGGCAAATGCGCAACTGCGCCTGTCGCATGACCCAGTGAATGCACCAGACCAACCATTGCATTGGAGAATGCAATACCAGCCATCGTGGAGGCCTGCGCCAGTTCCAGACGTGCATCCGCATTCTTTGGCTTGTCCAGCACTTTAGTCAGGTTTTCACTGATCTTTTTAATCGCAGCAAATGCATAGGCATCGCTAATTGGATTGGCTGCCAGACAAGTGTAAGCTTCTACCGCATGCGTCATCGCATCCATCGCTGTCATGGCCGTAATATGCGATGGCAGGGTTGAAGTCATACGCGGATCAAGAATAGCCGCGTGAGGCATCAGAAAATAAGAGGCAAACGGCAGTTTTACATTCTTTTCAATGTCAGATATGACCGCAGCCAGCGTTACTTCAGAGCCTGTACCGGCAGTAGTCGGCACCACAAAAAATGGTTTTAATGGGCGTGGCAGGTTGTGCGCCCCAGAATATTTCAGCAGGTCATCACCACCTTCTGACACCAGAATATTCACACCTTTAGAGGTATCAATCACCGAGCCACCGCCAACGGCAATAATGGCATCACAGTTGTTTTGACGATACAGTTCAGCGGCAGTACGTACGGTTTGCAGGCTGCTATCCGGTGGAACATCATCAAAGATTACTGCAATTGTGCTGTCAGTATTTTCAAATGCTGCCTGAATCGGTTCCAGCAGGTTATTACTGCGCACGCCCTTGTCGGTAATAATCATGGCGCGCTTGGCACCTAAAGTCGCCAGTTCAAAAGGAATATGCTCAAGGGCTGCATTCCCTGCAATCACTTTTACTGGACAAAAAAATTCATAATACGGCTTGGCCATAATTAGCTCCGTTTAATATAGGTTTGAGCAACTTTAAGGTAAATTCGGGAGGCCAGATTAAGCTTCTGAGTAAAGCTTAATTGTTCCGGGTATTCTTTGACAGCAAGCTTCGCCACAGCTTTTGGCAGGATCAGGGCTTCCATTTTATTCAGGCAGCGCACCATGCGAATGGCATAAGACACATCACCATCGGCTACCATGCGATCATTGGCAAACGCGCGTGCTGTTCCTTCCTGAAAGGAAAATACCAAAAACGCATGTGACATATGCTTAAAGGTAATGGTGAGGTCTGGCTTACCGTCAAAGTCACTAAACAGCTTTAGGGAACCATCCTGTTGAGCTTGTGCGGTAAAGTTTGGCCCTTTGGGAAACACTGTCATTCTGACAATAAAACCAGCCGGGAATCCTTTCGTTTCATTATGAATTTCAGGGTCAACCTGACTTGCTGAGGTAAGGCCACGTCCGATGACATCCATCATCAGAGCGACATAGGCACGCTGTGCTGCTGGAAGAAGTTTATTGGTCGGTTTCACTACGCATTCTCAATCATCAATATTTAAGTGAAATGGGTAAAACTTATCTTTAGAGTATTTACTCTAATTTTAATCCCTACAATAACAGATTGTTTAGACAAGTCCAGTGTTAATACTGGAAAATATATGCTGTTTTTCGATTAAATACTGTATTTGCTGACAGATTTGCGCAAAATTTGGTGGACTCTCCAGTACATCAATCAGCCTGATCATTTGCAGACCCGCATAACCACAGGGGTTAATCCGGGAAAAACCGTCAAGACTGCAATCGATATTCAATGACAACCCATGGTAGCTGCAACCCTTGCGAATCTTGAATCCCAGCGAAGCAATTTTTTGCTCATTAATGTAGACACCCGGCGCATCCTTTTTGGCATAGGCACTCAGGCCGTAGTGTTTTAACAGGTCAATCATGAGTTGTTCGGCAAAATTAACCAGATCCCGCACATTCCATTTAAGCCGGTTGAGGTCAAACATCAGGTAACCCACCAGTTGACCCTTACCATGCCAAGTAACTTGCCCGCCACGGTCAGTTTGGACAATCGGCAAGTCTGGTGAAGCAAATAACACATGCTCCGGTTTACCAGCTTGCCCTTGCGTGAGCACATCATGATGCTGCAACAGCCAGAGCTGATCCGAATCGTATTTAGTCCGGTTTTCAGTAAACTGCTTCATGGCTGCAAAGGTAGGCGCGTAAGGTTGCAGGGTGGAGAATTGCGTAATGTGAAGAGAGGGCTGATTAGTCATTGCCGTATTATAAAATTTAACCCATTAAATGAAAATAAACCCTACTTTAAAGCAGGGTTTATTTAAAAATCACAACGCAGTCTTAATATGCTCACACGCCTTTAAATCGGCATATAGCGCATGCACTTGCTCAATATTTTCAAAGCGAAGATGCGCACGTACTGAATGATACGTTCCTTTTGAAGAAGGATGCACTTCAATACTGTTCACATCAAAATCAGGAAAATGCTTGAGCAAAATGGCTTCAATTTCACTGCGCAATTCAGGCACCGCAAGGCCAATTAGCTTGATGGGATAATCCATCGGAAACTGCCACAGTTCTTCATTCAAGGGCGGATTTTCTACTGAGTTATTGGCTGCTAAAGTATTGGCTAGTGTTTGAGCATTGTGGTCGGTCATTGCATTACTCTCTAATTTTAAACGTTAAACAATATATTGGGACGATTTGGCTAAACTAAAGGGCAGGATAATGGCTTGATATCAATTGATCAAAAAATGGTTTAGCAACGTTGGAAGCCGCCATATCATCAAATCCAATATAAACCTTCACCCAATAAAAATGCCTGCATTAAGCAGGCATTTTTAAGGTCATTCTGAAAGTAAACGACGTGTTTGGTAACTTAGTCGTTTTCTAGGAATGAACGCAGGTGTTCAGAACGGGAAGGGTGACGCAGCTTGCGCAAGGCTTTGGCTTCAATCTGGCGAATCCGCTCACGGGTCACGTCAAACTGTTTGCCGACTTCTTCCAAGGTGTGATCGGTTGGCATATCAATACCAAAACGCATCTTGAGCACCTTGGCTTCACGTTCAGTCAGGTTGGCTAGTACTTCACGGGTCGCTTCACGCAAGCCTTCAGACGTTGCTGCTTCGACTGGGGAAGTAATGTTGGTGTCTTCAATGAAATCGCCCAAATGTGAATCTTCATCATCACCAATCGGGGTTTCCATGGAAATTGGTTCTTTGGCAATTTTAAGTACCTTACGAACTTTCATCTCATCCATTTCTAGACGTTCGCCCAATTCTTCTGGTGTTGGCTCACGACCCATTTCCTGTAGTAACTGCCGCGACACACGATTGATTTTGTTGATGGTTTCAATCATGTGAACCGGAATACGAATGGTTCGCGCCTGATCCGCAATAGAGCGAGTAATCGCCTGACGAATCCACCATGTGGCATAAGTCGAAAATTTATAACCACGGCGGTATTCAAACTTGTCGACTGCTTTCATTAGGCCAATGTTGCCTTCCTGAATCAAATCAAGGAACTGTAGGCCACGATTGGTGTATTTCTTGGCAATCGAAATGACCAGACGCAGGTTGGCTTCCACCATTTCTTTTTTAGCACGGCGTGCTTTGGCTTCGCCAATCGCCATACGCTTGGAAATGTCCTTGATATCCGCCACACGCAAGGCCAGCGAAGTTTCAATATCAGCAATTTTTTGCTGGAAAGCCACAACGTCAGCACGTACTGCCTGTAAGTAAGAAGCAATAGCAGGTTCTTGCTCAATCTGTTCATCTAACCAATCGGTACGCGATTCGCTACCCGGAAAGGTTTTGCGGAAACGGTCACGGTTCATGCGGCCACGACGTACACTATAACGCATGATTTCGCGTTCACTGAGGCGAATTTGCTCATGCGTATCACGAATCATGGCGGTAAGCTGTTCAGATAGGCGTGGCGTCAGCTTGAACATCATGAATACGGTTGCCATTTCAGTCAGGGCAGTTTCAGCCTGTTTTGAACGACGACCATGCGCTTCAATCGCAGCTTTTGCGATATCAAGATGATCTTGCAATTCGGTAAAACGAACACGGGCAATTTCAGGATCAGGGCCAGACTCTACTTCATCATCGGAGCTGTCGCCGTCTTCTTCCTCTTCGTCATCATCAGTGGTTTCGGCCTTGGCAGCCACTGGCGCTTCTTCCTCGGCCAATAATTCATCTTCAATGACTTCTGGAATGACTTCATCGCTATCCGGATCAAGATAACCAGACAGAATATCTGCCAGACGACGTTCGCCACTTAAGGTTTCCTGATATTCCTGTAACACCACGTCCACAGCACCCGGCCAGTGGGCAATGGCATGTAGCACATCACGAATCCCATCTTCAATGCGTTTTGCAATGCTGATTTCGCCTTCGCGGGTCAGGATGTCTTCAATCTGCTCACTTTCTGTTATGGAGTCCGGTAGATGATCGTTGACTTCGGCATAGGTCAGGTAGCCCTGTTCCTTGCCTCGGCTAATTAAAGCCGCTACTTGCGAGGTAGGAGATTGCAAATCGCTCATCGTTCGTCACTCTTAATGTTTATCAGTGGCTTAGGGCAATCGCGCATGGTAGCATATTTTTTGCTACAATTTTAGCCCTAACGCACAAAGCGGATTAAATTTGAGACAGTGCCGTGATCGGTTGTACATGATCAATGGTATGCATGACTGTCAGGATCAGTTGTTGTCAATAATAGCCAATATGAGGGATATTTTTTGGATTTCAAGTCATTACTTGAGATGACTGCTGTGTTTTGCTTCATATTTTGGTTGTTATTTGGCCGGATTAAATCCCGGATCCAGTGATTTTAAATCTGATGAAAAACAACGCGCCGCTTGGTGCCCCTAGGGTTGCATAAAAAAAAATCTTGACTTTATTTTTGTTCAGATATAAATAGCCGGCAGAACAAAATTTTTTGGGGGAAGTGCTATGTCTGGTTCAGGTCAGGATTTTGAGTTGGATGATAGCTTTACTGAGGAAGAAGCGCCTTTTGAGGACGAAGCCGCCAGCAAGGCTGCCAGTGCCAAAGACTCCTTATTAAAACGTCGTTTAATTGATGATTTGCTGGCTGAGCGTCGTTTACAGCGTGAGCTTAAAGAGCTTGATTCTGATTTTGACGACATTGATGATTTTGGTGACGACGAAGATTTTTAATCTGGTGAGTCCGCTCATTTTAAATGGGTGAGTATAAAAACCAGCAATTCAATCAACCAAAAGTAATGCCAAGCAATCATCACTGAAGATTGGTTTTAGCATAAATTGATAGAAAAAAATAAAGCCGCGTTATGCGGCTTTTATTTGGCGTAAAGCATTGGTTTTTGCCGGTTACTTAATTTTTTGCCGATCACTTAAGTTTTAACAGCTACTTAGCTACTCTTATTTAAAACCCCAAAGCGCTTGAGCAGGGGTGTAATGGTAATGCCTTGAACCAGAATGGAAAAACCAACTACCACAAAAGTCACGGTAATAATCTGTGAGCGGTACACCATATCATTGGGTAAACCCAGCGCCAGTGCCAAGGCCAGTGCGCCCCGCAGACCACCCCATACCATAATATGCTGATACGTGGCTGGAATGCGATATTTACTATTGCGAAACAGCGCCGCCACCGGATAAATGGCGATCATTCGTCCCAGCAGTACCAGCACAATGGCGCAGGCTGAAGCCATGAGTAAGTTGATGTCAAATTGTTTGGCTTCATATAGACCGATCAATAGAAAAATAATGGAATTGGCAATATAGGCGGCAAATTCCCAAAAGTGTTCAATCGCCTCGTTGCCACGGGATGAAATGGCTTTAATATGGCCAAGATTGCCGACAATAACGCCAGTAGTCAGGGTGGCCAGTACCCCTGAACAATGAAAATGCTCGGCCAGCATAAACGAGCCATAGGCACCAATCGCACTAAAAGTCAGTTCAATCAGGTGATCGGAGGTTTTGGACAGTACATATAAGGCAATCACTCCTACAGCAGCGCCAGCCAGCAAACCACCACCAATCACATAGCCCATGTTCAGTACAATGCCAATGGCACTAAATTCTTGGGTTGATGACGCAAGGGCAATGGCCAAACCAAATAGTACCGCTGCAACACCGTCATTAAACAGGCTTTCTGATTCAACCATTATTTTAAGCTTGCCTTCAACGCCGGCTTCTTTAAATGTGGCAATGACTGAAACAGGGTCGGTGGCTGCAATCAGCACCCCAAATACTGTGGCTGCATAAACCGGCCAATCGAGCAGGTAAAACATGCCAAGCCCTGTCACCACTGCAGAAAATATCAGGCCGACACTGGCAATGCTAATGGCTTGCGGCATGACCTGTTTAAGTTCTTTCCACGGCAAAAACAGGGCAGCCTCAAAGATCAACGGAGGCAACAGCGCCGTAAAAATAAGTTCCTTGGTCAGCTCAAGCGTGGGAATGAATGGAACAAATGCCATTCCGATGCCTGCAATCAATAAGCCCACGGTATAGGGAAAATGAAAGCGCCGTGCCAGCATTGCCACAAATGCGGCAATCACCAACAGCAAACCAATTTTGGCGATAGAAAGTTCCATCATTTATCCCTTAAAAAATAGATTGAATTGTTGAAATTTAATCGGAATACTAAAAGTAGCTATTAATATAAAAGCAGTAAAAGTAGATAGAAAATGTACCATTTTTTGAGCAAAAAATGCGTTATGTGGCGTGGCTAATTGGCCATAAAATGTGCATATCGAACCTGTGCTCATAGGGTTCAAGTTATTTTGAAGAAATGGTAAAATCACAACAATTTGCACATGACTGAGTGCGCTTTGAGCCACTGAATAATCAGCAGTCTGGTTAAATGGGCTTACAACAACAAGAGTTTGAATGTCATATTAAATAAAAAAATATCGTAGCTTGTTTCTTAAAATTCCCTGCTTTAAGCCGTTATGATCACATAATTTACACCATGATTTTTCAGCGTGTTTAATAGTTAAGTTTACTGAAGTTGTATGTCACAATACGGGTAATTTTAAATGACGGGTTAAACACTATGGCAACGCTGGATTTGGATTTACTGGCTGAATATCTGGATGGCGAGCACAATGAGTATGGGCTGGATTTTGCGGCCACTCACGGTTTTTTATGTGCTTGTGTTGTTGGCCCTGAACTCAAGGACTGGCTAGGTCAGTTGTTTGAAAATAACCAAGCTAAGGTCAACAAGGATATTATTGAGCAAATCCGCTTATGGCGTGAAGATATCCAGCAAACCCTAATCAATGAAGAAAATATCGAGTTTCCGTTTGAGATTGAAGAAGCCACAGAAGACTCTAGCCTTGGCGACTGGAGTGTGGGTTTTGTTGATGCGTTGTTTTTAAATGATGAAGCGTGGTTTCAGGTGGATGATGCCGATGAAGAATCCATCATTATGCTGACGCTGCCGATGATGGTATTTAGCGGCATTGAAGGCGAAACCGAAATGGACAACATTCGCCGTAACGGTGACCTGATGGATGAGCTGGCCGAAGAAATTCCGGAAAATCTGACCAAGCTGTACCTGTTGTATCATGCACCTGCTGAATAAGTAAAAATGTTAATCACTGGTAGGATTCTAAATCTTAAAGCAGTCCATTGACTAACTAATACGCAATAAAAAGCACCCGCAGGTGCTTTTTATGTCATGCAATTATCGAGTTGCACGATTCCATGCATCGCGAGTCGCCATTTTGGCTTCATCCCATTTCAGGCGTGATTCACCTTTAAGATGATCCCACTTGTTGGCCATGTCGTTTTCAACATCTTCAAAACGCTGATTACGGTCGTAGTGCGCACGGTTTTCATAACCCAGACGATAGGCAGAGCTATAGTCACGGTCATAGTCCAGATCAGAATAAGTTTGTGAGCTAGTAGAATAATAAGGTGTAGTGGCATAGTTGCTACGCCAGTAAGCATCTTCTTCAGTCGGATTTACAGCTTCACCAGCTGCGTGACCTGCAACACCACCGGCTACTGCACCAATAGCACCACCCACCACTGTACCTACTGGGCCTGCAACTGAACCAATGGCTGCACCAGCGGCTGCACCACCAATACCACCAACACCAGTACCTACTGGATGAGAACCGGGTTCTCCAGTAATTGGGTCACGGTTGAGGTCGTTATCGTCAGTGTTACGAGTAGTGTCATAGCTACCAGCAGTACGGGTAGTTGCACGATCCCACGCATCACGGGTGGCATGCTTGGCTTGTTCCCACTTCAAGCGAGAATCACCCTTGACTTCATCCCATTTACGGCTGAGATCAGTTTCAGCATCTTCAAAACGATGGTTATCATTGTAATGCGCGCGGTTTTCATAGCCCACACGATAGGCAGTGCTGTAATCGCGGTCATAATCCAGATCTGGATGCTGGCTTACGTCAGATTGATAATAGGCAGTATTGCGATGATTTTCACGCCAGTACGCTTCTTCTTCAGTTGGGTTTACAGCTTCACCGGCTGCATGGCCAGCAGCAGCTCCTGCAATTGCACCGATTACGCCACCTACCATTGCACCAATTGGACCGGCAACAGCACCAATAGCGGCACCAGCGGCTGCACCACCGGCACTACCCACACCAGTACCGACTGGATGAGAACCGGGCTCACCGGTAATCGGATCTGCGTTTAAATCATCACGCGCCTCGTCCGACATGTTTTTAATTTGATCGCGATCCATATTGTCTAAATTATCACGTGAGTTACTCATTGCTTTACTCCAATTGACTTGCAAAATTTTTAGTCTGAACAGTTAACTGAGTCGCTACTGCATTTCTTTCCATAAACAGGGCTTTACCCTATGTCGTTACTGTAGTTTGTCGGAAATGTAGTTGCTAAGCGTTTCTTGTTGGCAGGTTGAAGTAAAAAAAGCGTGAAGCGTAATGAAGCGTGACAGTTGTAGAGGATGCGTAAACAAATCTTTAAGTCGGCTTAAAGATTGCTGAGAATTAAAAGAATATTAACTGCAAGGTCAGACATGAATCGGCAAAAACCATGTTGCAGCGAATAGTTAAGGGAGGTAGGAATAGAAAAAATAATTAAAAACTAAAATTAAAAGGATAAAAAGGGATTGGTGCAGGTATCTACGTGCCAACCCGTTAATGAGTTACTGGCTTGGTTTACTACAGCCAGCTGAATCTTTTTGAGAATATAGTGACTGCTATAGAGTGATAACTAGCTACTATAGTCTTTTGCGCTTGGCTTTGGTGAGTTGTGATTGACGCATACGAAAGCCTGCTTTTTGCTGTTCGGTGGTTTTGTCGATGCAATACACGCAGCTCACACCCAATTCATAGCTGGGCAGTTGCACTTCTTCGGGCGAGAGTGGCCAGCCACAGGCATGACACTTTATGCTTTCACCTTCCTCTACACCATGCGTCACGCCAGTGCGGTTATCAAACACAAAGCATTCGCCTTGCCACAGGCTTTGTTCAGATGGAATTTTTTCCAGATAATTTAAAATGCCACCCTTAAGGTGATAAACCTCGGTAAAGCCCTGTTGTAATAGCAGACTGGTGGATTTTTCACAGCGAATACCGCCGGTACAAAACATGGCAATTTTCTTGTTCTTGGCATCGCTCAGGTTTTTTTCGACGTATTCCGGGAACTCACGGAAGCTTTCGGTTTGAGGATCAATCGCGTTTTTGAATGTGCCGGCTTTATATTCATAATCATTGCGGGTATCAACGACGATCACATCGTCTTGCTGAATAAAGTCGTGCCATTCTTCAGGGTTCAAGTAATGACCTACCTGTGAACGGGGCTGCACTTCCACGCCAAGGGTGACAATTTCTTTTTTTAGCTTAACCTTGGTTTTGCGAAATGGCTTTTCGGAACTGTGTGATTCCTTATATTCCATATTGGTAAAACCATAATCCAGCAGGTACTGGTGCATCTGGTCAATGGCAGTCCGTGAACCAGCCACTGTGCCATTAATGCCTTCACCCGCAACAATCAGGGTGCCACAAATCTTAAGGGCGTTGAGTAAATCCAGCAGTTGTTGTTGTAGGGCGGCAGGGTTTGCAACGGGATGAAACTGATAGAGCGCCGCCACAACCCAGTCGTGATCAGCCGTGTCGGAAGTGACAGGCTGTTGATCGCTTGTGGTTGTAGAAGACGCAGGTGCAAGCTGCTGGTCTAATGTTGCGGACATGAAACGCTCCCAATGGGTCTGCCAAAAGGCATAAACAGGAATTGATGGGCGCATATTCTACTGGTTTGCAGCATAAAGCGCGATAAAATCCATAAAAAAATTATGGTTTAATTGAAGCCCTTGCAGAAATAATAAAATAGGGGCTGTAGTAGATTAGCTTTATGTTAGTCTACAAAAATGAATATAACGAATTGTAAGTTAAGCAAAAAAGTACAGAAAAAGTTACTTGAGTATTTTGTGTTTGAAGTGACGGCTCG
>SECL01000018.1 GCA_004173455.1 Moraxellaceae bacterium | reverse complement strand
TACATTAGATTATCTTATTAAAATTATTAATGACCACCGTAGAGCAAAAGAAATTACCGATGAAATCATTGCAGAATATAGTAGACTATTGAAATATGAATATATTAAATGGATTGATAAAAATAATACTCGCCTAATAATATGGCTTTATACAAATTATAAATCTTACTTTATGTCATTAAGCATAAACAAACCAGAGTATAATTTTTTGATTGAACAATATTATGATAAATTTATATGTATGTTAGATAGAGATAGTTTTTGTTCACTTGAAAAAAAGAAGGAGTTATTGCTTGAGATGCAAAGACTCTGGCGAGAGTCAAAAACACCGCTTAGTAAAACTAAATGGATTGACCCTAATAACAATGAACAGATAACTTGGGCTTGGGAATACTTGAGTAAATTTAATGAAAGTATTGGGAATTTTGTTGTACATATACCCGCAAATGATCAAGAGACTTATGATGTAATTCTTGCCAGTTTGGATACAATGTCTTTACCAAAGCCAGATTGGCGGCCAGCAGATAAACAAGTATTTCTGGATAAAATAAGAAAAGCATGGCAACAAAAGAAATTTAGAGACGCCGATAAGGTTAAAAACCCTTATCATTTACCACTCACCAAACAAGCTAAAAAGCAGTTAGATTGGCTTGCCCAATTTAATAATGTTAAAGCCAATATTATGCTTGAAACATTAATTACAAAGGAATACGAGCATGCACGGTTAGATAAAAATGGGAAAGCACTTTACTAAGATTGGATAAAAACTCTTAAATTGAGTGCATGCTCAATCAAGAATACTGGACATTCAGCCTAATTTCTCAGGGAATTGAATGATTGACTCAATATTCAACTCATCCAAGTAATCAGCCCATTTTTGCAGCCATGTTGCACATTCTTTTTCATAAGCATGCAAATTATAGGTTCCTTCTATTCCTTTCTTGGAATGCCCTAATACTGCCTCTGCTACCTCGCCAGGACAACCTAAACGCGATAATCCAGTTCGTACCGTTCTACGCAGATCATGCGGATTCCAGTCTTCCAAATCTATAGGCCAAAGTTGCTCTGCTCTAAAACTATGTCTCTTTGAGCGATCCACTCCTTTTAGTAGCCATTTGGCTTCTGTAATTGTTTTTTGAGCAATCGGCTTTCCTGTTCGATATGAAGTAAACAAATAGGGACTTCCTACATCAGGCAGGGACTTCAAAAATTCAATGCATTGTCTAGAGAGTTGAACATAACGTTCACTACCATTTTTTGTACCTTTTAAATGCCAAGTCCCTTCATTGAGATTGAAGTCTTTCCACTCGGCAGCACAAATCTCACCAGTACGGCAACCTGTCCATAAGGTGAGGCGTAAAATAGCTTTATGATGTGCGGAAAAGCCAGATTGGGGTAACCAGACAAGTACCTGTCTAAGCTCACTGTCATTCAGCACACGAGTGCGTTTATTTGAAGTGAGCTTGATACGGGTCTGCTTTAAACTAGCTTTTGCTAACAATGCCGGATTAGCAAAATGATCGGGGAAATAATCAAGCCCTAACGCATACTCATAGGCTGCACTCAATTCAGAAAGTACCCGTCCTGCTTGTACATGCGCACCTCTTTCAATAATTCCTCTTATCATCTCAATCACATTCTTGCGCGTAACCTCCACTGCTATCCTTTCACCCAGCACCGGAATCACATCCATATACAATGTACGTCTTGCTTCATGCTGGCCTTTAGCAGCCCTGGCACCTTTAACGGTCTTTTTGGCACCAGTACGTGAGTCAGTAACAATGCGATCCTCAATGACATTGGTCAAATATAAATCGACTACGCCTTTTACAGTAAGCTCATCCTTTACTTGGGTCGGTAGTTCTTTCCTTTTTTTGTCCAGCTCTTTTTCCTGCTTTAACTGGGTAGCCGGACAAACTCCATTTGCACGTAAGAGCTTTAAACGCATTAACTCTACACGTGCTTCTGCAAGGGACATAACAGGAAATGCGCCAAGGGTGATCTTTTTTAATGAATTATCAATAGGGCTTCGATAGCGATAGACAAAGCTTTTTGCCCCAGCTTTGCTACAAGTTACTCTTAAACCAATGTACTCACCAATATCACTTTTATCTGCATCGCCTGCTTTCATTTTTTTAATAGCAAGTGCTGATAAGGCTACCTTAGGTTCACTGCTTTTATCTTCCTTTTCTTGTTCCATTGCATATTCCTTTCTATTAACACGCTCAAATTTGTTAAAATATACTGACTGAAAGCAGTCAGTCCAATTTCACACACACTAATAGCTTAATTTTAACCTATAAAAAGGTACACTAAAAGGTATACTTTTAATGTAGATTAGCTCGGATTCAGTCGGTTTTTATCGGACACCCTAGGAAAGTCACTGCATGTGTTTTTTAATCAAAATTATTGTTTTTAAAGGTTTTATTACTAATGAACGCTAATGATATCAAGCCTGACTTTTCTTCACACACACCAATGATGCAGCAATACCTCAACGTCAAACAGCAATACGCGCATGCACTGGTATTTTATCGCATGGGTGACTTTTATGAGTTGTTTTTTAAGGATGCACACCGCGCAGTCAAGTTGCTGGGTATTACCCTGACCCATCGTGGCAAAAGCAATGGCGAGCCAATTCCCATGGCTGGTGTACCTTATCATGCCGCAGAAGGCTATCTGGCCCGGCTGGTTAAAGCTGGTGAAACGGTCGCAATTTGTGAGCAGGTGGGAGAAGTTACCGGTAAAGGACCGGTTGAACGAAAAGTTGTCCGGATTTTAACACCGGGTACATTAACTGATGACGCACTGTTGCCCAGTCATCAAAGTGCCAGTCTGGCTGCTTTGAGTTTTGATAAGGATAAAGTAGGCATTGCGGTGCTTGAGCTGAGCTCCGGCCAGTTTCTGGTACAGGAAATGCCACTGGATTATTTGCGACTTGGCATTGAACTGGGCCGTCTGGCCCCAGCCGAAATTTTAATTAGTGAAGATGTTGAAAATACCGCCACGGTTAAACAATTGCGTCAGGATATTGAAACGCCTTTAACCCGCCGCCCGAATGTGGATTTTCATCTCGGCAATGCTGCCGATGTGTTATGCCGACAATTTAAGGTGAGTACGCTGGCCGGATTTGGCGTTGAGCATTTAAAACTGGCTCAGGCGGCGGCGGCGGCCCTGCTGCATTATGCCAGTGAAACCCAAAAAACCAGCCTGCCACACATTCAGCGCATTCGCGTAGAAAGCATGGATGCCTTTATTGCGCTTGATCCGGTTACCCGGCGCAATCTGGAAATTACCGAGTCCCTGTTTGAGCATGGCACGTCCCTGCTTAAACTGGTCGACCGTTGCCAAACCGTGATGGGTTCACGCCTGCTGGCCCGCCACCTGATGCAGCCACTGCGTGATACCAAGCTACTGGAACAGCGGCAAGATGCCATTGACGACATCTTAAAAGGTTATCATGAAGAAGCCATCCGCGTGGCGCTGTCCAGCATTGGCGATATTGAACGGGTACTGGGACGTATTGCCCTCAATACTGCCCGTCCGCGTGATCTGGTGATGCTGCGCCAAGCCTGCGCCCAGTTGCCTTTTGTGCATCACACCCTGCATCCTGCCCTGCACCAAAAAAGTCTGGTACTTCATCAATTGGCCAATCAGTTGGGCAGTTTTAACCATGTGTTTGACTTGCTCAAACAGGCCGTGGTTGAAATCCCGCCAGTGCTGCTGCGTGAAGGTGGCGTGATTGCGTTCGGTTTTGATCACGAACTGGATGAACTACGCCAGATTCGTGACCACGCCAACCAGTTTTTGCTGGACATGGAACAGCGCGAACGGGAAAACACCGGTATTGCCAAACTAAAAATTGGCTACAACCGAGTGAGTGGTTATTACATTGAATTGACCCGCGCGCAAAGTGAATCAGCGCCCGCGCATTTTATTCGTCGGCAAACCTTAAAAAATGTTGAGCGTTACATTACGCCAGAGCTTAAAACCTTTGAGGACAAAGTGCTGTCCAGTGAATCACGTGCCTTAAACCGCGAAAAACAGTTATTTGATCAACTGCTGAACACTCTACGTCAGGAGCTGGCTGCGCTACAAGGTATGAGTGCGGCAGTGGCCGAGCTGGATGTATTGGCCAACTGGGCGGCACAGGCGCGCAACCGCCAGTGGACACGGCCGAGTTTTCAACCTGAATGCGGCATTGATATTCAGGCCGGACGCCATCCGGTAGTAGAGTCCTTGATCAAAGCATCGTTTACCCCTAATGATGTCAATTTAAATGAAAAACACCGGCTGGCCTTAATTACCGGCCCCAATATGGGCGGCAAATCGACCTATATGCGGCAAACTGCACTCATTTGCATTCTGGCCTATTGCGGCAGCTTTGTGCCCGCCAAACAAGCCCGACTTGGCCCGATTGACCGGATTTTTACCCGGATTGGCTCAGCCGATGACCTATCCAGCGGCAAGTCAACCTTTATGGTGGAAATGACCGAAACCGCGCAAATTCTGCATCATGCCACCAGCCATTCACTAATACTGATGGACGAAGTAGGTCGCGGCACCAGCACTTATGATGGCTTGTCGCTGGCGTGGGCTTGCGTGCTGGATTTGGCCAAGCGCATTCAGTGTCTGTGCCTGTTTGCCACCCATTATTTCGAGCTGACGGAACTGGGTCAGCAGGCCGGGATTGACAACTATCATGTGGCGGCCAAGGAAATGAATGGTGACCTAATTTTATTGCACCAGGTGCGCAGCGGTGCGGCCAACCAAAGCCATGGTATACAGGTGGCCAAACTGGCTGGTATTCCGCTCTCGGTATTAAAAGAAGCCCAGCAACGCCTGAAAATACTGGAACGCCAGCAAAGCAAATATATTGGCACAGCACATCAAAATGACCTGTTTGATTTTGATACTGACATTTCCAGTGATCTGGCTACTGACTTGGATATCGCATCACAACAGATTATCATCGAGCCGCAAATCCAGATCATCGAAGTGGAAAAACCCTCACCGGTATTGCAGCAACTGCAACACACTGACGTCGATAACTTGACGCCGCGGCAAGCGCTTGAGCTGTTGTATGCGTTAAAACAGCAACTTACAGCATGAAAATATAATGATCAAATAGACTTATCTATTGATTTTATTGAAATTTAAGGCTTAAGCGGTGTTATCTATAAATAATATCACTAAAAGGAATTGTTACTGGCAGGCAAAAGCGCCTAAAATAGCCGCCAATTGCTAACATCATGTTGTAGGGTAGCTGTCGCCATGACCTTTGTTGTCACCGAAAACTGTATTAAATGTAAATATCAGGACTGCGTTGAAGTTTGCCCAGTCGATTGTTTCTATGAAGGCCCTAATTTTCTGGTGATCAATCCGGATGAATGTATTGACTGCGCCCTGTGTGAACCAGAGTGCCCTGCCAATGCCATTTTTTCCGAAGATGAGCTGCCAGCCGGTCAGGAAGCGTTTCTTGAGATCAACACTGAGCTGTCACAAAAATGGCCTAATATTACCCAGATTGGCGATCAGCCGGATGATCGTGAAGAATGGAATGGTAAGCCAGACAAGCTGCAATATCTGGAACGCTAAATCCAGCATATATCTAATATATGACGTGATTTCTGCCATAACTTGAAAGCTCGCCCTCGCGGGCTTTTTTGTTGTTTCCAATATTCCCACACATTATGAATTGTTTTTTACAAAATTCCGGTGAAACCGCAGCTTGTAAAGTGACTTAATTGTTACTATATAACATAGTCGGCCGTTTATCATTTTATGTGAAGGAGTAAGAATGCTACAGCCAACCAAGGTAGGTTACTTGCAAATTCGCTGGTTATTCCTGTTATCCTTGATGCCGTTATTAGGTAGCTGTATCAATCCCCCTGCCAAAAAACCAGTGGTACACACACAAGTCATTCGACCTACCCAGCCACTAAAACTAAATAAACTACCCCCTGAACTGATTATTCAACAAAATGCACACTGGCATCGTGCGCCGCCGTTTGGCTATAACCAGTGGCTCAGCCAGGGCTCGCATCAGCAACAGGTCAATCGCTATCATAATTACCTGATTCGGCATGATGCCAGCCGCGCAGCGCCGATGTTTGAGCTACTCAAAAGTGCGCGTGACTGGGAGCGTTGTGGCCGCGAGCCGTATGACGTACCGGCCAGTGAACTATGGGATAATTTATTACCCACGCTCAAAGTGCTGCAACAATTGCAGGATCAAAAAATTCTGGATGATATTGAAGTGACTTCGGTGTATCGCGATGCCGAGCTTAACCAATGTGCCAATGGCAGTCCCGGCAGCAAACATGTGCTGAACTCGGCACTGGATTTTCGGATTGGTAGTGAAAACCCGGATATTGGTGAGCTGGAAAAAATTGCCCGTGCCAAAGACCAGCTTTGCAAATACTGGCAAGACAACGGCCAGCGTCTAAATATGGGGCTTGGCGTGTATGCCAGTGGCCAGATTCATATTGATACGCAGGGTTTTCGAACATGGGGGCCGGATCATACCCACAATAGCTCTATCTGCCCAACCTAGCCAAAGTGTAATTCTAGTGTCATTACATTTTTAATTGTTCAATATTTTTTGCAATTATCTTTGATCAGTAAATAGCGCATTTGCATCAGTTATCTATAAGTTGCTGCGCTATTTATGAATGATTTCTAGTCTTTTTGAATCTTTAAACTTTCCCGTCCGGCAGTGATGGCCTGTAACCAGTCATTGAACTCATCCATTAATGCCGCTGCAATATTCATTTCAAGCTCAATACCGTGCGCGCCATAAGACTGCTGCACAATTTTTATCTGATGGCTTTTTAGGTAATGCTCTACCCGTGCCCATTCTGAAAAATTTACAAAGCACTCAACCTGTAAGGTATTTACTCGCTCTATCTTGGTCGCCAGTTGCAAGCAAAGTTGCGCCGTGCCAGCATAGGCACGCACCAGCCCACCAATACCCAGCTTGACGCCGCCATACCAGCGATTGACCAGCACGATAACATTATCCAGTTGCTGGCCTTCAATCACCGCCAAAATCGGCCTACCCGCTGTGCCGCTTGGTTCTCCATCATCGTTGATCCGGCTTTGGCCATTGATTTTCCATGCCCAGCATTGATGGGTGGTCGTGGCATCATACTGCTGCGCCAGAAATTTTTGTGCCTGTTCAACCGAGCTAACAAGCGCAGCAATGGCAGTAAAGCGGCTTTTTTTAATCTCCTGTTGCGCAGTAACAATCGCGGAAATAGTAAAGGTCATGGTGACAAACTGTAGGAAGTATAGGCGAAGGATGGCTTATGATTCATGTTAATTCAGCCGTTCGCCTTTGATAAAACAAATCAGGATTAAAATTGCAGTGATGGTAAAAATATAAACCATGTAGTAGATCGTATTTTGCGTGAAAAATAGCCAAATCACGCCACCCAGCAAAAGAATAAAATAGCTGATGATAACTACCCATCCTTGCCATGCCACCGGCACGCCCCAACCCAAGCCGTAGCGTTTGGCAGGAAACCAGATTTTTTGAGCTGATGATTTTTTAGCTATCATAAATTATTTTCTTTTGATCACTACCCATTATGGACATTCTATTTTACAAAAAATTGCCTTGGCGGAACAGGCGCTATCTTCTCGAAGTAAAGCATTTAAAAATCCAGTACAATACGGCTATCTTTTTGCCAGTCCTTTAACGTTTTTCCATGACGCAGCCCTCAACCAAACCAGAACAACAGCAACCAATCCAGCTTGCCGATCAGCCAGATGATATTCAGGCACATCGTCAAATACTCACCTTTATGCGTCGTTCATCGCCTTTAAATACCTCACAGACGCAAGCACTGGAAGACTATCAGCATCTGATTGTTAAAGCGCCCATTAGTGATGCCCGCCAGTTGTTCGAGCACCCGCAACACCCGCTCACCGTAGAAATTGGCTTTGGCATGGGTAGCTCCCTGGTACACATGGCTAAAGATGCACCTGAGCGTAATTTTTTGGGTATTGAAGTGCATGTACCGGGTATTGCGCAATGTGTGTATGAAGCTGGCCTTGCTGGCCTAACCAATTTACGGGTGATGGACGCGGACGCGCTGGAGGTATTAAAAGGCCTGCCGGATGGTAGCATTGACCGCCTGCAACTGTATTTCCCCGATCCCTGGCAGAAAAAACGTCACTTTAAGCGTCGTTTTGTTTCGCATGAGCGTATGCCACTGGTTGAGCAAAAGCTGGCGACTGGTGGCTGGTTTCATGCGGCCACCGACTGGGAACATTATGCCGCATGGATGCTTGATGTGTTGGACAACCGTCCGGCTCTGAAAAATGTTTATGGCAACGGCAATGCTGCGCCACGTCCTGACTGGCGGCCAGAAACCAAGTTTGAACGTCGCGGCCATGAGGCTGGCCATGGTGTATGGGATTTTATTTTTGAGAAAATCTAAACACTATATATTGCTTTAGCCTGTCAATTTTAAGCCAGCGTGATGCTGGCTTTTTTATGCCCGCCTATCTTAAGACTTAGCATGCAATTGCATAATTCCTTCGCTTAACAATTCATACATCTGCTGTAATTGCGGCTGGTTGTCCAGCATGTGCAGGTGCATATCCAGAATGCCCTGATCCTGCCGAACTGCTGGGCCAGTTTGCATCTCAAATGGCACATGATGTTGGATCTTGCTGGCGGTTTCCACAATCAGCGGCTTTAACAAGTCAAATTCAACGCCCTGCTGCGTTAAAAAATCATCAGCCACATTATACAAATAATTAGAAAAATTACAGGCGATTACAGCCGCCAGATGTAAGCTGCGCCGCTGCTGCGTGCTGTAATGATACACCCGTTTGCTCAATTGCCTCGCCACTAGATCCAACTGTTGCAATACCTCTACACTGCTACCTTCTAACAATAAAGGCACTTGCGCAAAGTCCACTGCCTTAGCTTTTGAAAAGGTTTGCAACGGATAAAATACCCCGTAACGTTTACTACTCGTGTTAATCACGTCAAGCGCGGTACTGCCTGAAGTATGCACCACGATGCCGTCAATATTCTGACTCGCCAACTGAGCAGCCACTTCACCAATGGCGCTATCTTTCACTGCAATCAGGTACAGGTCAGCCGGTTGTAGCTCTCCCCACTCACTTATAGGCTGTGCTTTTACCTGCTGTGCCAGTTGCTGGGCATTTTGGTAATTTGGGCTATAGACTTGCACAATCTGATGCTTTAAATCATAGAGTGCCCCGGCTAAATGTGTGGCCACATTGCCGCTACCAATCAAGCTGATTTTCATGGGATTGATCTTCATTGGTTTAATTTAACATTTACACTAGGATATTTTTTCAGTCTTTTCAATCGGGATTCATTATGAGTTTGCAGGCACAACATCTCACCACTCTCATCAGCCAAAGTGTACCACTCTCGGACATGCAGGGTTTTTATGTGGAGCGCATCAACTTACCTGAAGTGTGCTGTGTGCTGCCTTTTAAAGTCAGTCAAATCCGGCATGGCAATACCATTTCAGGACCTATTTTAATGGCACTGGCTGATGCCGCTATGTATGCCTTAATACTGGCTATTGATGAAAAAAATCTGGTTTCGGTCACGCGTGATTTTCAGATTCATTTTTTAAGCCGTCCTGCGGCACAGGATTTAACCGCTATGGCTTATCTGGTTAAGAACAGTGCCAAACATACCCTGATGCGGGTGGAAATATTATCCGGAGAAAAACTGGTGGCACATGCAACGGGAAGCTATGCCAAATTGGGCTAATTTTTCAATTTGGCGCGACAGCACTGGTTTGGATAATTTATGTACCACTTCAGTTCTATTGCTTATTTTCCATGTTAATCTGGCTTAAAACAAACAAGGAATAAGCGCATGTCCAATAATCTCAAAGATTTACACAACAATATTCCCGTGAATAAAGACCTTGATTTAACGCTGGATCTGGTTATTGCAGCACCGCGTGAGAAAGTCTGGCAGGCACTAACCCAGCCCGAACTCATCAAGCAATGGTTTGCCCCGCATCCCTACACCACGCCAGACTGCCGGGTTGACCTGCGCTGCGGTGGCGAATTTTATACCCTAATGCAATCACCGGATGGCGAACAATATCCCAATGCTGGCTGCTTTACCCAGGTGTGTGAACCCGAGATATTAGGCTGGACTGATGCCCTGACTCCCGATTTTCGACCCTCAGAACAATCATTTATGAGCGTACAAATTCGCCTGAGTAATCATGAGAATGTGACCGGATACCATGTGCATGTGATGCATAAAAGCAGTGAGGACAAACAGCGCCATGAAAGCATGGGCTTTGTGCAAGGCTGGACACAGGCTGCCCGACAACTGGAAGCAGTGGCCAAGAATTTATAATCGCGTCTTAAGAAGCCGCGTATAACCTAGCCACTGCCACCGACAGATAGCGTTTAAATTTACCGTTTAAACAAAAATTTCAAGGGTTTTACCTTTCACCTTGGCACCCAGAAATGGCGTGTTTTTACCCTGTGACTGGAACTGGTCATTGTTGACTGTCCACTCCTGCTCTGGATTAACCAGCACCCAGCCACCAATATCCTGCCAATGCGTCGTAATTCCGGCAATCTGTGCAGGATTCTGGCTAATGCAGGTGGCCAGTTGTAATGGTGTCAACAAATCCTGATGTACCAAAGCTGCGCCCAACGCCATAAAAGTATCCACGTTGGAAATACCAGCTTCGGTTTCAGCAAATGGTGCCAGCTTGGCCGATGCAGATAGCGGCTCATGGTGCGAACAAATGGCATCAATCACGCCGCTGGCAACACCCTGACGTAACAGCTCGCGGTCATTTTCACTGCGCAATGGTGGACGCACATGTGCCAGTGAGTTAAAACCATCAATGGTTTCATCGGTCAAGTGCAACTGATGCATGGCCACATCAGCAGTCACGGGTAAACTTTTGGCTTTGGCGGCCTTGATCAACTCAACCGACGCGCCGCAGGACAGCAAACTAAAATGCGCCTGCACACCCGTGGCTTCAACCATCAGCAACTGCTTGGCTAGCGCCACGGTTTCTGCAATAGCCGGAATCCCGGTCAAGCCCTGACGCGATGCAGTAAAGCCATCATGCACATAGCCATCTTTGGCCAGCGAATGTTCTTCAGGATAAAAAAATACTTTTAGGCCAAGGCTTGCCGCATATTCCAGTGTGCGCAGCAATACATCATCATCAGCAAAAGCCGCGCGGACATTACTCACCGCAATGCAGCCACCCTGTTTCAGGCTTGCCATATTGGCCGGTTGATTGCCCTCTAACCCTTTGGTTTGAGCACCAATCATGTGCAGGTAAATACCACCATCGTTAAAGGCTTTTTCGCGCAAGCCTTTTAACAATGCACCGTTATCCTGTACCGGCTTGGTATCCGGTGGCAGTATCACATGCAAAAACCCAGCTGCACGCGCCGCCTGCCCTTCAGTCTTTAACGTGCCATGCTGTTGCTGACCCGGTTCACGCAGGCGCGCGCACAAGTCCACCAGCGCCGGCATGAGCCATTTACCTTGCCCATCAATCGTTTCAACCACATTGTTTTTTTCAACATCTACAGTCTCAACCAGTTTTCCATTTTCAACAAAAACTGTTCTGACCGTATCCGTTTGATGCACTGGATCAAGCACACGCACATTTTTAATTTCAACCATAGTCATGCTGCTTTCCCCTTATACCAATACCTGATCCAGTAAACCCTTTGCCTCAAGCTGCCCCTGCATACTTAAAGCCAGCACCGCCATACGCACTGCAATGCCATAATTCACCTGCTTTAAAATCAGCGACTGCGGGCCATCGGCTACATTGGAGGCAATTTCCACGCCACGGTTCATGGGACCCGGATGCATGACCAAAGCATTGGGTGCGGCACGCTGTACCCGGCTTTCGGTCAGGCCGTATAACTTATAGAATTCTTCACTGGATGCCAGCAACGGCGAGCCAATCCGCTCATTTTGAATCCGCAGGGCAATCAGCACATCACAGCCTTCTACGCCCTTGTCCATATTTTCAAATACCGTTACGCCAAACTCCTCAATGCCATTAGGCAGCAGGGTTTTGGGTGCAATTACCCGGATTTCCTTTGCGCCCAGCGTTTGCAAGGCTTCAATATCGGAACGCGCCACCCGCGAGTGTTTGATGTCACCAATAATGGCGACAGTCAATTCAGAAAATGGCTTGCCCGCATGCCGGCGAATGGTTAGCATATCCAGCATGCCTTGCGTGGGGTGCGAATGACGACCATCGCCACCATTAATAATCGCCACATCCGGACACACACTTTGTGCCATAAAATGCGCTGCCCCTGAGGCCCAATGCCGAATGACAAACATGTCAGCGGCCATGGCTTCCAGATTCCATAGCGTATCACGCAGGGTTTCACCTTTTTTGGTACTGGATTGCTGCATATCAATATTAAGTACATTGGCAGACAAACGCTTTGCAGCCACTTCAAACGTGGTACGCGTTCTGGTAGACGGTTCGAAAAACAGGTTCATCACCGTGCGGCCTTCTAACAACGGACGATTGATAATCTGCCCGTTTTCACCCAGAAAGGTTTCAGCGGTTTCCAGAATATTAATAAGGTGTTGTTGTGATAAGCCCTCAATACTCAGAAAATGGCGCAGGTTGCCATACTGGTTTAACTGGATCTGGCTTAAGGTGTGCAACGCAGCAAGATGCATAAAACAAGGCCTGTGATTAAGCAAAACTGGCCTATTCTAACTCAAAAGCCCTTAAGTTAGGTTCTGGGCTGCTAAATATCCGGCTGATGACTAGAATAAAAATTGGTAACTATGAACTTTTCGTGTAGATTATTTTACGCATAACATACAAATCAAATGATTAAACACATTAACAGGTACATGACATGAAAGGACAGATTCTCGATTTTTCGGTGCAAACCAATAGCGGAATTATTTCAGGCGAAGACCAAAACCGCTACCAGTTTAATGACGCAGAATGGCGCGACCAGAAACCACCAATGCGTGGTGACCAGGTTGATTTTAGCCATGACGGTTCAGGCAACGCGTTACAAGTGTATCGGGCATTACAGCAATCTAATGGCTTTTCAGGCCTGAACAACCAGCTGGATAAAATTTCAAATCTTAATCAGTCTGAAGAAAACTACACGATTGTCGATTGGACAGTTAAAGTCCTCAAAAACTATGTCAATTTTGAAGGCCGCGCACGTCGCAAGGAATATTGGTTTTATACCTTGGCGATAATTATTGCCGTCATTGCTGCTATGATTATAGATAATATATTAGGAACAGGCTTTTTATTCTACGCCATCGTCGCATTAGGAACTTTTTTACCTAGCCTTGCCGTAGGTATTCGCCGTTTACACGATACGAATCACTCAGGTTGGTGGTATTTGATTTGCCTAATTCCACTAATAGGGCCAATTCTTCTTATTATCTGGCTAGCCACTGAAACCAAGCAAGAATCCAATCAATGGGGTCCACCTGCAAAATAAACCCCAGAATACATAAAAGGGCTTATTGGCCCTTTTATTAATTATTTAGCCGTACTTTCTGGCAAAATCTTCATCTGAGGTACACAGATAAATAATAAATTCAACAAAAGCAGCGATTGCAGGAATAAACGTCCAAAAAAATATAAGATAAATAATGCCCCAGCCAATCTGCCCCAGATAAAACTTGTGAATGCCAAAACCGCCTAAAAAGAAAGCAAGTACCGCAGCCACGATTCTGCTTTTGTTGCCAACTGGTTGCCCTATTGGTGGAAAATGGCTAGGCGTGCTTAAAACATAAATACCTGTTGCATATCCATTGCGATCAACATCAAAGTCAACTGAAATGCCGCGCGCAGGTAGACGTTGATCCCGCCACTCTGCCCCATTAAAATGATAACGCTGATTGTCATTTCCTGAAATAATGCCATTATTGGTTTGCACTGAAAAATCTAAAACCTGCCCCTTCATACAGCAATCACAATGTTAAAATAGTCCATAAAATTTAAGATAGTTTTGGCTTAAAGTAAAATTAAATTTACCTCACAAAACCCTATATTCTATAATTTCTCCTTATTGAATCTTAAGCAACAAAATCTAAAATATCTCAATTAGGCCAATGAATCAGTTAAACTATCAGCCAGATCGCTGTTGTTATATTTTGGATAAAAAACACTCATGACTCAATCTTCCCGCCTGACTACTTACTGGGTTACCTGTGCTGATGGTCTGGAAAACCTGCTGGTTGAAGAATTACAAGACATTACTCAGAATCAGGGCGCAGTTATTACAGAAAAAAAAGCCGGCCGCATCATCATTCAGGGTACGCTTGAAACCGCTTACCGGATTTGCCTGTGGTCACGTCTGGCCTCACGTGTGTTATTACCCATTCATACTTATGAGCTTGAATTTACCCATGACGCGCGCGACGTAGCCGAAGAAATCTATGAAGGCGCAATGAGCTTTGACTGGTCACTTATTTTTTCACCCAGCAGCACATTTGCCATTCGCCTGCAAACCGAACGCGAGATCAAGGTCAATCCGCAATTTGCCACCTTGCGTGCCAAAGATGGCGTGGTAGACAGCTTTATGGAGGCGCAAGGTCGTCGCCCCAGTATTGACACCAAGCAACCCGAAATCACTCTGTTTGTGTTGGCGGGCAAAACTTCTCATAGTTATTGTCTGGATTTATCCGGTGACAGCCTGCATCGTCGCGGTTATCGACGCTACATGACCGATGCGCCAATTAAAGAAAACCTGGCAGCGGCAATTTTGCGTATGGCAGGCTGGAATACCCAAAATAATTCGTTTGAAGTATTGCTTGATCCTATGTGCGGCTCAGGAACATTTATCATTGAAGCGTTAATGATAAAAACGGATCGTGCGCCCGGCATTCAGCGCCAGTTTGGTTTTATGGGCTGGCATGGTCATAACAATACCCTATGGCAAACCTTAAAAGATGAGGCTGAACAGCGCCATGCAGCAGCTTTGCAACAACCATTGCCGCAACTCTATGCATTTGATGCCGATTGGGATGCGGTAAAAGCCACCCGTCAAAATATTCTTGCGGCAGGGTTTGAAGACTTGCTGCCGCATATCAAAATTGAAGAAAGGGTGCTTGCAGACTGGCCGGATTTTCACCTCGAAAATAAAAAAGCCTTTATCATTACTAATCCGCCCTATGGCGAACGATTGGGCGATAAAACCAGTAATCGTGCGTTATATCAGGGTTTGGCCTGGCAACTGCAAAAGCATCTGCCGAATCAGCATGCAGCAATTTTAGCCTCCCAAATCGAACAAGCCGATGTGTTGCCACTCACCAACACGCAAACCTTGCGCCTGATGAATGGTAATTTACCCATTTATGTGCGCACTGGCGATATTGTCAACAAACTTGATAAGGCAGCTTTTCTGGCCAACTGGCAAGCGACGCCGGTTGAAATTGAAGGCGCGCAAGAGTTTGCCAATCGCCTGCAAAAAAATATCAGCAATCTCAAAAAACAAGCCTTACGGGAACATGTCAGTTGCCTACGTTTATATGATGCCGACCTGCCTGACTTTAATCTGGTGGTTGATTTATACGATGACAATTTACATGTGCAGGAATATGCACCACCTAAAATTATTGATCCTGAAAAAGCCAAAAAACGTTTTAACCTTGCATTGACTGCAATTCGTCAGGTATTGGGGTTGCCACGCGAAAAAGTATTTATCAAGACACGCGCCAAGCAAAAAGGCATCACGCAATACGAAAAACAGAGCGAAGTGAGCAAACGCTTTATCGTACAGGAAGGCAATATCCGGGTGTTTATTAACCTGACCGATTACCTTGATACCGGTTTGTTTCTCGATCATCGACCCATGCGATTGCGCATCGCGGCAGAAGCCAAAGGCAAACACTTTTTAAACCTATATAGCTATACCTCAACCGCCAGCGTACATGCAGCAGTCGCAGGTGCTGCCAGTACCACCAGCGTGGATTTGTCCAATACTTACCTCAACTGGTCAAAACAGAACTTTGCCTTAAATGGCCTAACTGTCGATCATGCTGATCAACAGCACCAATTTTTTGATGCCGATGTGTTTGAATGGCTTAAAGAAGGTCATGAGACCTATGATCTTATTTTTATTGATCCACCAACATTTTCTAACTCGAAAAAGTTTCAAGGCACGTTTGATGTACAGCGTGATCATGCGTCTTTACTCAAGCGTGCTATGAATCGCCTGAGCAATGGCGGCACACTGTATTTTTCCAATAACTTTAGACAATTTGAATTGGACGATGACTTAGCCACTCGTTTTGATGTGCAGGAAATCACTGATAAAACCATTGCTTTTGACTTCAAGCGTAACCAGAAAATTCATCGGGCTTGGCAGTTCCGTCATCTATAAAACTGCTACCTATTAATCAATAAAAAGCCCAGTTGATTTGACTGGGCTTTTCTTGGCACGTTTATCAGGCTATCTGTTTATTTACCAGAACACTTGTCACTAGAATACATGATAATCCCGGCGGAATTTTCTGGATTCTTCATTGCCTGAATGAGTCGATGCCTCAATCTCAACAATACCCTGAATATTCTCAAACTCATAACTACCAGTCGCATGATCAAAATAAATGCCTTTAATCTGGCTTAAATCAAATACCTGATCAAAGTTGCCTGACCAGCGAAAACTATAGGGCTCAGAACCCAAATCATTGATAGCAATTTCGTTTAAAATATCAATACCAAACAATGGATTATTGGTTGTAAAATTTACTTCACGGTCTTTTTTATTGAGGGAAACCTTAACATTTGAAATACCAGTTGCTTGCACCAAATTGGTAAATACATTATTAATGCGGGTATTTTGGTCAATATCTTTAAGCTGCTGCTCAGTTTGCTCTGGGGTAGGATTTGCACTCTGCAATTGATCCAGCGCAAGCTGTGATACTGGAATATTATTTTTTAAAAAATTATTGTTTAATTCCATGTCATCTAGTGGCGTGGCTGCATGGCTTGCCGAACTCATCAGCAATGCAAATGTGGCACTGGCTATACTTAATACAAAAAAATTTAAGTTTAGAACACCATTTTTGAAGGCAGGTTTCTGGCTATCGTGAGATTGAGAAACCGGGGACACAAGCAGCCTTTGCATTTAGTCTGACTTCCCATTTTTTGTAATTGATTTCACTTTAGCAACTTGTTGCACAAAGTTCAATCATATTACGATGAGTGTCATATTGCCTGCTTTGTTAAATACGGCCACACTCCAGATAGCTAATTCGCTTGGCGTCAAACTGCTTTAAGGGATTATCATTAAAACAGTGAAATGCATGTATTGCCTGAACTTTTTGGCTAATAATAACTTTTCTACAATCACGTCTAGGATCGTTTTCAGCCAGTGTAAAACAAATTGCATAACATTTTCGCTCATTGGCTTTTTGATAGGCAATTCTTAATATATTTTCAAATAATTCAGTATCATATGGATTACATAAAGCAGAATGCAACATCATGTAATTTAGCGTATTGCCCTTTTGAGGCAAACGTAATTGGTGAGTGAGTTTTGCCCAGTAATTGTAAGCTGGTCGTACAAAAGCGATCAACTTACTATAATCCGCAATGCGGGTTTGCTTAAATGATTTTTGGTTCCACAGCCCAAATAACCCAACGATTTGTCCACCACGCCTTACAATATAAAAGTCATTAATGCTTAAACCATTCCAGTAAGGTCGCTGTGCCAGCAATTCTTTAAAATTATAAGCGGGTAAAAAATTATAGTAATCCGCCATATGCTGGATAAAACGGTTTATAGGATTAATGTCAGCGCGGGTCATATGCGTGACCGACAAATTTGGATTGAGTGGTTTTTGAGCCTTAAACCCCGTTAGCGTATGCGTTTCGACCTGATCAGCGATATAATGTGCAGGAACACCGGGGCGGTTTGCATGCAGCACTTTACGGGCGACAATATTGTCATTCAAGATGACTGTTTGATAGATTTCCTGATCGGGAAAAGTGTGCTTGACATACAGCATGAATAAACTCATCAAGCCTTTACCACGAGTGGTCTTGCCAATTCGCAAATCACCCACGTAGCGTAACGGCTTCACCATGCCATTAATAAAACAATTGCGAGAACCCAGATTAAACATGGCCAGAATTTTTTCTGGCTGGTCATCTGCAGCCATTACCATGACCCAAGGTTGCTCATACTGGGTTTGTGTGGCTTTAAAGTAGCTGGGATATCGCTCAAATGAGAGTAAAACCCCATTGGATGGCATAGATTCAGCAATTAGTTTGACCAGCTTTTGATCCTCTGAAATATGAGCTGGTCTAACATGTAGCCCTTCAACCACTTTTGTTCTATAAATTTCAGTAGATTGTCTAAGTGGCTTAACGAAAGTATCAACGGCTGTGTCCATCATGAGTTATATCCTTTTACCATTTTGCAGGTTTATAGTTCAGCCAGTGCGCTGGTATTTTTTAGTGCATTGATATGAATTTTTTTCAATGGTTCAGGCTTGATATTGCCTTCAATCATGCCGCTTTGCATCGCCAGTTGTTTGTAATATTGCCAGCCATCATCCACGCAAATACTCTGAGCCGGTGCTAACTGACCCAGATTGCGTGCCAGTTCATAATGAAAATTTTGCTTAAGATAATTATCAATATAAAGGGCACAGGGCTGATTTTGGGCGTTGCCTTCAAATACCGCGAGATAATAAGGTTTGGCCTGCCCTTCGGTATCAATAGCCAACAAGGAAACCGGCTTGCAGTGCTGAACCGTTTGCGCTGCTCTTTGCAAGCTATTCATGGCCGAACTTGGATCAAGCTTTTCACCCACCAGATCCACCCCAAACCGGCGACCCTTAAAAGTAAAACAAGGCAAACTGCCATAAAACTCGCTAACCACCAGATGATCATCCATGCAATAGCGTAATAAGCCACTGCCCGTGGTTAATATAGGACTGACTTCGTCCCCCAGTTGCAACTCCCAACTGGGCACAATCTTACCGGTTTTTAGATTTTCAAATTCATAGAAGTGACTCTGATAAGCTAACGGATAGTGGCCATTATAAGGAATGCTTACCACACCCTCCGTTGCCCATAAACCCTTACCTTCAAATCCGGCAAAGGGCAAACGAGCTTGTAACTGTTGTGCCCATGCCTTGGCACCTGCGGTATCCCAGCACGACACCAGACACAGGTTAGGCCATAATGCCTGCCAGTCCATGACTGGTGACTTTAGCAACCGCGCCAGTACACGAGCACGGCCACGTGATTTGGGTGCTTCCACTTGTGACAGTGATTGCTGACGTGAACCCCAGTTTCCTGTACTCAGCACTTTCACCATGTCATTACCCCATGCTGGCATATTATCCAGCAGTTGTAAGGCAAACGTGGGACTCCATACCGACAGCATGCTTAAGTTTGCATCAGCAACCAGATAGCACAAGGTTGCAAACAGCGCGTCATCAGCACTGTCGGCAAAGGCTACATCTGACGGCACCGCTTGGGTGTACTGACTCAAAATACGCTTGCCCCAGTCCAGCAATACGCTATCGTCATTCAGATTGGAATCAGTCAATAGATGACGCTGGCTTTCTGGCAACCATGAAATGGACCAGTAGTGCGAACCCTGCTTTAACTTGGGATGCAAACGATACATGCTGCTCAACCATGGGCCAATGGCTGCATCCAGCTCGTTTAAAAAATCCTGATAATACGGAATAAACTTGATGCTTTCGCTTGAACCGCTGGTCGGCTGATAACGCACTAACTTGGCACGGCTTAAATGATCGCCGCCCTCACGCATCTTTTCAATACGAGTTTTCCAGTCACCATAACGCGTGATTGGCATTTGCGCCGCAAAGCTTTCATAGGTTTTGATAGGTTGCGGTGTTTTGGGCAAATGCAGCTGCTTTAGGATTGTAGCCAGCTTTTTACGCTGCACCTTCTCTAACGCCAACCATTCATTTCTAAAACGCTGGTCAGCTTTGCGGCATGCCAGCATTAACGCCTGATGACTTACTTGTGCAAACAGATTCATGGTTTATACCGACTGGGCTTTGTTCACTAGTAAGGCATCCAGCTTGCCTAAACTCATTGGTTTGGTAATCAAACGCTGTGCATATCTAGCCAGTTCCTGCCAGGTAATTTCACCAACACAAGGTAGTTCTGTCCCCTGTACCCAGTTCGGGTTGCGTTCTTCAAAAAATTTGATTTTAGGATTGTTGCTACGCATGATTTCAGTGATAGGCGCTACACTTTCCTTGAGCGGCTGATAGTCATTGCCAAAGTTAAGAATCTTGTCGGCTGGATCATAATAATCCCCAAAATACTGGCGGCAGTAGCTGTCGACCACACCGGATAGACGCTGGTTTTTGCCCTTGAAATGCGGGTAATAGGTAAAGAAATTATTGGCCAGTAGCAGATAGGTTTTAAAGCCCTTGGAAATCAGCATCCAGTACACTGGTTCGGTCGGATGTTTTACCTTTTCAGTGATCAGGTATATATACATGGCACGTTGTAAGGCACGCGTTCCCCAGAATTCTTTTTCAATAACAGTGTCACCACTAAATAGCGCATGATAGGTTTTATCACCGGACTTAATGTCACATTTCATTAAGGTAGAAAAACCGACGATACGGTCTGTCTCAGGGTGACGAATAATAAAAGCACCGGTTTTCTTATAAAAGTCGTTCTGAAAAATATCAAAGCTCGTATTTTCATAATATTGTTCATAGATGCTGTACATCACTCTAAGGTCACGAACAGAAAATTGTTCCACTTTTTGGAATTTGGCTTTTAATTCAGGTTTTGGCAGTTTAAAAAATTTCATATAGACCGATCCTTCAGTGGTTCCGCTGGGAACACAGGTTTTTTAAAATCGGATATTTAACGAAGGATAAGCATATTAGTTATATTGGCTGATGGTGCCCTTAAGGAATATGCCTCTAATCGCTATCAATGCTTGAATAGTGTTGATAGGACGTTAATTATCCTCGAACATGCTTTCATCCACCTGAATTTCCTTCAACCCTAAATTTTTTTATGGAAATAAAGATGTCAGCGAAGCGAGGATTGGGAGTTTTCCATACTCTCCATTCACGCACAATGAGATATGGCTTACAAGGCAGTAAGCCAAAACGTCATATATTTTATTTTTTGGGCAGAAAATGACAAAAATGTAAATTACATCATTAAAATTTGTCACTAAAACAGGCTTGGTCACATTGGCAAACCAGCCCGTTTTAGTACAAAAATGACAAATTTTTAATGGAACTTCACTTTTTCGAACACTAGACCATGGCTGTCACGTTTTACCTGAATCTGGTCACCCGCTTCAAACTCTCCTGAGAGAATGCGCTGTGCCAGCGGATTTTCAATCTCAGACTGAATCGCACGTTTGAGTGGACGCGCACCAAACACTGGATCGTAGCCCACCTGTACCAGCTCATCAAACGCCGAGTCGTCCAGTTGCAAACCAATTTCGCGCTCATGCAGGCGCGCACGCAAGCGGTCGAGTTGAATATCGGCAATACCGCGAATCTGCGACTTGCCCAGACTGTGGAATACCACCACTTCGTCAATCCGGTTGATAAATTCTGGACGGAAATGCTCGCCAACGGCTGCCATCACCGCAGCTTTAACCTCAGCCACAGGCGCTTCATTACCTAATTCACGAATGGCGTGTGAACCCAGATTAGATGTCATCACAATCACGGTATTTTTAAAATCCACCACCCGACCCTGTGAATCAGTTAAGCGGCCATCATCCAGCACTTGCAGCAAAATGTTAAATACATCAGGATGCGCTTTTTCCACCTCATCCAGCAGCACGACACTATATGGCTTACGGCGTACTGCTTCGGTCAAGGTGCCGCCCTCTTCATAACCGACATAGCCCGGAGGCGCACCGACCAAACGGCTGACACTGTGTTTTTCCATAAACTCGCTCATGTCAATGCGGATCATGGCGTCGTCACTGTCAAACAGAAAGTTGGCCAGTGCCTTGGTCAGCTCGGTTTTACCCACACCGGTTGGCCCAAGGAACAAAAACGAACCACTCGGACGATTGGGATCAGACAAGCCCGCACGCGAACGGCGCACGGCGTTGGACACGGCTACCACTGCTTCGTCCTGTCCCACCACCCGTTTATGCAGGAAGCTTTCCATATTCAGCAACTTTTCCCGTTCACCCTGCATCATTTTTGACACAGGAATTCCGGTTGCTGCACTGACTACTTCGGCAATTTCGTTATCAGTCACTTTAGTCCGTAGCAGTTTAAAGGTAACCTGCTCCTGACCTTCCGCCTGCTCTGCATTAGCAAGTTTCTTTTCCAGCTCAGGGATTACGCTGTATTTTAAGCGCGACATTTCCGCAATATCACTATCACGCTCGGCTTTGGCATAGGCAATCTTGGCGTTATCCAGTTCTTCACGGAAACCTTGCGCGCCCTGCACAATGGCTTTTTCAGCCTGCCAGACTTCTGTCATGTCAGCCAGCTCTTTTTCCAGTTGTTCAATCTGGGTGGTGAGCTGTTTTTGCTGGACAGTCGCATGCTCATCATGCTTGATGACTTCATATTCCATCTTGAGCTGAACTAGACGCCGATCAATTTTATCCAGTGCTTCGGGTTTGGAATCCATTTCCATACGCAAACGGCTGGCAGCTTCATCAATCAAATCAATGGCTTTATCAGGCAGTTTGCGGTCGGTAATATAACGATGCGACATACGGGCTGCAGCAATAATGGCCGAATCTTCAATTTCAACATTGTGATGCAACTGATAACGCTCTTTTAAGCCACGCAAAATCGCAATGGTGTCGGCTACGCTCGGTTCATCCACCAGCACTTTTTGGAAACGGCGCTCAAGTGCCGCATCTTTTTCAATGTACTGACGGTACTCATCCAGCGTGGTTGCGCCCACACAATGCAGCTCACCCCGTGCCAATGCAGGTTTGAGCATATTGCCGGCGTCCATGGCCCCATCAGCCTTGCCCGCACCCACCATGGTGTGCAACTCATCAATAAACAAAATCACCTGACCTTCTTGCTTGGACAGGTCTTTGAGCACTGCTTTAAGGCGTTCTTCAAATTCACCACGGAATTTGGCACCCGCAATCAAGGCACCCAAATCAAGTGAAAGTACTTTCTTGTTTTTTAGGCCTTCAGGGACTTCGCCATTGACAATACGCTGCGCCAAGCCTTCCACAATCGCGGTTTTACCCACGCCCGGCTCACCAATCAATACCGGATTATTTTTGGTACGGCGAGCCAGCACCTGAATGGTACGGCGGATTTCATCATCACGGCCAATCACTGGATCGAGCTTGCCGTTTAAAGCCCGCTCGGTCAGGTCAATGGTGTATTTACTCAACGCTTCGCGCTGGTCTTCATGATTATTACTGGTCACTTTTTCATTACCTCGAATTTGTTCAATCACAGCACGCAGTTTTTTGCTGTCTGCCCCGGCTGCTTCTATAATTTTCTTACTGGAACCCTGTTCGCTTAAGGCCTGTAATACCCATTCGCTGGAAATATATTCATCACCTGCTTTTTGGGCATAGCTATCGGCCAGATTTAAAATCCGTACCGCTTCAGGCGTTAGATTGACATCACCGGTTGGGCTGGCCAGTTTGGGTGCATCGTTTAATGCCTGCTCAAGTCTGTCTTGCAGGATAGTCAGGTTGGCACCAGCTTGTTGCAATAAACTGGCGTTGGCTGGCTCTTGCAGTAAGCTGGCCAAAATATGAAAGGCTTCGATACCGGTATGATCCCGACCAGTTGCCAAAGACTGGGCATTAGACAAGGCTTGTTGTAATCGATCAGTAAATTTCTCAAAACGCATTATTCTTTTCCTCCGCTGCCGGAAATAACCAGCATCTCTTAAATTGCGATGTGCAAAATTGTTTAAAAAAACTATGTATTTAAGATGCGTTATTTTTTTGCTTTTTCAAGAGTAGAAAAATAGTTTTTTTAAATTTACGCTGTGTGATGACAATAACGGAAATAAGCGGTCCAGAAATGACCACATGACAGGCACAAGATCAGGGTAAAAAAATCTCAAGCTTTGATCACATGTTGAATGCGGCTATCAATACGTTTGATCCAGTCTGCATTTAAGCCAGCGCAAGCCCTTGCAGCTTCCAGCGCCATTAACGTTGGATGTTGTTGATTCATCAAATGCAGCAGACCCGCATTGGAAATCAGATGATTGGGTCGCTCCAGCAATAGCATGGTATCACCCACTCTCACTTGACCTTCTTGCAGCACGCGATAATACCAGCCAGAAATGGCATGCTCGGCAATATAGTTAGACAATAGTTCAACACTATAGCGATAATTGATTTTCCAGCAGGGATTACGTGGCTGTGCCACCTGAATGATTGCAGTGCCAAACTGGTAAATATCGCCAATAAACACGTTTTCATCGGTCATATCAGCGCAGCTAAAATTTTCACCAATACTGCCTTTGACTGCAATACCGTTTAGCTCAGGATAACCATCCACAATTTTGTCATAACTGGACTGTGCAAACTGATGCAATGCTTTTTCCGGTCCGCCATGGAAGCGCCGGTCAGCCTGAACATCACCAATCAGCCCTTCCTTACTCACACAGGCAGAATTGACAGGCAGCTTAAAAATACCGGTGCTCTGGTTTTTGGCTTCCCAGTGCGTCAGCTTACCCAGATAAAGCTGTTCAATGTGCATGACCTGATTTTCCCACTGTGTTTACACAGATACTGACTTTATGCAAATACTGTTCTTACGTTGATATTACGCCCTACCATAAAAAAGCGCCTTCATCAAGAAAGCGCTTTTGATCCTATCAATTTATCCGTTGGCATGCTGCTGATTATTTGGCACACCTGATCCGGTTTATTTAGTTGGCATAGACCGGAAACTTGGCACAAACAGCAGCCACTTTCTGGGCAACATCGCTGATGACTTTTTCATCACCCTTGCTGTCCAGAACGTCTGCAATCCAGCCTGCCAGATCAGTTACTTCAGCTTCACCAAAACCACGTGTGGTCACGGCTGGCGTACCAATACGGATACCGGAAGTCACAAAGGGTGAACGCGGGTCATTCGGTACAGCATTTTTGTTGACGGTAATGTGTGCCTGACCTAGCCACGCATCTGCTTCCTTACCGGTAATGTCCTGCTTGATCAGTGACAGCAGGAACAAATGATTATCGGTGCCGCTTGATACGATATCGTAACCGCGCTCAACCAGCACTTTGGCCATAGCCTGTGCATTTTTTACCACTTGCTGCTGGTATGTTTTGAATTCAGGACTCATGGCTTCTTTAAAGCAAATGGCCTTGGCTGCAATGGCATGCATCAGTGGGCCACCCTGATTGCCCGGGAATACCGCAGATTGCAGTTTTTTCTCAATCTCTTCGTTGGCTTTGGCCAAAATCAAACCAGAACGTGGGCCACGCAAAGTTTTATGCGTTGTGGTCGTCGTTACGTCTGCAATTTGCACCGGACTTGGATATACACCAGCAGCCACCAGACCGGCGACGTGAGCCATGTCAACCATTAGGTATGCGCCAACCTTGTCAGCAATGTCACGGAAACGCTGCCAGTCCACCACACGGCTGTAGGCAGAAAAACCGGCAATAATCATTTTAGGCTTGTGTTCCAGTGCCAGACGCTCAACTTCTTCGTAGTCGATTTCGCCTGTGTCACAATTTAGGCCATACTGCACTGCATTATAGCTTTTGCCAGAAAAGTTTACTTTGGCACCATGCGTCAAATGACCACCATGCGCAAGGCTCATGCCGAGTACGGTGTCGCCTGCATTGAGCAGCGCCAGAAATACGGCACTGTTGGCCTGAGAACCCGCATGTGGCTGTACGTTGGCATAGTCAGCACCAAACAGTTGCTTGGCACGGTCGATCGCCAGTTGTTCAATGACATCAACATGCTCACAACCACCATAATAACGCTTGCCCGGATAACCTTCTGCATATTTATTGGTGAGCTTGGTACCTTGTGCTTCCATTACGGCAGGTGAACAATAATTTTCAGAAGCAATCAATTCAATGTGGTTTTCCTGACGTTGATCTTCGGCGCTAATGGCCTGCGCCAGCTCTGGATCAAACTCACGAATGGAAATATTGGCAAACATGGCAAACTCTACCTATCAATAAAGGGCTTTTTGGGCAAAGGCAAACAAAACGCGCTGTAGTTTAGCATGAAGTTTAATTTTTATCAGACTGATATTTCTTCATTATAGGTTGAAACTGCTGCACGCCTGTCTTTTGACAGACATGCAGCACATCCAGTTATTGCGCTGGCATGTGTTTTTTAATAAAGGCAATCAGATCAGGACGCTTATCAACAATAGCCTGAGTATGCGACGCTCCGGCAACCAATTCAAAAGTGACGTCTGTGCCCATCGCTTTTAGATTTTGTTGCAATGTTTCTGTCACCTGATAGGGCACTGCCATATCTGCCTGACCTTGAATAATCAGGGTCGGCGTATTTAACTTTTTGGTGGCTGGCTGGGTAGCTTTGAGAAATGCTTGCAGGGTTGCATCTTTGTCAAACTTATCGACGTCCAGACCAGGATAGCTCAACAGATTCTGGTTGGGATGATCCGCTAAAAAGGCACGAATATCATCTGCATATTTATTATGCAAATCGGTGAGGCATATTCCATTATCGCCTGTAGTCCCTTCTGCACTGGTTGCTATTTCAGCAGCACGCGCTGAAAATAAATTCTGATAGTCATAGCTTGGCTCATAGGCTTTGATGCCCACTGCGGTATAGGCTGCATAAGCCAGTAATTCTGCATACGCCTCCACGGCTACACTTTGCTGGCCAGCCGCTACCAACTGTCCTAAAGCCACTGGTGCTACTTTGGTAATAATATACCCCAGACTCGATGCAGGTGCGCCAGCCACTGTCCCTTTATAGCTGGAATCATTAGCCGCATATTCAGCAATGCCTAATACCGCATGGCCACCTTGTGACTGCCCAACCGACATCCAGTTGCCCTGAATATTCGTCTTGTAATGTTCCTTGACCGCATTAACTGCATAAATAGCTGATCGCGCCTCACTACCCAGATTCAGGTATGGATGAATACCTTTGGTACCCAAACCTTCATAATCTGGGGTGACAATCATATAACCTTGTGCCAGTAATTGATCTGCCATGGCTGAAAAACGGTCATTAGTAAATGTGGTATTGCTAGGGGCGCAGCTATCGCCGACCCCAACGGTGCCATGCGCCCAGACCAAGATACGCCAGCCATCTTTTGGTTTTTCACCTTTGGGTGTCATGACCATGGCAGTGGCTTTAACATTTTTACCCGCAACGCCCGGCATGTTATAACTCATGACCTCAATACTATCGGCATTGGTAATCTGGTAATCACCCTCATTATGACTATAGGGAGTTTCACTTAAATAAGTTCTGCTATTTTGATAGCTATCTGAAGTGTCGTTATCACTACCGCAAGCTGTTAAACCAATAACACTGGTAAAAATGGCAGCAGCAAGCAAATGACGGGTAAAAAAGGGTGCTTTCATGTGTGATCATCCATAAACATATTATTAACTATTGCTCTCTTTAACTATGAACACATTAAGGAGAACTTATAAAATACCGCAATAGATGATGCTGCATGTCTAAAACAGTGACTATTAAGTCACCCTGAAATTCAGGATAAAAAAAACACCATAAATTTTTGGGGATTTATGGTGTGGGGTTAAATGGTTGTTTTAGTTATTGTTATAAATTTTTAAACTATTCATTAAAGTGTTCTAAACTGTATTAATCAATCACGAGATGCAGGCGTAGGGATATCTACTATACCGCGTTCATCTTGTTCAAGAACATTATCCTTTAGTTTATCTTCATTGAGATGTTCAACAGCGTCACGGATTTTTTGATTACCCGCGCTACCATTATTCTGTTCGGTTTTTTGCTGATTAGAAGCACCTTGTTCATTTAAGGCATTCTCAGGGCTTTTACCAAAATCAGCAGCATTTTTGTCCATTTGCTCGCTTAAGTTATCGGTATCAGTCAAGCCTTCAACCTGCTGTGAGCTTACTTTATCATTATCAAATACAGCCGATGCAGTGTAATCCTGCTGAACAGGAGCGCGATTGGCATCAGCTTGGGCATCGGTTAGACTTTGTTCAACGTCAACACTATTCCCCTGATTTAACTGGTTATTTGCTGGTTTAGAATTCATATTATTAGTGGTGGTCATAAATTACCTCATCTCAAATGTGTATTGCGTCTTGATGAGATTAAGCATAACAAACCTAAATGTTAATGCTGATGTACTCCTGTATAAGACATACGCCGCAACTGTAGCCAACGTAGATAACAGGTAATCAAGCGTAGTAAAGCGTAAATCGGCTATCGCTAGAATAGCGTTTTAAGATCTACATATCGAAAAACGGTAGGCTTATGGCACGCAAACCAATAGCAAGCTAATGATTAGAATAAAAATGAAAATGACTAATCTATAGCTGATAACCCACAACAACACCTAACCAGATAATCAAACCAACCCAGCGATTATGTCGAAATGCCCAGAACGTATGCGCCGGTAACCTGTCCAGTGTTTTGATCAACTGATACATAAATAGAGTCGCAACAATAGCCAGCGTAATCCAGCCTACCCATCCATTCAATACGGGATGTAAATAAAATACCCAAGCCAATAAGCCAAGGCTCAGCAGTTGCAGCAGGACAATGATGGCCAGATCATAGTTGCCAAACAGGATCGCGGTGGACTTGACCCCAATTTGCAAATCATCCGGCCGATCGGTCATGGCATACTGGGTATCATAGGCAACTGTCCACAGTAAATTGGCGCTATACAGTAGCCAGCAGGACAAATCAGGACTATGACCTTGTGCCACGTAAGCCATAGGGATTGCCCACGAAAAGGCAGCCCCTAACACCACTTGCGGCAGATGGGTAAACCGCTTCATAAACGGATAAACTGCCGCCAGTGCCAGCGCACCAAATGACCAGTAAAACGCCTCAATCGGCAAAAATAATAATAAGCTGGCACTGGCCAGCACCAGCACGCTAAAGACAACAAGTGCTTCTTTGGCAGAGATCAAACCACTGGCCAGCGGACGGTTTTTTGTACGCTCGACTTGGCCATCGACCTTGCGATCTGCAAAGTCATTAATCGCGCAACCGGCAGCCCGCATGAGTACTACGCCCAAAAACATGATCAGGACAACCTTAAAACTCGGATCACCGTCCGCAGCGATCCAGACTGCCCAAAATGTAGGCCATAGCAAGAGCTCTGTCCCAATAGGCTTGTCAAAACGGGTGAGCTGCACATACACCTTTAGGCGCTGTTGCCAGTTTAAATGTGACACACTGGACGGTGGATCAAGCTTCATGACAACCTCTAGCATGATTGTTGATGGTGATTTTATAACACTGGTTTTCTGATACTGGTTTTCTGATAATAGCTTTTGATCATATTGCGTGGCCGTCATGATGCGGTAATATTGACTGTCATGGCTTAGGTCAGCTATAGCGAAGGATTGTTCATTAAGTACTATTGTTGAGCAAATACTGCTGAAAACCCGGCAAAAAAGTTTCTTGAACAATTAAGGGACGCTGATGCCAAAGATAGAGACTACGTCGTGTCCAGCCTTCCGGCAACAAGGCAACCTGACGAATGCAGTGCGGTGTCGTGCGGGCAAACAGTAGCGATCCCAGCGACCTATTTTTGAGATAACGCAAGCGCAAGCCTTGCCCTTTTAGCGATTGAACCGGAATAATACTACGCGCTTTGACCCATGGTTCTGCTTCACAACCATACAAATACACTTCACGCACCCAAGCTTGTTGGTCAAGTTGGGTCTGCATCAATTGGCTTTCGTGCAAATAAATGCGCTCAAAACACTGGCGCAAGGGTTGAACCCGAAACTGGCCACCCGCAAGCTGGGTCAACTGGCGAGTTAACGACCCTTGTGCCAGCAGCCAAGGCTTAAGTTCAGCAGGCATCGTGGTAAATGCCGGATTGAAGCAGGGTCTGGGAGTGTGCCAGCGCACCAGATGATGAGATAAATTAGCAGGCATAACACACAAGCATGTGGAATAAACCTTTAGTGTTTTACACGCTTACAAGCAGCTTGACAATTAAGCCTGATTATAAAAACGCCTTTCACTTGCCGACACGCGCTCTGTTTGCCTGAGTTGCAGGCGAATTGACGCTATTTTGCTGAACATATACCGTGGTACTGACTTCACTGACAACTCGACCGGCTGTATTGGTTACTCGGGCAGCCAGACTATGGGCGCCACGATCCATTTTTTCGGTTGAAATCGTCACACCAGTTCCACTGGCAACCACCACACCGTCCAGTAGGATTGCAATATTGTCACCATTTGCCAAAGCAGGCTGAACATTGACATTGACACCAATCGGCTCAGGCTTACGCACCGTCTGGTCAGCAGCAGGTTGCACAAATTTAAGCTGATACCGAATATTGGCAGGCTGGTTTGTTGCCGGTGTGCCAGTACTATTTGCCTGTGCAATTTGTTCGGCGCTGAGACTAGGTACAATGGATAGTGGTGGCAACTCCACGGTCTTGGCTTCTTTGGAGGGTGAATCGGTATAAACCACATTGCCCTTGGCATCGGTGGTCTTGTAGATGGCCGCTTGTGCCATACCACTCATGACCAGCATTAGTGTTACGGCTAAAAATCTGCTTTCCCTGACCATGTTATATTCCTCATGTGGATTATCATTTCTTTATCTGACTAAAAAGACCAAGACTGCTTCTAAAAACTTAGACTACTACTAGTCGTTGAATGCGGTGATGGCTCAAGTATAAAACCAAACGCTACTGGCATTGTTGTGAAATGGATAAACTGGATATTTTTTAAGATAAGAACAACGCTAAGCTTGTACTGTAACAGCAATAAAGCTTAGCAAGGCTGAGTTTTTAATTGTTGCTGCAAAAACTGAATAAAAATTTTTAGTGGCACGGGAAGCTGATGCCGATTGGCATAATAGAGATAATAGCTATGAGTAGCAGGCGACCAGTCCAGTAATAATGGAATAAGGCTTCCCCGACTGATTTCTTCTGCCACATAGGCTTCTACCATACAGCCAATGCCAATGCCATCCTTGACCGCCCTAATGAGTAGGTCGATATCATTGACAACCAGTGAACCATTGACTGCTACTTCCAGAACATGCTGGTCTTTTTCAAATAGCCATGGCACCAGATTCTGGTCGGACTTGCGCAAACGAATACAGTTATGCATTTGCAGGTCTTGCGGAATTTGCGGGGCGGCATGGCGTTGCAAATATTCTGGTGAGGCAATGGCTATCAAGCGCGAGGCCGGACTGGCCAGCACGCGCAGCATATCTTTTTCAATGCGCATGCCATAGCGAATCCCCGCATCAAAGCGGCCACTCACAATATCACTGTCACTATTATCAATAATAATTTCAAGGTTAATGGCAGGATAAGCCATCAGGAATTGCTTGATCAGCGGCGCAAGCACCAGTTGGGCAGGCACACTGGACACACTGAGCCGTAAGGTGCCTGTTGGGGTATTGCGAAAGTCACCAATGGATTCCACTGCTTGCTGTAATTCTACAAAAGCAGGGCGGCTTCGGCTGAGCAATCGTTCCCCGGCTTCAGTCAATGCAACACTTCGCGTGGTGCGATTAAACAAGCGTACGCCCAGCCGTTCTTCCAGATTGCGAATGGTTTGGCTTAAGGTCGATGGCACAATGCCCAGTTGAATGGCTGCCTTAGCAAAATTGCCCTGCTCTGCAACGGCAATAAAGGCACTGAGTTCGGCAAATTCCGTTCCTCTCATTATTCGTTTCCATCGAATAGTCTATTCATATTATAGGATATTAACATCATGCATGTGACATCGCATAATGCTTTCACTTTTTATAGGTGACTTTGAGAGCATGTATGGCTGGCGCCGATTTAGATTCAACCATCACTTCACCGAATTGGCTGACACGGCATAGACGTTTGCTGTTAATCATTGGCCCGCTACTCATTTTTCTGGTGGTGGCGCTGCTATTTATTCGGGGTGGCCGCTACATGACCACCGATGATGCCTATATTCAAGCCGCGCGGACTGATATCAGCAGTAACCTTGCTGGACGAATAACTCGTATTTTAGTTCATGAAAACCAGCAGGTACATCAAGGTGACATGCTGTTTACCCTCGATGACCGTGATTTAAAAATTGCTATACAGAGCGCACGCGCACAACTTGCAACGGCCAAAATGCAAATTGGTGCTTTAAAGGCTACCTATCGCCAAAATCAAAGTGATGTGCAGGCAGCCCAGCAAACGGTGGCTTATTTAAAAACTGAATATAACCGTCAAAAAAATCTGGCGGCACAAGGTATTTCATCACAAATACAACTGGAGCAGGCGCATCACGCGTTTGTGAATGCAGAACAACAGGTCAATGCCAGCAATCAGCAACTGGCTAATGCGCGCGCCAATCTGAACAATAATCCAGACATTAATGTAAATGCCCATCCCTCGGTACAGCAGGCTCAGGCTGAACTTGATCGTGCCCTGCTCAATTTATCATATACAGTGGTTAAGTCTCCGGTTGACGGCATTGTGGCCAAGGTCGATCAGCTTCAAGTGGGAAACTATATTACCGCTGCAACGCCACTGTTTGCAGTGATGTCAAAAAACATCTGGGTACAGGCCAATTTTAAGGAAACCGAACTCACCCACATGCGGCCTGATCAGCCAGCCACTTTTGAAGTAGATACCTATCCGGGACATGTTTTTCATGGTCGGGTGATGAGTTTTAGCCCAGGCACAGGGTCGAGTTTTGCCCTGTTACCGCCAGAAAATGCCACAGGAAACTGGGTCAAAGTGGTACAGCGTCTGCCAGTACGCATCAGTATTGATGATGCCGATCCCAAGATTCCATTACATGCCGGTTTAAGTGTAAATGTAAAAATTGATACCCATTACAGTCGCCTGCAAGGGCTGACCCATGGCTGAGCACGCTGCATCTGATGCCATTGACGCAACCATAGAAGATGCCGGAGTTGGTTCAACCGACCCGCATCCGCCACAGGACAACGTACCAGCCGCCAGCTTGAATCATGGCCTGATCACCATTTCAGTCATGGCAGCAACCATCATGCAGGCCATTGACTCAACGATTGCCAATGTAGCTTTGCCCAAGATGCAAGGCTCATTGTCTGCCACGCAGGATCAGATGAGCTGGGTGCTGACCTCTTATATTATTGCCACTGCAATCATGATTCCATTGACCGGCTGGCTAGCGGGTCGCTTTGGCCGCAAAAAAGTTTTTTTAATTTCCATTATTGGCTTTACGCTGGCATCTGCCTTGTGCGGCCTTGCCACCAGCCTGCCGCAAATTGTGCTGTTCCGGCTATTGCAAGGTATTTCTGGGGCTGCACTAGTGCCCTTATCACAGGCTGTGCTGTTTGATATCAACCGTCCTGAGGATTTTGGTAAGGCCATGGCACTCTGGGGCGTTGGCGTGACCATGGGACCTATTTTAGGCCCGATGCTGGGCGGATGGCTGACTGAAGACTATAGCTGGCGCTGGGTATTTTTTATTAACGTACCCATTGGCATTCTGGCGTTTTTAAGTTTGTCTGCGTCGTTACCCGAAACCCAAAAGCATATTAGCAAATTTGATTTTTACGGTTTTTTTACACTAAGCCTTGGCCTTGCAGGTCTACAGCTCATGCTGGATCGTGGTGAGCTTCAGGGCTGGTTTGGCGCTACTGAAATCATGCTGGAAGCCATGGTTGCAGTGATGGGGTTTTACCTGTTTATTGTCCACACCCTAACGCATCCACGGCCTTTTTTAAGCCCTGCGCTGTTTAAAGACCGCAACTTTGTGGCGGGGAATGTGTTTATTTTTCTGGTGGGTGTGGTGCTATTTGCCACCTTGGCGCTGATTCCTCCCCTGCTACAACATCAAATGGGCTATCCAGTCATTACCACCGGACTAGTCACTGCACCTCGTGGGGCTGGCACGATGCTGGCCATGATTGTTGTGGGCAGGATCACCGGCAAAATTGATGCGCGCTATATCATGGCCACGGGTCTAGGATTAACTGCCTTTTCATTGTGGCAAATGACCCATTTTAGTTTGCTCATGGATAAAAACCTGATTATCAGCTCCGGCATCATTCAGGGCTTTGGCATTGGGCTGGCGTATGTACCGCTGTCCACACTGGCCTTTGGCACCTTGCCATCTTCATTGCGCAATGAAGGGACTGCCTTTTTTAATTTACTGCGCAATATTGGCAGTGCCATTGGTATTTCGGTGGTGCAAACCCTGCTGACCCAGAATACCCAAATTATGCATGCGCACCTGACTGAACACATTACCCCGTATAATTTGTCTGATCCTGCTTATCAAGCCAGCCATATTGCGCCTAACACACATGCAGGCTTGGTCGCACTCGATAACATGATTACCAATCAGGCAGCCATGATTGCCTACATTGATGACTTTAAACTCATGATGGTCATTACGCTGGCCGTCATTCCGCTGTTGTTTCTGTTAAAGCGCCCCCGTCAGGCACCCAGTGCTGATCATGCAGCGGTGATGGAGTAACCATGAAAAAGTCCTATTCGTTTCTTATTGGGTTAAGCCTGCTTTCTGGCTGTGCCGTTAGCCCTGATTATCAATCTCCGGTTATATCTACGCCTGCAAATTATATCGCGTCCAATGAAACTCAGTTGCATACGGATGGCCAGCAAGTGCTATTGGGCAAGCAAATGACTACCCAATGGTGGAGCCTGTTTAACTCGACTGCACTCAATACTCTCATTACACAGGCGATTGCCAACAATCAGGATCTGGTTGCAGCGCAGCAACGTGTGCTGCAAGCCAATGAACTGGTGTGGGCACAGCAAGGCGCATTTAAGCCGCAATTGTCACTCGCGGGCACAGTGGGTCGGCAAAAATATGGCGCTGCATTATTTGGTCCGGCGGATTTTAGCATTCCGCCTTTTACCTACTATGAAGCCGGGCCTGCCTTAAGCTGGTCACCGGATCTGTTTGGCGGCAATAAACGCAGTACTGAGCAGCAGCAGGCGATGGCAAATTATCAGCAATACCAGTTACAGGCCGTTTATTTGCAACTCACTGGCAATGTAGTCGCGCAAGCCTTGTCCATTGCCACCACGCAGGCTCGAATCAAGGTGACAGAAGCGATTATCGCTGAAGATAACCATACCCTAACACTGGTGCAGGCGGCGTTTAAGGGTGGTGCGGGAACAAAGGTTGAAGTGCTGACAGCGCAAAGCCAACTTGATGCTGATCGAGCACTGCTTCCCGCATTACATCAGCAGCTAAGCTTGGCACAACATGCGCTGGCGGTACTGACGGGTAATGTACCTGCCAACTGGACAGTGCCTACATTTAACCTCAATGACTTTAGCCTACCACAGCAATTGCCAGTGAGCTTGCCATCTGAACTGGTACGACAACGGCCAGATATTCTGGCGGCAGAAGCTAATTTACACGCAGCTAGCGCCGCAGTAGGCGTGGCAACTGCCAACCTTTATCCAAAGATTAATTTATCAGCCAACATAATACAGGAAGCACTCACCCCCAGCGGATTATTTAAAAGTGTGAATAGCGCCTGGGCACTAGCAGCGGGTCTAACTGCGCCACTTTACGATGGGGGCAGGCTATCCGCACAAAAACGTGCTGCCGAACATGGCTATCAGGCCACACTGGCGCAATATAAGCAGATTATTGTGAATTCATTTGGGCAAGTTGCAGATGTGCTGCAAGCCTTACAACACGATGCAGATGCCGAAGCCGCGCAGCAGCAAGCGGTCAATACCGCCAGCGCCTCACTGGATCTTTCACGCAAAAGCTATCAGGCGGGCAATACCGGTTTACTGCAAATTGAAGATGCAGCGCGGCAGCTAAGCCGCGCACAACTGGGCTTGATTGACACGCAAAGCCAGCGTTTTTTAGACACGGCTCAATTGTTTGTTAGCCTTGGTGGTTCACCATTGCAAGATGTGAATTCCTCACAGAAACTTAATCAGTAATGCGGTTAGGTCTTATATGCAAAACAAGATGGCGCTGGTCAGGCAGTAGTTTTCAACTACATCACTCAAGACGGGATAAAACGATTACGCCATTGCCCGGCAGTAACGCCAAACCAGCGTTTTGCCGCACGGCTAAAACTGCTGGCATCATGATAACCCAATCGGCATGCAATCTCGTCTAGCGCCAGATTTTGCTGGAGCAATTGCTTTGCAGCGTTACAGCGTGCCTCATCCACTAGTTGAGTCCAGCTCTTGCCTTCTTGCGCCAGTAACCGTTGTAGCGTGCGTGTACTCATTTGCATGGCTTGTGCCAGATCATCAATGCGTGTCAGTCTGGCAAACTGTATGCTATTGGCCAGCCACTGCATGGCAAACGCTGTAACCGAATGCGCTACAGCCAATTGATCAAGTTGCTGCTCAGCAAGCTGGCAATGGATCTGACAAAGCTCCTGATCGGCATGCGGCAATGGCTGTTGCATATCAGCTCTACGAAAACCCAGCACATATTCCTGAGCATCAAACTGCGGCATAATTCCAAAAAAATCCTGATAAATAGCATGATCTACCAGCGCAACATGCTTAAAACTCACCATGGTTGGCATAATTGTCTGGTCAGTTAGCAATCGGGCCTGTACCAGTATACTGCCCATGATGGCTTCAATTTGCTGCGGTAATAGGCTAAAGCTTTTAAACTGTTCGGCATAGGTAATAACAATATCGCCATATGGATTTATAGTTGCAGTAAATGCCCCGACATCGCTTACTAAACGATGATAGCGCAATAAAAGCTGCATGCTCTCTAGCAAAGTGGCACAGCTCATGGCAGCAATACCCAGTGTACGAAAGCTACCCAGCTTAAAACTTTGCGCCAGCTTTAGACCTAGCCCATTATCCTCAGTCAGTATTACTGTTTTGTCCCACAACTGATGCACAAGCCGGGCATTCAGTCGTCCCGTTGCATTGTCCAGCGCATGTGTTTCAATGCCCAGTTCATGAAGCAGCAAGCTTGTATTGATGCCATAGCTTTCAACCAAACGCAACAATGCCCGTACATAAACCGTTGAAACCGTCCTAAGCTCCAGTTGCAGCACGCTATATCCTTTACTCTGGCACGAAATGTCAATGTAATTTCTTAATACTGTCAATGCAAATAAAGCCGACAGGCCGAATAATGAGAGCCAGATTAAATTCTTAGAGCTTACTGAAAATGGTTTTATTTTTATTGCCCCAGTCGGATTATGACCCTACGGAATGCGCTGTACCATGGCAAGCACTCACTGATGCTGGCATAAAAGTTATTTTTGCCACCCCAAATGGTCAGCCTGCCTTTGCTGACAAACGGTTGGTGAAAACAGGTTTCCGGTTATTAAACCCGCTATTGATGACACGAAAACCTGATCTTGCCATCTATCAGGTTATGACACAGGATCAGGCGTTTAATTCCCCTTTATCTTATGCAGCCATTTGTCCTGAAGCCTATGCAGCCATTATGATACCGGGCGGACATGCTGCTGGAATGCGCAGTATGCTGGACTCCGAACTTGCCAAAACCATAGTGCTGCATTTTTTTCAAGTCAATAAACCGGTCGCTGCGGTGTGTCACGGCGTTCTGCTAGTCGCACGTACGATTGATCCGGCTACTGGCCAGTCTGTACTATTTGAACGCAATACCACTGCGTTACTTGCCTTTCCTATGGAATTGCCCGCTTGGGTCATGACCTATCCTTGGCTGGGCAACTATTATCGTACTTACCCCATCACCGTGGAGGCAGAAGTCAAGGCAACACTTAAAACACTTTCACAGTTTAAACATGGGCCATTGTTTCCAATCAGGGACAGCAAGACCAAACCAAAAGCAGGCTTTATAACCAAAGATAAAAATTATCTTTCAGCACGCTGGCCGGGCGATTGCCACCGCTTTGCACAGGAATTTGTTAAAATGGTGCAAGCAAGACAGGCATAAAATCATGTCTGAATATACAAATCAACATGAATGCAGGCAAGCTACCTAAACCCGAGACAATGGTATTTGCTATTTGAAGATTCAATTAAACCAGTTCAACACTTAAGGAAAATGTATGTCAAATCTGCAAGACCCTCGCGTGTTACTGGCATTGGAACGTACCTTGCTCGCTTGGAATCGCAGCAGTATTGCGTTAATTGGTTTTGGTTTTTTAATTGAAAAGTCTACTTTGCTGGTGCATTTGCTTGACCCGGTTAAATATGCCAGCAAGATCAAGTTTAATTTCTGGCTAGGGGTGATTACGATTTGCCTTGGCCTTATTGTCAGTCTTTGGTCAATTTTTCAGTATAAGATTGCCTTGCGCTCGCTTACTCCGGCTGAGTACATTGAAGGCTATTCAGTAAATCTACCAATTGTCCTGAGTACATTTACCATATTTACTGGCGTTTTACTGATTGTGTCTTTTCTGGTGTAAGACATTGGCTTACCCAAAAACATAAATGTCAGCAGCACAACTATTAGCAGATAATCTTTTTAGTAAAAAATTGACAAACACGTCTTATAGTTTTCATTAGTCCTAAAAAAGCCGAAAAGCAATCATATCACTGCTTTCCGGCTCTATTTTTAATACTGGTTAAGGCATCCTCGGATGCCTTAACACCGCCAAATCAATTAGCAGCTATAGTACATTTCAAACTCAACAGGGTGAGTTGTAGTGTTCAGGCGACGGACGTCTTCCATTTTAACTTCAATGTAAGCATCCAGCATTTCTGTAGTAAACACACCACCTTTGGTCAGGTAGTCATGATCCTCTTTCAAAGCATCTAGTGCCATTTCCAGACTATGTGCCACAGTTGGAATCTTGGCTTCTTCTTCTGGTGGCAAGTCATACAGATTCTTGTCCGCCGCTTCGCCCGGATGGATCTTGTTCTGGATACCATCAATACCCGCCATCAACAGTGCAGCAAAGCACAGGTATGGGTTGGCGGTAGAATCCGGGAAACGTGCTTCAATACGCTTGCCTTTCGGGCTGGACACGTAAGGAATACGAATAGACGCAGAACGGTTTTTCGCAGAATAAGCCAACATGATTGGGGCTTCAAAATGCGGAACCAGACGCTTATACGAGTTGGTTGACGGATTGGTAATCGCGTTCAAAGAACGTGCATGCTTGATCACACCACCAATGAAGAACAGTGCCATTTCAGATAAGCCAGCATATTCGTCACCAGCAAACAGGTTTTTGCCGTCTTTACTAATTGACATATGCACGTGCATGCCTGAACCGTTATCACCCACGATTGGCTTAGGCATAAAGGTTGCGGTTTTGCCAAACTGGTGCGCCACGTTCAAAATCGCATATTTGGTGGCCTGAACTTCATCACCTTTGCGTACCAGTGTGTTAAAGCTCACACCAATTTCAGACTGGCAAGAAGCCACTTCGTGGTGTTGTACTTCAACTTTGCCTTCGCCCAGAATGGCTTCAATCGCATCACACATCGCAACACGCAGGTCATGCGCGCTATCGACTGGAGGAACTGGGAAATAACCACCTTTTACACGAGGACGGTGACCGGTATTACCCGCTTCATAATCCTTGTTGGTAGACCATGCAGCTTCTTCAGCATAAATGGTATGACGCGCACCTGACATATCAATGTCAAATTTTACTTCGTCAAATACAAAGAATTCTGGCTCTGGGCCAAAGAATGCAGTATCACCAATACCAGTGGACTTTAAGTATTCTTCTGCACGGCGTGCAATGGAGCGTGGATCACGGTCATAACCCTGACCTGTCGTCGGCTCAATCACGTCACAAGTTACCACCACAGTGGTTGCTTCAAAGAACGGATCGATAAAAGCTGTTTCAGGATCCGGACGCAAGATCATGTCAGATGCTTCAATGCCTTTCCAGCCAGCAATAGAAGAACCGTCAAACATTTTGCCATCTTCGAAGGTATCTTCGTCAACAGTGCCAGCCGGAAAAGTAACGTGTTGTTCTTTACCGCGCGTGTCTGTAAAACGAAAATCGACCCACTTGGCCTCGTGCTCTTTAATTAGGTTGAGGACTTTATTCGCCATGCTCACTTTGCTCCAGTATTGCCCAGTATTGGGTAACTGCACCCTGTAGGTGCGCCTTACAAATTTAATACCTGATATATTAGCAAAAGCCGTACCAATATTTTTTAAAATTCACAAGTCACTGAATTTAAAAAAATATCTGTTGTGGGGCTAAAAATAATACGCAGCAAATTATACGCGCTCTAAAAAAAATTGCACCATCTGCCCTCATTAATTCTGTTATCAATTTAAAAGATGCAATAAAGCACCAAAAAAGTGCAAATAACTATTTTTTTGTAGATGGAAATACCATAATTCTGGTGCAAATATCACCTGCTATCAGCTATATTTTATCATAAATTTAATTTTATCTTATTTTTATCATAAAAATTAATCAATTAAGCATACAAAATCTAGTTTTCTGCTTATTGGTTTTTAAAACATTAACGCACCAAATAAGTGCAATTATAATGCTGTCATATATTTTCCTTAACTTACGCATTGATCATCTGATTGAAAATAAGCCATTTAGTCCCATATATTAGACTGGTTATATAAATAGTTTATGCCTTTCTTGCGGACGTTTAATCGGTCGTTATTTCTATTTTGAAATAGGTAAGCGAAGCGCAAGAGGGCGCTATGCAAGAAGCTGATTATCTAAAAACTATTGTTTAAATAGTTCAATTTTAAATGCCTTATTTGGAGATCAACATGGCAGGTGGATGGGCACATGATGGCGCTGAGCAGGAACAAATTGAAGCAACTGTTAATGATGCATTACAACGAGCAAGACAGGCGATCCCAGCAGGATTAAGTGCTGAAACTTGTGAGGAATGCGACAAAGCGATTCCAAAAGCGCGGCAGCTTGCCCTACCTGGTGTTCAGCATTGTGTCGAATGCCAAAGCAAACTTGAGCTGGAAGCCAAAAAATTTGAACTATTTAACCGGCGTGGCAGCAAGGATAGCCAGTTGCGTTAAAGAAAGGTTTATCTTGTGATATAGGCTTGGCTATTGTCAAAAATGTTTCATCTCAACCGTTTTAAAACGCTATTAAGCATTAAACCTATTTATGCTATTCTGCACGAAATTCAGCCTCTTATGATGACCATTTTTATTGAATCCAGTATGGTTTTTAGCTAAAGAATGAATGGTTTTTATCACCGTAGGATTTAAAAAAGAGACCCTACAAAAATAAGCGCAAAATGACAGCAATTAGCTTTAGACATTATTAAATCTGATAGGAAAGCTGATAACTCATGGAACTAATATCAGGGAATAATCTTATCGTTCCAGCTTCTATTATTACCTTAGACATACAACCCTTTGGTGTTGAATCCTCAGCGATAGATTTTAGTATGTACACGCTATGTTCACTTACCCAAAAAGTACGTGGCGATGATGACATGATTTTTTATAACCAGCCTCATAATGCAGCCAAAACAGTAAATCTGAGCAAAAAAGGATTGGGGGTTGTGTTACAGCTAAATCTTACCACGATGAGCGAGCAGATTGGCAAAATCGCAGTTTGTGCAACGCTCACCGATGAAAGCAGTAATTTTTCAGCGCTTGATTCTATCCGGATCAAACTCAAAAATGGCAGTCATACGCTAGCACACGCTAAAATTGATGGCGAAAACCGACTGGAAGTAGCACTTATTATTGGGGAATTTTATCGCCACCAAGGCAACTGGAAATTTAGATTGGTGGGACAAGGCTTTCAGGGCGGCTTAAAACGTCTGGCTCAACATTATGGCGTTACCATTGCAGAAAATTCAGGCGCTGCTGTGCCGCCAGCCAGCGCTCAACCAACCCCACCGTCACCAGCCCATCAGAACAATACATTAAAAGATATTATTCTTAGCCCACTGAAAGCCCTTGAAAAACGTAAAAAGCTAAGGGAATTTCAGGTGTTATTAAATCGCTGTTTCAGCAATGGCTATTTTGGCGTACCTGAACAGCAAAGTTTGATTCATTTCTGTAGCCAGAATCAACTTTCACTGACTGAAGCGCTGGCCAGTGCAGAGTCCCAGATTCGGCAATTTATGCTGTCAGTCGCCTCACAGCATCCAAAAACCAAACTTGAACGATGGGGAGTATTTTTAAACGTTGCTCAACCTACCATGCAACAGGTTTTTCAGATTGTGCATGAAAAAAATGAGCGCCGGTTTATTGATATGCTGATAGATGCATTATCAGACGGCCAATTAACTAATCAGGAAGTTCACCAGCTTGATCAATTTTGTACCAGTCATCAATTAAATAAGCAGCCCCTGTTATTAAAAGCAACGCCACAGATTAATAATTTTCTGCATTTTACATTAGCCAGTATTATCTCTGACAAAATCGTTACCCTAGAGGAACAGGCTTTAATTGATCGCCTCTGTGACTTTTTAAAACCCACGCGAAGTATGCTAGAAGAAATCAAAACCACGATTGCCAAAGTAAATCATATTGCCAAAATACGAAAAGGCGATGTTACCCCGATTCAGACCAATGCGATTATTAGCAAAAATTTAGAAATTGTGTATTTTCATCAGCCTCATGTTCGCTTGCCACATGGCAAAAATGAAACACTACATGGTGACTTGTTTGTTACCAGTGAACGTCTGGTTTATAAAGCCAGCAAATCTCTGGAAGTACCTATTTCCAACATTATTGCGCTAGAAAGCAATGCGAACGTGGTATTTATTTCAGCCAAAACCAAGCGTGGTTCTGGTGAATTTTATATTGGCAAAGATGCTGAAATTGTAGAAGCCTATATTGAACAATCTATCAAGCGCTTTCATCGTCAATTGGATTTGAAGCAAACAGCAGGTACATCGCGGCATATTTCTCAAAGTGTCAAAAATGCAGTCTGGTTGCGCTGTCAAGGCCGCTGTGTGCAATGTGCTTCGACCCAGTATCTGGAGTTTGACCATATTATTCCTTTTTCCAAGGGTGGTTCAAACTCGGAAAATAATATTCAGATTCTATGTCGTGCCTGTAATCTGGCCAAAAGTAACCAGATTTAACCGTATACTGCCTAGTCCCAAACCGGCTGAAACAGTTAAACACCATGGCCTTGAATCTGTTAAAATAACTGGCCTATACAGCGGCTTTAATCACTCTGATATTCTGACAAACTGGTGTAAAAACCAGTATGTTCGCCAGTCGCAATGAAATAATCTTTAAATTTCATAAGGTTGCTATATACATGCTTCTCATGCTCGATAACTATGACTCCTTTACTTACAATATTGTCCAGTACTTTGGTGAACTGGATCAAGACGTTAAGGTCATTCGCAATGATCAGGTGACCATTGAGCAAATTGAAGCATGGCAACCACAATATATCGTGATTGGTCCCGGCCCTTGTTCGCCCAATGAAGCAGGTATTTCATTGCAGGCCATTGAGCATTTTGCCGGTAAGATTCCTTTACTCGGTGTTTGTCTGGGTCATCAGGCGATTGGTCAGGCTTTTGGTGGTGATGTGATTCGCGCGCGTGAAGTCATGCATGGCCGTTTGTCTGCGATGTATCATGCCAATGTAGGCATTTTTAAAGACTTGGCCAATCCGTATCAGGCCACTCGCTATCACTCGCTGGTCGTGGATAAAAATACCCTACCCGACTGCTTGGAAGTGACTGCTTGGACACAAACTGCTGATGGGCAAATGGATGAAATTATGGGCTTGCGTCATAAAACGCTGGCCATTGAAGGCGTGCAGTTTCACCCTGAATCCATTTTGAGTGAACATGGCCATCAGTTACTGAAAAACTTTATTGATACCTATGCATAAGGGGGAGTCTATGGATATTCAAACTGCCCTTGATCAGGTGATACAGCATATTGACCTATCGCAGTCTGAAATGCGCGATGTGATGCGCCTGATCATGACAGGTGAAGCAACTAGCGCCCAGATTGGTGGCCTGCTGGTTGGCCTGCGCATGAAAGGTGAAAGTATTGATGAAATTACCGCCGCCGCTAGCGTTATGCGTGAGCTAATGCTGCCGGTTCAGGTTTCGGATTTGCCACATCTTATTGATATAGTCGGAACAGGTGGTGATGGCCAGCATTTGTTTAATGTATCCACCGCGTCTGCCTTTGTGGCTGCTGCTGCGGGCGCGCATGTGGCCAAACATGGTAATCGTGGGGTTTCCAGCAAGTCTGGCAGCTCTGATTTGCTGGATCAGGCGGGTATCAAACTTGACCTTAATGTGACACAAACCGAACGATGTATTCGTGAAATAGGTGTAGGGTTTTTATATGCGCCCAATCACCATGCTGCTATGCGTTATGCGATTGGCCCACGCCGTGAGCTAGGAATGCGCACCCTGTTTAACCTGTTAGGGCCATTGACCAACCCTGCCGGTGCCCAGCGACTAGTCATTGGGGTTTTTAACCAGCGCCTGTGTCGTCCTGTTGCCGAGGTATTGCGTCAGTTAGGCACTGTGCATGCACTGGTTGTACATTCCAAAGATGGTCTGGATGAAATCAGTCTTGCTCAGGCTACGCATGTTGCCGAGCTAAAAGACAATGAAATCCGTGAATGGGAATTTACACCTGAAGACTATGGCATTGATAGCCAAAGCCTGATTGGTCTGAATGTTGCAAGCCCAACAGAGAGTTTAAAGCTGATTAAAGATGCGCTTGGGCGAAAAAAATCACCAGTGGGTGAAAAAGCTGCCAACATGATCACACTGAATGCTGGTGCAGGCATTTATGTTGCCGGATTATGCAATAGCTTAGGTCAGGGAATCAGCTTTGCCCAAGACATTATCTATGGTGGTCAGGCTTTAGAAAAAATGTCAATTTTAGCTGAGTTTACGCAGACTCTGACTGAATCGGTCAGCCCCTAAGCCAGTTTTTGCTTTAACGATTTACTCGATTATTGTTTTATTAAAATCACGTTGTTGTGATCACTTTATTTTAGGATTTTAATGGATATGGTACGGACTGAAGACACTATTCTTGGAAAGATTGTCGCCCGTAAACGTGAAGAAGTTGATTTGCGTGAGAAGAAACTTTCGCTCAATGATCTGGAACAACGTGCAAAAGTTGCTTCGCCGACGCGTGGTTTTGCCAAGGCATTACAAGCTAAAAAACCGGCAGTTATTGCTGAGATCAAAAAAGCTTCGCCATCACAAGGTGTGATTCGTGAAAATTTTAAGCCAGCAGAAATCGCTGTTCAGTATGAAAAAGCCGGCGCGGCCTGTTTATCGGTATTAACCGACGTTGATTTTTTTGCAGGCAATGACCAAAATCTGAAACTGGCACGCAGTGTTACCAAGCTCCCTGCTCTGCGCAAGGATTTCATGATTTCGCCTTACCAGATTGTGGAAAGCCGTGCGTTAGAAGCTGATTGTGTATTACTGATTGCCGCTTGCCTGTCGGATGCCCAGATGCAAGAAATGGCATCACTGGCCGTTGAACATGGCATGGATGTGCTGGTTGAAGTGCATAATCATAGTGAACTGGATCGTGCCCTGATACTGCCTGATTCGGCCATCATTGGCATTAATAACCGTAACCTGAAAAACTTTTCGGTTAGCCTGAATGTCACATTAGGACTTAAGCAATATGTGCCGAATGACCGCCTTTTGGTCACTGAAAGCGGCATCAAAACCCGTAATGATGTCGACCTGATGCTGGCAAATGGCGTCAATAGCTTTTTGGTGGGTGAAAGCTTTATGCGTGAAACCAATCCGGGGGCTGCTTTAACCCAATTGTTCGGCCAACCTAAAAATATTAACAGTGTTGCCTAATGTCTACATTGAGGTAAATTAAAGACCCTGTTTTCATTATTCGACCCTTGTTTGGTATGCCATTGATCTGGTTTGCTAAACAAGGGTTTAATTTTTGATCATGTTGAAAGGTGACCCATGGCCAAAGCTTCTTCGTTTAATCAAGATATGCAACAAACATTACGTGAGCTAAAACAGCAGTTAAAGGCAACTGCAGCGCCAACCAGCGTGCTGCCTGCTAAAGCCACTGCTGCCAAAAAAGTACCCGCAGAAACTGTAGATGAGGACAAGCTGTTTACCCAAGCCATGCGTGGTGTAAAACCTATCAAAACAGATGAAATGCCGGTCGCTTCGCCCACCAAACCCAAAAAACCCAGTGCCCAGATTTTGGCACGGCGAGCGGCTGCCGTTGGGGTAGATGAAGCAGGAATGCAAGGAATTTCAGATACGCAGGCCATGCTCAATCCAGTGGCCAGTGAAGCTTTTTTAAGTTATCGGTTGGCAACCTTGCAGCATCGGGTATTTGAACAGTTAAAAACCGGCAAGCTGCGCTGGTACGAAGCAGTGGATCTACATGGCTGTACCATTGAGGAAGCGCGCAGTGCTGTTTTGCAAATTATTGAAATAGCGCGACAAGCCAATGAAAATGTCATCAAGATTGTGCATGGCAAAGGCCCGCAAGCCATCTTAAAAACCTATGTAAATGGCTGGTTGCGTCAACATCGTGAAGTATTGGCCTTTGTGAGCGCTCCCTCGGAACAAGGCGGAACAGGAGCAGTTTTGGTATTGCTCAAGCGCGCAGAATCTCAGGGCAAAGAAGGCAAAAACAACCGTACGCCGCATCAGGCGCGTTAGTGCTATGGTCTAGCTCTCTAATATTAGGTTAGTTAAACAACACAAAACCTTACTCAACAGCTTGTGTTTCTGTCATAGCTATTTTTTCTGGTATAATAGCGCCCTTCAATATTGGCATATTTTGTTGCCAAATTTAGCTCCTGTCTATTAGGTGATCTGACGCAATGACTATGCAACAATCTTACGCCAATATCATTTCTGCAGTTGGCGAAGATTTAGAACGTCCAGGCCTTATTGATACCCCTGCCCGTGCTGCCAAGGCTTTTTCTTTCCTGACACAAGGCTATGATCAATCACTGGATGAAGTCACCAATAACGCGGTGTTTCCGTCTACCAACCGTGAAATGGTCTTGGTTAAGGGTATTGAATTTTATTCCCTGTGTGAGCATCACATGCTGCCATTTATGGGTCAGGCACATATTGCCTATTTGCCCAATGGTCATGTGCTGGGGTTGTCCAAATTTGCCCGTATTGTGGATATGTATTCACGGCGCTTGCAGATTCAGGAAGGCCTGACCCAGCAAGTTGCGCAAGCGGTCATGGATGCTACAGGGGCACGTGGTGCAGCGGTAGTCATGGATGCAGCGCATATGTGTATGATGATGCGTGGTGTACAAAAACAGCAATCAACCACGCGTACTGTGTCCATGCTGGGCGAATTTACCACCAATACGCAAGCACGGCAGGAATTTTTAATGGCAGTGCCACGTGAAAATATTTAGTCTATAAAGATCGACGGCACTGCTGTAGGCTTAATTTTTGCTGGCCACTGTCATCAAAATTAGCTGAGCTTAACCAGTGCTGCATCGCCTGTTCTTGCTCAGCCCACTCATGATCCAGTATAGAAAACCAATCGGTATTGCGATTACGGCCTTTGACTATGGTTGCTTGCCGGAACAGTCCTTCATGCTGAAAACCCAGACGCAGGGCAGCACGCTTGGAAGGTGCATTTAAACTATTACACTTCCACTCACAACGTCGATAACCCAGTGTAAAGACCTGCTGCATCAGCAAAAACATGGCTTCTGTTGCTGCCAGTGTTCGGCGCAAACCTGCCGAATAATACACATGGCCAATTTCTATACTGCCTGCCTTGCAATCTGCCCGCATTAAGGCACACCAGCCTTGAATTTTGTCGCCGGTAAAAATGCCATACAGCAATAAATCTTGATCCAGCATGCTGTTAAGCCAGTCACTCAATACAATCTGTGAGGCAAATGACCCATACGGCAAATATGTCCAGCAAGACGCATCTGGCTCCTGATTTACCAACGCCCATAATGCCTCGGCATGTTGCGCAACATTCAGTGGAATCAGTTGAACATATTTTCCGCTTAGGGTCTGTTGTGGCGGCTTGATTGCACATTGCCAACTTTCGAGCCGTTGTCCAACAGGTTGCCCAAATTCATTCAGTTCGATGTGTAAATATGGCGCGAGTGTTTGATTCATTGTTATCACCTTTTGATTGCTGATTAGCGGTAGTACGCCTGTTTTCATTTAATGCAGACGCCAATTCCCATGCTGATCCCGTTTGCCCATCACCGCCAGCACCAGTACCAAGCTCAATGTGAGCAGCAAGTACCATGAACCCAGCTTGCCCCAACCCACCATGTGCCACAACTCAGACTGCGATGGATAGCGCCAAATATTGGCAAAAGTCGCAACATTTTCTGATAGCCAGACCATAAAGGCCAAAGCCAGTAACAGGGGTAAGAATGGTAGTTGGTATTGTTTCGGTGGGTGGGCTTTTTGCTGAACAGAAAATAACAGCCGGGTTTTCCAGAATAAAACCACCGAAGCCACAAACAGCACATTGCGGACATCAGGAATAAAAAACTTGGTAAAAAAGTTAGCATACGACAGCAGCGCCAGCAAACCCAGCCATTTTAAACGAGGTAGATGAACAAAAGATGCACTAAACAACCGCAAGCTACGCGCTAGAAAACTACCTATCGCCGAGTACATAAATCCGGCAAACAACGGCACATTGGCAATTCGGAAAACAGCTTGTTCCGGATAATGCCACGAACCAATTTTGGGATGGGTTAAAAACAGTTCCATCCCCATGGCCATGATATGAAAAATGGCAATCACCCAGACTTCACGCGGGGTTTCCAGCCGAAAATATACCAAAAACACTTGAATCACTAAGGCATAGGCCAGTAAGGCATCGTAGCGATAAATACCACCAATCGGCCAGTGCATCTGATGCGTAACCACAAAGGCCAGCAGCAGCAAGATACCAAATAAGGCAGCCGACAAGCCCAGCACACCGCCCTGAATCAGTGTTTTAAACACCCAAGTTCCCCACCGCTATATTCACTAAAACGTCTTATGACTTTGCTTACATTAGCGGATCATTATAAATGGCTATTTTGAATTGTTCGCGTTAAAAATTTCATTGCTAAACTCATGCACCGCATCTACAAATACGCCTGCATGGTCAGGATTGACCCATTGGGTAATACCGTGTCCAAGATTGGCTACATAACCGGTGTGAATACCATCTGCATAAGCATCTTGTAGCATGGCTTTTACCGCCTGACGAATCCGCTCTGGTGAACCATATAAGGTGTTCGGATCAAGATTACCTTGCAGCGCCACTTTGCCCTGCACCGTTTGCCGTGCAATCGCCAGATTGGTTGTCCAGTCCAGACCCAGTGCATCCGCGCCACTATCCAGCATTTGCGGCAGCCACTGCCCGCCACCTTTAGTAAATAAAATGACTGGCACGCGGCGGCCGTCATATTCCTTGATTAATCCCTGCACAATTTTTGTCATATAATTGAGCGAAAATTCGACATATTCACGGTGCGCCAATGCACCGCCCCAGCTATCAAAAATCTGTATCGCCTGCGCCCCTGCGCGAATCTGGGCATTCAGGTATTCGGTCACCGCAACAGCCAGCTTATCCAGCAAAGCATGTAGCAATTCTGGAGAATGGTACAACATGGTTTTTGTATGCTGAAATTCACGGCTGCTACCACCTTCAATCATATAGGTTGCCAGCGTCCATGGACTGCCCGAAAAACCGATCAGCGGCACTTGGCCAGCCAATGCTGAACGAATGGCAGTCACTGCATTCATCACATAGTCGAGCGAATCTTCGGGTTTAGTCCATTCAAGATTGGCAATATCGGCTTCGCTGCGCACTGTTTTTCTAAATTTTGGCCCTTCGCCCACTTCAAAATACAGACCAAGTCCCATGGCATCGGGAATGGTTAAAATATCAGAAAATAAAATAGCAGCATCTAGCGCAAATCGACGCAACGGCTGTAAGGTCACTTCACAGGCCAGATCGGTATTTTTGCACAGGCTTAAAAAATCCCCAGCTTGCGCCCGCGTGGCTTTATATTCTGGTAAATAACGCCCTGCCTGCCGCATCATCCACACCGGCGTACAGTCCACAGGTTCACGGAGTAACGCACGCAGGAAACGATCATTTTTGAGTGGCTTCATTGAAGGATTCCTCACGATAACTTCTTAATTGGCAGGCTAAATCAAGGGGCAAATCATAGCAAACTACGCCCTAAATGAATAATTTTGCTTTGTATTTAAATGCGCTATTGTGTCGCAGTAAAGCTGTATATATTTACAGTTGCTCACTGCAAACGATTGCAGGTTTTGTCATACTAGCCATTACATAGAAAGTTACATATTTTAGGAAAATTATGATGTTTGCTCGCTCGGCCTTAACCATTGCGCTTGCACTATGTTTAACTCAAACTGCATTTTCAGCACAAGATAACAGTGATAAATCTTTAAATAGCTCATCCAATAACAGTGTTACTAACACCGTAAGTCCTGAATCTAGCGACTCAATCAGCAGTGTCAATACAGCGCAAAATCAAGTCACTTCTGATGTAACGCTTGAACAAGGCGCTGGCCAAAATGCAACACAAGGTACAGCACAAAACATCGCATCTCAAAATGAACAAAATCTAAAACCTACTGTTGTTAACCAGATATCCGACATTAATAACGCATCAGCGAATGAATCAGATACCAGCAAACCGGTGACTTCACAAACCGAGCGCGCATTAGAAAAAGCACAGGCAGTGGTGAATACAATGCCTGAAAGCCCAACCGATACAGCAAATGACACCAGTAAAAATTCGGTGCAAGCAAAAACAGCGCAGGAATGGACGCTTGAGGGCCTGAACAATGCCAACTGGGTGAGCGATCTGGGTAAAGGCCAGTTTACTGAATATGCTAAGGCACAGGTATTGCTGAACCGTTTCCATGCCTCACCAGGCGTCATTGATGGAATTTCTGGTAAGAATATGCTTAAAGCCATTTCAGCATTTCAGGTGATGAATGGTTTAAAAGCGACTGGCGCGCTGGACACCCAAACTTGGGATCTGCTGAGTGCTGGCCAAAGTAACGATGTATTCCAGTCTTACACCATCACCCAGCAGGATATTGATGGGCCTTATGCAGCGTCCATTCCGCATGACTATGCTGAGCAGGCCAAAATGAAAGGACTGTACTACACGCGGGTCACCGAAATGCTGGGCGAGCGTTTTCACATGGATGAAAACTTCCTGAGAAAAATTAACCCTGATGCCACTTTTGCCAAAGCAGGTGAAACAATAGTAGTCACCAATACCCGTGAAGATTTAAGTGATCCGGTATCTCTGATTATTGCCCATAAAGGCGCCAAACAAATTTATGCTTTTGATAGCAATAATAAGATGGTCGCCACTTATCCAGCCACTATTGGCAGTACAGATACCCCATCACCCAAAGGCACTTATCAGGTCAAAGCCGTTGCACCAAATCCATGGTATGGCTATAACCCGAAAAACTTTGTACAAGGCAAGAACATGAAGCCGCTGTCTCTGCCACCGGGTCCAAACAACCCTGTGGGTAATATGTGGATTGCATTGTCCAAGCCGTCGTTTGGTATTCATGGCACGCCTGAGCCTTCCCTGATTTCCAAGACTGCCTCGCATGGCTGTATCCGCTTAACCAACTGGGACGCAAATGCCTTGTCCAAGCGGGTCAAACCGGGCGTTACTGTTCGCTTTTTAGAGTAAATCAGCGCATCTGATAATTCAAAAAATCAGATTTACTTAATCCATAAAATCCTCCGCTCTGGAGGATTTTTTTATGCGCTATCTTTGATGAAGCACTTCATAGGTCTTTTACTAAAGCGCCTAATGAAGCACTTCATCAAAAAATACAGTATTAATCAAGTTTCACCGTTATGGATGACCACTGAAAAGGTGCATCGACCAGTTCAAACCGTTGCAGGCAAAATGGCAACAACCACAAATGCACCTCGACATCACGAATATGGTGAAATACAGCTTGTTCCACTGCACGGCTAAACTGTGGTGTTTTGGGATAAATCAAACACACATTGCCGCCCTTGGGCAGATAAGCTGCGGCATAGGCAAACATCTGGTATAGCTCCTGTTCATCGGGATTGAGCTGACTAAATGTACGACCACTTTTGAGTTTCCATTTGCAATCTAGCAACGCAACCGCTTGCTGCTGATCAAACAACAGCAGATCCGGTTGTAATTTACGCTGCGGCTGCTGATTGACCTGTACCAATGCTGCCGTTTGCTGTTGCGTTTTGAGTTGCCATCCAATCGGCAACTGTCTTTTGAGCTGGCAAGCCACTATACTTTCAAACAGTTTATTCATGTCAAATAGCAAACTCAATGCGGTTTGCTGGCCGAGACCAACTGAAGGGCTAAAATCAGTAATGACTAGCTTTGCCCATTGCAGCGCACTGGCATAATACTGATTGTTACGATCTAACTGGATTGACTTAAAGTCCTGTTCCGGCTGGCGTGATACTGGAATATGTGCCATGTGTTGTATGCAGGCATGAACTAAATGCTGATACGTGGCGGCATGTGGAAAACGTGAAATTATCGTTAATGCCAGCCTTAAAATCCGGTTCTCCGCGCAATTGGCCACATATTCATCATGCTCACTATAAAAATGTGCCTGATTGCTATGATTGTATCGAACTTGCTGCGAGATCAATAAACGGCCACGCAACATGGGCTGATTATCCTGCGTGGACTGGTACTGTTGCTTTAAACCATGCTGTATCACGTTGGCAATACTGCTCAACGCCTGCTGAATAAATACTTGCAGTAAAGGCATTTTGGCCAGTTGTACTAGCGCCGGCTGGGGCAAAGTCTTAAACGGCATATCTGGCAAGGCATGTAGCATGTGCAGCAACATCAGGCGCATCTCGCTGGCATCATGTCCAGCCTTGCCAGTTTTGGGTAAAATCTCCAGCACATGACCACAACGTCCCTGCACCACACCGACATATTGCCGAGTTTTTAAAACGGGCTGCCTGCCCAGCCATTCACGCACGAACCAAACCTGCGGCTGTTGCTGTGGTTTATCATTCCCCGCATCCAATCCTGCATAAAATAGCTCATCAAAAAGAGCCTGCGGAATCTCGCGTAACCCATCAGCCGGTTTTAGGACACAGCCTGTCGGATACAGTGTTTCATGTTCAAAGCACAGTACATGCTGGTTTAGCATATCAATTGATAGGCCTCGAGTTGGGTGAGTGCCTTGACATTGAGGTGATAAATGGCCTGTAAAGATACTGGCGGTATTTCGCCAAAATATGCAATGGCTTGTTGTTCAGTCTGGCTCAATTGAATAAATTGTAAATCCACCGGCTTACGATGATCGTTGAGCACCAGACGGATTTTTTGCCAGTCATCAAAGAAATACTCCTGCAATAGCGGAATAATCTTATGCTGCATGACCGCCTGTACATCGGCAAAACATTGCACAGCACAAAAAAATGCATGTCCCAATACATAATCCCGGCCAGCCAATAGCGCAATGCGCGCATTCAGGATTTTTAGCAACTGGCTCAAATCCAGCCCTGCAAGATCGCTACTGGCCGGATAATGCAGCTTTGATTGCGCCAACAACTCATAATTGGGCTGCATTTCCACAAATTCAAAACGGCGGCGCAATGCAGTATCAATTGGACTTAAGGAACGATCGGTAGTGTTCATGCTGGCATAGATACTGACATTGGCAGGCACGCTAAATTTGCGCTGTGAGTACGGCAATGTTACTTCCAGCGCATCAGGCTTGCCCTGCCGTTTGTCCAGCTCAATCAGGCTAATTAATTCACCAAAAATTTTGGACAAATTGCCCCGATTTATTTCATCAATAAACAAAGCATAAGCATGTGCCGGATCAAGCCGCGCTCGCTCACACAGTTCCACAAAAATACCGGATCGGATTTCATAGCGTAGCTGATTGTTTTCATCGTCATCCAGAACCGGACGCAAACCTTCCACAAAATCTTCATAGCTATAGGACTGATGAAACGTGACAAAGCTATAACGCTGAATCACCTCGGCCGCTTGTGCACCGCGTTCAATGATTTTTAACAATTGCGCCAGATGTGAAATATCATCCCGAGCGCTAGACAGCAAAAACCATAGGCCAGCGTCATCCTTGTCAAACAGGGCAAGACTGGAGCGTTTGTCGGGGTTATATTTGACCGTCATAGAATCCAGCGCGCTATGCCGCATTAGCGTAGCCCAGATGGTCTGACTCATGTTTTCCTGTCGATTGGTCAGTTGCACCTTACAACGCATCAAGGGATGATTGAGGATTTCGGGTACTCGTAACAGGCGATTTTCTTCCAGAAAGACAAGACAAATCACCTCGCGCCAGCTTAAATCACGGATTTTTTCAATGAGAAAGGTGGCATGATCCTGCTGCGCCAGTTGCTCGGTATACTGCTGCTGGATTTGTTGTAAATGGTAAGTTTTGCCGGTTCCCGGTGCGCCATAAAAAATCTGGTTAACCGCATTGGCCACGGGTAACACCGACAAGGCTGTGGCGTTACTTTTAAGTGCCTGCTTGGTCTTTTTCATGTTAGACGGGTATACCACTATGAAAGCGCAGCAAATTGTCAGGCGTGCCGATCAGCTCAGCTTCTAGCTGGCGAAAGGTTTCGACACGTGGGCTAATGTCTTGCTTGCTGATGGATTGTGCCAGTGTTAGATAATCCTCAAAATGTCGCGATTCTGATTTTAGTAAATATCGATAAAACTTTGCTAATTCATCATCCACATAGGGTGCCAGTGCAGCAAATCGTTCACAGGAACGCGCCTCCACAAAAGCCCCGACAATCAACACATCGACTAATGCTTGAGGTTCATAGGTTTTAATTTCCTTACGCAACCCGCCCGCATAACGTCCCGCTGGGATTGCCTGCCATGCCTGCCCACGTTTTTGCATGATTTCCAGCACCTGCTCATAATGCAACATTTCTTCACGCACCAGTTGTGAGAGTTTGACTTGCAGCTCGGTATAAAACCCATAACGAAACATTAGGTTAATGGCGGTGCTGGCGGCTTTTTTCTCACAGTTGGCATGATCCTGAATAATCAGTGCAAGATGCTGCGGTTGGCTGGCTGTCTGCAACCATACGTCAGGGGTCAAACAGCCCAAAAAAGCCTGAACTGGTTGTAATAAAATATCAGTCGCACTCATAAATCAACACACTAAGCAATGATCAACCTTAAAAGGCTAAATTCTGTCGCAAACACGACCAATAACTGTTTAAGGTATCTTGGGAACGCTCAAGACATAGACAACATAGACAACATAGACAAAGATATAACTACTGATTAGCTTGTGCAATCGCCTGTTTCATGTCCTGTACGGCCTGACGCAAGCCCACAAATATACTGTCGCTAATAATGGCGTGACCAATATTTAATTCATGAATATTGGGTAAGCGCGCAATAGCTGCAATATTGTTCAAGTTCAGGCCATGGCCAGCATTCACAATCAGGCGTGATCCCGCATAGTTGACCGCATCACTAATCCGTTGTAACTCATACGCCAGTTCTTTACCTGCCGCTTCAGCGTACGCACCAGTATGTAACTCAATGGTTGGCGCACCGCATTCAATCGCAGCATCAATTTGTAGCGGTTCAGGGTCAATAAATAACGATACGTCACAACCTGCCTGCGTGAGTTTACGTGTCGCAGCCTTGATTTTTTCGATTTGTCCAGCGACATCAAGACCGCCTTCAGTGGTGAGTTCTTCACGCTTTTCAGGCACCAGACACACATGTTGCGGCCAGATATGGCAGGCAAAATCCAGCATAAAATCAGTCACTGCAATTTCGAGATTCATGCGGGTTTTAAGTAGTGGACGCATCCGAACCACATCATTATCCTGAATATGACGGCGGTCTTCGCGCAAATGCAGCGTAATGCCATCGGCTCCGGCTTCCTCGCACAGCAAAGCTGCTTTGACCGGATCAGGATAGGTCGTTCCGCGCGCCTTACGCAAAGTGGCCACATGGTCAATATTCACACCCAGTAAAATGCTCATTGGCTTTACCACCTTGATTTTAAAATATGATGTTTATGAATAAAAATTTAACAGATACAGCAACTGATTAAGACCCTGTTTGCTGGCTGATCCACAATTCTCTGCTTTTTAGCGGCTTATCATTGAGTAATACTGCCAGCGCTTTACGATAAACCCGACTCAGCATAGCAATCACTTCAGCCGATAATATCTGCTGGGTAAATGCAAATTCTGGCTTCGCCATTGTCAATATATATTCACCCAGCTCGCCTGAGTTACTGGGACTAAACCCTTCATTGGGCGTAAAGCGGTAAAGTTGCTGCGGTTGAATCGCAACCCCTAAAAAGTCCTGTGCAAAATTAATGGCATAGCCCAATTCAGCCAATATAACCGATTCAAATCGCCGCAATGCCGTCATTAAAGCCAGATTATGATGATCCGGTACAGGCAGCGTTTGCAACTCATCGAGCAATTGACTATAAGCTCCAAAGGTATTGGGAATGGCTTCTTCCAATGGTGCCAGCCGTACTAATAACTCATTGGCATAAAATCCGGCAAACAAGGCTGAACCCTGTAAATTTTTAGGAGCGCCTACCCACTCTACTTTACTCAGGCTTTTCAAGGCTGATTTGCCAGAAGCATAAAGCAAGACAGGTTGGTACAACGGAATCGGGGAACCACGAACCACGCCATCAATGCGGCCAAATTCCAGTGAGAAAAAATGCACCAGTTTGCTGTTTTCACGATAAGCACGCTGGTGAAGCATAAAACCGTGCAAAAGCTGCTGGCGCACTTTTATATTTCCGTCATTAAGAAAACAATTACGCTATTGCAGCATAAAAACGCAGCAGGCTTGTTTTAATTTTTGTCACTAAATGGCGACAACTATAGAGAACGAGAAACAACTACAGAGAATCAGTCATCCTCTGCCTCGTCATCATCAGGAATCGCCGCACCCACCACAGCACCCGTGCCTTTAACCACAGCCTTGGTGGTGCCATAGGCCACTTTTACCGGTACAGTCACAAGTTTGGTGGCTAGACAGGCTTGCAGACTGAGCGCCAAAGCCAATATAACCAATAGATTTAACAATTTCATTGTTCACCTGTACGATTCAGCAGACGCTTTGCTTGATGTAACACTGCTATCAGCCTATCGGAATTTATACTATTGATTGGTCTACATATTACTTAAACTAAATGTCACTGTAGCCCAAACTTTTTAAGGCACGCTCATCATCAGACCAGCCGCCTTTAACTTTGACCCACAGGGTGAGCATCACCTTTTGCTCAAACATTTTTTCCATATCAATACGGGCTTCCATGCCAATTTGCTTGAGCTTGCGGCCTTTATCCCCAATGACAATCAGCTTTTGACCCTGACGCTCCACCAGAATGGTGGCATCAATATATAAACAGGCTGGCTTCGGTTTGCCGGTTTTTTCATTAACGGTTGCAGGTTCTTCCTTAAATGACTCAATCTGCACGGCCAGATCATACGGCAGCTCTTCACCCAGTTGACGCATGATTTTTTCACGCACAATTTCACTGGCCAAGAAGCGTTCGGAACGATCTGTCAACTGGTCAACCGCATACATTGGCGGTGCAAACGGCAGGTATTTGGCAATCACTTCATGCAGGTGGTCAAGGTTGGAACCCCGCAAGGCAGATACTGGCACAATATTGCTAAAATTCATGCGTTTGCCATGCTGCTCAATCAATGGCAACAATGTGCGTTTTTCTTCAATGGTATCCACTTTATTAATCACCATAATGACTGGCATATCGGCATTCTTGAGCTTTTCCAGCACCAGCTCATCATCTGGCACCCATTTCATACTATCCACCACAAACAGCACCAAATTCACATCACGCAACGCCGATGACGCCGCACGGTTCATCATCTTGTTAATAGCGCGTACTTCTTTTTTGTGCATGCCCGGTGTATCGACATAAACGGCCTGCACATTATCACGGGTATCAATACCCACAATTTTATGGCGAGTAGTTTGTGGCTTACGCGAGGTAATCGACAGTTTTTGACCAATCAAGTGGTTCATCAAGGTCGATTTGCCCACATTGGGACGGCCGACAATGGCCACAAACCCACAGCGAAAATCTGCTGCTATCTCGGCTGAGCCATCCTTAAAAAACTGGCCAATCACATCTTGCTGTTCAGGATTGGCACCCTGTTCTACAGGCACGGAAAGCTCAGGAACAACTGGTTCATCCAGTTCAGAGTTTGAATTAATTTCATTAGGTTGCGTGGTCATGACGATGCCTGCTCCAATTGCTTTAAAATGACACTGGCAGCAGTTTGCTCAGCATTACGACGACTAGCCCCTTGCCCTATGGCAACAGACATATTGGTGACTTGACAGTGAATAGTAAAATGCTGATTGGGTGCTTCACCACGCATTTCAACCAGTTTATATTCGGGCAAAGGTAAATGTCGCCCTTGTAAATATTCTTGTAAACGGGTCTTGGGGTCTTTAAGCGCATCGGTTGGCGCCAGATCAGCCAGATAGGACGCATACCATGTGAGCACCACCTGCTGAATTTTTTCCAGATCATTACAATCAAGGAACATTGCACCAATCAATGCCTCTACCGTATCGGCCAGAATAGACTCACGATGGTGTCCGCCGCTTTTCATCTCGCCAGTACTTAAAATCAGTGATTCACCCAGTTTTAAATCACGCGCAATACAGGCCAAAGATTCCTGCCGAACCAGTGTGGCACGCATTCGAGTAAGTCGCCCTTCCTGTTCTTCAGGAAAACGGTGATACAAATATTGCGCAATAATCACGCCCAGCAAGGCATCACCCAGAAACTCTAGACGCTCATAATTATGACGCTGACTCACTGAACGATGCGTGAGCGCCTGCCGGAACAAGGTCTGATCAGTAAACTGATAGCCCAGCCGCTTGAGCAAGCGCTGTTGAAGAACCAAATTGATATTTCACCTACCTATTCATTATTAGCAAACACTAGCTTGCTACTATTTGCCACCCACTTTAATCGCACGCTGGTCAAATTGCTTTTCAAACGACACGACCAGATCAACATTGCCCATAAAATTCTTGCGAACCTCATAATCAACCTGCACCACTAGCTCACCGCCGCTGTTGCTGACTTTCATGATGTCTTTGGCTTGTACATCACGTAAATTATTCAGACTAAACTGTTGTTCCAGATCCTGCATAAACTTGGCCGGATCATTGCTGTTGGTACTTCTTAACTTCTCTTCAATGGATGCATTAATGAGACGATTGTCCCAGTAGGCAGGCCATGTGATCAATGCAGCCTTGATCACCACGACAGCTAGTAGTATACCAATCATGATGCCCCAGTAAGAAGCACCGCGCTGAGCTTTCATATTGACCATAATATTTTTCCTTTTAATGAGCCAATCCTTGTTTTACTAATCGATCCTACCATTTCTAGCAAAACTTGGAATATGAAAACCTGGTTCTTTATGCATCCAGATATAAAAAGCATGGCCTGACAGGTTGGCTTCCGGTACAAACCCCCAAAAACGGCTATCAGCACTTTGGTCACGGTTATCACCCATCATAAAATAATGGCCTTGTGGCACATTCACCTCCCAGTGCTGGCCATTGGTGGCAGCATATTTGCCGCCTTCATTGGCCTGACTATTGATAAACGGAGCAATGGATGCAGAGTTAGCGCCATCTAGCTCACGAATCGTATGGGTATGCGTTCCCAGCACTTCCTGATAAAACAGCTCATACTCAGGATTGCCCTGATCGGCGATCGCTTTTTTGGCAATCAGCTTGCCATTAATACTTAAAGCACCACGGTCGTACACAATATGATCACCTGGCAAACCCACTACCCGCTTGATATAATTAACGGTAGGCTGTAATGGATAACGAAATACTGCCACTTCACCACGCTGGGGTTCGCCGGTATGCAAGAACTTGGTATTGGTAATAGGCAAGCGCACGCCATAGCTATACTTATTCACCAGAATAAAATCGCCAGTCTGCAAGGTCGGCACCATGGATTCTGATGGAATATTAAACGGCTCTACCACAAAGGAACGAATCACCAGCACCAGTGCCAATACTGGCCAGAAGTCATAAGCCCAGCCAACCAGAATATTTTCGTCATGACGACCACGGGTTGCGCGCTGTTTCCAAATCAATTTATCCAGTAGCCAGATCATAAAAAAGATCAGCGTGGCTGGTACCAAAATCAGATTAAAATCAAAATCCACAGCGCGTTCCTCAAATTTAAGACTGAACAAGTCAGAGCTTATTTTTTATCAACCTGTAATACAGCCAAAAACGCTTCTTGTGGGATTTCTACACTACCCACCTGTTTCATGCGTTTTTTACCTTCTTTTTGTTTGGACAGCAGTTTTTTCTTGCGTGATACATCGCCGCCGTAACATTTCGCCAACACGTTCTTACGCATGGCCTTGACGGTTGAACGTGCAATCACCTGCCCACCAATAGCAGCCTGAATCGCCACATCAAACATCTGGCGCGGAATCAGGTCTTTCATTTTTTCTACCAGTGAATTACCGCGATAGCGCGCATCATTACGATGGCATATCATGGCCAGTGCATCCACTTTTTCACCATTGATTAATACATCGACCTTGACCAGACTAGAGCTTTCAAAACGTACAAAATTGTAATCCAGTGAAGCAAAGCCGCGTGACACTGATTTTAGGCGATCAAAGAAATCCATCACTACTTCGCCCATAGGAATCTCAAAGGTCACAGCAACCTGATTACCCAAAAATTTCAGGTCTTTTTGAATACCACGACGCTCAATACACAAGGTCATCACATTGCCCAGATATTCCTGCGGCACCAGAATATGACACTCGGCAATCGGTTCACGCAGATCTTCCACCGTACCACCATCCGGCATTTTGGACGGGTTATCAATAAAGACGGTTTCACCATTTTTCTTCACCGCTTCATAGATCACGGTTGGTGCCGACGTGATTAGATCAAGGTCGTATTCACGCTCCAGCCGCTCCTGCACAATTTCCATGTGCAGCATACCCAGAAAACCACAACGAAAACCAAAACCCAGCGCATCTGAGCTTTCTGGCTCAAAAAACAACGCGGCATCATTAATTTGCAGTTTTTGCAGTGCCTCGCGAAATGCTTCAAAGTCACTGGAATCAATTGGGAACAATCCCGCATATACCTGCGGCTTAACCTGTTTGAAACCGGGTAAAATTTCAACGTCTGGGGTATTGTGCAAGGTAATGGTGTCACCTACCGGCGCCCCAAAAATATCTTTAATCCCTGCGATGACAAAGCCAACTTCGCCCGCTTCGAGCAAGCCCGTTTCCTGATGTTTGGGATTGAACACTCCCACAGACGTGACCAAGTGACTCATGCCGGTTGATTTCACCAGCATCTTATCGCCTTTCTTGATGCGGCCATGACGCACCCGAACCAGCGATACTACACCCAAATAATTATCAAACCATGAGTCGATAATCAACGCTTGCAGTGGCGCATCACGGTTCCCGGTTGGTGCAGGAATTCGGTCAACCAAGGTGGACAGAAGCTCGTCAATGCCTAAGCCGGATTTTGCAGAAACACGGGGCGCATCTTCAGCTTCAATGCCAATAATTTCTTCAATTTCCTTGATCACCCGCTCAGGCTCAACCTGTGGCAAATCAATCTTGTTCAGGACTGGCAAAACTTCCAGTCCCTGATCAATCGCGGTATAACAGTTGGCAACCGACTGCGCCTCTACGCCCTGCGCAGCATCCACTACCAGCAACGCCCCTTCGCAGGCGGCCAGCGAACGTGACACCTCATAAGAAAAATCAACATGCCCTGGCGTATCAATAAAATTCAGTTGATAGCGTTCACCATTGGGATGATTATAATACAGGGTCACTGAGTGCGCTTTGATGGTAATGCCACGTTCGCGCTCAAGATCCATAGAATCAAGTACTTGCGCTTGCATTTCGCGTGCTTGCAAACCACCACACGTTTGAATAAAACGATCAGCTAAAGTCGATTTGCCATGGTCAATATGGGCAATGATTGAAAAATTACGGATGTTGCTAATATCGGTCACAGGGCGGCCAAAATATAAAGTTATTGAAAATGGCGCATTCTAACGCATTTTACGTCAGAAAACTTGCAGGAAATGAGTGCATCACAGGATTAAAGCAAGATATAAGCTGTTTTAAACTCAGGCGGCATTCGAATAGGACGACCCGTCGAAAGCCGTATACAAACCCAATGCGTACTGCCCTCAAACACCTTCTTGTCATCCTGACCTCGGATGAACTCATAATGACGATGTAGATTAAAGCCATCGGTGTGGGTGAGCCATGTTTTTAAGATTAAATCATCACCTGTAAAACAGGGCGCCAGATAAGTCATATCATGATGACGCGCTACCATCGCAGCATCAAGACGTTGATAAGCAGCTAAATCAAGCCCTAATTCTCCAGAATGCGCCCAAGCCACCTGCTGCATCCATTGCAAATAAATAATATGGGGCTGTAGTAGCACAGGTTAGATTTTCGTCCAAATGAGCAATGTTTTTAATTGCTCTTTAGGCGACCCATAATTGAATCTAAACCTTGCGAAGCAGTGCTTCTCATCTTTAAGA
>SECL01000017.1 GCA_004173455.1 Moraxellaceae bacterium | reverse complement strand
GTAATGATTTGATATCGGTATATTTCATGCTGTTATTATAGTTGAAAGTCATACAATTTTTAGCTCAAAAGATGATCAATACAGTGATCATATTTTGATTTATGCAAGAGATCTATTATTGTTTTGGGATTTGCAGCAGTTGGTGCTTTGTTGGCTGGATTAATACTAAGCAATGGAATTTCCTTTGAACCTGTTACGATTGTTATTTTTTCTATCTATGCTTTAATATTTATCCCTACCATTATAATTGGCTTTCTTCCCTTCAAAGTAATATCTTCCTACTCAACCATAATTACAATCTGGATTTGCTTACTTGTTATTGGAATTAACTCTTTTTTTAACCATGTTTAGTAAGATTTGTCACTTATATTCTGATTTTTAACACTTTTAATCAATCTAAGATATCCAACATCTTTGGGATAGTTGATAAAGAGTTGCATTACAGGCCAAGGTCTTATAAAAATCACATCAGTTTATTTTTCTGGTTGAAAGGCCACATTATGTCATCTACTCCAAATGCAGGTTTTGATCCAGCCAAACCGCAACCTAATACATTCAGCCAGTCTGCAAAAAAAACCAAACGCTGGATGATTCTGGCTGCGCTACTGATCGTGGCACTGCTGATTATTCTGTTTTTCATTTTTTCAAAGAAAGATAAAACCACTGCCCAAACTCATACTGCACAAAATGGCCAGTCACAAGCTGCACTCACGGTCACTGTCACCCAGCCGGAAAGCCGCAACTGGGAAAAAACGCTGGAAGCCAACGGCAATATTGCAGCGTGGCAAGAAGTGGTGATTGGTAGCGAATTGTCCGGCCTGCGCATTACCCAAGTAAATGTGAATGTCGGTGATGTGGTGAAACGTGGTCAGTTACTTGCGCAGTTAAACCCTGAAACCATTGATGCCGAGCTAGCACAGTCACGAGCCAGTGTTGCCGAAGCGCAGGCGACGCTCAATGATGCCGCTGCCAATGCCAAGCGGATTTTGGCATTAAAAAATACCGGTGCTATTTCGGCACAGGAAGCGGCGCAGTACTCGACCACCCAGCAAACCGCACAGGCACGGCTGGATCTGGCACGCGCGCAAATAGAATCGACCAATATCCGGCTGGCACAAAGCCGGGTTATCGCGCCCGATGATGGGGTGATTTCTGCCCGCACTGCTACGGTAGGCTCGCTGGCGCAGGCCGGACAGGAATTGTTTCGCATGATTCGTGACAACCGGCTGGAATGGCGTGCTGAAGTCACAAGTGCAGAGTTGTATCGCTTAAAACCCGGCATGAAAGTCAGTGTGATTTCGGCAGACCCCAATCAGCCTGCCATTATGGGCACTGTGCGCATGATTGCCCCGACCATTAATGACGATACGCGCTATGGACTGGTGTATGTGGACTTGCCACATAGCAGTGCGTTGCGCATGGGCATGTTTGTCAAAGGCACTTTCGAGCTAGGCGCGCAGACAGCACAGACTTTGCCACAAAGCAGTTTGTTATTGCGTGATGGGTTTGCCTATGTGTTTGTACTGGACAGCAAAAATCGCGTGCATCAGCGAAAAATTGAAACCGGACGCCGTGTGGGTGATCGGGTGGAAGTCATCGGTTTGCCTGCCAATGTGCGTGTGGTAGTGAGTGGCACTGCATTTTTGACTGATGGTGACACGGTAAAAGTGGCCACGGCCATTCCGCCAACCCCGCTGAATCGTCAACTGGCAGCAGGGGATCACTGATGAATTTTTCAGCATGGTCCATTCGTAATCCCATTCCCAGTATTTTGCTATTTATCATGCTAGGTCTGACGGGGTTATTGTGTTTTCACTGGATGAAGATTCAGCAATTCCCTGATATTGAATTGCCCATGATTACGGTGACTGCTGCCTTGCCCGGTGCTGCGCCGCCCCAACTGGAAACCGAAGTGGCGCGCAAGATTGAAAACTCAATTGCCACCATTCAAAGCCTGAAAAACCAGTACACGACCATTCAAGATGGCAGGGTCACAGTGACTGCGGAATTCCGGCTGGAAAAACCATTGCAAGAAGCACTCGATGATGTGCGCAATGCGGTATCACAAGTGCGCAGTGACCTACCTGCCGATGTGCGTGATCCGATTGTCAGCAAGGTTAATTTGTCTGGTGTGCCGATTTTGACCTATACCGTGCAATCGCCACGGCTGGATGAAGAATCATTGTCATGGTTTGTAGATTATGACATTACCCGCAGTATGCTTAAAGTACCCGGTGTAGGTGCTGTAGCGCGCGTGGGCGGTGTCAACCGGCAAGTCAATGTGGAACTAGATCCGACCCGTTTGCTGGCGCTAAATGCCTCGGCGGCTGATATTTCGCGCCAGTTGCGTCAGGTTCAGCAGGAAGCTTCTGGTGGCCAGACCAAAATTGGCAGCAGTGAGCAATCCATTCGCACGCTAGCAACGGTCAAAAGTGCGCAGGACATTGCCCAAATGGAAATCCCTTTAAGCGATGGCCGCCGCATTACCTTGTCCGATGTGGCCAACGTGCGCGACGGAATTGCCGAACGCCGCTCGGCCGCATTACTCAATGGCCAGCCAGTGGTGGGTTTTGAAATTACCCGCAGTAAAGGTGCCAGTGAAGTTGATGTCGAAAAAGGTGTTAAAGTCGCGCTGGATCAATTAAAAGCTGCGCATCCTGACCTTAAAATCACGCAAGCATTTAACTTTGTTAAACCAGTCGAAGACAACTATGAAGGCTCGATGTCGCTGCTGTATGAAGGCGCTATTCTGGCGATTTTGGTGGTGTGGCTATTCCTGCGGGACTGGCGCGCTACCCTGATTGCCGCCACTGCGCTGCCGCTGTCAATTTTACCGGCCATGATTGGTATGTATTACCTTGGCTTTACCTTAAATACCGTGACCTTGCTGGCGTTGTCCCTAGTGGTGGGTATTCTAGTGGATGATGCGATTGTTGAAATTGAAAACATTATTCGGCATTTGCGTATGGGCAAAACGCCTTATGAGGCCGCCATGGAAGCGGCGGATGAGATTGGCCTTGCGGTGATTGCCACCACATTCACCCTGATCGCCGTGTTTTTGCCCACTGCTTTTATGAGCGGTGTAGCCGGCAAGTTTTTTGTGCAATTTGGCTGGACAGCAGCATTGGCCATTTTTGCTTCGCTGATTGTGGCACGCCTGCTCACGCCCATGATGTCGGCTTATTTGCTCAAGCCTTGGGTGAAAAAAGATAAAGACACGTTAGAGGATTTGCCTGCGCTGGTTGATCATCCGGCGCAACGTGATCTAAACCATACGGACAATAGTCATGGCGACACCGAAAATGATGGCTTTGTCATGCGCCATTATTTGCGCACGGTGGCATGGTGTATTCATCATCGTAAAACCACTCTGGCTGCTGCGATCCTGTTTTTTGTCGGTTCTGTCATGCTGATTCCGTTATTGCCCACCGGATTTATTCCGGCAGCCGATACTGGCCAGACCCAAGTACAACTGGAACTGGTGCCCGGTTCGGAATTTTCTGAAACGTTGGCCGCCGCAGAATATGCGCGCAACCTGATTAAAGACAATCCCCAAATTCGCAGCATTTACACTACGATTGGTGGCGGTGCAGCGGGTTCCGATCCATTTTCACCCAGCAGTGCCGAGGCGCGTAAAGCCACCCTGACGATTCAAACCAGTGAACGCACTGAACGCGATGTCAGCTTGCAAGCCATTGAAAAAGACTTGCGTGAACGCTTGAGCGTGCTGCCGGGTATGCGGATTCAGGTGGGTCTGGCCGGTGCCAACAGCAAATATCAACTGGCATTATCCGGTGATGATCCAGATACCCTTATGACCACGGCTCGAACACTCGAACGCCAGTTGCGTACCATTTCCGGTCTTGGCAGCATTACCTCCAGTACCGCCCTGATTCGCCCAGAAGTGGTGATCCGGCCAGATTTTGCCAAAGCCGCAGACCTGGGTATTACCTCAGCCGCAATTGCCGAAACCTTACGGGTGGCCACCGCCGGAGACTTTGACCAGAATCTGGCCAAGTTGAATCTGTCGCAGCGCCAGATTCCCATTGTGATCAAACTACCTGTTTCGGCACGACAGGATATTAATTTGCTCAGCCGTCTAGTAGTCAATGGCAGTCGCGGACCAGTAATGCTGGGCAGTATTGCGGACATCAGCATTGATAGCGGCCCTTCACAGATTGATCGGTTTAACCGCTTGCGCAATGTCAATTTTAATATTGAACTCAATGACCAACAGCTTGGCGACGTGGCCAGCAAGATTGACCAGTTACCCATCATGAAAAATCTGCCATCCTCAGTCACTCGAACCGATGTCGGTGATGCCGAAGTCATGGCAGAGCTGTTTTCCAGTTTTGGTCTGGCCATGCTAACTGGTGTAATGTGTATTTATGTGGTGCTGGTCTTGCTGTTTAAGGACTTTTTGCAGCCGGTTACGCTGCTGGTGGCGCTACCGCTATCGCTGGGCGGGGCATTTGTGTTGCTATTGCTGACCGACAGCAGCTTTTCGATGCCCAGTCTGATTGGTCTGATTATGCTGATGGGCATTGCCTGCAAAAACTCAATCTTGCTGGTGGATTACGCCATTCTGGCACGCAAGGAACAAGGCATGCCGCGTTTTGACGCCTTGCTGGACGCCTGCCACAAGCGCGCACGACCCATTATTATGACCACCATTGCTATGGGTGCGGGTATGTTACCGATTGCACTGGGGATTGGCACAGATCCCAGCTTTCGCTCACCCATGGCAATTGCCGTGATTGGCGGCCTGATTACCAGTACCTTTTTGTCCTTGCTGGTGATTCCAGTGGTTTATACCTTGATTGATGACCTGCATCAGCTATTTAACCGTATGCTCGGCAAACGCAAAACGGTGAATCCCCAAGCTTAACCATCTGATCAGACGGCTTTTCTCAAACTTGAGCGATATAGGTTTGAGTAAAGCTGGCATCACTGGCAAAGCGTACAGGATTGTTTATGGATACGTAAAAAAGCCTATGCGGTCACAAACTGTATTTGTTACATTGATCTACAATTGATTAGCACCTTTAATATCAACCTTTAATGATCAATAGATTTGGGATTACTGATTTTCTCATCAAATTTTCAAATCAAGCGTAACTTAGGATAAAAATTTAAAATGAATAGTACTATTTCCGCAACAATAGATGCCGCATCGACAAACCCCTCTATGCAAACCAATAATGCACTGGCACAACTTTGCCAGATGACCACTGTGGTGGCCGATACGGGCGACTTAAAAGCGATCCAGCAATTCCGCCCCTTGGACGCAACGACTAATCCGTCATTAATTACCGCCGCTGCCAGCCTGCCCGAAAATGTTCATCTGATCGAAGCCGCCTATGAACAGGCCCGAAACGAAGGTCTAACGGGTGAACCCTTGCTCAATCGCAGTATTGACATCCTGACGGTCAAACTGGGCATTGAAATCCTCAAACTGGTCAAAGGTCGTGTATCTACCGAAGTCGATCCCAATTTTTCCTTTAATACCGAAGCCACCATCAGCCGTGCGCTGGAATTGCTCAAACTGTATGACGCCGAAGGCATTGATAAAGACCGTGTGCTGATCAAGATTGCAGCCACCTGGCAAGGCATTCAGGCCGCAAAATACCTGGAAGAACAAGGCATTCACTGTAACCTCACCCTGATTTTTAATTTGCATCAGGCGTCTGCCTGCGCCGATGCCAAGGTCACGCTGATTTCTCCATTTGTAGGCCGCATTCTGGACTGGTACAAGAAAAAGGAAAACCGTGACGCCTACCCGATTGAACAAGATCCCGGGGTCAATTCCGTCAAGCAGATTTATAACTATTACAAACAGCATGGCCTCACAACCCAAGTGATGGGTGCCAGCTTTAGAAGTAGTGAACAGGTACTGGCACTGGCAGGTTGTGACTTGCTGACCATTGCACCGTCTATCCTGCAAGAGCTGCAACAGCGCCATGAGCAGGTGCAGCCGCAGCTTTCCGCTGAACTGGCTAAACAGGCAGAACCGGTAGACTATGTGGAACTGGACGAAGGCCGCTTTGAGGAATTTTTGAACCGTGATGAAATGGCCTATGCACTGTTGCAAGCCGGCATTGATGGCTTTATTAAGGCGCGCGATCAACTCTCGCACCAGTTACGGATGAGCTTTGGTATTGGTGAAATTACGGCTTAAAAGATCATGGCTTAAAAAAGCAAAGATTAAAAAACCAGTCATAAAAAAGACGCGATGGTCGCGTCTTTTTTTATGTATTCCAGCCGGACTATTTTAATGCTGCTTATTCATTGGATAGCATTATTCCTCAACCAATAGCGGCGTGACATCCATACCATAATCACGCACTACTACAGTGCCAGCCATTTTGTCATGCCAGCCCTGTTTTTTGGCATCAAAGGCCACCCAGATAAAGCCTAGAAACAAGGCAATGGTCGACGCAATATAGCCCAGATAGCGAATCACCGATTGATTCAGACTAATCGGCTGGCCGGTTTTTTCATCCAGTACTTTAAGCGAAAATAAAATCTTGCCGGGCGTGGCCTGCATTTTTAGCCAGAACCAAATGGTCACGACAATGGGCAATAACCAGGAAATGATCACCTCACCGATTCCCAAAAAATCACCATTTTGGGCAGCTTGCCAGTAAGTATCAAAGCCATAGCACACGATCAGCAAAGGCGTGGTAATCAGCAGCATTAAAATGGTATCAATCACCGATGCTCCCACCCGCACCCAAAAACCCGCATATTGATAACGCCCGCTCATCATTGTTTTCCTCTGCAGATTTTCATGACTGGTTTTCCTATGATTTTAGTTGCGATATTTTTAGCTGCTATGTTTTTTAGCAACTAGGCTTTTAGCTATTGAGAATGCCGAAATTATGCGATGATCGCACCTTGTTTTAAAACAGTTATTTGTTATTTCATGTCGCCTTTTGCCTTGTTGAGCTCCCTTGTTAAAGATTTTTCCATTTCTGCACTGGTGGCTGGTTTTGTCACGGTACTGGTGGGTTTTACCAGCTCGGCGGTGCTGGTGTTTCAGGCCGCACAAAGCTTTGCTGCCTCTCCCGAACAAATGAGCTCATGGTTGTGGGCACTTGGCGTGGGGATGGGCTTGTCGGGTATGCTGCTGTCGCTGTATTACAAGATTCCGGTGGCCACCGCTTGGTCCACACCGGGCGCGGCGATTTTAATTGCTGGTGCCAATGGGTTTACTATTCATGAGGCGATCGGGGCATTTTTGCTGTCTAGTGCGTTGATTGCCATTGCGGGATTTTCTGGCTGGTTTGAGCGTGCGCTAAAATATATTCCGGTCAGTCTGGCTGCTGCGATGCTGGCGGGTATTTTGCTGCAATTTGGCCTCAATGTGTTTACGGCCTTGCAAGGCAGTCCGGTGCTGGTTTTGTGCATGCTGCTGGTGTATTTGCTGGGCAAACGCCTGTTGCCACGCTATGCGATTTTGCTAGCGCTGGTGGTGGGGATTATCATTTGCCTGATGCAAGGTGAACTACATGTCATGACAGTGTCATTACAATTTACCTTGCCGGTCTGGATTTCACCACAATGGTCATGGCAGGCCATGATTAGTCTAGCGCTGCCTTTGTTTGTGGTGACCATGGCTTCACAAAATCTGCCCGGGGTTGCCATGATTCAGGCGGCAGGTTATCGCTCGCCCACGTCGTCGGTAGTAGGCTGGACAGGTGCCGCCACGATCCTGCTGGCACCCTTTGGTGCATTTGCCATTAATCTGGCGGCCATTAGTGCGGCGATTTCTCTGGGAACCGAAGCGCACCCCAACCCTACCAGACGCTATATGGCTGCTGTGATTGCCGGATTGTTTTATTTACTGATTGGGCTGTTTGGCGCAACAGTAGCCACCTTGTTTCTGGCGTTTCCAAAACCCTTGGTGTTTGCGATTGCTGGGCTTGCGTTGTTTGGCACAATTGCCTCTAGTTTGGCCAATGCCCTGACAATAGAGCGTGAACGTGAAGCCGCCCTGATTACCTTTTTAGTCACGGCATCAGGCTTGTCACTGGCTGGCATTGGTTCGGCGTTTTGGGGTTTGATAGCGGGTATTGCCAGCTTACTGATTTTAAATACAGGTCGGCGTTAGAATGGGTCAGTGTTAATCAATGATTTCCTGTTTTTCAGCGTGGCTGTCCACCAAAAATACTTGTCGAAACACAATCGTTAACGCATAAAAAATACCAATAGCCAGTGTCCCGTAGCCAATATTGCCCCAGAGTGGAAACAGTAAAATTAGCAACACGCTGAGCGGATGCCACAGCTTGCGCCAGCCTTTATCGGTTTGCAGGTCATGAATTAACCACACTGCCAAGCTATAAATACTCAAAGGAATGGCAATCGCGTATTCTGCCTGCTGGTTCGTAATCTCACTATGTTTGGTAATGGCCTCGACACCCACTGCAAGTCCTGCACCTACCGCAGCAATGCTTAAAAAAATAAAATAATGACCATAGCCCCAATAAAATACTTTTTTAAAACTGGTGAGCACACACACCGGCTCACGATCAAAATAACTCCACCAAATACTAAACAACATCATCATTCCGCCGATCATCAGGCAAATAAGCGGTGCATCAATGCCGGTTTTGGAGTCCATCAAAGCGGTATTAATGGCACTAAACGATGCCATAATGGTTTCGCCTAGTACAATGATGCTAAATAGCCCATAGCGTTCGGCAATATGCTCTGGATGCCAGGTCGTGGTATTGGCTTTTTCAGCCCAAATCGGCACAGCCAGCTCAAATAAAGCCAATGCTAAAAATTCAATCTGGGTAAATGTGACCAGTTTGAACTGATACACAATCCAGCCTACTTGTGCCAGTACAATGCCGCCCGCATAGCGAAAAGCAGTCTTGCGGTGCTCCACATCACTGATACCGGCTCGAATCCATTGAATCACCAGCCCAAAACGCATGATCAAATAACCCAGTACACAGACTGAAAAATCATGCTGTATAAAGACCTTATTGATGCCAGCAGCCAGTACCAGCAAGCCCATCATTTGGACAAAAGTGACTAGCCGATATGCGGTATCGTCATTGTCGTAGGCCGAAGCAAACCAAGTAAAATTCATCCAGCTCCACCAAATGGTAAAAAACACCATCAGGTATAGTGGAATCGCTTCAGTAAAATGCTGCTCACTTAAGCCGTGATGTAATTGTAGACTGGCAATGGCAATCGCCACCACACACACTAGATCAAACAAAAGCTCCAGCGGCGTTGCACCGCGCTTTTCCTCCGAGGGCTGGCGTGGTTTCATGGGTTTCAACCACGCGTCATCAGCAGTTTTAGCATCCGTGCTAGGCATTGCATGGTCTGGGTCATTCGGCATGAATGTTCTTCAATGATTTTAAAATTACAGCTTTGAAGATAAACCGTGGGTGACCTGCAACATCGTTGATTTCTTGTGTTTTATCAAAGGATTTTTATAAAAAAAACCCATGCCGGTTAAGTGGCATAGGCTTTTTTCAGCAATGATTAAATAATTAACAGCAATCCATTATACGGACTGCATTAATCCGCCTTAAGCAGGTTTTGCAGGGTTTCACACACACTACTTGAAGACACCTGCGGTTTAAGATTTTGCAAAATGCTTTTGGCTTCACTGCGTAGTGGTTCGGCCAGCGTGTACCAGCGACTTAAAATTTGCAAAATTCGCGACGCCAGTACTGGATTTTGCTTGTCCAAACGCTGAGCAATTTCGGCATAAAACTGCATGCCTGCCGTTGTCCACACCAGCACTGGATTACCTGCAAAATAACCGGTCACCGAGCGTATGCGGTTTGGGGTGCCCCAGTCAAAATCGGCATGTTGCAATAATTGGCTGGCAAGCGTGACATTGCCATTGGGATTACCCGCCTGCACCGCAAACCACTGATCCAGTGCCAGTGCTTCATGCTGAAAGCGCGTATAAAAGTCTGCAAGCTTGTCTTTTGCACCGGCAGCGTCGTGCCACACCAGTTGACGCAAGGCGCCAATGCGCTCAGTCATGCACACTGCATGCTCATATTGCTGGCTCGCCCATGTTAAGGCATCCGCAATACCCGCGCGAATGGCAAAACCCAGCAGCACATTGCGGTAAGCGCGCTTGCCCATTTCAATACTATTGTCTTCAAAGGCAACAATCGGCAACGCCTGATAAGCCCGTGGCCAATAATCCTTTAACATGGCAGCAATGGCATCCAGCAAGGCTTCGCGCTTTTGATGTACTTCAGCAGGATTAAGATCATGCTCAATACGGCTGGCCAGATAGTTTTCGGTCGGTACTTCCAGCAAACGGGAGGCCAACAGCGCATCATGCTCACCCACTTTCGGAATGGCCTGCGCAATGGCGTTTAAATAAATAGCCGCATCATGACCCTGCAATAAAATACGTTCTAGCAACAACTGAGCCGCTTGCCACTGGTTAAACCCATTGGTCTCATTGGCTAGCAAAAACGCCAGATCGTCGTCACTGTAAGCAAAATCCAGCAATACCGGTGCCGAAAAGTTGCGCAGCAATGACACCACAGGCTCAGTATTAACCTGCTCAAACACCATGATTTGCTCAGCCTGATCCAGCAACACCAGTCCGTCTTCAACGCCATTATGCTGCAATGCGGTGTTATGCAACATCATTTGCTGACCAGTCTGCTGGTCAAACAGTGCCACAGCAACCGGAATGGGCAAGGCTTGGGGTTCGGGATAATTTGGCCGTTTTGGTGTGCTCTGGCTTAATGTCAATGTATAGGTTTTGGCGCTGGCATCATAACGGCCACTGCCTTTGACACAAGGCGTGCCCGGCTGGCTATACCACGGCAAAAAATGATGCAGGTTAACGCCTGAGCCGTCACTCAAACTATCGATCAGGTCTTCAACGGTTACGGCCTGTCCATCATGGCGACGGAAATATTCATCAGTGCCCTGACGGAACTTTTCTGGCCCCAGCAGATTGGCCATCATTCGCACAATCTCGGCGCCTTTGTCATACACCGTAGCCGTATAAAAATTGTTGATTTCCACAAAATGATCAGGTCGCGGTGGATGTGACAGCGGCCCGGCATCTTCGGCAAACTGTACCGATTTTAGGCTCGACACATCATCGATGCGCTGCACGGCGGGCGATTGCAGCATATCTGAAAAACTCTGATCACGAAATACCGTAAAGCCCTCTTTGAGACACAACTGAAACCAGTCACGGCAGGTAATCCGGTTGCCAGTCCAGTTGTGGAAATACTCATGCGCAATGGTCGACTTGACATAAAACATGGCTGGATCAGTGGTGACCTCTGGATCAGCCAGCACACACGCGGTATTAAAAATATTTAAACCCTTGTTTTCCATCGCACCCATGTTGAACTGACTGACAGCCACAATCATATAATTATCCAGATCATACGGACGGCCATACACGTCTTCGTCCCATGTCATGGAATCCTTGAGCGCTTGCATGGCAATATGACACTTGGGCAAATCCTGCGCCAACGCATAAATTTCCAGTGCCACCTGACGGCCTTGCATGGTGGTAAAGCTGTCTTTGAGCACATCCAGATCACCAATCACCGCCGCAAACAAATAACTGGGTTTCTTGGTGGGATCATGCCAAATGGCAAAATGACGGCCTACTCCAGAATCAATGCTGTCTAGCTCGCCTTTTTCGATCAAGTTGCCATTGGCCAGTAAGGTGGGATATTTTTTATCCGCTTCAACCCGCGTAGTAAATACTGTCAATACATCCGGACGATCCGGAAAAAAAGTAATCTTGCGAAACCCTTCAGGCTCATTTTGGGTCACAAACAAATTACCGGCCTGATATAGCCCTTCGAGTTGCGTGTTGGTTTCTGGATGGATTTTAACGCTAATGGCAAACTCTGCCTGATCCGGTGCATTTTTGATAATCAACTGCTCGGTATCCAGCACATAATCAGCATCCGTAAGCGCCTGACCATTTAAGCTAATGCTGAGCAACTCCAGATCACGGCCAAACAAAATCAGATCACCCGCTTGCTGTCGTTGCATCAGCAATTTGCTATGCACCAGCGCATGGTCATCAAACACCTGTATATTCAGGTCAATACTCAGCACCTCAAAATTGGGCGGCGTATAGTCTTTTAAATAAATGGTTTGATGGCTGTCTTCGGTCAGCTCTGGATTAACGGCAATGTTCATTCAAGAATCCTTATCGGGCATTTTTAGTAATGCAAAACGCATCGCAAAAATATAGCGCCACTGGCTTTATTTGTAGAGAGTGTAAACGGATACTTGGGGTTACGTTTTGTGAATACAATCACTGTTTCGTACCTTTGTTCAAATTGTAAACATACATGGTCAATACTTTAATCTGCTTAGCCTACCGGAATATGGGTTACTGGATAGCGCAAATGGGTCTTGGTAGGAATCGCAATAAAATACGCCAGCGTCAATGGCCCAAGTCGTCCGGTAAACATCATACAACTGAGTAAAAACTTACTGACATCGCCCAGTTCAGGTGTAATTCCACGCGACAATCCCACCGTACATACGGCTGAAACCACCTCAAAGGCAATATCAATAAAGCGCTTTTCATGCTCCAGAGCCGCCAGTAAAAAAATGCCCATAAAAATAATCATCATGGTGATTACCGTGAGCGCCAGTGCTTTCATTACGGTTTGCTGACTAATACTACGTTTTAAAATCCTGACTTCTTCCTGCCGGCGCAAAAAGGTGTAAGTTGAAAACAGCAGCACTACAAAAGTACCCAGCTTGATGCCGCCTGCCGTGCTGAGTGACCCACCCCCAATAAACATCAGCAATAGCATCAGCACCGTGGTGGCATCATGCAGCTCATGAATGGGTAAGGTATTAAAGCCGGATGAACGCGGCACGGTCGCCTGAAACCAGGCGGCCTGCATCTGTTCACTGGTACTCAGCGATGCCAGCGTGGCTGGATTATGCGCTTCTAGCAACCAGACTAGCGCAAAGGCCACCAGATTAATCACCAGCGTAGCAATCAGTATAATTCGGGTATTGGGCGACAAAAGCGTCCACTTGCGTTGCTGGCGTACATCCATGAGCACCACAAAGCCAATGCCACCAATAATAAACAAGCCACTAATGATAAAATTGATGGATGCATGATGGGCAAAACTCATCAAGCTATCAGGAAACAGTGCAAAACCCGCATTGTTAAATGCTGAAATACAATGAAAAAATGCCAGATAGGCCGAGCGGCTCCAGCCAAATTGCCCCTGCCACGCCAGCGTGAGCAGCACAAAACCAATCAATTCAAAAAACAGGCTATATAACACCACCGCTTTAGCAACTTGTCCCACTCTGGCCAGACTGGTTTGCCCCAGTGCTTCCTGAGCCAGCAACTGATGCCCCAAGCCCATTCTTGAGCGCAGGCTTAATGCCGCCACCACCGCAAAGGTCATAAACCCAAGACCGCCCAACTGTACCAGCAAAGCAATAATCACCTGTCCGGCCACATTAAAAGTACTGCCCACATCCAGCGCCGTTAAGCCTGTAATGGTGACCGCTGAACTGGCAGTAAACCACGCATCCATCCATGAGATCGAATGATGCGTCACCATAGGCAGCTTCAGCAGCAAAGTGCCTATAATAATCAGGCTCAAAAATCCAACGGCCAAAACCATAGGCGGGCTTAAATCAATGGTAAAGCGATTAAATACTTTCAAAACGTTGTCTTGCCTCTTTTTGGCCATACCTGTTTTTGGCAACGCCTTTATTGAATAGACTTTTTTCATAAGTCTGGTCGAAAGATGGTTCTAAAGCTTACTGAAGTATATTTTTAAGGTAAAATAATCACGGATAAAAAATCCAGTCAGTCATTTTCAAATTTACGTGCCAGCCGTTTTAACTCATCAATATGTCCTTCCAGCACCATCACATCACCCTGACTCAGCATAAAACCGACAGCGACATCCCTAAGCACCTTGCCCTGTCGCTTAATCATTAATAGGCGCACGGGTGCATACGCAGCGATGAGCTGTCCGGCATCAACCTGATGCAACTGGCTTTTTACCTCAACCGACACAATAAAATGCTGATCGCCCAGCGACATATACTGATCTACCATCGGATAGTTCAACGCCTGCGCCACCCGGATTCCCATTTGTTCTTCGGGATGAATAATACGAGTGACTTGCAAATGCGACAAAATCATATGATGAGCATCGGTTTTGGCTTTGACCAAAATCTGTTTCACGCCAAGGTTTTTTAAATGCACCACACATAAAATACTGGCTTCAATGTCCTCACCAATAGCGACCACCACCGCATCACAATTCTGGATATTCAGCTCTTTAAGCACCTGCTCGTCGGTGGCATCGGCAATGGCAGCAAAGGTAATGACAGACGCCAGACGATTGACATACTTGGCTTCCTTATCAATACCAATCACTTCATGTTTCAGACGCATCAATTCGCGCGCAGTTGATCCACCAAAGCTACCTAATCCAATAATTGCAAATTGCGCCATAAATTTATTTTTAATCCTTTTGCCAAAAAATGAGAAAATGATGCAGGTTAAAAACGCACCACAAGCTCATAACCACTGAATTTGCGAATATTTAATACGCCGGTATCCAGCAACAAATACTGTCCTTTAATACCATTTAATCGTCCCTTGATCAGTGGTGTTTTATCAAAATTATGAGTAGTGACTTTAATGGGGTACTTTTCTACTGGATAAATAAACTCACGCATCACCTCATTGTGTAGCAACGCCACCTGATCGGGATAGGCATGTTGCAGTTTTTGTAAATCGGCAGCATAACGGGTAAAAATATCATCACGAATCTGAATCAAATCCAGTGGCTCGGCCTCACCTTTGAGCAACTTACGCCAGTCGGTTTTATCAGACATGTGCTGCGCCAGTAATACCTCTACTACACCGGATAAAAAACGGCTCTGGGTTTGAAAAATAGGCAGTGCCTGCGTTGCACCCTGATCCAGCCAGCGGGTGGGCATCTGATTGTGGCGGGTAATTCCCACTTTGAGTCCGCTGGAATTGGCCAGATAAACAATATGCGCATTAAAGCAGACTTTTTCAGCCCATTCCGGTTCACGGCAAGTGCCTAAATGATGGTGGCAGGTTTCCGGCTTCATCATGCACATATCGCAGGAGGCTTTGCTACTAAAGCATCTATAGCAATGTCCCTGCGCAAATGACTTATTGGTTTTGGCACCACAACCCACGCACGTAATCCTGCCCGTCCACTGCAACTCTACCGCATGACCTACCAGCTGCGTAAACGGCGATTCAAATGGATCTAAAACCAGACTATACTCAACTGCTGCTGCCATAGCGCCAGTGCTGGTAAGTGCTTCCTGACCCAGCTTAACCCGCATTTTATGGCAAATGCCCTGATATTCCATTGTTAAACACTTCTGTTGATTTGAGTTAAGGATAAGCCGTGAGCCATTGGCCAGTAGATATTTTGCCGTTAATTGATCGTCTGGCGCAGGAAAAGCCCATTGCTCAGGGATTGCTCATTGGTGAGCATCAAACCACACCACACTGGCCGGGCGAATGGCAATCCATTGCCTTACATGAGCTGGAAACACTGGCATTTAACCGGCGTTATGATCTGGCTGTCATGACATTATACAGCAGTTATTATGAAGCGAATTTAACAGCAAACAACCCTGCACTGCCCATAAATCAGTCAGATAGTCCTGATGACAGTAAAAACCAGCATACTTTGAAAAATCAGCACGATTTTAAACACCAGCAAATATTGACTCAAGGCATTACCCGCTTGCGTGACCTGCTGGCACGGCGTGTACTGGTATTGGCCAGTCCTGAATTTGGTGCAAGCTTGCATGCGTTAGGCTTTAGTCAGATTGAACAGTTGCCGCAAAATCTGGTGATCTGGCAATTTAATATTTTAGCGTATAAGCAAGTGCCGGATTGGTTAAACTCCAAATACTGGGCCAATCCAGAAAACTGGAATAAATATCGCTGGTAAAATAAATGCGAAATTCTGTAAAAGAATTTATCCTATCAAAACTGTAAATTTTGCAGTTGTGCTGCAATTGAAATTCCTGAGAAAATGGCAATTATGCTAAACTTGCCGCCATCTCAAAGATTTTATTTTTTTATTAAGTAAGCTTAAACCCGGCTATTTCTTTGGGTTTTAAATGACTGTTACTCAGGATTTTGTAGGAGCTACACCATGGCTGGACATTCCAAATGGGCCAATATTAAACACCGCAAGGCACGTGTAGATGCCTCACGCGGCAAACTATTTACCAAATATATCCGTGAACTGGTGAGCGCCGCCAAACAGGGCGATCCTGATCCAGCCAAAAATCCGCGCTTGCGTGCCGTGGTCGAAAAAGCCCTGTCTGTGAATATGACCCGTGACACCATCAACCGTGCCATTCAGCGTGGCAACGGTAGTGATGAAGCAGATAATCTCAAAGAAATTAGCTATGAAGGTTATGGCGTTGGCGGCGTGGCGGTACTGGTCGAAACCATGACTGACAATATCAACCGGACGGTACCAGACGTGCGTCACTGTTTTACCAAAACTGGCGGCAATCTCGGAACTTCCGGTTCAGTGGCTTACCTGTTTACCAAACGTGGCGAAATACGTTTTGACGATGTGACCCTTGAAGACCAGATCATGGAAGTGGCACTGGAAGCTGGGGCAGAAGATATTGAGGTCAATGAAGATGGCATTTTAGTCATTACCACGCCTGAAAGTTTTGGCGATGTACAAGATGCCCTAACAAACGCTGGCTTGAAATCCGATAATGCTGAAGTCACCATGCATCCCTCAACACAGGCTGACATTACTGATCCGGATATGGCAAAGCAAATCATCAAAATGATTGATATGTTTGAAGAACTGGATGATGTGCAAAACGTCTATACCAATGCCAATATTTCAGATGAAGCCATGGCCGCGCTGGATGCCTAAAATCTAGCCTTCGCCCTATTCGCCAATATATTAAAAAGCGTGGTTTAGGCCACGTTTTTTATGGGAATTTTAAGTTGAAAAATTAGGTTGTAGCATAATCACCGCAGCGCCTATCGTAATAATACATGCCCCTGTCATATCCCATGCCGTTAAATGAATGTGATCTACCAGAAATAACCAGCACAAGGCCACTACAATATACACGCCGCCATAAGCCGCATAGACCCGACCTGCTGCCGCTGGATGCAAGGTCAATAACCAGACAAATGCCATTAAACTTAATGCTGCCGGAATAAATAGATACGCAGGCCGATGTTGCTTTAATACCAGATAAGGCAAGTAACAACCAATAATTTCCGCCAATGCCGTAAGAATGTATAAACCAAAGGTTTTTAAAATAAACATGCGTTTTGGTGCTCACTTAGCATTTAACATATTCAAATCATACGATTAAACTGTCTGGCTAAATTTTAAATATAAAAAAAACCAGCGTTATGCTGGCTTTTTTATGTCAAGGATTATGCCGGTTCAGCAGTTTGATCTTCAACTTCCAGAACCAAGCCAGTTTCCCCATCCTTTTTATCACCGACGGAAACATGCACAAAACCACCATTGTCAGCCAGTGAACCAAACAGGATCATTTCAGCCAGTGGTTTTTTCAGTTCATCCTGAATCAGGCGCTGCATTGGACGCGCACCCATATATTGGTCATAACCGCGTTCACCCAGCCACTTTCTGGCCTCATCGTCCACTTCAAGCACCACTTTTTTGTCATCAAGCTGTGCCTGTAGTTCGATCAGGAACTTGTCAACCACCGAGTCAATAATGCTGGCTGGCAACGGTTTAAATTGAACCACTGCATCCAGACGGTTACGGAACTCAGGCGCAAATGCCCGCTTCATGGCTTCCTTGTTGTCATTGCTGTGATCCTGCAAGGTAAAGCCAATGCTGGCACGGGCAATACTTTCGGCACCAATATTGGTTGTCATTACCAGAATCACATGACGGAAGTCACTTTTGCGGCCATTATTGTCGGTGAGCGTGCCATGATCCATCACCTGCAACAGAATGTTAAACACATCGGGATGGGCTTTTTCAACTTCATCCAGCAGCAATACACAGTGCGGCTGCTTGTTAATGGCATCGGTTAGCAAACCACCCTGATCAAAGCCGACATATCCCGGCGGTGCACCGATCAGGCGTGACACAGTATGCCGTTCCATATATTCCGACATATCAAAGCGCACCAACTCAATGCCCAGCAAACGTGCCAACTGACGAGTAACTTCAGTTTTACCCACACCGGTTGGGCCAGCAAACATAAAACAGCCCACTGGTTTTTCAGGCGCTTTTAAACCTGCACGAGATAGCTTAATGGCAGAAGCCAAGGTGTGAATTGCTTCATCCTGTCCAAATACCACCCGCTTAAGATCACGTTCCAAATGCTCAAGCGTGCTTTTATCATCGGTAGATACGGTCTTGGGCGGAATACGGGCAATCCGCGCCACAATATCCTCGATTTCCGGCACAGCAATCACCTTGTCGCTTTCTGGTAAGAGGCGCTGACGGGCACCTGCTTCATCAATCACATCAATTGCCTTATCCGGCAGGAAACGCTCATGAATATGCTTGGCAGATAGTTCGGCGGCCGAGGTCAGAGCGGCATCTGTGTAAGTCACGCCATGAAATTCTTCAAAGCGGCTACGCAAGCCATGCAGAATTTCAATGGTGTCTTGTACGCTAGGCTCATTCACATCAATTTTTTGGAAGCGACGTGACAGTGCATGATCCTTTTCAAACACCGAACGATATTCGGTATAGGTGGTAGAACCAATACAGCGCAGGCTCCCATTGGCCAGTGCCGGTTTGATCAGGTTAGAGGCATCCATAGTGCTGCCCATGCTGGAACCGGCACCAATAATCATGTGAATTTCATCAATGAACAAAATGGCATTGGGCTTTTTCTTTAAGGCATTTAGCAATTGCTTAATGCGTTTTTCAAAATCACCGCGATATTTAGTACCCGCAACCAGCGCACCAATATCCAGACTAAAAATTTCAGCATCGTGTAACGGTTCAGGCGCTTTTTGGTTAACAATTAACCATGCCAGACCTTCAGCGATGGAGGTCTTACCCACACCCGGATCACCCACCAGCAGTGGATTATTCTTGCGACGACGACATAGGATCTGAGCTGCGCGCTCAATTTCCTTTTCACGGCCAATTAGTGGATCAGTACGACCTTTTTGCGCTTCCTTGTTCAGGTTTACCGCGTAAAGTTCAAGCGGCCCCTGAGCACGTTTCATACCGCCCTCTTCGCCTTCTTCCTTGGCCTCATCATCAGACATTTCGTCTTCATTGATGTTCATTTCTTCATCTTTACGCGTGCCATGCGATAGGAACTGCGTGAGGTCAAGCCGGTTTATTTGCTGTTTTTTCAACAAATAAACCGCAAAACTATCGCGTTCGGAATACATGGCAACCAGCACATCGGCACCTTCAACCGGACGATCACCGCCACCAGAAGACTGCACATGAAAAATGGCACGTTGTAAAATACGATCAAAGCTTTCGGTGGGATGCGGTGCCTGATCATTGTTTTCGCCAAGTTTTGGCGTGTGTTGCTCAACGTAATCTTCTAGCTCGCGTCTTAAGCTGGCAATGTCTGCACCACAAGCTTTTAATGCGCTCACTGCTGAATCATTTTCCAGCAGCGATAGCAGCAAATGTTCTACTGTTAAAAACTCATGGCGTTTCTGGCGCGCCATACTGACGGCCAGGCGTAACGATACTTCAAGATGACGACTGAGCATGTTGACCTCTATTCTGGTTGCGGCTCGATCTGGCAAAGCAAAGGATGGCCTTGCGAGCGCGCATAATTGTTCACCTGCTGCGCCTTGGTCTCGGCAATATCGCGAGGATACATACCGGCAACCCCTTTACCTCTATAGTGTACTGTTAGCATTACCTCAGTAGCACGGTCAAGATCAAGCGCAAAATAAAGTTGTAATATTTCTATTACAAACTCCATGGGGGTATAGTCATCATTAAACAAGAGCACAGCATAAAAAGGCGGTTTTTTTAGCTGGGGCGGTGCAGTCAGCACATCCAGATTGTCCTGCGAATCAGAACCATCCTGCGATCCACCGTGTTGCTGATCGTCATTGTCATCTATGGCTTTGATGACCAGCTGATGAGAGACCACCTCATGTTCGACAAGACGCGGGAAATGCCAGTCCACCAACCCCTGTTGCACAAATGCCTGTTTACTGTCACGTAAATTTTTGGCACGCAACTTGTCTTTGGCGCTACGCAAAACATCTCGCTGCGCTTTACTGCGTGATGAGCGTCTAAACAATTTTTGCGCATCCAGCATTAATGGAACCTCATCATATTTAACGGTAAAATGAAAATCATCACGTCATAGTGCTGTTTAGTCAGCATTGGCTTCAGCCTGTGGAATTTCAGTCAAAATTGCAGGCATATCCTTAACAGGTGCGCCGCGTTCCCATGCAAAACGCTTAATCACTGGACTGCCACTGCCCTGCAAACGCACTTCAACAAACTCTGGCGTAAACCCAGAAGGCATTGTCCAGCGTCCAGTCAGGCGCTGAAAACTATCAAACCCATAAGAGTTGTCCGACATGGGTACAACGATAATATTGTTATTGTCACCAATCAGACGAATCTGGGCTGTACCACTGGCTCTGCGTTTATTGGGCTGCAACTGCATTAAATCAAGGCGATATTCATAAGCGCGTTCTGGCAGCGGCTTAATGTCAATATTTTGAATAGTCAGCGCCACCCCACCCCGCAAGCGCAGGATCTCACGATAGATATCGCGTTGCTGCTCTGCCTGTGCGCGCAGATCTGTTTCCTTACGATAACTTTCAGTAATGTCCTTTAAATTCGTTAGTGCAACATCACGCTCCTGCACTGTGGTGTTTAAGGTGGTATTTAAAATATTGATTTCCTGCTTTTGTTCCTGCACAACTTCATTAAGTTGCGCGGCATCAGCCTCAAAGCCCACTGCGGTTAGACCCTGCTGATGACCTACAGAATAGCCCAATAGCAAACTACCGCCACCAATGATGACGCCTCCCAGCACAATAGGTAAATTTGAATGGATAAACCGTTGAAAACCCGATGGTGACTTGTGTTGCATGGTTAGCGGTTGTTCTACATCATTCATCTTGGAATTACTCAATAGTCCAGCAAAAACAGCATTAGGCAAAATGGCGTGAAACAAAAGCAGGCATTAAACATATGCTTTATACCTGTTGGTTGTGGCAATTAGGGTAGTAATGGCACCACTTCAAGACCAGTAGATTCAGGTAGGCCAAACATCAGGTTCATATTTTGTACCGCCTGACCCGAAGCGCCTTTAACCAGATTATCCTGTACCACCAGAACAACCAGTGTATCACCATTATTGGGACGGTACAGCGCGATGCGCAACTGGTTGGCACCCCGTACTGAACGGGTTTCTGGCAGGCTACCTGCTGGCATCACATCCACAAAAAACTCATGGGCATAGGCCGATTCAAACAATGCCTGCAAATCAGTCTGCTTACCCTGTTCCGTTAGTTTTAAGTACATAGTGCTAAACATGCCACGAATCATGGGCACCAGATGCGGTACAAAAATCATCTGGCTAAACTGGCCTTGTTGCTGCCCCATGGCATCTAGTCCCTGTACAATTTCGGGATGATGCCGATGTCCTTGCACTGCATAAGCCTTAAAGTTATCGGAGGCTTCGGAAAACAGCAAACTGGTTTCTGCCTTACGTCCTGCACCCGACACACCAGATTTTGCATCTACAATAAGGGTGTCAAATTGAACCAGTGGTTGCTGAGCTTTCAATAAAGGCAACAAGCCCAGTTGTACCGTGGTGGGATAACAACCGGGATTGCCCACAATCCGGGCAGTCTTAATGGCTTCCCGATTGATTTCAGGTAAACCATATACAGACTCTTGCAACAAATCCGGGCAGGCATGTGGCATGCCATACCATTTTTCAAATTCTGTTGTATCCTTGAGGCGAAAATCTGCAGCCAGATCAATGATCTTTACCCCAGCTTCTACCAGATCACGGGCTTGCTTCATGGCAACGCCATGCGGTGTGGCAAAAAACACCACATCACACTGATTGAGTGTTTGCTGATCCACGTTGGAGAATTCAAGATCAGTCAGTCCACGCAGACTTGGAAACATGGCATCAACCCGCATTCCTGCTTCTGTACGTGAAGTCAGTGCTTTAATTTGCACCTGTGGATGGCGCAGCAAAATCCGGACGAGTTCAACGCCTGTATAGCCTGTTCCACCAACAATACCAACCGAAATCATTTAATTACTCTACTTTTAAATCTGGCCAATCCGTAGTATGACAGGAAGATTGCCCCGACAAAACCACCGATTGTTGTAGACGTATGGCTTTTTTTGTTCTTAAATAGCAGCTAGGACAAAATACACAATAATTTAGGAGCGCGTGGATGCCCTCGTTATCGCCTTATTCATTACTGGCAAAGTATCGTTTAAACCAGCTTAGTCATGCGATTGTAGTTGGCATGAGTGCTGCCTTTTTATTGGCTGGATGCGGTGGGGATTCTCCCACGACCCGTACGACTGAGCCTACCACAGAAACTCCTGCTGTCACCTACAAGCTGACCGTAACTTCTCCGGTCAAACTAAAAAATGCACTGGTCAGCATTACCGATGCCAGTACTGGCAAACAGCTTGATCAAAAGACCATTAGTGATGGTAGTGACGTCAGCTTTGATATCGCAGAAGCCTATGCTAAAGGTGGCCGTGTACTGATTGCCAAAATTGCCGGTAAAGACAATAGCAGTCTTTACTTTGATACTGCTTTAGGCAAAATGGCCAGCCTGAATATGCCGCTTCACGGCACGCTACTCATGCTACCAGTTGCCAGCAGTACTATTGTGAGTCCATTCACTGAAATCGCCTATCAGCGCATGCTGGTTCGCGCCAACAATCTGGATGCCAGCAAACCAGATTTAAGTCAAATTAAGGCAGATGATCTGGCGCTTGCACTGGCTTTTGCCAATCGTGAAGTTTCCAGTACCTTTCGCGTTAATCCAGCGACATTGGTGCCTACTATTGGCAGCTTAAGTGATTTAAGTAAATTTATTATTGATACCAAAGACGTCATTAATCCGCCCAATACTACATTTCAGTATCTCAATATCTTTTTTGCGGCAGGTCATATTAAATTGCAGCAAGTGGAAAACCCTTCTGATTCTACTCCTATGTTAACCTTTGCCAAGCGGGCGGGCGCAGACATGCGGGACGGTAGTCTGGATGGAATGGGATTGGCAGGTGATGGCAAAAATGGAACGGTTTTCCTGGAAAATCCCATCATTTCCCAACAAATTGTCAATACTGACCCAAACTTTAATAACCGTACTAATACTGCTGAATTAAAAGAAGCGCTAGCGACAACGCAACAAGCAGCGCGTGAAAGCTATGCTACACGTTTGGGCGGTGCTGAAACTGATGCCAATAAGAATAAGCTGGGCGGCGCGATGGCTCAACTGTTTGCATCACTCAGCAAGCCAGATCCGGCCGGTAAAGATTATTTTACCCAAGTGGACTTTGTAACTGGTACACATCCCACTATCAATGAAGGCGCACCTTCAGTCCCTTCTCCACGCAGTTTTGGTGCAGGCAATTATAAGCATGCGTTTGGTTTGGGGAGTATTAAATTAACCAAAGAGCCGCAAAAAATCAGGAACTCCAGTTGTGCGTTGATAGACTCGCAAGTTGATCCGAAGGCAGAAGACAAAGACCATATTGCCCAAACGCAAAACATTGACTGCGAAATTGGTGCCAATGCTGATGGTACGTTAGGCAACTATAATGTGATTGAAAATCTGGTCGGGACTTATACAGGAGATAACCAATGCAAACTGGATATCTACTTTAATGGTGATATTAAGCTAACCAATGGTCAAAAAACCTTTAGCAGCAGCATTAATCGTGATGAGTCTGATGCCACTATCCGCTTGCAGCCAAACTCTCAGGATTATGTGCTCAATGTGTCATCTGCCGAGCGCAATCCGCCGGAAATCCTTCAACTGCGCATTACCAACCAGAATATAGTCTCTGCAACCACGGGGATTCTGGATGACAAAAACAATCCATTCCCGCAGCAAATAGCACGTGGCGATATAGTTTGTAGTGGATTTAAACCCGTATTTACCAAACCTTAATCAATCTTTATAACAAAGCAGATGAGATGAATAATCACCTGTCCTCTGCTTTGTTTTCTAATTGATATGCCACCATACTGGCAGCTTAATGTGTTTAAGCTGCTCACGGTGTTGCCAATAATTCGCATCTACTCTTTGCATTTCCTGCCAGAACCTTGCAGAGTGGTTAAGTTGCCGGGTATGACATAACTCATGCAGCAACACATAATTGACCAGCTCTATTGGCAACAACAATAAAGCAGCATTTAAGCTAATGGATTGTTGGCTTGAACAACTGCCCCAACGCGTTTTGGCATGGCGCACCTGACAGCTTTGATATACAAAACCATACTGATTGGCCAACTGGGCTAATTGCTTGGGTAAATAAATACTGGCCTGCTGCCGTATCCATGTTTTTAATAAATTGCCTGCTTGATTAGCTTCAACAATTAATAAATTATCTTCGATAATCAGTTTTGAACGATTTTCTACGTCATCTGCCGAATCTGAATTTAATAGGATTTGATAGGTTTTTTGCCCTAATGGAAAATGAATCTGTTCACCGTTTTTGGGCACCGTTGTGGTTATGTTAGCTGCATAGTGGCGATTCCATGTATTGATCAGCCAAGGTTCGGATTGCTTTAAAAATACCTGAATATCTTTTTCAACAGTGCGCGGCGGTATGGTCAAATACACTTGATGATGCTCAATGCGCAGCTTTAAGCGACGTGCATTACTTTTTACACGTCGCTGAATGTTCGGAATTTCCTGCATGTGCTATAGCAGTCCTATTGCTACTCTGGTTTGACCGTACGTACGCCCTGATCACTGGCAATGAGTGCAATATTTGCACCCCGCTGGGCAAAGATACCGTTGGTAACTACACCCGGAATATTATTGATCAGGGTTTCCATTTCAATGGGATTTAAAATACTCAGGTTAAATACATCCAGAATCACGTTACCGTTATCGGTGACGACACCTTCGCGATAAACCGGATCACCACCCAGTGCCACAATCTTGCGTGCCACGCTGGAACGCGCCATAGGGATGACTTCCACTGGCACCGGAAATGCCCGACCCAATTGCGTAACCCATTTGGATTCATCGACAATACAAATAAATTCACGTGCAACAGAAGCCACAATTTTCTCACGGGTTAGAGCCGCACCGCCACCTTTAATCATATGTAAATGGCGGTCAATTTCATCGGCACCATCCACATAGGCGTCCAGACTGCCCACATGGTTCAGCTCAACCACTTCAACGCCCAAAGCCTTAAGGCGTTCTTCGGTGGCTTTGGAACTGGCAACTGCGGCTTCAAGCTGAAGACTGGGCAACATATCAATCAAGAAATTTACGGTACTGCCAGTCCCTACCCCTAAAATGCCGCCTTTAGGCAAATGTGCCAGAGCAGCTTCTGCGACAGCACGTTTTTTTTGATCCTGAGCTGACAGTATTGCCATAATTCACTCTCTTTGGTTTAAAAAATCAATTTGTTGCAGCTAAACCTTGAAACACGGCCAGCGCTGCAATACTCTGTTGGGTCTACATTATACAGGTGAAATCAGCATGCTCTCACGTTGGGTCAGACAAATTTTACAAGCCACGGTGTACGATGTGGCGATTGAAAGTCCACTTGACCTGGCGCCCCGAATTTCTGAGCGGCTGAATAATAACATTCGTTTGAAGCGCGAAGACCTGCAACCGGTTTTTTCTTTTAAGCTACGTGGGGCCTATAACCGCATTAGCCAGATGCCAAGCGATCAACTAAAGCGTGGTGTGATTTGTGCGTCTGCAGGTAACCATGCGCAGGGGGTGGCCTATTCCGGCCAAAAAATGGGCATTGACACTATTATTGTTATGCCAAGTACCACGCCTGATATTAAAGTCAATGCGGTCAAACGACTGGGCGGCAATGTGATATTGCATGGAGACAGCTTTGATGTCGCCAACCAGTATGCCATGCAGCGTGCTCAAGACGAAGGGTTGGCGTATGTCCCGCCTTATGATGATGAACTGGTTATTGCTGGCCAAGGCACCATTGCTACCGAGATTTTAAAACAGTGGCGACAGGTTGAATATGTATTTATCGCGGTGGGTGGTGGGGGTTTAATTGCCGGGGTTGCGGCTTACTTTGGTGAAGTAGCACCACACGTTAAAATTGTGGCTGTGGAGTCTGATGAATCTGCCTGCCTAAAGCTGGCGTTGCAATGTAATGAGCGCGCCAAGCTACCCCAAGTCGGTCTATTTGCTGATGGAACCGCAGTAGCACAAATTGGTGCCCTGCCTTTTGATGTATTGCGCCTGCAAAAATCTGATGGTTCAGGTGCGCTCATTGAGCCAGAAGTCGTGACCTGCTCAACCGATGAAATCTGCGCCGCCATCAAGGATGTGTTTGAGGAAAACCGTACCATTGTCGAACCTTCTGGTGCATTGGCTCTGGCAGGTATCAAGAAGTATGTCGCTGCGCATGGCATTGAAAATAAAAACATGGTGGCGATTGTTTGCGGTGCCAACATGAATTTTGATCGCTTGCGCTATATAGCCGAGCGCACTGAAATTGGTGAAAAGCGTGAAGCCATTTTTGCAGTCACCATACCCGAAGAAAAAGGCGCTTATCTGGAGTTTTGCCGTGCCTTAAAAGGTCGAGCCATTACTGAATTTAACTATCGTTATCAGGCAGCATCAGGACAGGGAAATGGCGCAGCACATATTTTTGTCGGCATTGGCCTTAAAAACGGTGCGGTTGAACATCAGCAAATTTTAAGTGATTTGCAACGTTATCAGGTGACTGATCTTACCGATGATGAGGTGGCCAAGCTGCACATCCGTTATCTGATTGGTGGCCATGCTGGTCTGGATGATGAGCATTTATTTCGGGTGGAATTTCCTGAACGACCCGGTGCCCTACTGACCTTTCTTGAACGCCTTGGCCAGCAGTTTAATATCTCGCTATTTCATTATCGCAATCATGGCGCTGCGGAAGGCCGTGTGCTGATGGGCTTGCAACTAGGCAATCATCAACCCGCTGAACTCACCGCTGCACTGGATATGATTGGTTATCCGCATGAAGAAATCACCGAAAATGCGGGATACCAGTTATTTTTAAAATAAAAGTACGAGATTTTTTAATCTTCTTACTCCAATGTAACCACGCTTTTAGCTGTTTCAATAGAGCCTTAGCGTGGTTTTTAGCTGGTTGAATTATACAAATCAATTGTAGAAGATATCCATTAATACATCTTATTTTCCTCATAAAAAATGGGAATCAGACAGGGTAAAACTTTAACTTTAGCAACAAATACTGCTCAATATTTAAAACCATATCCAAACCACATAAATTCTTAATTCTATTAATTAGATCACATAACAGCACGTATTAATTATACAACCTTAAATTAATATGCAATATATTAATTTAATCTAATAAATAAAAATTTTTTAATGTGGTCTTAATGTGAATTAATTGTTGCTCTAAGGTTTATCATACATTGAAAAAATATTATTTATGTTCTACTAACCTGCTTTTTGAATATCAGGCTATATTCCTAATCCTGATGAACAGTAAAAACAATAGTAAATGTTCTGGAGAGTTATCATGTCTTTGACTAAAACAATACTGGCGCTCAGTATTTGTAGTTCGATGTTACTAACGGGCTGTAATGACAGCAATAATAATGATACGTCTTCACCCACTCCGACACCTAACCCAACACCGAGTCCAAACCCCACACCCAATCCTACTCCTGAACAGGCAACCATTAAAACCAAAGCAGCAATCTACAGTAGTCCCGCAAATATTGCACTGTTTGGCAAGATTGACCCGGCCATGGTTCAGGAAGTCAAACTAGAACAGAATGAAACCGCATTATTACTGGATGACACTAAACAAGGTTATGCAGCTTTTGGTCTGGATTTTAAAACCAATAAAAAGTTAAATGAACTCTCTGCACAATATTTATCTGATATTAGTAGCTTATTAAAAAAAGAAGGGGCAACTGTTAATATCCTGGTGAATAAAAATACTAAAAACTCTCAAGCTGAGGTAAATAATATTACCTTAGATATTGATCTAAAAAATACCGCCCAAGATGCTGCCTACATTCGCAATCTGGTTTTAAATTATATCAACAACAATCAGGTGATTAAAAACTTGCCGATTAGCGTGAACTCTACCGATGCCAAATTACGTTTATCGTTGGCATTGTGGGTAACAAATGGTGATGCCTATGTGTGGGGCGGTTCCTATAGTGCAAAAAATTACAACAGTGTGATTCAAGCTTACAATGATCTGATTACTGCAACGGCAATTACCAATGCCCAACCCCTGCCAATTGTTTCTACCACCGAAACATTTACGCAGGCCAACAAAGGCTCAAATGCGGTAGACATTTTATGGTCGATTGATTCTTCAGGTTCAATGGCCGAAGAACAAAAAAATCTCGCGGATGGCGCAAACCAGTTTTTTACTGCCTTAAATAAGGCAGGTATTGATTATCGTCTGGCAGTGAATGTGCAGGATGCTGGGGTATGCAAAACCTTGCGGACGTTATCAGACAATAAAACCCAATTTATTGACCGCTCAACCCCAAATGCTGAAGTAGAGTGGAAAAAATTGGCAAGTCCGGGTACTTATGGCTCTAGTACTGAGACGGGTTTTTATTGTGTGCGCGAAGCCAACCTATCGCAGTTTGACCGCCCCAATGCTAAAAACCTGATCGTTTTTGTTTCCGATGAACCCGAAAATGAAACCTATCAAGAATTTATCTATGCTAACGGCTATACCTCACGTAGCTTCAATGACTATAAAGATTACTTTATAAAAACAGGTGCTACCTATTTTGCCATTGCTGGAACAGCAACCATGCTGCGCCCTGATTTTGCTGCTACACAGCCCGGTTACAAGGATCCCGATTATTCTTGTAATGGTGAAGGTGGTAGCGCAGAAGGTGGCGCTCACTTTAAAGAAATTGCACGCTTGACCGGTGGTAATTACGCATCCATTTGTGCCAATGCAGCCAGCTGGAACGTGATGTTTGATGAAATTATTAAAACAGCTACAGGTCTGGCCAGCAACTTTGTCCTAAAGCAATTTGCACTACCTTCCAGCATTACCGTGAAAGTGGACAATAAAGAAGTGAAGCGCGACCTGAGTCATACCAATGGGTTTGATATCGTTAGCAGTATTAATGGCACTTCCCTAATTTTCTATGGGACTGCGCTACCACAAGCCAATCAGAAAATTACGGTTCAATACGATTATATTAAATAAATGATATGGCTAGCTAAATAATTACTATACGCCCAATTAACCAGCAGGCTCTAAAACCTGCTGGTTAATTCGCGCTGATTTTAATACCAATTTAGCAGCGATACCCCTAAGCCCACATAAGTGGCTTTGTGGTTGTAATCAATTAGGCTTTCTCCATAGCCATCAAATACTTGGAAATAACCGCGCAAGCTGCCATTGATGGGAAATGCCCAGTCAAATTGTACAGCGCCGTGATTATTGTCACCGCCTTTGAGGCTATGACGCAGCATAAGCGAAAACTCTTGCTGCTGATATTTATAAAAAGCCTGCAAATCACCTCGTCCGATATAATTTTCTATATCCGGGTTATCATCCTTTTTCGTGTCACCGTCTGGAATGCGATACCAAGGTCGCAGCATTAAGGCAAAATTATCACGCTCAAAACCAAGATTTAAGATCGCCCGATTCCAGCTACGCGACAATGGTAACTCACGGCCATTGGACTGGTGATTGAGGCTAATACCCAGTAAACGTCCGTTAAGTCCAAACAGGTTATAATTGGTGCCAAAGATCAGGCTAGCTTCAGGCTCGTAGTTGGTTTCACGAAATGGCCGTGAGTTGCTGGCATTGTATAACTGCCAACGTGACGACTGGGTATAGCCCAGCCATAAATCACCATAATCGCCAAACACACCTTCCATGGCTTTGGTTTTCAAGCTGAGTTGAAACTTGCCCTCAACCCTGCTGATATCTTCCGCATCTTTCACCTGATTTTCAGGATTCTTGCTGGATGGCAAATCATTGACATTTCCGGTAATAAACACCGGCAGAATATAGCTGGGTTTATAGCCTTTAAGATGAAAAGTACCCAGTTTTGCAGCATGACTCAACTCCCAGCGACGATCCAGCAGGGAAATGGTAGGATCATAAGGCGCGCCTGCCCTAAACCATTCCCGGGGGTTGATCCCTTGCAAAAAGGTCATTGCTTGAGAGGTATCACTGGCAACTGATGCTGTTGTGGCGGCCTCATTTTCGCTTTGAATTTTTTCAGCCACGGCTTGCTGTGCCACAGGAGTTGCTGGACGTTTAAAAAAAACATCGTAGCAATCGAGCCGCTCAGCATTACTTTCAAGCGTAATACAGCTTTCAGGGGTGGTGGGCTGATAGGCAGGCGTTACTTCAGCAATAGAAGCCGGTGCAGTGGCCAGTGTGGTGGTTGCCGTCTCAGCATGCACTATGCCACTTAATGAAAGAACAAGGGCACCGCACAGTTTACTGTTATTAAAGAATGCTGAATTGACTGTGTTATACGTTTGAACAGGTTTAGACATGAAAAAACAGGCCATGATCGAGTGGCCATAGCATAAACAGGCATAACCAAAAAAGCACTAGCTGAATACTGAAAAACCTTGCGACAGTTTGAATGAGCCGCAAGGTTTTACCAAATCAAATAGCCACAAAATCAAGTTAGATTTGCGCGACCTGAAAGCCCAAGCCCTGCAATTCCTCAGCCTTGGCATAAGGAGCCACGACCGCCCGAACCGGTAGTTTTGCCTGAATATACTGCTGTGCTACCCGCTTGAGGTCATCCAGAGTTACCTTAAGCAACCCCGCCCGCATTTGGCGCCTAAATTCAGGGGTACGACCATGCAGCATGGCATGGCAGGCACTGATGGCTTCGCCTGCCGGTGATCCCGGTTTATCCATGCTGGCAATCAGCCCCATGATGGCTTCTTCTAACTGATGGGGTTCCTGTTTGTCATTGAGCAACCAGTCAATACTGGCTACAAAATCCTTGAAGGTTTCACTCAGGCGCGGATCACGGTAGCTGTGAAAACGGAATGCACAGGCATTGCCATCATAGCTTGCACCACCTCCATACGCTCCACCCTGTTCACGCAATGCACGGTGCAAAAAGCCATTTTTTAGGTAAGGGCCTAGAACCATCAGTGGGCAGGCATCCGGATGGTCGACTGCCACTGCCGGATAAGCAGCAGCACAGAACTGCACATTGGCCTGAATCAGCCATGCAATATCGCTATTTTCAGTAGGATGCGCATTTACCGCCAACAATGACTGATCATTACTCACAGTGGATTGCTGCCAGACTTGTGCCAGTTGCTCACTCAAGCCATTCATTTTTTCCTGCTCAGCCACCAGCAAAAACTGCTTGGGCAGGCTTAGGACACGCTGATGCAGTTGTTGCAAATCAGCAATTAACTGATCCAGTGCTGCATCATCCTGTTCAATCTTTTGCAGCAGATTTTTGAGCCAAACCAGTGCAGGCAGGCCAGCATTATAATAATCACGACGAGCCAGCGCACTCATGTCACGCGACGCCGTTTGCAATGCGTAGCTATGGCCAGCGCCAGACAACCGTGACTGCCAGCGTGCCTTACGTTGTTGCAACAGCTCCAAAATACGATCTTTTTCATCAAAACGGAGCTGTTCAAAGGCAGTTTTGAGCAAACTCAGCGCTTCTGTTTTTTCTGTTAATGCCTTGGTGGTGAGTATCAGATAACTACTGGTTTTTTCAGGATGATGAAGATCAGAACGGAAACTGGCACCCAGATGCAAGCCACCACTCACCAGCGCCTGCGCCTGCTGGATGTCCAGATAGCTCATGTCACCTGCGCCAATTTCACCCACCAGTGAGGTATAAATGCCCAGCAATGGCGATTGCAGCACATCATCAGGAATCTGGATCATGACCTGTTGATAATACAAACCATTGGTGCCAGCGGCATACTGATAAAACGGTGCAACTTGACCTGCCAGATTCAGGCTGGTGGTTGTACCTTCCACAATATGCAGCTCTGCCGGAATATCAGCCAGCCCCACCTTGGGCAACAATGATAGGTCATCTTCCTGTGCTTGACGAACTTCCAGTAATTTGGCCTGTTCAATTAAATACTGGCGTTTTGTATCATCCAGTTGCTGGGCAACCGCATCCAGTCTGGCCTGCTCAGCCGCATCATCACGGGCACTTTTTTGTGGATCAGGTTTTAAGGTCAGGCGCACACGGTGCGGGTTATCAATTAAATAATGCTGGATCAATTGCGGCAACCATTGCGGGTCTTTAAGCTGTTCACGTAGTTCGGCCAGATGAGGCTCAATCTGCCAGACATCCAGCGGGTCAGCACCATGAATGGCACTGCCCAGTCCATTTAACAGCAAGGTTAAGCCATACGGCATGCCGTCGCCACTGATTTCACGCTGGTGCAACTCAATCTGGTGCAGCACGGCTTCAATCTGGTTATTGTCAATCGGATGATTCACCACATCCTGTAATACCTTGAAAATTCCGGCTTCCAGTTCATCGGCTTTGTCGGCTTCACTGCCCTGCAAACCGCAGAAAAAGGTCATTTCAAAGTTGCTGTCATCCAGCCCCATAATCGGCGAGGTGGATTCTCCCAGACCACAAGTTTCCAGATACTGGCGCAGGGGCGATGCCGAATGTTCCATCAGCACGCCTTCCATCAGACGTAAAGCCAGACGGGTTTTAATGTCAGTGCTGGGCGGCAATAGCCATGCAAACTGGATATAAGTTTTTTTGGCCAGCTCATCGCTGTCTACTGCATACACATCTTCAACTTTAACTGGCGCTGTCAGGCGTTGCTCAGGCACTGATTTGAGCGTTTCGCCCTTGCCGAAGTTTTTGAGCGCCTGTTCTTCAAACTGGGTTTGCAGCTCAACGGGCGATAAATTACCAAAGCTCATAAACACAGCATTGGCCGGATGATAATGCGACTTGTAAAAATCAATCAAATCCTGATGCGACAGGTCGGGAATATCGGCTGGATTACCGCCAGAGTTATAGTGATAGGTAGTTTTTGGATATAAATAATGCGCCAGCGTATGATAAAGCTGGTCGGAAGGCGAACTCATTGCGCCTTTCATTTCATTAAACACAATGCCTTTATACACTGGCTTGTCATTTTCCAGCTCAATACGGATGCCTTCCTGTGCAAAATCCAGTTCATTCAGGCTGGCAAAAAATGCTGCATCCAGATAAACCGACAACAGGTTATAAAAATCGGTTTTGTTTTGAGTGGCAAACGGATATGCAGTCCAGTCGGCTGCGGTAAAGGCATTCATAAAGGTATTGAGCGAACGACGAATCATGGAAAAAAACGGGTCACGCACTGGATATTTTTGTGAACCACATAGCGCCGTGTGTTCCAGAATATGTGCAACCCCGCGCGAATCCATGGGCTGGGTTCTAAACGCTACCAGAAATACGTTTTCATCATTGTCGGCTGCCAGATGATAATGCAGCGCGCCAGTTGCCCGGTGACGGTACTGTAAAAATTCGGCCGATAGCGCAGGAATATAATGCTGGTTGATTAACTCAAACGCAGGATGAACCCGATTTTTATCAGTAATTGAAAACGCGGCTGTCATGCAAACTCCAATGTTTAACTTGCCTGACCTGACAGCAATATAAATTTGCGCAAGGTCAAACAATGGTAGAACGAATATTTTGTCAAGAATATCAGCTAATCAGCAATGATGCTGCATCCTGTGCCAATTTGGCTTGGCATTATTGAGCTGATAGACCTAAAACAGCACTTAGCATTAGTTTAAATTATGCTGACTTGCAGAAATTTCAAGGTAAAAATATATTTATCCCTATAAAGGCATGATAACCTTTGCGTCTTTAAACCGCTTGCCACCGAAACAAAGTTAGTAAAACACAGGAAAAGGGAACAAGGCTTATGTCAGTTGATTTGTATGTTATTGGAAATGCGCTGGTTGATCTGGAATACAGTGTAGACGATCAGTTTTTACAACAGCATCAACTGCTCAAAGGCACTATGCAACTGGCCGAACAAACTGTCCAGCAGCAGCTACTAACCCACCTAAACCAGAGCTACCATGCGCAGGAACAAGCTAGTGGTGGTTCGGCAGCCAACTCTACGGTGGCATTTACGGCCATGGGTGGTTCTGCATTTTATGCCTGCCGAGTGGGTAACGATGATTTTGGCCAGTTTTACCTCAATGGTTTAAGCCACGCCAATGTACAAACCTCTAGCAGCTCCATGAGTGACGGCGAAACTGGCACTTGCGTGGTACTGGTCACGCCGGACAGTGAGCGCACCATGCAGACTTACCTGGGTATTACTGCTGAGTTAAGCAGCGCACAAATTGACTTTGAACCCCTAAAAACAGCCAAATATTTATATATTGAAGGTTATCTGGCCACCAGCCCAACTGCACGAGCGGCAGTCAAGCAGGCGCGTGAAATAGCCAAACAAAACAATACCCAAATTGCCATTACCCTGTCCGACCCAGCCATGGTGCAATATGCACGTGACGGACTGGATGACCTGATTGATGGTGGTGTAGACCTGCTGTTTTGCAATGAACATGAAGCGCGCATGTACACCAATACCGAAGCCATGCAGGACACCATTGCAGCGCTGTTAAAACTCAGTAAAACCGTGATGGTGACTTTAAGCGAAAAAGGTGCATTGATTGCCACGCAAGCTGGCAAACAAATTCAGATTGAGGCCGTTCCATGTAAGGCCATTGATACCTTAGGTGCTGGCGATGCATTTGCTGGAGCGTTTTTATATGGCCTAAATCAGGGTGATACGCTGGAAAACTGTGGCAAGCTTGCAGCAGCAACCGCATCCAAAGTGGTGAGTCAATATGGGCCGCGCTTGTCAGTTGAACAATATCAGGCTATTTTGCAGGCTGGTTCGTTTGCTGCTGATACAGTTACCGGCTAATCTAATGGAATTTGGCTGGCCGACTCTGGTGTTTAACGTGTAAGTAAAGGTGTGACCCATCATGCAACGATTGTGCAATACGGAAGATATCCCGGAACGCGAAGCGCGCGGTTTTGAAACCGATAAAGGCGCTATTTTTGTGACCCAGCGTGATGGGGCATTTTATGCCTATCTCAACAATTGCCCACATCTGGGAACAGAACTGGAATATCAGGAAAACCAGTTTCTGGACATGGATCGTGAATACATTATTTGCTCGACCCATGGCGCGCTGTTTCGGGTTGACGATGGTCAGTGCATTTTTGGTCCCTGCATGGGTGATCATTTGACAGCCATTGAGATTAGTGTGCATTCGGATGGTGGCATTTATTTGGCAGAATAGTGGAATAAGCCACGCTTCCCTACAGACAATTTTTCACTGAATTATTCCCTGTATCAGAAAGTAAAACTGGCGGATTTGGCGAGGACAGCCATGACAAGTTCAATCTTTTTTTCAGCGCCTTTTTTGCTATTTACACTGGCATTAATCAGCATGCTGATTCTGGCATTGACCGAAACGCTGGGCACTTCTTTAAAATTTAGTCCTTCGGCGTGGGTTGAAGCGCGTCTGCCCCGCTTTGTGGTATATATCCTAAAGCGCTTGCATGCCAACCAGTTTCCCATCTTTATCCTCACCATTCTTTTTTTGCTCAGCACGGGCGTGTTTGGCTATTTACTCCAGTTTATTTGCTATGCCATCACCGACGCGTTTGCCTCGCTCTGGATGATTATTATTCCAGTCCTGCTGATTAGCCTGTTATTTACCGTGTTTCTGGGCCATTGGCTCAGTCAGCTCATGTATAGTGATCGCACCATGCCGGTGATTGGTCAGCCCGAATTACTGGGGCGCATTGCTACGATTTGTCGGGGCGATGCACGTCCCGGTTTTAGCGCACAGGCTCGCGTGCGTGACCAGCATGGCCATTTGCATTACGTGGAAGTTGAACCGGAATTTGGCGAACTAGAACTCAATAGTGAGATTATTCTGGTTTCCAAGCAAAAGCATTTGTACATGGCCAAAACCCTGCCCAAAGATAATCATTTGCTGGATCAATAAGTTGGTTTTATTTATATCCAAGATCTAAGCATGGGTAACTTTGGCCTGTCGGTGATAAAGGAGCTTTCATTAAATATCCAGCTCTAAAACCACGGGCGTGTGATCGGATGGCCGCTCCAGTTTACGGGGCGCGCGGTCTATCCAGCTGGCTTTGGCTAAAGGCACCAACGCCGAGCTAATTAAAATATGATCAATACGCAGGCCCAGATTGCGCCGAAAAGCCACCATGCGGTAATCCCACCAGCTATATAATTTTTCAGGCTGTTCAAACAGGCGAAAACTATCATGCAAGCCCAGTGTTTGCAGTTGTTTAAAAGCGGCTCGTTCTAACGCACTCACCAGCACACTACCCTGCCATCGTTCTGGGTCATAGACATCACGGTCTTCAGGGGCAATGTTGTAATCGCCCAGCAATGCCAGTTTGGGATATTGTGCCAGCTGTTGTTCAAGGTAAGCCGTGAGTGCCTGCAACCAGCGCAGCTTGTATTGATACTTGTCCGAATCCACACTTTGGCCATTTGGAATATAGATACAAATGATGCGAATGCCCTGAATGGTTGCTGCCACCACCCGCTTTTGTGGGTCGTCCAGACCGGGAATATCAAACTGCACGTCTTCAATAGAGTGCTTGCTGATAATCGCCACGCCATTATAGGTTTTTTGTCCCAGATGTACCGCCTGATAGCCAATCGCAGCAAAGTCATCATAGGGAAATTTATGATCTTCTATCTTGGTTTCCTGCAAGCACAGCACATCGACCGCTTCAGTGTTGAGCCAGTCTAAAACCTGTGGCGCACGGACATTCAGTGAGTTTACATTCCAAGTGGCAATTTTCATATTGGTGTTTTAATCATGAAAAACAGGATAAAAATATCATAGTCCGCCTTGTGCATTCAGGCTGTACAATTCCTGTTTTATATTCATTTTTTAACTATTTATACAAAAAAATAGCGAGTGTTTACTCAGGATCAAAATAATGGCGTTTGATGTCATTGGCATGCAAAAATGCCGGGATCAGTCCGGTTAAGGCAGCGCGGATATCATGCCGCTCATTGATTAACTGATGAGAACCCTCCTCAAGAATGAGCAAGGTTTGCAGGCGAAATTTCTTGCGGATAAATTCAAGATTATAACGCCAGTCTACGGTTTCATCCTTGGCACCCTGCGCCACCCAAACCGGAATGCGACACGCTGGGAGTTGTTCAATACGAACCATCCACTTGGCCAGCGCCAAAATCCACTCCAGACTCATGACTCTTGGCTGTAAGGGATCGGTCAGCCGCACAAAGCGCAAAAACTCAGGATTGTGGTTATTGCGCCTAAAATTGCGCGGGATATTGCGCTTGATTTTTTTGATGAGGGTAAGACCCACACTATTGTGCCACCATGCGCTTTTGGCAGGACGAACCAAGGGCGACAAGAGAAGCGCCCGGTCAATCATGGGTGAGCGACGCTGGGCAGCGGCTGTCAGGGTATGGTCAATCCAGATGGCGCCACCGGTACTTTGCCCAATGCCAAGCCATGGTTTTGGTAACTGATCATGATGCGGCGCTGCCCAATCACCAATCCCGGATAATATGGCCTGATAAATGGCAAATTCCTGAATACTGGCGACAGGACCTTCGGTTAAACCATGTCCCGGTAAATCAAACGTCACCACACTAAAGCCCTGTTCGATGATTTCCTCAATAATGGGCTGATAAATCCCGCTATGCTCCAGATAGCCATGCAACAGCCACACCGTACCCAGAATCTGCTGCTTGGGCTGAAAAATCTGGATATGGGTCTTATGTTGCGCCACATTCAGATAACCCTGCCAATGCAGCGCATCAATCTTGTTGAGGCCATATAGGGTCTGGTAGCCCTCTAACACAGGGTCAAGTAGCATCGGTTCACTAATATTAAGCAGTGGTAGCGCATCAGGGGTATGCTGACGATCTGGCAAAGGAAGCTGCGTGGCTCGCAATACCGCAGGAGACTGAAAAGGATACGGCTTATTCATTAGGGCACCTCACGGCAATTGGTTTCACCAAACCATAAATCACGGATACTGGCAATCGCTTCATACGTTGCGCGGCGACTGTGCATCAAATTGCTTTTGCTGGGTTTCCAGCGAGTTTGCACATTGGGTAATGGCGCAACTACTGGAATGGTATCAATGCCATTCATGGCAAACAGGCGTCTGGCACGTGGCATGTGGTAGGCATCAGTGATGAGTTCCACGCGCGGTGCCCCACCTTTTTTCTGCAGTAACAACGCACTAAAACGGGTATTTTCACAGGTATTCATGCTGCGGTTTTCTAGTAATCCGGCATCTACCTGATGCGCTTTTAGCCAGTTTTGCATATAAGGGGCTTCTACGCCACTGAGCAAAATGGGCAAGGGATTATATTGTTTCTGGCGGACTGCTTTTTCAAGCCGCAGGCGGGTATACGCATTGACCACAATGTTATGCGCTGCATCACGACCCAATCCACCACCCAGTACAACAATGACATGCGCCTGATTTTTATTTAATTTTTTCTGGCTATTAAGATTTGAAACTTCAGCACCCACATGAATACCAGATTGGCTGTTGGTATTTTTGACTGACTGCTTTTGCAACTGATAGTCATCCTGCATTTTGGCCAGCGTTTCTACCAGACTGGGCACATCGGGTTTTTCATTTTCTTTTACTTTTTTTACTGATATAGGGTTACTGGTTTTATCATTGGCCGAAGAACTAGCAGGCTGCGCTACTTTCTGCTGGTCAAACTGCTTTAATAGCTGCTGAGCCTGTTCATCAGCAATACGCTGCTGCTGTTGCTGCCACTCTGGTGAACCGGGTTCGGGCTGCTCAGTTTCCTCAATACGGCCATCTCCTTTCTGGCTGGCTGCTGCCACCTGATTGACCGTTACTGGAATCTTGTTAAGACCCCACAAAATAGCCCGCGCATAAAACGGACTCATGACAAACAGCACCGCTGCAACCACTAACAATGCAAGGGCTGCCAGCCGCTTTATTGTTCGTTTATGCCAGGGTAATGCTGTTGTCATAATGCCTCGATATAGGGTTTTTCAGTTTAAAATTTAACCAGAACAGGTTCCTGCTCCAGCTGGATTGCAAATTTCTGCAATACCGAATCCTGTACGGCTTGGCTCACCTGCTGCACATCAGCCAGTGAAGCAATATGATAGTTCACCAGTACCAGTGCCTGTTTATCATACATGCCGACACTACCAATACGCTTGCCTTTCCAGCCGGACTGATCAATTAACCAGCCTGCGGCCACTTTTACCTGTCCATTCGGCTGTGGATAAGCACTCAAGGCGGGATAATCCTGTTTAAGCTGTTCATAGTGCGCAAGATCAATGACCGGATTCTTAAAAAAGCTGCCCACATTGGCAATTTTTTTGGGGTCTGGCAATTTGGCCTGACGAATCTGGATAATGGCTTTTGCCACCGATTGCGGGGTTGGCTTTAATCCGGCCTGTTCACGCACATCCCCATAATTTATGCAAAGCTGCGGCTGTTTGTTTAAACAAAATATCACGCGACTAATGATCCAGTCACTCGCCTGCTGCTTGAAAATACTGTCACGATAGCCAAACTGGCACTGCTCAGGTTGCAGGATATGCCAGCGCCCGGTGGGTAGGTGCCATGCCTTAATGTGGTGAATACACTGACTGACTTCAACCCCATAAGCGCCAATATTCTGGATTGGTGATGCCCCGACATAACCGGGAATCAATGACAGGTTTTCCAGCCCATACCAGCCCTGAGCCAGCGCATACTGCACAAACGGATGCCATTCCTCACCGGCCATCACCTCAACCAGCACCTGTTGGCTATCTTCACTGACCAGCCGGATTCCCCGTAGCAGCGGACGGATCACCAGCGCATCAATACACTCTGACAGCAACACATTACTACCACCCGACAGCACAAAAACCGGCAAACGCTGGGCAGTCACGGATTGTAAAACAGCGACCAAGTCCGCTTCGGTAGTGACGCTGGCCAAATATCTTGCCCGACTATGTAGACCTAAAGTATTGAACGGTTTTAAACTGGCATTGGGTTCAAACTGCAACATTGACGATACTCATGACGAATGGCTGACTCAAGACTGGCGGCGTAAAATCTTTGGATTAGACTGCCAGTAATCAATCCAAGCTTGGGCGGCACTTTCACATTGATCAATCACGCGCTCAAAATCGCTGGCCTGACCAAAGTAAGGATCTGGCACTGCCTGCCGAGGAAATTTTGGGTCATGCTCACTCATCAGCGCCAGACGGTCAAGCACGGTTTCATCCAGCTCGCCCTGTTGCACCAAATTACTCACTTTCCAGTGCAAATCTGACAGGTTGGCCTCATCCATAGCTAGAATCAGGTCAAACTGGTCATAGTCTTCCCGACAGATCTGACGCGCGCGCAAGTGTGACAGATCATAGCCACGAGCGCGGGCAACTCTTTGCGTACGTACGTCTGGCGCCTTGTGGGGATGATAGTTGCTGGTGCCTGCCGAATCAATTTCAACTGCTAAACCAGCCAGCTTCACATAATGTTTTAACACGATTTCTGCAGTGGGCGAACGACAGATATTCCCCAGACAGACACACAATACCTGATATGGCGAGCTTGCCATTGCGCGCTTTTCCTAACAAAATAAACCAATTGAGTATAGCGGCAACGCTAGGCACACGGCTATAGCCCAAGCCACAATATGAATGATTCTGACGAGAATCAAGGATTAACTGCTTTTAGGGAACCAACAATGAATCGCTTTAGCTTTGATACTGTTCAACAAATTATCTGCGCAACGGGTTCCCGGCACGAGCTTGGCGAGCATTGCAAACGACTGGGCTTAAATCATGTCATGTTTGTGACTGATGCGGGCATTGTGAAATTTCAGCTGCATCACGATGCCTTGGCCAGTTTGAAAAACGCCGACATTGCCTACACCATTTATGATCAGGTGCTGGCCGACCCGCCGGATCATGTGATTCTGGCAGCCGTCGAACAGGCCAAGTCGAACCAGATTGATGGCGTGATTGGCTATGGTGGTGGCAGCTCCATGGATGTAGCCAAGCTGATTGCCATTCTGGCCAACCCACAGCAAACACAGGCTTTGAGCGAAATTTATGGTGTGGGCAATATTCAAGGCAAGCGCCTGCCATTGATTCAGGTGCCAACCACCGCAGGAACCGGCTCGGAAGTGACTAGCGTGGCGATTATTACCACCGGTGAAACCACCAAGATGGGCGTGGTATCACCCGTGCTGTATGCCGATATTGCCCTGCTGGATGCCGAACTGACTACCGGCCTGCCGCCCGCAGTGACCGCAGCTACGGGTATTGATGCCATGGTGCATGCCATTGAAGCCTACACCAGCGTGCACAAGAAAAACCTGTATTCCGACATGCTGGCCAAGCAGGCACTGGTATTGCTGGATCAAAACCTGCAAACCGCCGTGCATGAAGGCCACAATCTGGAAGCACGCCAGAACATGCTATTTGGTGCCATGCTGGCTGGACAGGCATTTGCCAACTCACCAGTTGCTGCCGTGCATGCGCTGGCTTATCCACTGGGTGGGCATTATCATATTTCTCATGGCCTTTCCAATGCACTGGTACTGTGTGAAGTAATCCGCTTTAACCTGAGCCACGCGGCCAGACATTACGCCGAACTGATGCTGATTTTAAATCCGATAGCTCAGGGTTCTGACATCGAACTGGCTAACCAACTGATTGACCGACTGGAGCAGCATATTTTAAACAGTGGCTTACCCTGTCGCCTAAACCAGCTCAATGTTCCAGAGCAAGACCTAGACATGCTGGCGCGTGATGCCATGCTGCAAACCCGCTTGTTGGTCAATAATCCGCGTGAACTTAGCCACGCTGATGCACTGGCCATTTATCAGGCAGTTTATGCTTAAGGCTCTCTAGTTTTGCGCTTTAATCCAAAACCTAATGAATAAATGAGCAGCCTAACCCGCTGCTTTTTCAAATTTTTAAAATTAAATGAGTGAGCCTGTTGTGACAAAACCTGTAGCCGCTAAACCTGTAGCTTATCAGCGTAAAGATTTTGGCTGGTTTTCATCCCTAACCACCCGCTGGGCCGACAATGACATTTATGGTCACGTCAACAATGTCATGTATTACAGCTATTTTGACAGTACGGCCAACCGCTACCTGATTGAACATGGGGGACTGGACATTCATGATGGCCCGGTCATTGGATTGGTGGTGGATTCTGGTTGTAGTTATTTTGCGCCGGTTGCTTTTCCAGATCAGCTGGAAGGTGCGTTGCGGGTGGCGCACTTAGGACGTTCATCAGTGCGTTATGAGCTGGCAATTTTCCGACCCGATGCAGACGATGCCGTAGCGCAAGGTCATTTTGTGCATGTGTTTGTGGATCGGCAAACCCGGCAATCCGTTGCCATACCAGATCAATTGCGTGAGGCATTAACAAAATTGCTGATTGAATAAGCAATTAACCGGATTTTTAAGAAGGATAAAGTTGGTTTTATCCTTTAGGGCGTTGCAGTGCCTATTTCATTAATCCATTCATTAAACGTGTTTAAAAATTTCAATAAATATTGCCGGGTTCTTTCACTGGCAATTTCATTGTTGTTATCAATCATGCCGTCTTCAAATTTGAGATAAATTTCTGGTTGAGCCATCAACCGGGTATTTAACGTCATTAAAATAACACGCAAATGCGACTGTGCCACTGCGGTGCCCAGTTGACCCGGACTTGCGCCCAGCATGGCAACAGGTTTAGTTCCCCAACTGTTGTCCTTGTTTGGCCGTGAACCCCAGTCCAGTGCATTTTTCAGTGGCGAAGGCACGGAACGATTGTATTCTGGCGTGACAAACAGCACGGCATCACTCGTTTTTATACTATTTTTAAAGTCGGTCACGGTGCTCGGAATACCGTCCCATAAATCCTCGTTATATAAAGGCAAACCACCAATATCAACCAGATTAAGATGGTGAGGTAATTTTTCCTGCGCGGCCAGCTTTATGAGCGCTCTGGCCACTTTCAAATTAATCGAGTCCCGGCGCAAGCTGCCAACAATGATAGAAATATTTGCCATTTTTATCTTTTTCCTTGATCAGTGAATGGATGATACCGAAGTTATTTTCTGGACAAATCCAGCTATTTCAGCATTTTGATAATGTCTGCTTGCAAAAACTTAGGCAACCTTTACTCTTTTAAACTAATACTGGTCAGGCTGGCTGCAAATCGCTCAATTAAAGGCTGAATGACTGGTTCTTGACGTAACAAATAATCAGCCTGCTGTAAGGCCTTTTCACGCCGGATTTCCTTGAGTTGCAACGGTAAAGGCTCATGAATGCTTTCAAACACCAGCTCGACACTGCCCGTTGGCCATTGCTGTTTTAAAGCTAAAATCAATCCGTCAAAAAGCTCGGTAGCCAGCAAGCGGTGTTGCGGGGAAATCAAAAAGGTCGCGGCCTGCCCAATCTCACCACGAATCAAACCATGCTGAGCGAGATTGCGAATGGCGGGGCTAATGTCCGCTTCACGCAACCAGCATTCCCATTTTTCAATATTCCACTGCCCGGTTAGCTCAACAGAACTATGCTGCAAGATTTGCTGCGGTAATAATTGGTTTAAGCTACTTTCAGGTATATCGACAGTTTGCTGGGGTACAACCTGAACTTCATGAGGCTTGATTTCGTTAGCCTGATTATTTTGCAATTGAACTTCTTGCAACTGAGTATTTTGATGTTGAACATTTAAGTCATTAACTGACTCAAATTCCTGCTCATCATCCAACTGCTGCATACTGTTCAAATTTGCATCTGATACAACATCAACTTGCTGATCAGCCTCAGTTAATGTCCTTGTCTGCTCAGCAGGTATAGGCCTAATAGGCTCACCAAACAAATCCAGTTCATGACTTTCTTGCTCTGACACTTGTGCAGATTGAAGGTCTAAATCATTTGACTGACTGACGAAAAACTCATTCTGAATGAGTAAGTCATTTTCTATTATTTGATTTTCAATTAATTGCTTTTCTAATGTTTCATTGACTTTTATGAACTGATTTTCTGTTGCGTCATCCAGAATCAACTCATCTTTCGGGTCAATTGCCAAGCTGGTATTATCTTTAGCCAGTTGATCATCAGGTGCAGCCTTAACAGGTTGCGATACGGATGAAGGACTGCTGACCGCAACTGGCGATTGCTGCTGAATCACTACTGAGCCAGAATTAGAATGCTCCAGAATTTGGCTATTATTGCCCAAAGGCTTAAACGCCAGCATGCGCAAAATGCACATGTCAAAACCCTGTTGCAGGCTCACCGCCAGTTTTAAATCCTGTCGTCCCTGCAAGGCAATCTGGTAATACAGCTGAATATCAATGGGATCAATGCCTTGTGCCAACTGCTGCAATTGCTGTTGATATTCCTGTGTACCCTGCAACGGCACTTGTGGCAAAACCTGTAGTAACGCCAGTTGATGTAACAAGGTAATCAATTGATCCAGTACAGCTTTTAAATCCACTGCCTGATTGGCCAAATTTTGCAAAATCTGACTAACCTGCTGACCATGATTGACATAAATGGCCTGCAACAAATGGACTATTTGACCTTTGTCTAGCAAGCCCAGCATGTCTTGTACATCGCTGCCCTGCAATTGTCCTTGTCCAAATGCTATCGCCTGATCGGTCAGCGACAGCGCATCGCGTAGCGAACCTTGTGCGGCTTCGGCCAGTTGCCACAGGGCTTTTTCATCATAGCCAATTTGCTCCTGATCCAGAATATTGTGCAAATGATCATGAATTTCCTGCTGCTGCAATGGCCGCAAGGTAAATTGTAGGCAACGCGACAACACCGTGACCGGCAGTTTTTGCGGATCAGTGGTAGCCAGCAAAAACTTGACGTGTTCGGGAGGTTCTTCCAGCGTTTTGAGCAGCGCATTAAAGCTGTGCGTGGACAGCATATGCACTTCGTCAATCAGATAAACCTTGTAGCGGCCTTGCGTGGGGGCATAAGGCACGTTATCCAGCAATTCGCGGGTATCTTCTACCTTAGTGCGTGAGGCCGCATCAATTTCGATCAGGTCAATAAAGCGACCCTGATTGATGGCAACACAGGTGGCGCAGACCTCACAGGGCGTGGCGGTAATGCCAGTTTCACAGTTCAGGCACTTGGACAGAATGCGTGCAATGGTGGTTTTGCCCACACCGCGCGTGCCGGTAAACAAATAGGCATGATGCAGGCGATTACGCTCCAGCGCACTGGTGAGTGCCCGGGATACATGGGTTTGCCCCACCAGTTGATTAAAGTTGCGTGGGCGATATTTACGCGCAAGAACCTGATACATGTACGCTCCTGTTTAAGCCCATAGCATAGCCGATTTGACCCAAAAAGCGGTTAAAAAAATTCGGGCAATGAGCGATGTCGTATACCTTTGCTTAAATAGCGCAGGCAGTCAATTTCTGATTAACCCTTATCTATCCAGTAAGTGATGATAAATGATTTCCTCAAGAATCAGATGCTGTTGTAGGGATTTGAAAAAATAGCTACACATCACAGTCCCTGCCTTTAATCCATGACGTGTCAAGGAATCAGGCATTAAACCCACTGTTGTCATCACCACACTGCCCAGATTAATAAAACCAATACCCTGTTGGCGCAACTGCGCCAATACAAATGGCTTGCTGTTTAATTCATTATCCATTTTTCCAATAAACTGCTTGTTAAACGTTAACACTCTGGGTTTGTTATTTTCATACTGAATGGTTAAACCCAACAATGCAAAAATCTGCTGCGCACTGCTAAAGCCGTGTTCTGGCTCAAATTGACTGACTGCCAGTTTTCCAAATCTGTTGTCGAGATAGGCAGCAACTTGAGCCGGACTTTCCTTTCTTAAAAGATGATCGGTTAAATCTGACAATAAACTTTGAAAATTTACTTGTGCCATGAATGGCTGATTTTTATGACTTAAATTTGGTTGGGAAAGTCTGGGGTGAATTTTTGCAGTGCTTTCTTTTACACTAGGATAATATGTCATGGCTTAAATTCCGTTACTGGTTTCAATATTTGCTTTTTAGGTTTGAATGCATGTGCAAACTGCCCATGACAGGCAGTTGCATGACTAAAAATGTTATTTTCCACTGAAAAATCTAAGCTTTAGTTTTTGGCTGGTTGAGCTGATACCAGTTGATATGCCGGGTTAAAAACATCACCACAGCAATGAGTGCAAACACCATGACCGACCCCAGCATTAGGGTGTGTTGTTGTGACCGTAGCAGGATATACAAGGTGCCATACATGGCGGTCAGCACAATACCCAGACTAAAACCACGACCAACGCTTTTAAGCACATAGGTGACATACCAGCTAATCAGCAGGATACAGGCTGCGCTGGAACCGACATAAGCCCAGCCAAAGGTAAATTGCTCACTAAAAGACAGCAGCAGTAAATAAAATACGCCCTGCGCCGCACCCACCAGCGCATACTGCACCGGATGCACCTGTAAGCCCTTTAACACCTCAAACAAAAAGAAAGTGCCAAAAATAATCAGCAAAAACAGCAAGGCATATTTTAAGGTACGATCAGTCAGTGTATAGACATTGGTGGGTTCAAAAAACTGAATGTTAAAGCTTTCAGCATAGCCCTGTAGCTGTTGCGGCTTGCCATAGGCAGCAGATTCCTCACTGTAAGCATGCAGGGTTTTTAATTTTTCACAGTCGTTATCCTGCTGGGTTTGCAGGCACGTGCTGAGCAAACGGGAATTACTGGTGGGTGCATAAGTATTGTTCCATTGCGCGCTGGTGGATTGTCGGCTAATAGTTTTAGAAAGTGGCGAAATACCACCAGAAAAATTCGGATGCGCCCAGTTGGCTTGTAGCGTGGCATTGATACTTTTGCCTAAGGGAATTAGCCGAAATGATTGCAGGCCGGACAGGCTAAAATCCAGTTTAAAATCCACAGCATTTTTGGCCATATCACCAATGGCAAAGCTTGTATAGCCAAATGGCAGGCCAGTCAAGGTTTCACTATCCTCTGGCAAACTGAATTGGTATTTCTTGTCCTGAAGCGTCATCACTGGCTGCTGTGCCAAGCCACGCAAATCTGAAACTGCCAGATAAATTCTTGCTTTGTGCCATTGCACCACTTGACCATCAATGGGTTTTAGCAATGCGCTATCCGGGCTAAAGCGTCCCTGTATGCTGATTTTATTGTCATAGTTGGTGGCGTGGTAAATACCCTTGCGAAAATTCTGGGCCACTTTTAGCTGGTTTTGCCATTGGCTCTGGCTGGTATAAATGGTTTGATAAACAGTGCTCGTACATTGCTGTTGTGTCTTGGTTTGGGCTTCCTTGGCTGAGCAAATAAACTGGTTTACGGGCACCACAATAAACGGACTCATTACCGTTTGTGCAGCATAATTATCTCGTGCAATTTCATTAATCGCCTGCTGCGCATAGCGTTGGCGCTCATGCACAATACTTTTAACAAAGAACAGGCCAATTAAAAAACAAAAGCATAATCCGGCTATAAAGGTAAATTTAGCACCTAGACTTCGCATTTTTCATATTCCTCATTGAAGATAGAGGCATTGTGAAAAATGCACATGTGTTGTTAGTGAACTTAAAGTGAAAAATAATTGAACTTTTGATGAACTCAATATGAAGTCAAATTTTGAATCAACCCCAAAACTCAAATAAGCTTGCAAACCTATCAGGCAGTAAAGTAAATACTTACGGCAACACCATCTGCCCAATTATTAATTTCAATACTGGCCCGATGCTTATCCAGTACCTCCTTGACCAGCGTGAGACCCAAACCAGTATTCTTTAAGCCAGTATCCGGTCGTGGTAAGGAATAATAACGCTCAAAAATATGACTCAGAGCATAGTCTGGAATGGCTGGCCCCTGATTAATCACCTGTAAAACCAGATGTTGTGCTGATTGTTCAAGCCTTACTATTATGGTCTTGCCTGCTGGTGTAAAAGAAATGGCATTATCCAGAAGATTAGCCAGCGCCTGCCCTAACCAGAATGGTTCCGCCTGCATCAGACAAGAACCCGTAAAACAGGTTTGAACCTCAAGCTGCCTTTGCTGAATAATGCCTTTGCGCTGTGCCAGTAGATTCTGAATCAGCGTAACCAGATCAACGTGTTGTAGCTCAAATGCTTCATCACTTTTTTCCAGTTTGGCCAGTAACAATAGCCGCTCTACCAAGTCCTGCAAGCGATGGGTTTGTTGCTGGATTTGCCGGGCAAAATACTGCTGGTCATCAATTGGCAAGGTATCTTCCAGTAATTCAGCGCTGGCATGAATTGCGGTTAACGGACTTTTTAGTTCATGCGTCAGGGTATGCACATAATGTTCCACATAGGCGCGGTCTTCCAGTTGCCGTCGCATACTGGCTATTGCTTGTACCAGATCATTTAGCTCGCGCGCTGAATAAAAGTACGGCTGCTTTTTACGAGTAGCTGCCAGTGCCAAGGCATACTGGCGTACTTTTTCAATACTACGTTTTAGCCACCATGCGACAAAGCCACATAAGAGTAGAGAAAAAATCACCACAATACTGGCTTTAATCAGCATCTGGCGCTGCGCTGCTTCAATATAAGCTTGTACCGATTGACCTTTTTTGCCAAGACTTACCACCCCAATCAAATGGTGTTGATAAATCACTGGTGCGGCCACATACATGGTAGAGCTATTTTCATCAGTTGGATCAGTGCGGGTTGAACGCACCCCATACTGACCTTTTAAGGTAAGGTAGATATCATTCCAGCGCGAAAAATCCTGTCCAGTGTATTGTCCGGTGGAATCATAAATAACGCGGCCACGCTGATCAGTGATGTATAAACTTTGGTGAATCTCATTTTTTTGCATGTCCCAGATTTTGGCATTTAGCTCACGGCTTAAAGTGACTTGCATCTTCTGGTCAAACTCTGGCGTTTGCACCATACCATTCACAATGTCATCGGCCACCAGTGTCGCAATAATATTGGCATTGTCGGCCAGCGTATCTTCCACAACTTGCCGGATATTGGGCTTGATCTGCTGTTGCAAACTGCTAAGAATAAAAAAACTACCGATCAGCAATACCAGACTAAAGCCAAACCAGATACGGACAAAAATTGACATGCTCAGTGACGCTTCAGGCTATAGCCTAGTCCACGATGGGTAATGATAGGATCATCCTCGCTCACTAGCTTCAACTTTTGCCTTAACGACTTGATATGCGTATCCACTGTACGCTCCAGACTGTGATCGGGATGCTCCCAGACCTGCTGCATCAGTTGCATGCGGCTAAACACCTGCTCAGGGTGCTTAAGTAAAAATAGTAGCAGACCCGATTCATAACGAGTGAGCTGTAATAATTGATGATAATATTTAATCTGGTAGCGATTTAAATCGGCATGCCAATGATCAAACGCAATGATGTGTTCTGATTTTTCGGGTTGCGGAATTTGTATAACCTGATGAGCTTCCTGTCGATTTTCAGAACTAAGCTGCATACGCCGCCAGATTGCTTTTATTCTTGAGATAATTTCGCGGGGGCTAAAAGGCTTGCCACAGTAATCATCCGCGCCAATTTCAATACCAATAATACGTTCTATTTCATCATTACGTGCAGTCAGAAAAAGTAACGGTGTTTGCCAATGCTGGCGAATTTTGCGGCACAACTCAAAACCATCCATGTCCGGCAAGCCCACATCCAAAATAATAAAATCAAATGATTGGCGGTCAAGCACACTTAAGCCTTCCGTTGCGGTCATAAACCAGAGTACCTGCCAGTTTTCGCGCTTTAAGGCATACTGTAGCGGTTCTGCAATCGCCGCTTCGTCCTCTATCAACAAAATCATTTTTTGCATATTTATTTGCACTGCTATTTCCCATATTGTTGTTTCATTATTGCTTTTAAACGCTGCCTATTTGCTGATAACAACTTTTTATTCTTAGCCGTTTACCATCAATATGCTACTGGTTTAAGATTAGCAGCTGTTCTTATAACCACACTTATATTCAGCAAAACAAAAAAGGCCAAATCATTATTCCACGTTCCGCATAAAAATATGATTTCAGTTGTCACACTAGCAGTTAATCCATAGATTATAGAAATCATCTGATCAAGTATCTGACTGTGATGTACAACACGCCAGATTGGCATTGACGAAATATTACTTTATTTGTATGGTTCAATTTAACAAAGTAGTGATATGACGGATAGATACGTCACATTGAAAGATAAAATTAAGGGCTGGTTTTGCACATACTGGCCGGATTTTGAGAATACTTTATTCAATGGTTCCAGCCGTCAAGGCTTGCCCATGACCAGAAAAACGCAATAAATCATGGAAGCATCAAATGAGTATAACGGGCCAGCGGACGGCAAAAAACCAAAAAGCCTTTGACCTTCGAATCAAGGCAGTCAAATTGGTCATTCTTAACTGGATTTTCGAGATTAGTTTGCTCGGCGGCATCATGATATTGGCTAATCTTCCGCACTGGTTCTGGTTTTTATATACAGGCATTGCCATTATTTCGTGTACCGTCTTTTATAGCTTGCACAAAACTGGTTGGAGTGAGCGCTATAAAGATCCCACACTCGCCCTACCTCACCTGCTCATGGTGGCGGCAGCACAGTTTATGGGTTTACTGCTGTTACCCACACTCAGCTTTTTATTTTTAATCCGGATTATTGAAACCGCTGCTTATGGCTTGTTTCTGCTCAATGTGCGCCAGTTTATTATTTTGTTTATGACATTCACGGTGGGGCTGGCTGTTTTTATGCTCTGTGTGACCAGCTTTACTTTTCCAATATCATCACTGGCCATCAAAGTATTATTGTATGTCGCGCTGGTTATCAGCATTGGACGTTTCATTTTTGGCAGTATCTATCTGGATTTCTTACGCTCACGTCTCATAGCAACCAACAATACGCTCAAGGAAAGCGAAAGCCGCTTTCGGGCACTCACCGATCTATCCTCAGATTGGTATTGGGAGCAAGATGCCAACTTTCGCTTGACTCGCTTTGAGAGTGGTCGTGCCAGCAAGGATTTACCGCCCGAGTTGCTATTGGGCAAGCGTTTGTTTGAATCAGGTATTACAGTCAAGGCACACGGCGGTTGGGAAGCACATAAAGCAAAAGTTGCCGCGCGGCAGTCTTTTCGTGATCTGGTGTTGCATTTTGATATGCCTCACAATCATGACCTGTACATTAGCGTTAGCGGCGAACCTATGGTTGACAATGAGGGTATATTGCAGGGATACCGTGGTATTGCACGCGATATTTCGGAGCAAAAACGCGCCGATGCACGCATTGAACATCTGGCAACCCACGATAGCTTGACCGGACTGCCTAATCGGGTGATGTACAATCAGATGCTCAGTATGGCTGTTCAATCGGCATTGCGTTATGGCGGAAGCTTTGCGGTACTTTTTATTGATCTTGACCGTTTTAAATTCATTAACGACATGCTGGGTCATGAGGCAGGTGATGAATTACTGCGTGAAATTTCCAACCGGTTCAGGCAAACGCTACGCGCCAGCGATATTGTCGCGCGGCTAGGCGGTGATGAATTTGTGGTACTAATCCCACAAGTACATGAAAAAAAGGAAATTTCTCTTATTGCCCGCAAACTTGTAGACGCTGCCATTGCGCCTTTTTTGCTGCAAGCGCAAGAATGCCGTGTGACGGTAAGTGTGGGTATTGCCATCTTTCCTGATGATGGTCAGGATGCAGATACGCTGATCAAACATGCTGATATTGCCATGTATGCCGCCAAAGAAGCAGGCAAAAATAACTATCAGTTTTTTTCTGCCCAAGTTCGCTCTTATGCACTGGAGCGTATGGCACTGGAAAGCAATCTGCGGCAAGCACTGGAACGTAATGAATTTACTGTACTTTATCAACCCAAACGCGACCTAAGTTCTGGTGCTATTTCTGGGGTAGAAGCTTTGTTACGTTGGCAAAATCCGGAACTAGGTGCCGTTTCTCCCGCTCAGTTTATTCCAGTGGCTGAGGAAACCGGACTGATTGTGCCGATTGGCAAATGGGTATTGCGGATAGCTTGCATGCAAAATATGGCGTGGCAACATGCAGGATTGCCCCCAGTGTGCATGGCAGTCAATCTCTCGGTACGCCAGTTTAACGATGATCACCTGCTCCTTGACCTTGCCACGATTCTTGAAGAAACCGGCATGGATCCAAGATTGCTTGAGCTAGAAATTACCGAGGGACTGGTCATGCGTGATCCAGCCAAAGCTATTACCCTGCTGGCCGCCATCAAAAACATGGGCGTGCGACTGGCGATTGATGACTTTGGGACTGGCTATTCTTCACTGGCTCAGCTCAAAAATTTCCCGATTGATACCTTAAAGGTTGACCGTTCCTTTATTCGGGAAGTTGCCACCAATGCAAGTGACAAGGCCATTACCGAAGCAATCATTGCGATGGGCAAGACGTTGTGTATGACCGTCATTGCTGAGGGGGTAGAAACCGAGGAACAGGAAGAATTTCTGCGTCAAAACGACTGTGACCAGATGCAGGGTTATTACTTTAGTAAGGCTATCCTGCCCGAAGAATTTGCCACATTACTGCGCACCCATCATGCAGTGCCTGTAGCAGAAGACTCATCTCCCCTGAAAAACTCCTGAGTCATCCCACTCCCTATTTTAAGACCTTGCAGCGCGATACCCATATCTCAAAACCAGCCTTTTTTACCGGTGAGTTGTAAATCAGCATTTTGTAGCGCGGTCTGGGTTAGCCACCATAAACGCGGATCACCGGTAATGCTGCTGCCTGCAAAATTATGCACATAGGCAAAACTCAAACCACGTGACGGATCGCACCATGCCCCAGAGCCATTGTAACCAATATGGCCAAAACCTTCCGGTACTCGTTTGCCCAGACTTAATATCCGGTGATAGCCCAGTCGCCAGTTCATGGGAATCGACATAATCCGGTCGCGCTGGGTATTTTGAATCTGGCTTAATAAACGTACGCGTTCTGGTGACAAATATTGCTGCCCATCAATCTCACCATGGTTAGCCAGCATGGCATACATTTTTGCCAGTGACCGCGCGGTAAATACTCCATTGGCAGCCGGAATACAGGCCTGCAACACCCGATCGGTAAAAAAGCTAAACCGGCTAATCCCCTTGGGCATTAAGGCATCTTCGGCTTCATACGGATCAAGGCCAGTTAGCCGGATCATTTTTTCCTGCAAGGTTAAAGGCCGCCGTCCATTGGGTAACAGAATTTTTTGAGTAGCTGGTTTGGTTTTCTGGTTGTCCTCAGGTTGCTGAGGTTTAATTGCCACAATAGGCCGCGCTACCCTATCCAGCTCGCTGCTCGGCACACCAAAATACGCGCCATCCAGACCCAGTGGTGTCACCAGTTGGTTTTGAAAAACCTCACACACCGACTGACCTGTCACTTTTTCAATCACACCACCCAGTAGCCAGCCAAAACTCAAGGCCTGATAGGCGACTTTTGTGCCTGGTTCAAAGCGTGGCGTGGCGTTTTCATAGGCCTTTAACATCTCATGCCAATCCAGCATTTGTACCGCTGATTGAATATTTTGACGGATATCAAACAAGCCAGATTGATGGGCTAATACGTGCCGCAGCGTCATGTCAGTTTTGCCGTTTTTGGCAAATTCCGGCCAGTAATGCGCAATGTTCTGGTCATAATCCAGCCACCCCTGATCAGCCAGCCGATGTACTAGCGTTGCCAATGCGGCCTTGCCAGTTGAAAAACTCAAGGCCATGCTGTCTTGCTGCCATGGGGTGTCCTGTTTCATGGCACCTGCCCAGACGTCCACCACTTTTTTGCCCTGAAAATACACTGCCAGCGCAGAACCTCCCGTTGAACTGCCATTTTGCTGTTGCGGCTGAATCTGTTTGAAAGCCTGAATCAATGGTGTAAAGGAATCATCATAACTGCCATGAAGCTGAACATTGCTCGCTTTGGGCCAAAATGGGAATTGCATGTCACATCCTGTCTGTGTAGGGCAAAGAGTTTAGTTATAGCCTAATCCACTTTTAAATTGAATCGCTTTTAAAAAATAGCTTACAGGCTGCGCAAAAACCCATCATGCTCGTTATAAAAAAGCCCCCGCATTGGTCATGCAGAGGCAGGCTAAACAGTTTGCTAAATAAAGCGATTTAATCTGTTATATGCCCTTATTGCGCAATGACCTGACCACTTAAATGCGGCTTACTGTCTTTGGCATCATTCAGCTCAAATTGAATCGCTAAACTGGAATCCTTCAAACTTTGCAAAGTAACCTTGGTCGGAATAAATACTGGCAGCTTAAACTGCACATCGGCTTCATAGGCATCGGGCAAATCGCCTAGTGCAGCCAGTGAACGCGCCTTGGTCCACATGCCATGCGCAATCGCACGCTTAAAGCCAAAAGCCTTGGCGGTATACTCATGAATATGAATCAAATTGACATCACCCGAAATCGCAGCATAACGGCGGCCAATATTTTCAGGGATACTCCACTGCTCGGAATCTGGGTATACCGGTTTGTCGCTTTCTGCTTTAGGTGCCTTGTCTTTCGATTCGGCCATTTTGCTGCGTACCAGATAAGTGGTCACACCACTGTACACTTCTTCCCCATTGACGCTGGCAGAAGTCAAAAAATCAAACTGCTGGCCTTTATCATGTGGCCGTAACTCACCAAATTTGCATGACAAGCTCAATACTTCATCCGCCTTGATCTTGCGGGTCTGGCGCACTACATTACGGATATGCACCATGCCCAGCAATGCAAACGGAAATGGTTCTTCAGTCATCATGCTCATTTGCAGCGATTGCGCCAGTACAGCCAGATACATGGCAGGCACTGTGCCGTCATTTTTAAATGTGCAAATGTCGTTATAGGCTTTTAAGTGTTTTTCATCAATATTCAGGCGATCAACAATATATTCCGCCTGAGGCAAGGTCTTGGTTTTAACCTTGGGCTTTTTGATCAGCGATAAAATCACTTTACCATAAGCCTTGTATGGCTTGGGCAATACGTCAAAATGGCGAATGCTCATACGGGTTTCCTCAAAATATCAATACAGATCAGTCGGTACGGCCAGATTATGCGCTGTTGATTCAAGCCGCCATCAAAGAGCTGCAATCAAAAACTGTCTTATACAGTTACAATGAACAGGCTGCAAAAACAAACGGGGCGCTCAAAGCACCCCGCCTGAAAACACTGGCTTATGCACCGATCAGGCTTTGGCCACACACGCGAATCACGTTGCCATTTAAACCGGTAGATGCAGGATTGGCAAACCATGCAATTGCTTCCGCCACATCAACTGGCTGGCCGCCCTGTTGCATAGAGTTCATGCGACGGCCTGCTTCACGGATACCCAGAGGAATAGCAGCGGTCATTTGCGTTTCAATAAAGCCCGGAGCTACCGCATTAATAGTAATGCCGTTTTTCAGCACAGGTGCGGTAAATTTCACCAAGCCAATCACGCCTGCCTTGGACGCTGCATAGTTGGTTTGACCCAGATTGCCCGCAATACCGCTAATGGAAGACACACAAATAATGCGGCCATTGGCATTTAAGCCGTCATTTTCCAGTAGGTAGTCATTAATGCGCTCGGCAGCACTTAAGTTGATATTCAGCACCATGTCCCACAGGTTTTCTTTCATGTTGGCCAGCGTTTTGTCGCGGGTCACACCGGCATTGTGAACAATTACGTCCAGACCGCCCTTGCCTGCTGAAAATTCCTTGATTTTCTGACCCGCATCTTCAGCAGTAATGTCCAGTGCCAGCACGCTACCGCCAATTTCGCCAGCAACCCGTTGTAGGTCAGCGTCCTGTGCCGGAATATCCAGGCAAATCACATGTGCGCCATCACGTGCAATGGTGCGGGCAATCGCTTCACCAATACCACGGCTCGCACCAGTGACCAGTACGGTTTTTCCAGTTAGCGGCATGCTCCAGTCCACATTCACGCTGGCTGCCTTGCTCACATTGACAACCTGACCGGAAACATAGGCAGATTTTGGTGAAATCAAAAAGCGTAAAGTGGATTCAAGGTTTTTCTCAGCACCTTTGCCGACATACACCAGTTGGGCAGCAACGCCCTTTTTGAATTCCTTGCCAACCGCCTTAACAAAACCTTCCAGTGCGCGCTGGGCAGTCGCTGCTTTTACGCTACCGGCAGCTTCTGGCGCACGCCCTACTACAATCACACGGCCAGATGGCATTAACTGGCGTGCAACCGGATGGAAGAAATTGTACAGTTCAACCAGTTGCTCAGAATTTGCAATGCCCGAGGCATCAAATACAAATGCCTTAAACCGTGATTCCTTATCACCGCTGTTAAATGCACGCAAGTTCAGGCCAGATTTTGCAGCCACTTGCTGGAGCTGGGTATTGTCACCCGCATAGGTATCGGCATGAATATTGGCCAGTGCATCGCTAATCGCGGCAGACAAGGTACTATCCGGTGCCGCGCCAAGCAACACTGCGCCATTTACCACGGGTTTGCCCGGCTCAAAACGATCCAGTTCAACAGGCGCTGGCAAGCCCAGATTTTTAATAACCAGTTTACCTAAAGCAGAATTGGCAAATGCCTGATAACGATCGCTCATGATTTATCTCTCATCTTAAAAGTGCATAACCTGAATAAAAACAGCGCACTCCATCCTTAGGTGGCTATCTAAATGATCTAAAACAGTAGGACATCACTACAGTAATTGCAATGCATAACATGTGGTTTTTGCCTGTTTTGCAGCTACAAAACGTAAGCCTGCATGCTAAATAAGCAACTGCGCTGTCCATGCAGGCTGTCTATGTAAAATAACCTGAGCCTATGCTACCCAAGATTGCAGGCTAGATATTTGACTTTTAGGCAAAACTGGTCGGCGTTGCAGTCAATACTTTACAGACACTTTATGGTAAGGTGAGCGCTTCAAAATTTACCATTTTTGGGAAAACTTTATGAGTCAATCCTCAAAAGACCAACCCGAATCGAGCAACACTGGGGAAACCGCAGCAAAGGCCAGTACCAAATCCAGTACAGCCAAACCTGCAACCAAACGCGCCTCAACACGCGCCCCGCGTTCCTCTACCAGCGTCAAAGCATCTTCAGCGACGACCACGCGCCGCGCCAGTGCTACTAAAAGCAGTGCCAGCAAAAAGCCTGCGACCACTTCCACCCAAAAACAGGACTCATCCATGAGCAAACCAGCTGCTTCTGTTCGCCGCGTTGCTATTATTGGCGGCAACCGTATTCCTTTTGCCCGTTCCAATGGCCCATACTTTACCGCATCGAATACCGACATGTTCACTGCCGCACTCAATGGTCTGGTTGAACGCTTTAACCTGCAAGGCCAGCGTTTGGGTGAAGTGGTTGCTGGTGCGGTACTCAAGCACAGCCGTGATTTCAACATGACCCGCGAGTGTGTATTAAACACCGCTCTTGCGCCAGAAACTCCAGCCTATGACATTCAGCAAGCCTGTGGTACTGGCCTGCAAGCGGCCTTTTTGGTTGCCAATAAAATTGCACTGGGTCAAATTGACGTGGGTGTTGCTGGCGGTGTAGATACCACCTCTGACGCGCCAATTGCGTTTGGTGATGGCCTGCGTAAAGTGTTTTTAGAGCTGAACATTGCCAAAACGGCCAAAGACCGCTTTAAAGCGTTAAGCAAAATCAAAGTCAAAGACCTGCTGGATGCGCCTAAAAATGGTGAGCCACGCACTGGCCTGTCTATGGGCGACCATCAGGCAATTACCGCGCTGGAATGGAACATTGCCCGTGAAGATCAGGATGCCTTGGCAGCGTCCAGCCACCAGAAAATGGCTGCTGCCTACGAGCGTGGCTTCTTTGATGACTTGATCACTCCATTTATGGGTTTAACCCGTGACAACAACCTGCGTCCAGACAGCTCAGTTGAAAAACTGGCCAAGCTGAAACCTGTATTTGGCAAAGGCGAAAACGCCACCATGACTGCGGGTAACTCAACCCCATTAACCGACGGTGCATCGTGTGTGCTGCTGGCGTCTGAAGAATGGGCAAAAGCAAATGGCCATGAAGTGCTGGCTTATTTAAGCTTTAGCGAGACTGCGGCAGTTGACTTCGTAGGTAAAAAAGAAGGCTTGCTGATGGCGCCTGCTTATGCGGTTCCACGTATGCTGGAACGCGCTGGCCTGACCCTGCAAGACTTTGACTTCTACGAAATCCATGAAGCCTTTGCATCTCAGGTATTGTCTACCCTCAAAGCATGGGAAGATCCAACTTTCTGCAAAGAGCGTTTAGGTCTGGACAAACCACTGGGTTCAATTGATCGTAGCAAGCTAAACGTCAATGGTTCATCTTTGGCAGCTGGTCATCCCTTTGCAGCGACTGGTGGACGTATTATTGCCACTGCGGCCAAACTGCTGAATGGAAAAGGTTCAGGGCGTGCGCTGATTTCGATCTGTGCTGCGGGCGGTCAGGGTGTTGTAGCGATTGTTGAAAAGCCATAAGCTGTTAACAAAAACTGCTGATTAAGCTATAAAAAAGCCCTGCATGATTTGTGGGGCTTTTTAGTTCTTATCTTGGGAGGATTTTAAAAAATAGATTTTACACAGAAACCAATCTCATCAACAAAGTAGGTGCGGTAATCCTCAACTTCAATATTATAAACGTAATCCTTATAGGCTCCTGTTTCACAACCCCCACTTTCTAAAATATAAGCTATAAGTTCATCATAATATAATAACCCGAATCCTGCTTAAGCCAATGCTTCATAGATCTGAATCGTTGGCTTATTTTCATGACAAAGCTGATAAGCACACAAAGTTGCATAAATGCCCGCTAAATAGCCTTCAATGCTTCTGGCTTTACTTGTCACTAAATTATACTTTCCCTTTAATAAGCTAAATAAAGTCTCTATTTTATTGCGCTGCCTTAAATTGTACGCATCTGCTTTTGATAACTTCACTGCTTGCATGTTTTTACGATAATAGCTAATTAATTCAACATTTTGCTCTTTAAGATTTTGCTTCAAGTTCTGACTGATGTAGCCACGATCCGCATATAGTTTTGCTTTTAATCCTTTCACCAGTTCTTCAACCATTTTAATATCTGCGATATGGCCATTTGATAAAGCAGTACTGACCACATCTCCTGACTGATTCATCGTTACATGCAGCTTACAACCGAAGAACCAGCCCATTGAGCTTTTACCACGCGTTGCAATAGCCTTTATGGATCTATGTCGCCCGATACGCTGATTTTTACAGACAGGCAGTGTGGTTGAATCAATCCATAAGTGACTGCTGTGACAATCTTTCATTAAGGCAAAGTGCAGCGCATGCAGTGCCAATTGATGTGAATTAATCAGATAAACCAGACGCTGATAACAAGGCAAGTATCGAAACAGATGACGATAATTCTGCCTTAATGCCAAGAAAAATGCTTTGAAGTTATTGAAGTGGGAACATTTATACCAAATGGTGATGAATACGACTTCAGACACTTTCAATTGAGATGACCGCATTCTTAAACGCTTATTGCTATGTTTCAAAAAATCCCAATAAGTTGGTTCAAATTTTTGAAAAAAGTCATCAATGATGCAGAACAAATATGTAAAATCGAACATGGTGGCTGAAAGCTAAGGTTGTGTAGTAACTCCCTAATGGCTTTCAGCCGCCCTTTTTTCAAGTCAATCGCTTATCCGCGATTCGGGTTATAATATTGTATTTTTATCAGTTTCTCCATTTAAGATAATAGTATCAGCTATTTCTGTTAAACCTTGTTCTCTCATGTAGTTGATTGCATCATAGCTATAATAGCCAAGGTTAGAATAGTTATCATCACTATAAACTGCTAAAGGTGTAGCTGACCTAAAATCAATTAAATCAAAAGGCATTCTACCAATATCGCGATTTTTGTCTCCATATTCTTTTATATGTATAGCTAAGCCTGGCTCCTTAGTCTGAATCAGATATAGTCCACCTATATTAAATGGATCACTAACATTATTAGGAGTATAAGATGGATATACTAAACCCTCATTTAGTGTAAAAACTTGACCTCCAATATCACGATCTAAATTTTCAGCAGCAACCCAGCCTTCACCATCTACCCAGAATGGATGATTAGCTGTGCAATAAACTGTTGGAAATGGCCCCATAATTGGCATTTTTTCAGCAGATTTAAAAGTTTTTAATACTCTTTTATAAGCCTTTTCTCCTATGCCTTCTTCCGGCATAGACAAGACCCTATCACCCACTTTAAGCTGCTCAATTGGTACTAAGCCTTTATCCGTATGTACTAGAGTCCCTGCTACAAAACCTGATTGAATCATATTTTTGCCTTAAATTTTTATTATAAAAATGGATTAATAAACTTAACGCCTGTCTTTTCAATATCTTTAACATTACGGGTAACCAGCGTTAAATCATAAACTAGCGCAGTCGCTGCAATTTGGTTATCAATCGGATGTTGAAGATTAATCGCCATCGGTCGTCCCCACACTTCTGCACACTTTCTATCAAAGTCCAGAATATATAGCATCAGGCTTAATCAATTCCTGTTCATACCAATGCTGAAATTTTGTGGTTTAATTTGTATTAAACCGATTGCGGGTCAACCGAATTATTAATTTGATTAAAAAAGCAGTAGCATTTTGACGGTAAAATCATCATACCGCATTATATATCGCAAAAATAGTTAGACTCGATTAGCGTTGATTAGCTAGAAAAATTAAAAATTATTATATTTTTCAATATAGTTAAGAGCGATTTGGGTTGCTTTATAAAAATATGGCGCGCCCGGCGAGAGTCAAATTAATATATTAAGCTTTTGATTTTAATTATTTTAAAATATTTACAAAATTAATTTACCGTTATAGATACCGTAAAAAATATGGACTTATTTAAGAGTCGAATTTATGCATATTTCTAACTATATTCATCTTGGGAAAAGTCAAACCACAACATTCTAGGGCGTGTCATCAATTAGGTTGAGAAAATACAAGTTGCCTTTATTATAGCGAAATGACTAGACGCCATGCCTTACGTGATGACCAGTGGGATCGCATCAAAGACCTACTGCCCAGACGTGCCAATACAGTTGGGGTCACTGCCAAAGATAACCGACTATTTGTCTAAGCGGTACTCTACCGTTATCGTGCAGGTATTCCATGGCGTGATTTACCGACACGGTTTGGGGACTTAGCCACTGGTCAAGATCAGGAATATGGCAACGCGTGTTTGAAATGCTATGCCAATATACTGACAACGAATATGCGGTAATTGACTCAACCATAGTGCGTGCCCATCAGCACAGTGCAGGAAAAAGGGGGATCAAGCCATTGGACGCAGCACAGGGGGATTGAGCACTAAGATTCATATCTGGACTGATGCTTTAGGCACTCCTACTGGCTTTCACTTAACTAAAGGCCAGGATCATGATCTCATTCTCTATTTTCATTTTCAATAACTAGAGTTTTTGATGTGGAGAGTGATTTTTTTATACATAATCAAAACCTCCCAAAATTATAGCTATAACTTAATGTATACGAAAATATCATAGCATTACGTAGGGACTCAGATGAAATCTTACATTACTTAGAAAATGATGTTTTTTTGTAAAAAATTCACTATATTGCTTAGAAGTTATAAGATAGATAAGAAGTGCAATAGTATGAAGTTAGCTCAACCAGAAAAATTTTTAGAGATTGTTTATCATGAGCCTGGTGATGATATTGCCTTATGTGCTGGATTTGAGCGTGGTGACTGGCGAAATGATCAATTTGCAAAACATTTGATTAATTGGTTACCTGAGTTTGCTTTCACCTATTCTGAACTTATAAAAATAGCTTCGCATAATGCGGTAGAAATGGTAATGAAAGCTGCTAATATTATTTATAATACTGAAAAATACGGCAATAGAGGAGAGTTTGGCGAGTTATTATTACATGCTGCCATTCGTCAAATTTATAATACTGAACCAGCTATAAGTAAAATATATTATAAATCAGGATTAAATGAAACTGTTAAAGGTTTTGATGCTGTACATGTTGTTGAGCAAAATGATGAGTTAGAACTTTGGATTGGAGAAACTAAATTTTATAGCGATTTATCTAGAGCCATTAATGATGTATGTAAGGAGATAATTGAACATCTAGAGACTGATTATTTGAGAGGTGAGTTTATTTTAATAGCTAATAAGATTGATAGTAACTGGCAGCATGCTGATTTATTAAAAGATCTAATAAATAAAAATAAATCTCTTGATGAAGTTTTTAGTAAGGTGTGTATTCCGGTTTTATTAACCTATAATAGTAAAGTTGTTAATGAAGCCACAAAGAAAGATAATAAAGACGGTTTTCCTCACTCGCATCCACCTTCAGAACGCGATCCACAAGATACTTAGGATAGCGGTCTTTGAGAGTCATCCTGCTCGCCTCCGTTCCGTGGC
>SECL01000016.1 GCA_004173455.1 Moraxellaceae bacterium | reverse complement strand
AGCCGTCACTTCAAGCACAAAATACTCAAGTAACTTTTTCTGTACTTTTTTGCTTAACTTACAATTCGTTATATTCATTTTTGTAGACTAACATAAAGCTAATCTACTACAGCCCCTTTAATAATTCGCACAACAATATCATGCTGCTGGCTAAGTCCGTCTCTGGCCAAACGACAGAACCGGAATTTTTAAAACGCTATAGCGGAATGTATGAGCTGAACACTCCCCATCAATATACATTTGAGCAGGAAGACGGTTTAACCCAGTACAGCTTTGAATTTAAAAACGGCAAGCTATGGCGCTATAAATTTTTTCAGGATGATTGTTAGGAATCTCTCCATGACCATGGAACTAGAAATTATTGATCTGCTCGAAGGCGCCGGCAAAACCTGTGTAAAGGGTGCGCTGATTACTACTCATTATACCGGCAGGCTGGAAGACGGCAGCGTGTTTGATTCATCGCTCGATAAAGGCCAGCCATTTCAGTGCGTGATTGGCACCGGACGCGTAATCAAGGGCTGGGATCAGGGCTTGATGGGTATGCAGGTTGGGGGTAAGCGTAAATTGTTTGTACCGGCACAGCTAGGCTATGGCGAACGGCAAATTGGCAAAATCCCGCCGAATTCTAACCTGATTTTTGAGATTGAATTGCTGGAAGTACTCACGCGCGATGACTAATTTGAGCCACCCGTAGCGTGACTAAGGTGGCAAATTTTTCATAGGGTAGGCGGCTATACGCAGGAAATTAAGCAAATTTTCAGAAATGGCTACAAAAGTTAGTGATATAATTTTGGTGGTTTTACCTACATTAAAAAATGACACGGACTCTGCTATGGCACATCAATTTACCATCAATGCAACCATTCACGGTATTTCAATAGACGACTTTAAACGACTGGCTGCTGATAAATCGCTGCACGAAGCGGTGTGCCGTCGCATTCCCGGTGAAAATCTGGAAATTCTGGAATCCAATATCAGTGGCGATACCTATACCTTGCGCCGCGAATACAATCTGGACGTGAATATTCCTGATATTGCCAAAAAATTGCTAAAAAATGCGTTTCGCTTAAAGCGCACTGACATTACCAACCTGAAAAATCTGACATCTACTGTTGCACTGGGCGCCAACCTGCCACTTGAGGCAAAGGGCGAGCGTAGCGTGACAGGTGATAAGGACAAACTGAATGTCACCATGGTCTGGACAGTAAAGGTAAAAGTACCGTTGGTGGGTGGGATGCTGGAAAAACATGCCGAAGGAGAAATCCGCAAGTTTACCCAGCTCGAACTTGAAATTGTGGAAGATGAAGCCAAAAAACAGCTTCAGGCTTAATGGATAAAGACTCTCCGCAAGGGGAGTTTTTTGTTTTAGGGTTTGAAAAATAAGGCTTGAAAAATAGAACTTAAAAAACCACAGATTAAAGAGAAAGGTTAAAAACACATGAGTGCTGTTTTACCGGTAGCGCAACGCGGCAAAATGATCCTGACGCTAAACGCTGCGCCTGTTGCCGCCAGTGAATTTAACTCACCATGGCTTGAGCAACTGGCACACGCGATGCAGGCCACCATGCTGGCACGTAATGGCGTGGGCATTGCGGCGCCGCAAGTGTATGTGTCCAAGCGGGTGATTATTGTGGCATCGCGGCCAAATCCGCGTTATTTCGATGCGCCTGACATGGCTGCTGTGGTGATGGTGAATCCTGAAATTCTGGAATACTCAAAAGAGACTTGCTTGGGTGAAGAAGGCTGCTTGAGTGTGCCGGATGAGCGCGGACAAGTGTTGCGGGCACAACGGATTCTGGTTCGTTATTTCACACTACACGGTGAGTCAGTTGAAGCTACCTATGAGGGCTTTCCTGCGCGCATCGTGCAGCATGAGGTGGATCATCTGGATGGCGTGCTGTTTGTAGAGCGGTTATAGACTAAGTATTAATTCTATCGGTGGCATCGATGCATTGATATTGATGATTAAATTCTAGTTTATGGTTAGAATTCAAAAAATTGATTAAATAAAAGATTTAGGAAAACGTCATATGAAAAAATTAGTTCTTATTTCAACCTTAATGGGGATGGGATTAGTAGGTTGTGGTGGAGGAACATCAAATAATGACAATGCAGCAGTTTCACCACAGAAAAATATATTATCTATTCAAGGGGATAATATAAACCAGAAAACGACTATTGATCAAATTGCTGATAATGTAAAAATATCAGCAACAGGTAACCAGCCTATTCATTCTATTTTTTGGAGTTCTAGCGATAATAAAAATGGGAATTTTAAAATAGGACAAATATTTTTAAATCCAGCAAAAGAAAGTGCAGAATTATTTTATCTGGCAGATGGTATTGAAACAAATAATAGTGTAAACGGATTTCTTTTGAGTCGTTCTTATTGCAATAGTGTGGAATGTTCAAAATATTTAATGACCGAAGGAAAAGAAGAGTTAAATCTACAAATAAAATTTAATAGTATTCAATCTGTCTATCAGGATGCCAGCACTATTGGTATAAATGGTACTCCAAAATCGAAAGTAATAGTTGCTCAGGAAAAAGATGGAATCATCATTCATCCTGAACTACCTGAACTACCTGAACTACCTGAACTACCTGAACTACCTGAACTACCTGAACTACCTGAACTACCTGATCAACCAGACGTAAATAAAAAAATAGTCACAGTTACTGGCGATCTAAACTTTAAGATTCCATCAAGTTGGCCTATAGCTCAGAAAAGCCGTTTTCCTGTCATTCAAACTCAAGGGCAATTGATATTTGATGGCAAAGCCTATGAGATCAGTTCTGTAGATTATCCTGAAATAGTCGAATATGACAATAAAATTTATAATACACAATATGAAATAACTTTGAAAAATAATGTAGAAACAATCCTTCTTTCGATTAATACTAATGAAGGGGCTATTTATCCTTTTAATCAAGCCACTGTTACGATTATAAAAGATAATGAATATTATAGTGCACAAATACCAGTTCCGCAGAAATTCTGGATGGAAAATTTACAATCAATCACTATTAATATTCCGCAGGTTATCTTAACTGATGATAAGACATCCGTAACTAAGTTACTGAGTTCTAATCTGATTATTCCTAAAATAACTGCAACAGTCGACTTAAATGAACAGCCAATTAAATTATATAAGGATATAAAAGTTGAAGCGGATGCAACTAATGATCAAAAGTCATATCAGATGGCTTTTGGTAATAATCTAGATAATATTTCAACACTTAAAATAATTTATGAGTTAAAAGGACATTTAAGTGCAAACTATAAAACAGGGGATGAAACATATACTTGCGGTAATCGTGAGATCGCCTGCGCAGGTCTTTCCGTAGATTCTGATCAAAGAACTTATCATTTTAATAAAGTGAAAATAGGAAATAATACTTTGAATGGTTTAGTATTTATTCCCGGGATATTTGAATAAATTATTGAACATGGTTGCAACAAATTGGATAAAGTTAGTTTATTGCAACTTTAATTTACTTCCTGATTTCTCGAAATTTAAACCCAATTTTCTACTCTCAACCCATTTACTCTTTTAAACTCAGCTACATTATTGGTTATCAGTGTTGCATCAGTTGATAAAGCATGTGCTGCAATCAACATATCCAGCGAACCAATTGGCGTACCTTGTTGCTGTAACTGATTGCGCAATGTCGCGTAATGCCAAATACAATGCTCATCAAAAGGTAAAATTTCCAGTGGTGCAAAGAACTTTTGCAAAGCCAACTTATTTTTAGCTGAGCGACTTTTTTCGATGCCAAATGTTAATTCACTGGCGGTAATACTGGAAATCACAATTTCACCAAGAGAATACTGCTTAAATCGTTCGATCACCTGTGGCGGTTTATGATTAATGATATAAATACAAATATTGGTATCGAGCATAAGCATCAGAACCGTAACTCCTCACGTTCCTGATCCTGCTGTGCTTCGCGCTCTAACTGAAAGCCACTTTCAAACTCATGTAGTGATTCTTCCAGCATTTGCCATGGTTGGTTTATGGGCAACAAAAGCACGCCATTACCAAAATGCTTAATCGCGACTTCTTCGCCCGCAAAGCGAAAAGCCTTGGGTAACCTGACAGCCTGACTACGGCCAGACTGGAAAATTTTGGCATGTTCCATAAAAAAGCCCTATGATAGTGACCGATGATATCTATCATAGGGCTTGGTGATTTATTATTCAACAATGAATAATTTTCTATGCATCATTAAATAACAAAAATCATTGAATAACGTAAATCACTCCAGATTCGGTGCCAACCAACGCTCCGCTTTTTCAATATTCCAGCCCTTACGCTTGGCATAATCCTCTAACTGGTCGCGGCCAATCTTGCCGACATTAAAATAATCCGACTCTGGGTGAGAGTAGAAAAATCCACTCACCGAGGACGGCGGCATCATAGCGTAATGCTCGGTCAATTGCGTACCAATGGCATCAGTGGTGTTCAGCCAGTTAAACAGCGTCACTTTTTCCGAATGTTCAGGGCAGGCTGGATAACCCGGAGCAGGGCGAATGCCCACATACTGTTCTTTAATCAGCGCCTCATTGTCTAAGGCTTCATCACTGGCATAACCCCAGAATTCCTTGCGAACACGCTCATGCAAATGCTCGGTAAAGGCTTCGGCCAGACGGTCGGCCAGCGATTGCACCAGAATAGCCGAGTAGTCATCACCCTTGGCGCGGTAATCAACCGCCATTTCTTCAGCGCCAAAAATGGATACCGTAAAGCCACCCAGATAATCCTGCGCATGTGAATCGACTGGACTAATATAATCGGCCAGTGACAGATTGGGTTTGCGGTTTACATTGTCGGTTTGCTGGCGCAAATGATGGAAAGTATGCGTGGCATTCTGGCGTGATTCGTCGTCATATACCACCAGATCATCACTGCTAATACGGGCAGCAGGCTTTAGGGTAAATACAGCGCGGGCGTCCAGCTTATGGTGATCAATTAGATCCTTAAGCATGGTTTGCGCTTGCTCAAACAGATCGCGTGCGGCTTCACCAACGACCTCATCTTGCAGAATTTTGGGGTATTTGCCAGCCAGACTCCACGACACAAAAAACGGGGTCCAGTCGATATATGGCACCAGTTTTTCCAATGGATAATTGCGCAAAACCTGAGTGCCCAGCTGATTGGGAACAGGCGGACGATAGTTTTGCCAATCGGTTTTTAGGCCATTGCTGATGGCCTGGCTGTAGCTTAGACGTGCTGCCTTGGGTTGCTTGTTGGCCAGACGAACCCGGACTTTTTCGTAATCCTCACGGGTTTTGGCAATAAAGTCAGGTTTCATTTCCGGCGACAGCAGGGTCGTGGCGACACCCACGGCACGCGAGGCATCCGACACATAAATGACGCCGTCATTTTGATATTGCGGGTCGACTTTAACCGCCGTGTGGGCTTTGGATGTGGTGGCACCGCCAATCAATAATGGGATTTTGAAGCCCTGACGTTGCATTTCCTTGGCCACAAAGACCATTTCATCGAGGCTTGGGGTAATCAGGCCGGACAAACCAATAATGTCGACTTTTTCCTCAATGGCTTTTTGCAAAATCTTTTCACATGGCACCATTACACCCATGTCCACAATATCGTAGCCATTACAGCCCAGCACCACACCGACAATATTTTTGCCAATGTCATGCACGTCACCCTTTACGGTGGCCATCAGCACTTTACCTTTGGTTTGGCCGGGCGTTTTGAGGGCTTCAATATACGGGTTGAGCCATGCGACGGCCTGCTTCATCACGCGGGCAGACTTGACCACTTGCGGCAGGAACATTTTGCCAGAGCCAAACAGGTCACCTACCACGTTCATGCCGTCCATCAGCGGCCCTTCAATCACATCTAAAGGGCGTGCAGATTTTAAACGGGCTTCTTCGGTATCTACATCAATAAAGGTGGTAATGCCTTTGACCAGTGCATATTCCAAGCGTTTTTCCACGCTTTCATTGCGCCATTCCAGATTTTCTACCGGTTTGGCGGCAGTTGAGCCACCACCACGGTATTTTTCGGCAATATCCAGCAGTTTTTCGGTAGCATCATTGCCACTGTCGCCCTGATTTTTATTCAGGATAACGTCTTCAACCGCATCTTTAAGTTCTTTGGGAATATCATCATAAATCGCCAGTTGTGAGGCGTTGACAATCCCCATGGTCATGCCTTGCTGAATGGCATAATACAAAAACACCGCATGAATGGCTTCACGCACTGGTTCATTGCCACGGAAACTAAACGACACGTTGGACACGCCGCCAGAAATCATGGCATGTAGCAGGTTTTGCTTGATCCAGCCGGTGGCTTCAATAAAATCCACGGCGTAGTTGTTGTGTTCTTCAATCCCGGTAGCGATGGCAAACACGTTGGGATCAAAAATAATATCTTCAGCAGGGAAGCCCACGTCATTGACCAATACATCATACGAACGCTTGCAGATTTCGCGTTTGCGTGCGGCAGTATCAGCCTGACCGTCTTCGTCAAACGCCATCACAATAATGGCAGCCCCGTAGCGACGACACAGTTTGGCTTTTTGCACAAACTCGTCATAGCCTTCTTTTAAGCTAATGGAGTTGACAATGGGCTTGCCCTGAACACATTTTAAGCCCGCTTCAATGATTTCCCATTTGGAGGAGTCAATCATGATGGGCACACGCGAAATATCCGGCTCGGAGGCAACCAGCTTCAAAAAATGCTCCATCGCGCCTTGCGAATCCAGCATGCCTTCGTCCATGTTAATGTCGATGACCTGCGCGCCACCATCAACCTGTTCGCGGGCAACATCCAGTGCTTCGTTGAAATTTTCTTCACGAATCAGGCGTAAAAACTTTTTTGAACCGGTAACGTTGGTGCGTTCCCCCACATTGACATACAGCGAATCGGCTTCAATATTAAATGGTTCAAGCCCGGACAAGCGACAGGCTGGCGCAATCTCTGGAATCTGACGTGGCGCAATATCTTTGACCGCCTGATAAATGGTAGCAATGTGCTCCGGGGTTGTACCGCAGCAACCGCCGGTAATATTAATCAGGCCACTTTGGGCAAATTCACGTAAAAATTCGGCGGTTTCCTCTGGCGTTTCGTCGTATTCACCAAAGGCGTTAGGCAGGCCGGCATTGGGATGCGCCGACACAAAAATATCAGCCTTGTCCGAAATAGTTTTGACGTGCGGACGCATGGCATCGGCACCCAGCGCACAGTTAAAGCCAATTGACAGCAGGTTGCCATGACGCACCGAATTCCAAAAGGCTTCGGCGGTTTGGCCAGACAGGGTGCGGCCAGATGCATCGGTAATGGTGCCGGAAATCATTAGCGGCAGTTCACGGCCAATGTTTTCAAATACCTGCTGCACCGCAAAGATAGCAGCTTTACAGTTCAGGGTATCAAACACAGTTTCAATTAAAATAATGTCCGCACCGCCTTCAATCAGCGCATGTGTAGATTCAATATAGTTTTCGACTAGCAAGTCAAAGGTGACATTACGAAAAGCCGGGTTGTTCACATCCGGTGAAATGGAGCAGGTACGCGATGTTGGCCCCAAAACACCTGCCACAAAACGCGGTTTGTCTGGATTTTTTTGTGTCCATTTATCGCAAACTTCACGCGCCAGCCGGGCGGCTTCACGATTAATCTCTGGCACCAGATCTTCCATGTGATAGTCGGCCATGGAAACACGCGTACCATTAAAGGTATTGGTTTCAATAATATCTGCGCCCGCTTCCAGATACTGATCATGAATGCCCTGAATGATCTCAGGCTGGGTTAGAACCAGCAGGTCATTGTTGCCTTTGACATCATGTGGCCAGTCGGCAAAACGCTCACCGCGATAATCTGCTTCCTCAAGCTTATGGCGCTGGATCATGGTGCCCATGGCGCCATCAATAATTAAAATTCGTTTGGCTAGGAGTTCTTTTAATAGGGCAAGTGTAGACATGCAGAAAGCTCACTAAATTTTCTATCTGAAACAAAGGTTGAAGTTTAGCAGAGATTTGGAATAGAGGGTGATGAGGGAATCAGTAATGTTGATATGGGAGATTGAGAGATGACTTAATATGATAAAATAAGTTGTATATATGAAGATGGAATAATCATTAGATGGATAAGATACAAAAACAATCTGCTTTAGCTTTATTGGTAGAGGAATTTGGTGATGTAACGTTATCTTCGGATGCGTATACATTGGCTGAAGAAGATTGGTACGATACTAGTCATGCACATATGGACGGTCAGCCTCGACCATGTTTTAACTTTGATTATCCACTATCACAATGGTTAGCTGATGAAGAGCAAGAGTTACGTTCATCTCATGGTTGGTGGCGAGAGATTGAAAAGGAAGAGGCTATCGAAGCCTTACAGCAACAGCGAAAAATGCGTAATATGTATCCTAACTGGCAAGATATTCCACTAGATTATTTATGTGCTTACTATACAGGGTTTACATTTTCTTCGTCCGCAGGGTTTTATTTTTATACACCTGCAGTATTGATGTGGATGTTTCAACAAGATGAGCTTAATGATTGTAAACGACACTATTTAGAAACTGCTTTTGATTCATGGGTTTTTAATATTACTAATTTAAGCCAACATGGTGATTTAGATAGGAAGTTAAAAGACTTTTCAGATAAACAAATACATACTTTAATTGTGCTTTTAAATCAGCTTTCTAATCCAAAAAATGATCTTTCAGAGATCGTAGTATCCTTAACTAATTATCGGAATTCTTGATTGGTTTTACAGGTGGTTTGATATCATACAGGCAGCTTGTATTTGCTCCAATCATCCGAGGGCATGTCGCAACAATAGAAATGAGATTTGTGCCATGGACTGCGCCGACAGTACGGCTCGCAGTTGATTGTCCAATGACTTGGACAATTGAGGTTAAATCTCCAATGATTGAAGCAAATTTTTCAAATGAATAACTCAGGTCTTAGTGTTTAAATATTATTTTAGCGTTTGCAATTCATTGAGCAAACGCTCCAGAAACAGGTTGCGTACTTCCGGGATTACCTGCTCAAGAGGATAGCAGCGCACAATGCTCAGATGGTCTACCTTGGACTCAGGCGGATAAGCAATATTTTCCACATGGGTTGAAAAACCGGGTGCAACTGCCAGATTATGATGATATTTACGGTCTGTACCCAAGTGGTCAACCGCCGCAAAATAATTGAGGTAACGCTTAATATTGGCCGGAATATGGCGCACGTTAAAGCCCCATTGCGCAGGGTACAATCGCCCTAAACCACCTGCTGCCAGTGACACCACCAGATCACATGCAAGCCCATGCTGTTGCAGAATCTTGGCCACTTTAATCACCTGACTACCACCCTGACTATAACCAATCAGCACAATGGGACGGCCTGCTTTGGCTGCTGCAATCAGGTCTATGGCAATACGGGCAGGGCGCTGGTGATTGCTGTACAGCGAGCTGTCCTGATAACCGGCTTCACGCAAAAATTGTAATAAATGGCGCTGCATGTGGCTACCCGCCAGCAACCCATGAATCAGCGCGATTTTTGGACCATGGTAATTTTCGGCAGGATTAGCCTGCCAGTGTTGAAAAGACATTCAGTTGCTCGCTGGGCAGAAGGCTTAAATCATAGCAACAAGTTACCCAAATGGCATTACAGCGCTAGAACACTGGCCAAAAACCAGTCATTTGTGCAAAAAAACAAATAAATGACCCAATGTCCCATGCAAATGTCATGTAACTGTCATCTAAATGTCACAAAATAGACATAATTAAATTTTCACCAGATTGTTTATATGCAAGAGCCGCAAATACAGCCCCAAGACTTGTCTAGCGCTACAAGCCTAAGTGCCAGTAATGTTGATACGCCGCCGCCAAGGTTTTTTAAACCGGTATTTTTTGGCGTGATTGCAGTAGCGCTGATTTATATTGCTACCCAGTTATTTGCAGATTTATCCCAGATTCCCCAAATGACCCTGTTTTCATTTGCCTTGCTGGCGTTTGCCTTAATGATTGCGTTGGGTTTTGAGTTCGTCAATGGTTTTCATGACACGGCCAATGCTGTTGCAACCGTTATTTATACCAATGCCATGCCAGCGCCTGTGGCGGTAATGTGGGCGGGGTTATTTAATTTTCTGGGTGTGCTGTTTGCCAGTGGTGCGGTGGCTTACGGCATTTTGGCACTGTTGCCAGTTGAGCTGATTTTAAATGTAAGCAGTGGCGCAGGGTTTGCCATGGTATTTGCCTTATTAATTGCGGCGATTACTTGGAATCTGGGCACGTGGTATTTTGGTATTCCAGCGTCCAGTTCACACACCATGGTGGGTTCAATTATTGGCGTGGGTTTGATGAACCAGTTACTCAACTCGGCACATGGCACCAGTGGTGTGGATATTGAGCAGGTCATCAAGGTGGGCAAGGCATTGCTGTTTTCACCGATGATTGGTTTTGTATTTGCTGCGCTGGTTTTTTTGCTGTTAAAGTTTTTCTTTAAAAAGCGTCTGGAGCTGTTTCAGCCGCCGGTTGGTAATGAACCGCCACCGCTGGGTATTCGGGCAATGCTGATTTTTACCTGTACCGGAGTGAGTTTTGCGCATGGATCCAATGATGGGCAAAAAGGCATGGGGCTGATTATGCTGATCCTGATTGGTGTTGCACCGCTAGCGTATTCCTTAAATAAAACGCTGGATACCGCGCAGGTGCAGTCTTTTGTGGCAGTGTCTGAACAAGCCGCGCAGGTATTGGCAACAGATCCTCAAACGCCTGCCATGACGCAAGTTGCTGCACGTGCCACCCTAACCCGTTATATTCAGGATCGTCAGGTTAATGCCAATGTAGTACCTGCTGTGGCGGTGTTGTCGCAGCATGTGGGCGAGGAAGTGGCCACTTATAAAAATCTGGATAAAGTGCCAGCCAACACGGTGGCTACCTTACGCAATGATATGTACCTGAGCAGTGCGGCATTGAAGCGACTGGATAAGGACAAAGCCATGCCTGAACTCAAGGCAGCGGATAGCCAAGTGATTGATCGCTACCGCAAAGGGCTGGATCAGGTGACCCAATATATCCCAACCTGGGTCAAAGTGGCGGTAGCGCTGGCCTTGGGTCTGGGCACTATGGTGGGCTGGAAGCGTATTGTGGTTACAGTGGGTGAGCGTATTGGTAAGTCACACATGACATACGGGCAGGGTATGGCGGCTGAACTGGTGGCGATGACTACCATTGCTACAGCAGATAGTCTGGGGATGCCAGTGAGTACCACCCATGTGCTGAACAGCGCGGTGGCAGGTACCATGACCGCTAATAAATCCGGTTTGCAATGGTCAACCATTCGTACCATTTTGTCCGCTTGGGTACTGACCTTGCCAGCCACGGTGGCGTTGTCTGGTGGGCTGTACTGGTTATTTTTAAAACTTGTTTAAGCGTTTGTGCTCAAAAAACCCGGCTTAGGCTGGGTTTTTTTATGGCTTTAATGAATTTATGTTTTTAATGCAAATATAGCAATTGCTGTAAAAAGTGCGATAGGATTCTTGGTTCAATGGCAATGGTAGCGATTACGCCAAAACCCGCACCCCACAAATGCGCACTATGGTTAATATTGTCCTGCCCACGACGCGCCGAATACACCGTATAGGCTGTATACAGCAAGGCATAAATAATTGCTGGCATGGGAATAAAAAATACAAAAATCAGGTTCCATGGTGCAAATAAAATATAGGCAAATAGTACCGCAGATACGGCACCTGATGCGCCAAGGCTTAGATAGTTAGGGTCATTTTTATGCTTGAAATAACTCGGTAGCATGGCTACTACCAGCGCCGCCAGATAAAACAGGATAAAACCCATTCCAGCAATATAAGGCCGATAGAAGTCTTCAATCGCGCGGCCAAAAAAATACAGGGTAATCATGTTAAACAGCAAATGCGTGCCATCGGCATGCACAAAGCCGTAGGTAATAAAACGGTCAAATTGTCCACGCTGCATGGCAGGCGGCCACATAATGAGTCGGTTCATGACGTGACGATTGCCAAAAGCAATAAAAGACAGCAGACAAGTAATGAGGATTAAAAGAAAGGTATGGGAAAAGGGTAAACCTAGCATTTTAGTCGGGTTAATGATTATTGTGCGCGAATCATAAAGTAGTTTGGTGCGAAAGTATTCTGGATAAATGCTTGGTTACATTTTAGTGGACTGATCTAAATGTTGTGTTTTGAGTGTGGTATTTGGAACCTTGGTGTTAGCGTTTTAAAGGGTATTCCTCACATTTTATTCAAAAAATCGCTTAAACTTGTGTTTGATGGTCATAGCCCTCATCTATGCGCTATGATGTGCCCTCTGCGCAGGAGTTAGTTGTAATGTCTGTTGAAAATGCCACCACTATTGAAAATCAAGCCACTCAAAATACAAGCTTACCGGATGAGATGACCCCAAACATGGTCATTACCCCCAGTGCTCAGGAATATCTAAAAGACCTACTGGGCAAGCAAGATACTCCCGGTATTGGCGTGCGGATTTTTGTTGAGCATCCGGGAACTGCCCGTGCAGAATGCTGTATGGCGTATTCTACGCCTGAAGAAGTCAATACACTGGATTATCAGCAGCAGTATGAAGGGTTTCCGGCTTACATCGACACGCCCTCCATTCCGTACCTAAAAGATGCAGTGATTGATTACAACAAGGATCGCTTTGGTGGCCAGCTCACCTTTAAAGCACCCAACTCCAAAGTGCCGCGTGTTGGTGCGGATGCCTCGGTGGAAGAACGTATTGCCTATGTATTACAGGCGGAAATTAATCCCGGACTGGCCGGACATGGTGGTAATGTATCGCTGGTGGAGTTGTTCACCGATGCGGAACATGGCTTGACTGCGGTATTGCAGTTTGGTGGTGGCTGTCAGGGTTGTTCAGCCGTGGATGTGACCTTAAAGCAGGGTGTAGAAACCACGTTGAAAGAGCATATTCCTGAGCTGGGTCGGGTGATTGATCAAACTGACCATACGCAAAAAGAAGGCGCTTATTTTAAGTAAGTTGTGCTTTAGAGCCGCTATAGCAGTGTGTATGGCGGCTTTTTTAGAGTTTTAAGTTGGGATGTTTTTATAAGTTTCGACTTGGTTTGGCGATTAGCAATGAGCGTTAAGAAAATCAATAAAAGCAGCCGTTAAAAAATGAAAACTGTTTGAGCAAAGTGAGTTTTTTCATTTTAGGCTGATGTATTGATTTTTAGTTCATTGTTATTGCCTTGATATTTTGGTTCTTTTGTATCAAAACAAAAGAACATTAAAAACGTGACTGTCTTTAAATCCAAACCGGTAAGACTCCGTCATGTTCAAATTATAGTTTTTAAGTTAATTAAATTTTAACTATTAGTGTTCTTAAAAATTGCTACTTCTGCACATCCAGCTTTTTAAATAAGGCAATGGTGTCTTTTGCCCACTGTATCCAGGTTTTTTGCGTTTCAATCCCTAATAATAAAACCCGATGCTGAATTTGCTGTTCGCGGCTAAGTGGTTCATCCTTTAGAAAATCACGTTGCTCAATGGCCAGATACAGCGCCAGTTTTTCTTCATGCAATTTCAGGTGACGCTTCATCTCTGCATCAATACCCAGTGGCCCAAGTATAGCTTCGGCGCGCAGGCGTACGGCCATTTCCTCGCGGATGAGGTAAGGGTCGGTTTCGAGCATAACCCATTGCTTTAATTCCTGCCTGCCTGCATCCAGCACCTCATAGGTTTTCTTTTTGGTTTTACCGGCATCCAGCGCAGGGCTTGCGCTAATCCAGCCCTGATCTTCCATACGTTTGAGTTCACGGTAAATCTGCTGGTGGGTGGCACTCCAGAAAAATCCCATGGACTTGTCAAAGCGGCGCGCCAGATCATAGCCAGAGCTGGGCTTTTCCAGTAACGAGGTGAGCAAAACGTGGGCTAAAGACATGCAGTACAGTGAGTGATGAGTCAGAATGGCATTAAATACTGTAAAAATAATTTATGCAACCAGTTGCATAGTGATGAAAAATAATTTATAAAATCGACATAGTAAATTATGCAACAAAGTGCATAGTTGTGATCCGGTTTTTTATTGAATAAAACAGCATTCTGCGAAGGTCTGCGCATCACAACCGCCAGCGTATTAGTTTCCAAAACAGGAATAGCCAGCCATGTCCAACCCGAATTCTCCATCCCAAGATCAGGCTCAAAACCAGTCTAGTGTTTATCCGCATTTATTAGCGCCGCTTGATCTGGGCTTTACCACCTTGCGCAACCGTACCCTGATGGGTTCCATGCATTTGGGACTTGAAGAGCTGCCCGGTGGCCATGAGCGTATGGCAGCGTTTTATGCAGAACGTGCGCGCGGTGGCGTTGCCCTGATTGTAACGGGTGGCATTGCACCCAATGCAGAAGGTGCGGTGGTGCAGGGTGGTTCTGTTTTAAGCAATCTGGAAGAAGCTGCACATCATAAGATAGTAACCGATGCCGTACATGCTGAAGGTGGCAAAATTGCCCTGCAAATCCTGCACACTGGCCGCTATGCCTACAATCCAAACAGCGTAGCGCCTAGTGCAGTTAAGGCGCCGATCAATCCCTTTGTGCCGCACGAACTAACAGGCGATGAAATCGAACGCACTATTGCCGATTTTGTGCAGTGCGCAAAAATGGCACAGGTGGCCGGTTATGATGGCGTGGAAGTGATGGGATCGGAAGGTTATTTGATTAACCAGTTTATTGCCGAGCGTACCAATCACCGGACTGACGAGTGGGGCGGCAGCTATGAAAACCGTATCCGTTTTGCGCTAGACATTGTGGGCGGTATCCGTGAAGCAGTCGGCACCCATTTTATTATTATTTATCGCCTGTCCATGCTGGATCTGGTGGAAGGCGGTTCCAGTTATGAGGAAGTGGTACAACTGGCCAAAGCGATTGAGCAAGCCGGTGCTACCATTATTAATACCGGAATTGGCTGGCATGAGGCGCGCGTTCCCACGATTGCTACCAAAGTACCGCGTGCGGCTTTTGCTTGGGTTACCCAAAAGTTAAAAGGTGAAGTAGGCATTCCATTGGTCACCACCAACCGGATTAATGCCCCGGATGTGGCCGAGCAGATTCTGGCCGATGGTTGTGCTGACATGGTGTCGATGGCGCGTCCGTTTCTGGCCGATTCACAGTTTGTGCTAAAGGCAGCAGCCAACCGAAGCGACGAAATCAATACCTGTATTGGCTGTAACCAAGCCTGTCTGGATCACATTTTTGTGGGCAAGATCACGTCCTGTCTGGTCAATCCGTATGCCTGCCATGAAACGGTGCTCACTGTAAAACCTCTGGAAAAGGTCAAAAAAATTGCGGTAGTGGGTGCAGGCCCGGCTGGTCTGGCTTTTGCCACTACGGCTGCCAAGCGCGGCCATCAGGTGACTTTGTTTGATGCAGCCAGCCAGATTGGTGGCCAGTTTAATGTGGCTAAGCTGATTCCCGGCAAGGAAGAATTTTATGAAACCCTGCGTTATTTCAAGCGTCAACTTGAACTCGGCACTGTGGATTTAAAACTGGGTCAGTATGCAGATCTGGAGCTATTAAAAAATGGCCAGTTTGACGAAGTAGTGCTGGCAACCGGTGTAACGCCACGTCATTTGAATATTGAAGGCATTGATAGCCCCAAAGTGCTGAACTATCTGGATGTGTTGCGGGACAAGAAACCTGTAGGCAAACGGGTGGCTGTAGTGGGTGCCGGCGGCATTGGCTTTGATGTTTCCGAATACCTGACTCATGAAGGCGAGAGCGCAACTTTAAATCCGAAGAAGTTTTTTGCCGAGTGGGGCATTGACACTAGTTATGAGCATCGTGGCGGGATTACCCAGCCTCAGCCTGAAGCCAGCCCACGCCAAGTGTACCTGTTACAGCGCAAGTCCACACCAGTTGGTGCCAATTTGGGCAAAACCACAGGCTGGATTCACAAGGCGGGTCTAAAGCACAAGCACGTGACCATGATTAATGGCGCTAGCTATGAGAAAGTGAGCGAGCAGGGTCTGCATATTCTGGTCGATGGCAAGGAACAAGTGCTGGACGTGGATAATATTATTATCTGTGCCGGGCAGGAACCGCTGCGTGCCATGTATGACGACCTGCAGGCTGCAGGTATTTCCACCCACCTGATTGGTGGCGCACTGGAAGCTGGCGAGCTGGATGCCAAGCGTGCTATTTTAAATGGTACTGAGTTGGCGCTGGCCATTTAATAGCGCCTGTTTGCTTAGCCAGAATAATGCCAGCAAGTGGTCAAATCACTTGCTGGCCAGATTAAATTTAAAGCTTATAAACCAGCAACAACAAATAAAAGTTCAGGGAGAACACGCATGACTACATCAGCAATGACCGCCCAGCTTCAACCTGCGGCAGCTACTTCACTAGAAAAATGGCATCACATGCTACAAACCCGCGACATGGGCATTTTGGCTGAGTTGCTTGACCAGAATGTGGTGTTCCGCTCACCCATGGCGCACCGCCCCTATACTGGTTCGCTGGCCGTGGGATTAATCCTGAAAACAGTGATTACCATTTTTGAGGATTTTACTTATCATCGCGAATTTGCAAGTGATGATGGCTTGCAAGTGGTACTGGAGTTTAGTGCGGTGGTAGATGGTAAGGCGCTTAAAGGAATTGATATGATTGGCTTTGATGAACACGGCAAGATTGTGGATTTTGAAGTGATGATTCGGCCATTCAATGCGCTGGCTGCGCTGGGCAAGGAAATGGGTGCTCGCGTGGGTGCGCAACTTGAGGCGCATAAAGGCTAATCTGATACGCCTTAACAAGGTTTATAGAGTGTTTAAAGGTTAAAAAGCTGGCAATCCAATCAGGTGGCCAGCTTTTTCTTTGACCCATAAAGCTTTAATTAAAACTGCTCAAAACTGTTTAGTGCACGATCTCATCAACCAGATCAAACCCTATGGGCATATCGGGATTTTCTGCTTCCATCACAATCATGTCTAGATCGCGTTCGGTGTCCAAACCTAACGCCAGTGCATGAAAATACAAATCAAAGCTATGAAAATTGCCATACACCAGATTACGCAAAATGGTGCTGTTAAGGCCAAAGCCTTCAACATCCATACTGGTTTTATAGCGCAGTTCACCATCTTCCCAGTCCATTTCAAAGTTGCCCAGAATCAGACCATAGTTAATCCGGCAAATCAGTTCGCTCATGCGCAAACGCAGGTATTCCGGCACCTGATCGGGATACAGGCTATAGACCAGCACACGCGAGGTATTTTCAAAACAGCGTACCATGCACGGCCATTCGCCTTTATTGCCTTTGACAAAAATCCGGAAAGTGACGGTATTGTCCTCGTCTAATGCGGTGGCAGGAACAATGGGTGTTACCCGATCTACCTTAAAGCCTTCTTCGGCCAGTAGCGTTTCTACGGTATCAGACAATAATTGAGTCATAAAAAACTTGTACTAAAACATAAAATCTTAAAGATCCAGTGTGCCACGGAATGCCTTAAAAATCAGTTAAAGAGATGTAGTTGTGCGTGTTTTATAAGACTTAAATTGATTATTTTGCATTGCATTTTAAATGCACTTTCAATCTGATATTCCACATGATGTTTGATCTCATCAATCAGATTCATCCAACATTTAAAAATGGCGCATTGCTCAGGCCTAACAATGCGCCATGTTACAGCAGTTATATGAGCTTTAAACCAGTTATGTTAGCTGTTCAATCATTTACTCAGCGAAAATAGCGGCCACTTCACTGCTCTGGTAAAAATCACGCAGTCGGGCTTCTACACGTTTGGCCACATAGCCTTCTTCAACCAGTTGACGCACTACTGGCATAATCGCCAGTTTGAGTTCCTGCTCAATGAGGGCAGCATCGACATTTACATCGCGCAGGATTTTGCCGAGGGTATGTTGCTTATTCTGGCTGTACCAGTGCGCGATGCCATCATTGACCTGCGTACGGATATAGTCGCTACTGCGCAGGCTATCCCAAGTGCGGCTAATCACTTGTGCGCCATTGGTTAGACCGTCATTGTCCACATAGTTGTTAACCATGCTCACAGGCTGCTGCGCCACACTTTGCCAGCCCTGTTTGATCAGCTGGTATACTTGCTGGTCATTCAAATGGCGGTTGGCCATTTTTTCACTCACGGCAATCAGGTTGTTAATATTCTTGTTCAGATAACCTTGTAAGGCCGAATCCAGATTGCTGTCGGTGGCCTTTTCCAGCACACTTTTGCCCATTTTCATCAGGCTGCCCATGCCGGGCATTTTTTTGGCAATCACGTTGTTTTCCATATAGTCATTAATGGCATGACTAATGGTTTGCGACAGCATTTGTGCATAGGCGGGATTGCTAAAAATCCGATGAATAAACGCTTCACGGTGATTTTTTTGCGATGACAGATATTGCGCTACGGTTTCAACTGAATCAACCGGAATCAGGTCGGCAATCTTGATGCTGTCATTGCTGTCATTGCTGTCATTGCTGTCATTGCTGGCATGGGTAAGGGCAAACTGGATTTGTGACACAATTTGTTCGGTCAGGTGCGCCTGCACCGGATAATCCAGTACTTGTTTATTCAGCAGGGTTTGCAGGTGTTCCAGCGTAATGAGCTGTTCGACTGGCTTTTCTGACAGGTGCGCCACCAGTGTATTGACTTCATCACTCATGGTTTGCTCATCTTGCACATGCGCAAGGATATAGCGTAACTGAGCTTGTAGTAGTTGTTCCGCTTTGGGATGAATCATAAGATACTCGAAGATTAGAAATACTAAATGAAATGGCTTTACTACTTAAATCAGGTTAAGGCGCTGATCCGGCAAATGGATTAGGGGTGGCCACCGCTTTTTGCAAAAAGGGCAGGTATTTTTGAATGACCAACTGCTCGGCTTCCAGAATGGGTGTATGACCCACATTGGGCAAAATTACTGGTTCTTGAGCATGCTTAATCAAGCCCTTAAGTTCTGGCACCACGTTAACATCAATGATTTTGTCCTGCTTGCCCCAGATAATCAGGGTGGGGGCTTCAATGGCACGGGCGGCCAATGCAAAGGTTTCTGGCGTGTAGTAGCCGTAGAGCTTGATCAGTTGTTCAATCACCTTGCGGGTGTTTTCTGACTGCGAAATCATCATTTTTTCCTGTTCCTGCTTAAGCGCAGACGGGATAAATGGCGGATTGTACATGGCAATTTTCATGAGCTTGTCAAAATCGCCGGGCTTGCTGACCACCAGATCACGCAGCAAAGTGGGGTCTTTTAGGTAAGGACTTTGTGCAGATTTAAACACCCCGGCGCTATCAATCAGCAGCAGGCTTTGCACATCAAAAAAGTATTGTGCCGCATACAGCCCGGCCACTGCACCGCCCAGTGAGTGCCCCGCCACATTCAGGTTTTTATTAATACCGGCTGCTTCGGTAAAACGGCGCAGGGCTTCGACCATATTGGGTACTTGCAGGTCAAAATCTGCCGGAACTTTGGTATCGCCATGCGCAGGCAAGTCAGGAATAATGACATGGTAATACGGGGTCAGGTAACGGGCAACACGGTTCCAGTTGTCGCGGCTGCCCGATAGTCCATGCACCAGCATCACCGTTGGCTTGGCTTTGTCACCGCCTTCGCTATACGTCCACTCAATATCGCCCACTTTAAGGGTATGAGTGGTCAGCCCAGCCCAGGCACGCTCTTCCTGAAGCACTTGCTGGAAACTTTGCTGGGTTGCCTGAACGGGTGCCGCAGCCTGAACGGCCACCGAGGTCATTGTACTAAGTCCCAGTGCCATGATAATCGGCAGCAATGGTTTGCACGTTGTTTTTAACATAGCTATTTTCAACATACCTGTATTCCCCAGAAAAAATTGTTATCGCATTTAGCGTACCAGACAACAACACTTTACAATTGGCAATTAACTTATTTTTTTGATTTTTTGGGTCAATCGCCAAGAATAGCGAAGACAGGCGAGCCAAAGCAGGTCGAAAAGGAGTACATCGAAACTGGAAGATAATAACAATCACGCAAAAACATGCCGGATTGAAACTGGTATCAAACCGGCATTTTTAAGATTAACTGTTTGAGCGGATATTAATTTGAATATCAGCCATTTTAAACTGACGTGCTGGTGTGGTGAACAGTTATTTTTTAAATCGCAGATTCACGAGGTGAGCTAGAGGGCGCAGGCGGGCTGTTCAAACCCATATTGACTAGATCCGCGCCGCTAGGTTGCTGAAATACCCGTAGGCCAAATTCTGGCAAAATAGCCAACAAGTGATCAAAAATATCCGATTGCACATTTTCATAAAAATCCCAGTCGGTGCTGTTGGTAAAGCAGTAAATTTCCAGCGGCAAACCATGTGCAGTGGGTTCCATTTGACGCACCAGCAAGGTCATTTGCTGATGAATGCCAGGATGATGCCGCAAATAATTATTCACGTAGGCACGAAATGTCCCCAGATTGGTCAGCGCACGCTGGTTAAGCTTGCTATTGGCCTGTGCGCCCAGTTTTTCATTCCATGCCACAATTTCCTGATTTTTTTGATTCAAATATTTGTCCAGCAAAAAAGAGGCTTTTAAATGTTGATACTGTGCATCATCTAAAAAATGCACACTGGTCTGATCCAGCAACAACGCGCGCTTGATGCGTCTTCCGCCTGACTCACTCATGCCGCGCCAGTTCATAAAGGTATCAGTGACCAGTCGATTGGTTGGAATGGTGGTAATGGTTTTATCAAAATTCTGAACTTTGATGGTATTAAGTGACATATCAATCACATCGCCATCAGCACTCAAGCCCGGCATGGTAATCCAGTCGCCAATGCGCACCATGTCATAGGATGAAATCTGAATACTGGCCACCAGTGAAAGAATGGTATTTTGAAAAATCAGCATGATCACCGCCGCCATAGCGCCAAGGCCAGCCAGCAAAGTCAACACATCCTTTTGCAAAAATGTGCCGATAATCAACAAGCCGCACACCACAAACAAAATAATCTTGATCAGTTGCAGGTAGCCTTTGATGGGTTTGTTACGTGCATCCGAACGGCGCTGATACAAGTCATTGACTACATTGAGCGAGGCACTAATGGTCAGGACAATGGTGATAAAAACCCACGCCTGTGCCAGCATGCCAACAATTTTAATCATGCTGGCAGACAAATGCGGCACTTGGGCAATACCAATTTTAATCACTAGAGCAGGCACAATTTTGGCAAAGCGGTCAATGACCTTAAAACGGCTCAATCCTCCATTGCGGTTGAGTGGTAAAAGTTCACTAAAGCGGCGGATACCCCGCACCAGCACATGCTTGGCCAGCCAGTTGGCAATCCACGCCACCAGCAATAAAGTGCCCAGACCCAATAGCATTTCTATCCAGTCATACTGGTTTAACCATGTCTGAAAATGTCGCCAAAGTTCAGAATTTTGTACCTCACTCATATTTTTTGGCATGTCACCTAAACTGTATTGTGTTAAAAAACCCAGTGTAAATGAAAATCATCCATGCCTAGGGTGCCGCCGGTTTTGTTTATGTTGAAAAATGTAGAGAAAATTTAGCAAACAAAAAAAATAATAAAATTAAGCCATTTGGGCAAATCAGCCCTAAATAAAGCCTGTTATGATGCTTGTGATGAAAATTGAGCGGGCTAAAATACCGCCGCGACATTCAGGCCAATGAGTGAAAAGATGATGATTACTGCACAAGAGGCGCTTGATCGCCTAAAACAGGGCAATGCCGAGTTTGTTGCCGGAAAACCTGCAAAAGACACTCACCTTAGTCCGGTTGAGCGCGCAACACTGGCCAAAGAGCAAAATCCGTTTGCCATTATTCTGGGGTGTTCCGATTCGCGCGTTCCTGCAGAAATTGTATTTAATCAGGGACTGGGCGATCTGTTTGTAATCCGTGTTGCTGGCAATATTGTTGCCCCGTCACAGGTAGGCAGTGTGGAGTTTGCGGCTGAACGTTATGATGCGCCAATTGTGGTGGTGCTGGGTCATTCGCACTGTGGTGCTATTGCAGCCACAGTAGAGGCTCTATATCAGCCGCATCAGAAAGCTTCTAGTAACCTGATGTCCATTGTCAACCGCGTGCGCCCGTCTGTAGAAATCCTGATGCATACTGATCTGCGTCATGATCTGGATAAGCTACGCAAATATGCCATACGTGCCAACGTCCAAGCTTCAGTCAACCAGTTGCGTCATGGCTCTGAAGTGCTTGAAGACCTGATTGAAAAGGGACAGTTAAAAGTAGTAGGTGCTGAATACTCGCTAGAAACTGGTGCAGTTGAGTTTTTTGACATGTAAATCTGTGCGCCAGATCAGTAGCATGAACAGCCAATAAAAAAAGGGGTAATCCATAAAGCCCCTTTTTTATTTTCTAATTTTATCAATAGGTTAATACCTGAGCACTGAATGCTGGTCAAAAACGAACAAACTAGCGCAATGTCTGAATAATAGATGGCCATGCATTGTCGAGTAAGCGCGTTTGTGCTACTGCGGCGGGATGAATCAGGTCAGTTTGCATTAAGGTGTTATTGCCAGCAATGCCGTCCAGAAAAAATGGGACAAACTTAACTTGCTGGGTTTTGGCAACCTGCTGAAACGTAGCTTCAAATGCTTTGCTATAGGCACTGCCATAATTGGGCGGTATTTTCATGCCCAGCAGGATTGGCTGCGCTTTGCTATTTTTACTTAAATTTACCAGCCGGATCAGGTTGTTCTGAATACCGGCTGGCGGCTGGCCACGCAAGGCATCATTACCACCCAGTTCGATCACTACAATCTGTGGCTTATACGTGTTTAACAATTTGGGTAAACGTGCCAATGCACCGCCAGTCGTTTCACCGCTGACACTGGCATTAATCACCTGATGCTGTTTGGGATATTTTTGATTAAGGCGTTGCTGCAATTTGGCCACCCAGCCTTGCTCTACATTAATGCCATAGCCAGCACTGATACTGTCTCCTAAAATCAGGATTGTTTTGGCATTGGCAGTATGATTAAACAGTAGTGACACTGTCATTACGCTTAGCATGCCGAGAGTTTTAACCGGCTGTGAAACAGGATTTTTTATAGAGAATTTGATATGCAAAACCAGACTCCGGTAGATTCAGGATCAGGACAACAACCATTAAAGCAAAATCAGTCAGCGCCCACTGTTGCAGAAAATTTAACGGCTAATCACGCTGAACTATCTCAGCCTATTATTATGGCAGCGCAGCTTGAACAAACCGTGAAGACGGCCACTAATAACATTACTATTTTGCATCAACTTGACCTGAGTATTCGCGCTGGTGAGCAGGTGGCGATTACCGGACGTTCGGGTTCAGGAAAATCAACCTTGCTGGGTCTGTTGGCAGGATTGGATCAGGCCACCCAAGGGCAGGTGTTTTTGTGCGGACAGCCGTTGCACCAACTCAATGAAGATGAACGCGCCAGAGTACGCCTGCATTACGTGGGTTTTGTGTTTCAGTCGTTTCAATTGCTGGATCATTTATCGGCGCTGGACAATGTCATGCTGCCGTTAACCTTGAGCAAAACAGTCTCACCACGGCAGGCACGCTTGCGCAGTCAACAGTTGCTAGAACGAGTGGGCTTACAGGATCGTATGTTACAAACGCCTCGTGTGTTGTCTGGTGGGGAACAGCAGCGGGTAGCGATTGCGCGTGCGCTGGTGACTGAACCACAAGTTGTTTTTGCCGATGAGCCGACTGGCAATCTGGATGGCCATACCGCCCGTGCTATTGAGGACTTACTGTTTAATTTAAACCGTGAGCGCGGCACCACGCTGGTGCTGGTGACCCATGATCTGGCATTGGCCAGTCGTTGTAATCGGCAACTGCACTTGCAGGATGGTCGCTTTCGAGAAGAATTATTGAATTTTAAAAGCGGTAGTAATCATTTAACCCGTTCTGTGTCAGGAGATTAAGACATGGGACTGTTTATCCTGATGTTGCGTCAAAGTATGGCAGGTCGTGGAGTCGGGATGCTGTTTGCGGCGTTGCTACTGGCAGTGACTGCAACCACAGCCTTGCGTTTTACCAGTGATAGCTTGAGCATTGCCATTAATCAGCAGGCAGGACAGCTTTTGGCAGGGGATCTGGTACTCAGCAGCAACCAGCCGCTGGATAAAGTGTGGCAACAGCGTGCGCAAACTGATCAGCTCCGAACCAATGCCAGCATGGTATTTAGTAGCATGGCGCAATCTGGTGAGCAGTTTGTACTGGTTAACGTCAAGGCCGTGACCCAAGGGTTTCCTTTGCGGGGAACGCTCAGTATTGAGCCTGCGTCACGCTCATCCACGGGGATTCCGGCACCGCAAACCATCTGGCTGAGTCCACGCCTGTTTGATTTACTCAAAGTGCGGCTGGGCGACCAGATTCGGATTGGCGATGCCAGCTTTAAGGTGGCTGCTTCCATTATGCGTGACCCCAATCAGGAAACGGGCATGAGCGGCTTTTCGCCCACGGTGATGATTAACCAGCAGGATGTGGCGCGTACGCAAGCGATTCAGGTGGGCAGCCGTATTGATTACCGCCTGATCATGGCGGGCCAACCACAGCAGGTACAGGCATTTGCACGGCAGTACAAGGACAACTTGCCCCAAGGTGTGCAATTGCGTGTTGCCAGTGAAGGCAATACGCGGCTGATGCGTCCGGTTCGACTGCTGGATGATTATGCCCAAGTGGCCAGTATCCTGACCATGCTGCTGTGCGGAATAGCCATTGCACTGGCGTGTCAGCGCTATGTGACCGAGCAGATTGACCAGTTTGCCATGCTACGCTGTCTGGGTGCGAGCCATCGGCAAATGATCGGGGTCTATTTGGGGTTGCTGGGCTTATTGTTACTGGCAGCTGCCATTACCGGAACGCTGGTCGGTGCAGGGGTAGCTTATGGATTGCTTAAAATTTTGCATCAGGCTTTACCGGCACTGGAGTTGCAGTTTGAGCCTGTGTTATTGCTGGGCATGCCGCTGCTCACGGGTATTTTTGCTGCCAGTGTGTTGTTGGCTGGTTTTGCCGTGCCGGACTTGTTACGCCTGATTTATGTGTCACCGCTACGGGTCATTCGCCGGATTGAGCAGAATTTGAGTTGGTCAAAGCTGCTGATTGGTGTCAGTGCGTTTGTTGCATTATTTGTTTTTTTGCTGGCCCAAACGGGTAGATTAGGCTTAAGCCTGACGTTACTAGGCGGCGTACTGGTGCTGCTACTGGTGTTATATGTCATGACACTGGCACTGTTAAAACTGATACAGCGCACAGAATTTGGTCAAAGTTATATTCGCCAGCCACGACAAGTCAGCCTGCAAGTTTTGGCTTTATCGCTAGGACTTGGATTGCTAACCACTTTGCTATTTTTGCGTAATGACCTGATGCAACGCTGGCAAACCAGCTTGCCGCAAGGTACGCCCAATCAGTTTGTCTATGGTTTGCCACCTGACCAGAAAGACCAATTTGTCCATCGTTTGCAATTACAGCATTGGCAAGCAACACCGCTGTATCCCAATATCAAAGGCCGCTTGATTGCAAAAAATGACCAGCCGTTTAGTGCAGTACAAACCAAGCAACACAACAGTTTGCGCCGTGAATTGAATTTGACCCAGTCCAGCCAGTTCCCCGCCGATAATCAGTTAGTGGCAGGCAAGCCATTTAACGCGGTCAATCAGGTCTCGGTGGAGCAGGAAACAGCCACCAGCTTAGGCATTAATTTGGGCGATAAGCTCACCATGAGTCTGCCAGAAGGTGATTTGATAGCTACGGTGGTGAGCATTCGTAGCGTGAACTGGGATAGTTTTAGTCCAAATTTTTTCTTTATTTATTCACCGGGGAGCATGGATGAGTTTGCTGGCAGTTATCTGGGCAGTTTTTATGTAGACCCAGCGCAGCATCAGCAATTGGCGCAGGTTATTGCCGATTTTCCCACCACGGTGTTTATTGATATTGATGCCGTACTCAGCGAGGTGCGCCGTTTGCTTGAGGTGCTGGGACAAGCATTGGCCTTATTGGCGGCACTGGTATCTATTGCTGGCGTACTGGTGCTGCTGGCCAGTTTGCAGCTCATAATTGACCAGCGCCAGCCAGAAGTTATTTTGTTACGGGTGATTGGTCTATCACGTCAGCAATTGCGTCGGCGCTTGTTAGTGGAAGTGGCGTTGATCGGACTGCTGGCTGGTTTAATGGCAGTGATTCTGGCAGAAAGTGTGGCAGGCTTGATGAGCTGGCGTTTAGGTATTCCCTTTAGCCTACACTATAGCTGGTGGCTTATTCTGCCAGTGATGATGCTGTGTCTGGTGTTAGTGATCGGGCAGTCTCGCTTACGACCACTCTGGAATACCTCGCCACTCACGATTTTAAGACGTGAATGATTTTAAAATGAAAGTGATTTTACAATGAAGATGATTAAACTTTTTGCGTAAGTCTGGTTTTGACAAGCTTAACCCACGCCACCCACGGTCATTGAGCATTCGACAGGTTCATGCCGAGATCATGTCGAAATGGTCGAAGGCAAATTGGCAAGCAGCAACGTCAGCAAATTTTATTTACCATCAGAATTAAGGATATCATTTTGAACCACCACAACCTCGATAAAACCATGCCGGATCAACCCCTAAAAATTATTGCCGACGAAAATCTGGCACTCACTGATTATTTTTTTGAAGATCTGGCTGATATTGAATATCGGGCAGGCCGTGGCATTAATGCCAGGGATGTGCATGATGCCAATGCCTTGCTGGTGCGCTCAGTCACTAAGGTGACGTCAGATTTACTGGCAGGCTCGGCGGTTGAGTTTGTAGGTAGTGCCACCATTGGTACCGATCACATTGATCTTGCTGGCCTTGCCGACGCTGGTGTTGAGATTGCCCATGCACCGGGCTGCAATGCACAGGCCGTGGCTGAATATGTAGTGACTGCAATTTTAACCCTGCAACCGTCAGCAATTCAGGCGGGTTCAGACTTTTGTCTTGGGATTGTAGGTCTTGGTAATGTGGGCAGCAAACTGGCAATACTTGCACAGCGATTGGGTTGGCGCGTTATTGGTACTGATCCCAAGGTGCAGCTAGCAGCCATTGAAAACCTGAGCTTTGCCCAACTACTGGCACAGTCAGATGTCATCAGTATTCATGTACCCATCACCCGAACTGGCGCTGATGCCACCTATCATTTGTTTGATCCAGCCGCTTTTGCACAGATGAAAGCAACTTGTCTGCTAATCAATTCGGCACGTGGTGAGGTGGTCAGTGAGCAGGCTTTGCTGGCTGATATTGCAAAAACCCAACGTCCTGTCGTGCTGGATGTGTTTGAGCATGAACCCATTATTTCCAAAAATTTACTGGATCATCTGGCTTTGGCTACCCCACATATTGCTGGTTATAGTCTGGAAGGCAAGGCACGTGGCACCCAAATGATCTATCAGGCATTTTGCCAACATTTTAATCTCGATGCCTGCAAACAGTTTGAAAGCCAACTGCCTGACATGCCTGAGTGGTTTGATCCTAAACAACCTTTATTGCAACAACTATTGTCGTTATTACCACAGCTTTATGATATTCGCGCTGATGACCAAGCCTTACGGGCAGGCCTGAATACAGATGGCGTGGTGGATGCAGCATATTTTGATCATTTGCGTAAAACCTATCCTCTACGTCGTGAGTGGGCTGCCTATGGTGATCAGGAGTTTTAAGCACGGATAAATCACATTAATGTGCTATAGGGGATTTATGCTTTGAATATCAACACGCCACTTATATATATTTTTCTTTAGTAGTTTTCTTAAACCAGCGAACGGCTTTAGTTTGCGGTTAATGCAAACACAACACGCTGCAACAAAGGCCAAAACTCATTATTTTTGTAAGCTGCTAGACTGATCAACACTTGCCAGCTCAGGAATTAGATCATGAAACTGTATTATTCACCCGGTGCCTGTCCTTTAACCATTCATGTGCTACTCAATGACATGGGTATTGACTACCAACTGGTCAGGGTAGATTTAAAAAGCCACCAGACCGAAGATGGCCGTGATTATTATAAGATTAACCCCAAAGGCTATGTGCCAACACTTGAGCTTGATAGTGGCGAGCGCATTACTGAGTTGCCAGCCGTTGCGCAGTATTTATCGGAAAGCCAGCAAAATTATCATTTATTCCCCGAAAAGGGTCTGCCCAAAATCCGCGTGGTAGAGTGGCTGGCATTTATTGGTTCAGAGATTCACAAAAGTTTTGGCCCATTGTTTAATTCGGCTTCCAGCGATGAGGCCAAAAAAGCCGCACAGGATAAAATTAATAACCGCTTTGCCTATATTGATCAGGTATTGGAGCAGCAAGCTTATGTCACCAGCGACGTGATGAGCATTGCCGATATTTATTTGTTTGTGATTTTAACGTGGGCTAGCAACATGAAACTGGATTTAAGCCAGTTTCCTAATCTGCAAGTCCATAAGCAAAAAGTGAGCGAATATTCTGCGGTACAAAAAAGCCTCAAAGAAGAAGGCTTGATGTAATTTATAACGGTGAGAAAAAGAAAATTCTCAGCGGATGACAATATAAAAATGAAAGTCGCAAAATGAAAATACAAAAGGGGCAAAATCTGACTTTGCCCCTTTTGTTAACACACGCCATAGATTACTTAAAGAAATAACCAGTTTCTGGTGAGCTTGCAGCCGCATAGGGTTTTCTAGCCATGCGTCCCGCCAGATAAGCCTCACGTCCGGCTTCCACCGCTTTTTTCATGGCAGAAGCCATCAGTACCGGTTGCTGCGCTGCCGCAATAGCCGTATTCATTAGCACACCCGCGCAACCCAGTTCCATGGCAATGGCTGCATCACTGGCAGTGCCCACACCGGCATCGACAATAATCGGCACCTGTTTTTTACTTTGGGCGGCATTTTCCAGAATCAGGCGAATATTGTGCGGATTGGTTAGGCCCAGCCCCGAGCCAATCAGGCTACCCAGCGGCATCACAGCCACACAACCCATATCCGCGAGTTCTTGGGCAATAATTGGATCATCTGAGGTATAAACCATCACCTCAAAGCCATCATCAATTAGTGTGCGTGCGGCTTTTAAGGTATCAACCACATTGGGATACAGCGTTTTTTGATCGCCTAATACTTCCAGCTTGACCAAATTATGACCATCTAGTAATTCACGCGCCAGCATACAGGTGCGGATTGCGCTGTCTGCATCAAAGCAGCCTGCTGTATTAGGCAAAATGGTATATTTTTCTGGCGCAATGACAGACAGCAAATTAGGCTGGCCTGGATCCTGTCCAATATTCACCCGGCGAATAGCAACCGTGACAATTTCAGCGCCGCTGGTTTCAATGGCCGCGCCTGTTTCAGCCAAATCCTTGTATTTGCCAGTGCCTACCAGAAGGCGGGAATTAAACTGACGTGAACCAATGACTAAAGGCTGATCACTATTGAAAAGGGAATTATTGAGTTGTGACATGATTTAACCTCCACCGACGGCCTGAATAATTTCAATTTTTGCTTGTTCATAAAGCGGGGTAACGGCATGCTTACTTTTAGGCACCAGCATTTCATCCAGCTCGACAGCAAGGCGCTTGTCCTGCATGCCAAGTTCAACAATTAGCTCTGCCACTGTCGCAGCGCTGACCTGTCTGGCTTCACCATTAATATATACGTGGGTATATTCACTGCTGTTGCTCATGTTTGCGTCCGAACCATAATCACTGCAAGGCCAAGCCAGCCCACGATCATTGCCAACCCACCAATAGGGGTAATTGCGCCGAACCAGCGCGGTGCGCCCAATGCCATCAGATATAAAGAACCGCAAAAAATAATAATGCCCAGTTGCAGGCAGACGGCCGGTAATTTCAGGGAAATTTCAGGCAAAATTTTCATCAAGATGCCCAGTGCCAACAAGCCTATTGCATGATAAAAGAAGTATTCGGTTGCGGTGTGCCACCAGCCCAGTTGTTCAACCGACGCTCGATTTTTTAAGCCATGCGCACCAAATGCACCCAGCACGACGGCAACGGCTAGATTAATAGCCGCAATTGCAATCCACATCCAGATTATTCCTCATTGTGCAAGCCGCTAGTTTACCCAAAAGCAGTTCAAATAACCATGAAAGACATACGTTCGATATAAGGGCAGGTGAGCTTTCCTTAAGGTGCAGTCCAAAAATAAAGAGCCATAAAATATAAATTTTATGACTCTTCTAGTTTGCTCGATCTACTACTGTTCAATTCAAGACAAGCCTAAAAACCTAACCCGCCATCATTGCAGTCTTGATTTTTTCCATAGCATTTTTTTCAAGCTGACGGATACGTTCGGCAGATACATTGTACTCAGCTGCTAATTCATGCAGAGTAGACTTATCATCGTCTAGCCAGCGACGTTGTAAGATGGTACGTGAACGGTCATCCAGCATACCCATTGCACTATGCAGGGCATTATTATTGTGTTGTTCCCAGTCCGCATCCTCGACTTCACGCGCAGGATCATAACGAGTATCTTCCAGATAAATCACTGGCGCGACACGACCTTCATCGTCATCATCTGCCTGCGCCTCAAAAGAAGCATCATAAGCCGTCAAGCGACCTTCCATTTCCAGCACTTGCTCAGCAGTGACATTTAAGTCCTCTGCAATGGCAGCAGCTTCAGCGAGTGTGAGCTTGCGGCTGGCTTTTTTCAGGCTACGCAAATTAAAGAATAGCTTACGTTGAGCCTTAGTGGTGGCTACCTTGACAATACGCCAGTTACGAATAACAAATTCATGGATCTCAGCTTTAATCCAGTGCACAGCAAAGGATACCAAACGCACGCCCATCGTCGGGTCAAAGCGTTTGACTGCTTTCATCAAGCCCAGATTACCTTCCTGAATTAAGTCAGCCTGTGGCAGGCCATAACCAGCATAGCTTCGGGCAATATGCACCACAAAACGCAGATGAGACATCACCAGCATTTTGGCAGCGTCAACATCCTGATCATAATAATAACGATCAGCTAGGGCTTTTTCCTGCTCAGCCGTTAAAATGGGAATCTGGTTGACAGTGCTGATATAAGCACCCAAGTTTACGCCTGGAGCGGTTAAAGACAGGGGCATCAGCTGGTTAGTGCTGTCGCTCATGAAAACTCCTTAATGAGGGCTTTTAAAAGGCTTGCCCTATTGCTTTAATATTGAATTATAAGGGTTATAGCATAATTACTCATGCAAAAATTCAGTTTAGTTGTGTAAAGTTACAACAAAGCGTGTCATCAGGTAATTAAAGCATCAATTATGAATTTTTCTTGTAGATCAAAAATTCAAGTCTTTGATTTTCCTGATTAATAATTTCAAGGTGATGGCCTGCAATTTCACAAAATCGCTTAATATCAGTCAAGCTGTTGGCATCACTGGCAATTAGCATCACCGCTTCATCTGCAGCCATTCCATGCAACGCCTGTTTTAGCTTAAGCAATGGAAGAGGGCAAGCCAATCCAGTGGCATCAAGGATACGCTGCGGTAACTTCTGACGAGTAATAGGGTCAAAACTCATTTATTCCTCTTTATTTTAAAGATAACCTTATTATAAAACGTTTTATAAGGCCATGATTAGCCTATTAACATCAAAATGTTACATTGCATCATTGGATAAAAATTAAACAGATCTAACGCAAATGTCACAGAAAATACGTGTTAATTACAAACATTATCTATTCTGGCTTTGCAGCTTCGCAACTTCATGTTAAGCTCAAAGCATACTGGTGTTGAGTATTCGCTTAACGCTGTATTGGATTTGATCTGGAATTGTTGAATGATATACAGAATGACTATGACAACAAGAAATAAGTTTTTTGCTGGTCTGTGTTTCTCTGCTGTTGCAACACCGGACAGTCCTTCTTTTGTTTTATATGAGGATTGACATATGTCAGCGCGCGAGCAAGGTGTTGTAAAGTGGTTTAATGATACTAAAGGTTTTGGCTTTATTCAGCGCAATGGCGGTGACGATGTATTCGTTCACTTCCGTGCGATTCAAGGCGACGGTCACCGCACTCTGCGTGATGGTCAGCGCGTTGAATTCACCGTTGTAAAAGGTCAAAAAGGTTTTCAAGCTGAAGAAGTTCAGCCTTTAGACTAATTTTGCTGAAAAAGCATTAATGCACAGGCTGGTCTGTTGCAACATTATTGTTGCATGACTGGTCTGGCGTTAAATAGCGTATTTTTTGCCGACATGTTTTCATGTTCATTAAATACCGCTAGAATGTACGTCCCATGCATTAGTGCTGGGACGTATTTTTTTGGGTTAAACAAAATCATGACATGATTGACCCGTTATTTGATTTGATATTTGATAAAAGAAAGGTTCGTATGAGTTCAAGCTTCGACGCGGTTAATTTGCATCCTTCCTTGCGTCGTGCCATTGATGATCTTGGTTATGATCACATGACTCCGATTCAGCAAAAGATTTTACGCTATACGCTGGCAGGACATGATGCCATTGGACGTGCCCAGACTGGCACTGGAAAAACCGCAGCGTTTTTAATTAGCGTGCTGAATGATCTGCTGAATCACCCGATTGAAGAGCAGCGTTACCGTGGTGAGCCGCGTGCTTTGATTATGGCACCGACCCGTGAGCTGGCATTGCAAATTGAAAGCGATGCCAAGGCATTGTGCAAGCATACCAACCTGAGCATTGTGACATTGCTGGGCGGCGTAGACTATGACCTGCAACGGAAAGGGCTGGACAGAAGTTTTGTTGATATTCTGGTGGCAACGCCCGGTCGCCTGATGGATTTTATGGATCAAAAAGAAGTTTGGCTGGATCGCCTTGAGTTTGTGGTCATCGATGAAGCAGACCGTTTGCTGGATATGGGTTTTATTCCATCTATTAAGCGTATTTTGCGTCAGGCGCCACCTAAGGAAAATCGTCAAACCTTATTGTTTTCGGCCACTTTTAGCTATGATGTTTTAAATCTGGCGCAGCAATGGTTATTTGAACCCATTACAGTTGAAATTGAGCCAGAACAAAAGACTAGCGAGCGGGTAGAGCAGCGCGTTTATATTGTGGGTAATCAGGAAAAAGAACGTCTACTCAAAGAGCTTTTGGCGCAGGAACCCATTGATAAGGTAATGATTTTTGCCAATCGCCGTGATCAGGTACGTAAGCTGTATGATCGCTTGAAAAAACAAAACTATAGTGTGGGTATCTTGTCAGGTGAAATTGCACAGGATAAACGCATCAAAACACTGGATCAGTTTAAACAGGGCAAAATTCAGATTCTAATTGCAACCGATGTGGCTGGTCGTGGTATTCATGTGGATGGGGTAAGCCATGTAGTGAATTATACCCTGCCTGAGCATGCCGAGGATTATGTACACCGGATTGGTCGTACAGGTCGTGCAGGCGAAAGTGGTATTAGTATTAGTTTTGCCAGTGAAGATGATGCGTTTTTATTGGCGGATTTGGAAAAAGCCATTGGCCAGAAGCTTCCGCTACAACGTCTTGACGGTTATCGTTAAGATAGAAAACTTAAACAAGCGATGTCAATAGTTTAAGCTTTCGGCCAATAAAAAAGTCAGCCTTATTCGCTGACTTTTTTATTGGATGGCATTGATTGCGATAGGTTTAAATAAAAATTAAATAACTCATTTATTTTTTACAGTAAAAAGTTAAAGTGGCTTCATAGTCGTCATCACGGCTAATAGAATTACTTTTTGAGCCGCTTAACACGCCAATGACACTGGCCGCTTGTTCGATAATGCGACCTGTTTGTTCACTAACCACACCGTTATATTTGATATCCTGATTGACCACCACGGGTGTACTGCTACGACAGGTTTTGTTGGCTGCATTAGCCGCATTGTTGACGGCAAGGGTTTTGGATTTACCCAGCCCAGTGACATCAAACTGGTTATTTTCACGCTGAATGGCAGTAGTTGCATTGGGAGTGGTGGCACAACCGGTCAGGATCAGGCCGGTCAGAGCAAGTGTTGCTAGTGGGATAAACTGCTTTATCATTGTTTGGCTCCAGAAATTATCTTAAAAAATGCATCTTAAATTTGAGAATGATTATGGGTATATCCAACCTAAGGGTCGATAACACTTCGTTTGCCAAACTGTGTGCTTTGGGTTAAGTCATTGCTTTATTCTTAGTATTTATGGTGGTTTACTCATGCATTTGTAGTGACATAGCTCATAGACTATTCGCCTAAAGATTGTAAACTTGCTAATCTAGCGAAGCTTTTTGGCTTCAGGGTCTGACGAGACATTACTGCATGGCATTTCATTTCCCACGTTTGCCTTTTGTTGAATACGCTAAGGCTGCGTTTAAGCATTCAGCCGGCCGCCGTTTTGCACGCCATCGCTATTTGTTGCAGAATAAAAGCACTCGCCAGCAGATTCTGCGTGAGGGTTTGTTTTCTGTGCATTATTATCCACCCTTAAGCGAACAACGAGTTCAGGTGGAAGGCGATACGCTGGCAGTATCACAGCATCGCTATGCTATTCCAGTGGTGCTCGTGCCACCACTGGGTGTGTATGGTTGGGTATTTGACCTAATGACTGAGCGATCACTAGTGCGCTATTTTCTGGCGCATGGGTTTGCAGTGTATATGATTGACTGGGGACGTCCGGGCAATAGCGAAAATTATTTGTCACTGGAAACCTATACCCTGAACTGGTTTCCTAAAGCTATTGCTGTCATTCGTGAACATAGCGGACAGGCGCAGGTTAGTATTGTAGGTTATTGCATGGGCGGTTTGCTAGCCTTGATTTATACCGCCGCCGAAGGAAAAAATCAGGTTAAAAATCTGGTTACCATTGCATCACCTGTCAATATGCACCAGATGAGTAGTGCCATTGGCAAGGCGTATCAATTGCTATCGGTGCCTGCGGGTATGCTAGGTAGACTCACCAGATTGGACTTGAATAATTTTGATTCCAGACTGTTTCATGTGAATGGCAAGCTGCTTTCTTTAGGATTTCAGCTCACTCAGCCCACTGCTATGCTCAGCAGTTATTTGGATTTGATTCGTAATATCGGCAATCAGGATTATGTCAGCCGTTATACCACCATGAACGAATGGTTTACCAATATGCCAGATTATCCGGGTGCTACCATGCGCGAGATGATCGAAAAGTTTGGTTTGGCCAACCGCATGAATCATGGATATTTTCATATTGGTGGCCAGCAAATTAGCTTTAAAAACATTCAATGTGCCTTGCTGGCGATTGCAGGGGACAATGATGCCATTACCAGTATTGGTGCAGCCAGTCCGGTCATGACCGTGGTCGGGTCGCTAGATAAAAGCTTTGAGGTGGTACCGGGGGGCCATGCTGGATTGTTTACTGGAACTCAGGCGGTAAAAACAACGTGGGTTATTGTGACTGACTGGCTAAAACGCCGATCCGGTGAGGCGCTGTCTATTGGGCATGATCTGCTAGAAAGCAGTGTTTTAAAAAGCAGTATTCCAGAAAATAGCATTAAAGAAAGTGATGTCCAAGAAAATGATGGCTAACAAAAAGATGCTCGAGAAAGAGGTCATTAGACCATGAGGTGTTGGGCGCCAGCTCATTTAAAAAAGACTTAGGCGATCTGGCTTTTAGCCTTTCATTATATGTACATAAGAATGACGAGGAATACCCATGACGCAACAGACTGATTCACAACAGCTTACTTCACAGCAGTTATTGGCTTGTATTGAAAGTCGGCAATCGGTAGGCCAATTGGTTGAACCGGCACCAACGCAGGCCGAGCTTGAACAGGCATTACAAGCCGCATTAAGTGCACCGGATCATCACCGGTTGCGCCCATGGCAATTTTTGCAGGTACAGGGCGAAGGTCGTGAAGCACTGGGACAAATTTTTTTGCAGTGTATGCAAGAATCTGGAGTTGCTGATGCAACCCGGCATGAGCGGGTGCTGGCTCAACCCTTGCGCGCGCCATTGATCCTGATGGCTATTATCAAAACACAACCACATCCTAAAGTTCCTAAAGTGGAGCAGGTACTGAGTATGGGTGCAGCCATTGAAAACTTACTGCTCATGCTGAATGCGCAAGGTTATGCTGCAATATGGCGTACTGGGGAAATGGCTGAGTCAGCGCTGTTTAGGCAAAAAATAGGATTAAAAGACGATGATGAGGTGGCTGGCTTTATTTATATTGGCACAGCAGCGCGTCAACTGGCACCACGAGAACGCTTGCCAGTGCATGATTTTCTAAAGGATTGGCCTGTAAGCCTGCCATAAGACGATTGTATTGACGATAATACCTGAGGTTCTGCAAATGACAGATTCCGCAGCAAATGTCGCTGGCGATTTGCTGAATTGAACCTTAGTGTTTATTTGAATTTAAATAAACGTTGCATACGCTGGACGTTGAACTTGTAGAAGCCTTTATGACAAATAATTTTAATTTTTCAAACTTAATTACGCCACGTGAAAAACCAGCTACCCCACTGCGGGTGGCGGTGTTGGGTGGTGGCAGTTTTGGCACAGCAATGGCGAACCTTGCAGCGCGTAATGGCTGCGATACCTGCATGTGGATCCGTGATGAAAATGCTGCAAAAGACATGCAGCAAACCGGACGTAACATGCGTTATTTGCCGGATTTTCAACTGGAAGAAACCCTGCAATTTAGCAGTCGATTGCAAGACGTGGTGCCAAACCGCGATATTATTTTGGTGGCTATTCCCAGTCATTCCTATCGTGATGTGCTTAAACAAATTGCGCCTATGATTACGGGTCAAGCGATTGTGTCACTGACCAAAGGCATTGAGGCAGAAACCTTTTGCCTGATGAGCGATATTATTCAGCAGGAATTGCCGGAAGTGCCTTTTGGGGTGTTATCCGGGCCGAATCTGGCGAAGGAAATTGTGGCCAATATGCCAGCGGGTACCGTGATTGCCAGTAGCAGCGAAGCCTTGCGCAATGCGGTACAAATGGCACTGCATAGTGCCTTGTTTCGGGTGTTTGCCAGTTCGGATGTGCATGGCGTAGAGCTGGGTGGTGCGCTAAAAAATATTTATGCCATAGCTATGGGCATGGGCGCCGCCTACAACGTGGGGGAAAATACCCGCAGTATGCTGCTCACGCGTGCGCTGGCAGAAATGAGCCGTTTTGCGGTAACACTGGGTGCCAATCCACTTACCTTTTTGGGCTTGTCGGGCGTGGGTGATTTGTTTGCTACCTGTAGCAGTCCGCTTAGTCGTAATTACCAGATTGGTTATGCACTGGGACAAGGCAAAAATCTTGAAGAAGCCGTGGCCGCCCTTGGCCAGACCGCAGAAGGCATTAACACTATTCGTCAGGTGAGTGCCCAGTCCAAATTGCTGGATGTTTACATGCCGATTACCAATGCCTTATATGAAGTGATTTTTGAGGGAAAACCACCTTTGGGTATCGCCCTGTCTCTGATGCAAAATGGTCATCGTAGTGATGTAGAGTTTGTCCTGCCGCATGAACAAGTTTAAATCTGCACGCGGCACATATTATTCAACACGATTTACTGGAAATAATAGGCAATGCAACTGATTTTAATGCGACATGGTGAAGCGCAAAGTCCAGTCACCTCTGATGCGGCGCGTCAGTTGACAGCACGGGGGTGGGCACAGGCGGCTTCTACGGCTGGGCGCATTGTGCAAAGGGTCAAGCCGGATTTATTTGTTGTTAGTCCATTGGTACGTGCCCAGCAAACCCGACAGGCATTTGATGCCTATTGCACTAGCATTCCTGTGATTACTTTTGATGGTATTAAACCTGATGACAAGGCAGCACTGGCGCTGGACTGGCTATCGGAGCAACAAGGACAGTGTATTGTGGTGATCTGTCACATGAATATTGTGGCGTATCTGGGTGGCTTGCTGGTGGGTGAGCCGCCGCGTAGCTTTGAGCTGGCCGAAGCACGCGTGTATGAGCAGGCTGTGATTGCAAATGGATTATCGGTTGAACAAGGCCGCATTGTGCCACTGAACTAGATTTAGCCTAAGTGATCACTTGCGCCATAATCTTTTGCGCTGGCATAGATTTATAAGTCATGTTTTTATATGATGGCGGCAAGACCTTGTCATCATGAATTGACACAACCACTGCGCGATTAAAATCAGGGAAAAAGAACCCATGCTGTATTTATGGATGCCAGAAGGCGATGCTGCCTGGCGCTGGCGTGTTAATGTCACGGATGTCTGGCACACTGCAGCCAACTGGGATGAATTGCTTCAGGCCACATCTACGGAACAACAGAAAGAAGCAATCGTCTTTTTTCCAACCAGCAGTACCCAGATTTTACGTCAGCCTATGACTCGCCAGCAGTTGCGCCAGCTTGGGCCAACGGGTGTGCGTTATTTGCTGGAAGAATATGCACTGCTTCCTGTCGATCAACTGGCGGTACATTACCAACTGGATCAAGGTCAGCTCGGACAAAACCCTCTGGATAAAAGTCTGGTTGATGCCAGTGAGCATGTCAATATCATGGCACTACCGGCCAGTCTGGTAGGCCAATACCAAAATATTATGGCACTAGGTGTGTGGCGTATTCAGGCGCTATTGCCCGATTTTTTACTGGTTCCAGCGCCCACCCAGCTTCATGAAGCGCAGTTGATTATTCATCAGCAACAACGCATTTTGCGGGTGGGTGAGTATGTGGCCTATTGCGCTGATGACCTGCCTATCTTGCTGGACTATATGCCAGACCTACTACAACTCAATATCTGGGGGCAACCTGACGAACAGGATCAACGCGCTATTGAAGGGATTGCCGGATTAGCAGTGAGCATCTATGCGTGGGAAAGCACACCCCCTCCATTGACAGATGCCCAGTATATCCGTCATCCATTTAATGTATTGCCAAAAGCCAAAGCCCAGCTTTCAGGCTATTGGCCAGCAATTGCCGCCGTACTGGTAGCCACCTTGCTGGTTCAGATGGTCTATGACGGAGTGCGGACATGGCGCTATCACAAAATTGCTGAACAAACCCATACCATGGCGGTGCAGCAGTTCCAGAGCTGGTTTCCAGAGGAACGCCGGATTGTGAACTTAAAACGGCAATTTGAGGCGCATCTTCAAAGCAACAGTAATATGGATTTGACCGCGCTATCGCTGATCAGCCGGGTAGGGCCATTGCTACAACAGGCCAATTTGCCAGCCAGTCAGGTGCAATACCGTGACAATGTACTGGAACTCACCATTATTGCCAGTGGCTTGCCTGCACTGGAATCCTTGCGTTCGCAGTTGAGTGATCAGGGTTTAAATGCCGAGCTAGGCTCAGTCAATCCTGCTAGTGGACAGGTATCAGGTTTAATTCGGGTGCAACTATGAGTGTGGCGGCTACTTTTAATCAGCGTTTTAATCAGCGCATCGCTCAGTTACAGCAACGGCTGGATCAGTTATCGCCCCGTGACCGTTTTGCCCTAATCATCATGACGGTATTTGTGGTGGTGGTTACGGTGGGTTATAGCATTTGGGCGTTGCATAAAGCAGCAGATAAAGCCCAGATCCAAGCCACTGAAGAACGTGAATTGCTGTTATGGATGCGTTCGCAAGCACCTCATATTCGCCAGTCGCAAGGCGATCAGATGCCGCTCAACATGATTATTCAAACCACGGCACAAAATCAGGGTTTGACTGTTTCGCAAATGCCAGCGGGCGATCAGGTGCAGGTGAGTGTGGTGCATCAAAGTTTTGCAGTGCTGGGAACTTGGCTTTCACGCTTGGCCGAGCAGGGTATTAGTATCCAGCAACTGGACATTAGCCAAAACCCGTCTGGTGAGTTGCAGCTTAAAGCTTCATTGGCTCAAATTTAGAAAAATCTTACTCATGAAAGGGCATTGCTGCCTGTCTGCGTTGGCGAATTGTACGGCTCGCCACGCAAATCTCTAAAATAGACTGGTTTTCGCCAAGTGTTTAAGACCAAGCGGTAGCAACTGGACGGCGAGACAGTTATAATTACGCTTTATTGCATTCAGCTTATTTTGTCCATGCTCTATCAGTTTACACGTCCAGCCCTGTTTGCATTAGACCCTGAACGTGCCCATAACGCGACATTGACTTCCCTTAAGCTCGCCGAAAAAACCGGTTTGCTGTCCCGCCTGTATCCAAAATTTAACCAGCCTGTTACCTGTATGGGGATTCGTTTTGATAATCCTGTCGGACTTGCTGCGGGTCTGGATAAAAATGGCGATTATATTGATGGCCTCGCGGCACTGGGTTTTGGTTTTATTGAAATCGGAACCATTACGCCACGACCGCAGTCGGGTAATGTGCATCCGCGTTTGTTTCGCCTGCCACAGGCCGAAGCCATTATTAACCGTATGGGTTTTAATAATGATGGCGTGGACAAGCTGGTTGAAAATGTCAAGGCTGCCAAATATAAAGGCGTGCTGGGCATCAATATTGGTAAAAATGCCGATACCCCTGTTGAAAAAGCCGTTGATGATTATTTGATTTGTCTAGATAAAGTTTATCCCTATGCATCCTATGTCACGGTGAATATTTCTTCGCCCAATACCAAAGGCCTGCGTAGCCTGCAAAGCGGCGATGCCTTAACTGATTTGTTACAGCAATTAAAACAACGACAGCTTTCACTGGCTGCTCAACACCGTCATTATGTACCGCTGGTACTTAAAGTAGCACCGGATTTAAGTCTGGAAGATATTGCCTTTATTAGTGCGCAGTTGCTTCGCTTTGAAATTGATGGCTTGATTACCACCAATACCACCTTGTCTCGCGATGGCGTTGAAGAAATGCTGCATGGCGATGAAGCAGGTGGTTTGTCAGGTGCACCGGTTTTTGAACGTAGTACCGAATGTTTGGCAGCATTTGCAGCGCATTTGCAGGGACGTATCCCCTTAATTGGGGTAGGCGGAATTTTAAACGGTGATCAGGCTAAGGCCAAGATGGATGCTGGCGCATCTCTGGTGCAATTGTACAGTGGCTTGATTTACCAAGGTCCAGACCTTATTAATGATTGTGTCAACGCAGTGCGCTAACACACTATGAATTATCTGGATATCGCCAGTGTGGTGATCATCATGTGGGCAACCTGGACAGGGCTACAACGTGGCCTGATTCGCTCCCTCACCAGCCTGGTCGGCTGGCTGCTGGCACTAGTGCTGGGCAGTCGTTTTGCACCGAGTATTTCCCCTAGTTTTTCCGTGTTATCCCATGATCCGGTGGTGCAGAAGATTGCTGCATTTGCCACTATTGCTGCGCTGGTGCTTTTTGTTGCTGCGCTGATTGGAAATATCCTGCGCCGGTTGCTCAAGGCCTTGCGTCTGGGTCTGACCGAACAAGCCGCAGGGGGTATCTTTGGTGCTGCCAAAGGCTCGCTCATTTTAATGATTGCGGTTCAGCTGTTAGGGCCGTGGGTCGCCGAATCACCGTACTGGCAAAAATCCAGAATGGTGTCACTGTTATCTCCTTATGCACCAATGGCGGTTGAACTGTCGGAACATGTGGCAGGACACGTCTGGGATGAAGTAAAATCCCATGATTCTGGTGATCAGTTAGAACTTTCGCCTGAACCCGTTGACCCGTATGACGGGGGTATACGTCGTCATGACACTACTGATACGGTGCCCAATCCATTTTCCTGATTCATTTATTTCTTATTAAACTGATATTTTGATCAGTTTATTTACCTAGCCTGTCTGCGAGGTCGCTATGTGTGGAGTCGTTGGTGTTGCCGGTTTAGCGCCAGTCAACCAAACGTTATATGATGCCTTAACCATGTTACAGCATCGCGGACAGGATGCCGCCGGAATAGTTACCTGTCAGGACGGCCGCCTGTTTTTACGTAAGGAAAACGGTATGGTGCGTGATGTATTTCATACACGCCACATGATGCGGCTGGTGGGTAATTTTGGGATTGGTCATGTGCGTTACCCCACTGCCGGTTCTTCCAGCAGTGCAGAAGCCCAGCCATTTTATGTCAATTCCCCCTACGGAATTACGCTGGCGCACAATGGTAACCTGACCAATGCCATTGAAATTAGTCGTGATCTGTTCAAGACCGATTTGCGTCATATCAACACAGATTCCGATTCCGAAGTGCTGCTAAACGTATTTGCCCATGAGCTACAGGCATTGGGTAAAGAAGTGCCGGGCGAAAACGATATTTTTGACGCTGTTTCCCGGGTGCATCAGCGCTGCGAAGGGGCATATGCCGTCGTGGCCATGATTACTGGTCATGGCTTGCTGGGTTTTCGTGATCCTAATGGCATCCGTCCATTAACCTATGGCATGCGTTTGAACGAAGCCGGGGGTGTGGAATATATGATTGCCTCTGAATCGGTGGCACTGACTTCGCTGGGCTTTAAAGTGATTCGCGATGTGGCGCCGGGTGAGGCTATTTTTATCAATTCGGATAACCAGATATTTACCAAGCAGTGTGCCAAGGAATTCCGTTACGCACCGTGCATTTTTGAGTTTGTGTATTTTGCGCGTCCAGATTCCATTATTGATGGTATTTCGGTGTATAAATCACGCCTGCGTATGGGTGAAAAACTGGCGCAAAAAATCCTGCGCGAGTGGGGCGAAGACCATGAGATTGATGTGGTCATTCCCATTCCGGATACTAGTCGTACCGCCGCACTGGAATTGGCGCATCATCTAGGTGTGAAATTCCGCGAAGGCTTTATGAAAAATCGCTATATTGGCCGCACGTTTATTATGCCTGGTCAGCAGCAGCGTAAAAAATCAGTTCGCCAGAAACTCAATCCGGTTGATCTGGAGTTTAAGGGCAAAAATGTCCTGTTGATTGATGATTCGATTGTGCGCGGCACCACTTGCCATGAAATTATTCAAATGGCTCGTGAATCGGGTGCGGCTAAAGTATTCTTTGCATCGGCAGCGCCACCAGTCATGTTTCCCAATGTCTATGGCATTGATATGCCTGCCAAGAGCGAGTTGATTGCATCTGGCCATAGTGTTGAAGAAGTGCGTACCATTATTGGGGCAGACCGCCTGATTTTTCAGGATCTCGAAGACCTGATTGATGCAACCAAAAGCAGCAAATCACCGGTACGTGAGTTTGACTGTTCGGTATTTAATGGCGTGTATGTGACCGAGGGAATTGATGAAAGTTATCTGAATCGTCTGGAAGCCCGTCGGAATGATCAAGCAAAAATAGCCGTAAAAAGTGCAGTGATTGATGTGTCCTCTGAAAATACTCCAGTTGATATGACTGGCATTCGGGAAGAAGCCTGATTTACAGCGCACACTGTTGTTTTAAAAGTAGGACGTTAAAAGCCTATTTCTAAAACAACCGCTTTAAGGATGCAGGCTTCAAAAATATAGTGCTTTAAAAGCGCAGGGTCGGAATTTGCCAAGCAGCATTAAACCTGTTGGCAAAACACCACAAAGCCTCTGCGCTTTTTTGTGTCTGCTATATATTAAATGGTTGAGCCGTCATTTGTTGGCCAGATAAGGACAAAATTCCCAATGCGCGGATTGTATTTAATTACTAATGATGATGCATTTGATCTGCTGTATCAAAAGCTGCATATTGCCATGCAAAATGCTTCTATTGGACTGATTCAATATCGCCGCAAAAATATAGTTCCTGCAATGCAGCTTCAAGAAGTTGACGCATTGCTTCAGCTTTGTCAGCGATATCAAGTGCCTTTGGTCATTAATGATAATCTGGCACTGGCGCAGCAATTTGACTGTGGTCTGCATTTGGGGCAGGGTGATGGTTCACTCGTTAAGGCCAGAGCGCAGCTTGGCGCACAGGCAATTATTGGTAGAACCTGTCATGATTCGCTGGCACTAGCCACACAGGCTGCTAATGATGGCGCAAGTTATCTGGCGTTTGGCGCAGTTTTTCCTTCTACTACCAAACCTCATGCCCAGCGCGTTAGTCTTGCTACTTTGCAGCAGGCCAAGGCACAGTTTGCGTTGCCGATTTGTGTGATTGGTGGCTTGACTATTGAAAACATTCAGCCATTGATTGCATTAAATATTGACCTTTATGCGGTCGTGGGGGATGTGCTTAATCTTAGCCTGACGCAGGTAGCACAACGCAGCAAGGCGTGGCAAGTAGTGTTGTCAAATTAAAGGCCAATTAACTGCTGGTTTACATTGTTTAACACAAACCTACACAAAAAAGAAAATCTGTGAACACGTGTAATTGGTTAGGCTAATGAACTTGTTGGCGTAACGAGTGGTTGATGGATATGAAGAAGCAGGGAGCTGCTGTTTTAGTCTTTCTGGCTTTTATTGTCTGGCAAATCGTGAGTCCTTATTATACGGTTTATCAAATTAAACAGGCCGTGGAGCAAAAAAGCAGTGATAAGCTCGCCCCTTATATTGATTTTACCCTGCTCAAGCGTAACCTTAAGGCGCAGCTTCAAGACAAACTTGAACAAAAAATCTCGCTACCTCAGAACGGCAGCTTTTTTGGGAGCCTAACCTATAATGTTGCCAGTCAGGCGATTGATAGTATGCTCAATCGTAGCGTTACCCCGACTTCAATTATTACGCTGGTCAGTAACATCCGTAGTTTTGAACATGATCTCCAGCAAATAGAAGGTCTAACTAACGTCCAAGGCGAGCCAAGCGACAACATCACAAATTATCAAAACGATACAGATTATCAAAGCACAACAGACTACCAAAAGGTGCAAACTGGTAGTTCACACGCCGCCACCAGCCAAACGCTGGCTGCTTATCCAGTGAATGCATTACAACCTATGTACACCAGCCATTCACATGCGCAATGGCAATATCACTTTGATGGTGTTAACCAGTTCAGTATTGTTCAGCAGCATTCAGAAAGCCAGTCGGTGCGTTATGTACTTACCCGATCGGGTTTAGGCTGGAAACTCAGTAATATCATTTTGCCCTGACGGTATGCTGGCTTGGCGTCATGTGACTTTAGTCTGACTTGATCTTACTTTTTTAGCGCGCTAGTTTTATCCATTAAACAATTCACAACGCTTGAGTATCTTTTCACGCTACACTACTGCCCATTAAACTGATGGTTTCGTAGCGCACGTTAATCGTATCGGTACTCTGTAGGCGAATTATTTTGATAGCCCAATCCTGAATGCGGTAGTGTGCTTTTTTACTGACTTGTCTTGTGGTGAATGTATGACCCAGCCCGTATCAACAACCTCCAACGCTGAACTTTTTGCGGCTGCCAGCCAGCATATTCCTGGTGGCGTCAATTCGCCTGTTCGTGCGTTTAAAGGTGTCGGCGGCACACCGGTTTTCATTAGCAAAGCCCAAGGTGCTTATCTGTGGGACGCTGAAGGAAAGCAGTATATTGATTATGTGGGTTCATGGGGACCCATGATTCTTGGTCATGCGCATCCAGATATTGTGAGTGCCGTGCAGCAAGCCGCCGCAGATGGCCTGAGTTTTGGTGCGCCAACACCCACAGAAACCACGGTGGCAGACCTGATTTGCGAGATTATGCCTTCCATTGAAATGGTGCGGATGACCAGCTCAGGCACCGAAGCCTGCATGAGTGCCATTCGTTTGGCACGCGGTTATACCGGACGCGACAAGATCGTTAAGTTTGAAGGTTGCTACCACGGCCATGCCGACTCTTTACTGGTGAAATCCGGTTCAGGGATGCTGACGCTAGGTGTACCCACGTCCTTAGGCGTACCGGAAGATTTTGCCAAACATACGATTATTTTGCCCTATAACGATATTGCAGCCGTGCAACAGTGTTTTGCCGAGTTTGGATCAGAGATTGCAGGCATTATTGTGGAACCTGTTGCCGGTAATATGAATCTGGTCATTCCTGTAGACGGCTTTTTGCAATGCTTACGTGATGAGTGCGACAAAGCCGGTAGCGTGTTAATTATTGATGAAGTCATGACCGGATTTCGGGTGGCATTGGGCGGCGCACAGCAGCGTTATGGCGTGCAAGCTGATATCACCACGCTAGGCAAGATTATTGGTGCAGGGCTACCAGTTGGTGCATTTGGTGGCAAAAAAGAAATTATGCAGTGCATTGCGCCATTGGGTGGTGTGTATCAGGCAGGCACGCTGTCAGGTAATCCGTTGGCCATGCGAGCAGGACTTGCCATGTTCAAGCACCTAACCCAGCCCGGTTTTTATGAGCAGCTGGAAGCACAACTGGCTAAGTTACTGGCAGGTTTGCAACAGGCTGCTGATGACGCGGGTATTGCCTTTAAAACGCAGGCGGTGGGTGGCATGTTTGGCCTGTACTTTACCGATTCAGATGACTTGTCCAGTTTTGAAGCCATGACCCATTGCAATATTGAGGCGTTTAAGCAGTTTTTTCATGGCATGCTCAAGCGCGGCGTTTATCTAGCACCTTCAGCGTTTGAAGCAGGCTTTATTTCCAGTGTGCATAGCGATGCCGATATTGAAAAAACCATTGCTATCGCGAAGGAAGTATTTGCCGAGATGGTTGCCTGAGTCACTTTTTATAAAAAATAAGAAAGCTGCAAATGCACTCACTAAGCAAATTGAGTGCATTTGCATGAACTTTAGCTTTAATCCTAAAACCAAAATCAGCAACCTATTGTATTTCTCTAAAATGTAGTAACATTACTACAAGTGATTTTCATCGATTGATTTTTGTGGATTGGTTTTTATCAATGAATTCTTGCACACCGATTATTAAAATGAGGAGGCGAAGCATGATTCAAATTAGCAGTCGTGAATTTAATCAGGATATTGGCCAAGCCAAGCGTAAAAGTGTGCAAAACCCTGTGGTGATTACGGAGCGCGGTAAACCTACGCATGTATTGCTGAGCTATGATGAATATCAAAAAATGTTGAGTGTGCAGCCAAAAATCACCGAATTGTTAAGTTGTCCTGATGAGATTGATTTTGAAGCTGTAAAAACCAGCCTGCACTTAAAGCCAGTGAATTTTGACTGATGTTATTATTAGATACTAATGTCATTTCCGAGCTGCGAAAAGTACACACTGGTAAAGCTGATCCGCAATTTGCACAATGGGCAAATCGGTTGGTTCTTCCTGAGCTTTATATGTCAGCCATTAGTATTATGGAACTAGAAACTGGCGTATTAAGAGTGGAGCGCCGTGATTTTCAGCAAGGTCAATTATTACGGCAATGGCTGGATCAGCAAGTATTACCTGCCTTTGAAAAAAGGATTCTGGCTGTTGATACCAAAGTTGCACTAGCCTGTGCGCGCTTACATGTGCCAGATCCCCGTTCTGAACGAGATGCGTTGATTGCAGCAACTGCCATTACCCATGGCATGACAGTTGTGACCCGGAATATTATCGATTTTAAGGAAACTGGGGTTAACTTATTAAATCCGTGGCAGATTTAATCTGATCTTATAACTTGACGCTAATAATTTTGCTATAAGCCATCCAGCTAATTTAAGAACCTTGACCGAATTATGACTAATTTTCTGCAACAAACCCTCATCCACCGCGATGAACATTTTATTGTGATTAACAAACCCGCTGGATTGCTCAGTGTGCCGGGCAAAGGGGATCTGACCGATTGTGTGATCAACCGCTTGCTGGTCGATGAGCCCAGTACCTTACTCATTCATCGGCTGGATCGTGATACCTCGGGCATTCTGGTATTTGCTTTAAACAAAGCGGCGCAAAGCCATATTTCAAAACAGTTTCAAAATCGGCAAACTAACAAGCAGTATCACGCGCTGGTGAGTGGCCATCTAAGCGGTGAGGGTAGTGTGGAAGTGCCGGTTAATTATGATCCCACGCGGCCACCGCTACACATTGCTGATCCTGCCTATCATAAACCTGCCCTGACGCACTGGCAGGCGGTTGAGCAATTTGAAATCAATCATCAACCTGTCACGCGCGTTAAACTCACGCCAATTACCGGACGCTCACATCAGCTTCGGGTACACATGCAGTATCTGGGACACGCTATTGTGGGGGATGAGTTATATGCCAGCGCAGCGGCCTGTGAACTGATGCCGCGCTTGTGCCTGCATGCCGAGCAGTTGTCTTTTTTTCATCCAGTGACTGGCCAAACATTGAATTTTGTCTGCCCAGCACCATTTTAAACAACTGGTCTGTTGTTTTTGCTGGCCTTTGCCACGTACATCACGCATAAAACTCCGTTACTGGCGAGTTTTATACAAAAACGCAAGCAAAATGCACAGTAGATATGAGAGAATGCGCGCCGCACGATTTGGGCTTCAATCCATTGGGCTATAAATGCGTGTGCTGTAATAATTGCAAAAGATAAGGTGAATGAATTGCAAGATTTTGCCATTGGACAACGTTGGTTATCAGACACAGAGTCAGAACTTGGTTTAGGTGTTTTGGTCGATGTCGATGAACGTACCATTAGCATTTTATTCCCCAAAAGCGATGAAACGCGTGTGTATGCCCGCGCCAATGCGCCGCTGTCCCGTATCCTGTTTAAACAGGGTGACTGGTTTAGTGATCAGGATGGGCAGGAGTGGCAGGTAGAAAATGCCGAAAATGTAAATGGCGTGATGCGTTATAACGTGGTTTGCCCTAATGGGGAACAACGTAAAAGCATGAATGAAACTCGGCTGGGTGCCAATATCCAGTTGGCGCGTCCGCTAGACCGCCTGCTGGCCAGCCAGATTGAATCCAAAGAGTGGTATGACCTGCGCATTGAAGCCTTGCTGATGCAAAGCCGCATGGCGATTAGTCCGTTACGTGGTCTGCTTGGCCCCCGTGTTGGCTTGATTCCGCATCAGCTTTATATTGCGCATGAAGTCGGCCGCCGCCTAGCGCCACGCGTGCTGCTGGCCGATGAAGTTGGTCTTGGCAAAACCATTGAAGCGGGTCTGATTATTCATCAGCAGCTGCAAACTGGCCGTAGTGAACGTATTTTGATTCTGGTGCCGGATTCCCTGCAATATCAGTGGATGATTGAAATGCGTCGCCGTTTTAATCTGCAATTTTCCCTGTTTGACTTAACGCGCACGGCATCAATCAAAGAACATGATGAAGAAAGTAATCCATTTTTAACCGAACAATGCATTATTGCCAGCATAGACTTGCTGCTGGATCACGACGACCTCAAACAACAGGCTTTGGAAGCTGGCTTTGACTTGCTAGTGATTGATGAAGCGCATCACCTGACCTGGCATGAAGACCCGGAAACGGGTGAAGGCGTTGGCAATGACCGCTATGATCTGGTCGCAGAATTTGCAGCCCAGACTCCCGGTGTATTGCTACTGACAGCAACCCCTGAGCAACTGGGTGTGGATAGCCATTTTGCCCGCTTGCGCTTGCTGGATCCACAGCGTTTTGACACACTGGATCACTTTCTGGAAGAAGAAGCACAATACAGCCAGACTGCTCAAATTGCTGAAGTGCTGATGTCTGATGAGCCATTAGATGAACAGCATCAGCAAGTTCTGGTTGAGCTGCTTGGTCATGAAGTCGAGCAGGACAGTGAAGCACGCTATCGTGCCATTAATGAGTTACTGGATCGTCATGGCACAGGCCGGATTTTATTTCGCAATACCCGTGAAGCGATTTCAGGCTTCCCTGGACGTGACTGTATTCCTGCGCCATTGCCAGCGCCAGCGCATTGGCCATTAACCGGCAAGCTGCGTGAGCAAATGTGGTTTGAAGAAACCCAGCTCGATGGTGCATGGATGGAACATGATGCCCGCCTGCCGTGGCTGATGGACATTCTGCGCAAGGATTTAAAACACAAAAAAGTTTTGCTGATTGCCCGCAGTGGCCCGGTGGTTGAATCATTGGAAACTGCATTGCGCATTCATGGTGGCATTCGCACTGCCATGTTCCATGAAGGCATGAGTTTGCTGGAGCGTGACCAAGCGGCAGCTTATTTTGCCGAAGAAGGCTATGGTGCACAGATTCTATTGTGTTCTGAAATTGGTTCGGAAGGCCGTAACTTTCAGTTTGCCAGTGACCTGATTTTATTTGATCTGCCGTCCAATCCTGATGTGCTGGAGCAGCGAATTGGTCGGCTGGATCGTATTGGCCAGCAAAACCGCATTCAGATTCATGTGCCATATTTTGTCGGCACTGCGCAGGAACGCATGTTCCGCTGGTACAACGAAGCCCTGAACATTTTTAGCAATATTTCACCCACTGCACAGGTATTGCAGGAAAATCACATTGTCGAGCTTAAGGATTGTTTGCTCAATGATCCTACGCAAAATAATCAGGATGAGGTTTTTGAAGACTTACTGGATGTCGTCAACAGTGAGCGTATAGCACTGGAAGATGAGTTGCAAAGTGGCCGTGATCGCCTGCTGGAATTTAATTCCTGTCGTCCAAAGGTCGCTGCACGCATCGTTAAGGCACTGGAAGATCAGGATGAGCAAAATCCACTACCAGACTTTATGACGCGCTTTCTGGCCGCCACCAATATTGACTTTGAAGAGCAAAGTGATGGTACGCTGATTGTGCGTCCTTCCGACCAGATGCAGGTAGAAGGCTTGTTACTGGATGAAGAGGGCATGACGGCAACATTCTCACGCGAACAAGCCCAGCAGCGTGAAGATGCCCAGTACATTACGCTAGAGCACCCCTTTACCAACAGTATTTTTGAGATGGTGCATACCCAGTCTTTTGGCAATACCAGTGTGGCAGTGCTGAAAAGCGCGGCGATTCCGCAAGGCAGCCTCATGATGGAAATGTGGTTTCGGGTTGAAGTGATTGCACCGAAAGTGCTGAATCTGGTGGCCAGCTTGCCACAGCAGCTCATTCGGGTATTGCTCAATGAAAGTGGGCAGGATTTATCGGCCAAGATCAATCCGGCCATGCTGCATCCGTATGTGCATCGTCTGGATATGAATAATGCGCGGCAAGTGGTCAAACTGCGCCGCGAAGTCATTGAGGAACGCTACAAACAGGCAGAGCAACTGGCTAAAGCGCAAGTGCAAAGTTTTAGCGAAACTGCCCGCAAGCGGTACAATGATCGCCTGCAGCAGGAAATTGACCGCCTGACTTACCTAAAAGAACACAACCCCAGCATTCGTGAGGATGAACTGGAGCGCCTGAAAGAACAGCAGGCACAGGGGGTACAATTGCTGCAGCAGCTATCGTTAGTGCCGGATTCCATTCGGGTGATGGTTGCAATGAAGTAAGTGGGATTAGATTTTTTTAAAAGAAAAGCTTGCTGATGCAGGCTTTTTTTATAGGTGAATGATAGAAAAAAATAATCTTGTATTGCATTACAACGATTTTATAAATTTTAGGCTTAAAACCAGTCAAAGCTCAAATCTTTTAAAGGTAAAATACTTGGAATCAAGGATAAGCATGCAAATAATATTAATAGGAGAAATTGGTCAGATTATCTTTGGGGACCATGCTGGCAACTTCATCAGGATAGAAGATGATAGTGAAAATACAGGCGGTTTTTTAGTATTAATCTCACCCTATAAGGATTTTCGCCCAGTATATGATGACTGGGTAGAAAGCCAAGAAAGCCTCTATAAATATTTTCAACAATCTCAATGGATAGTTAATTGGCTATGAACCTGTTTTACACAACGTAATCCCATTTACATAAACCAATCTCATCGTCGCAATTCTTGTCTTATTACTAGTTTATAAAAGCATTAGTTTAGACCTATCTTAAAATTTCGGAGCAGGTCAATGACGAATACAAATCAAACGAATTCAACCACTAAAACCCAGCAGGCGGAACAAGATGCCAAACAGGATATTCGTCAGGATGCGATTGGCAAAGAAAGTGCATTAACGGATACACCGCCTGAATTCACTGTCAATAACCGCGATAATTCTGAATCAAATAATGCAGATCGTAGTGCAAACAGTAATGCCGCCCCAGATTCAACTGATGCCGGTTATGATGAAACCGTCGCCAATGACCCGGTTGGCGGATTTGCCGAAGCCGATATGGATGACCTGATAGAAACAGAACGTGAAAATATGGAAGGTGGCGTACCAACCTTGACGCCTAGTCCTACTGCACGCGCTGATGAAGACCCAACCGCTCTGGCAGAATCCAATGTTGCTGGGGAAGCACCGACGCAGAATCAGTAACTAAAGTTTGATATAAAAAAAGCCGCTCAGCTTAAATAGGTGAGCGGTTTTTTTGTGGGCTTAAAAAATTACAAACCAGCTGCTTTTTTCAGCAAATCTGCCTTGTCGGTTTTTTCCCAGGTAAATGCAGTATCCGAACCATGACGGCCAAAGTGACCAAAACTAGCGGTTTTCTGGTACATCGGCTGAATCAGGTTGAGCATACGGGTAATGCCATATGGGCGCAGGTCAAAATGTTCACGAATCAGCGCAATAATTTGCTCATCGTCAATTTTGCCGCTACCAAAGGTATTGATGGAAATGGAAGTTGGCTCTGCCATACCAATCGCATAGCTCACCTGAATTTCACATTTGTCAGCAAGGCCAGCCGCCACAATGTTCTTGGCCACGTAACGACCCGCGTAAGCAGCAGAGCGATCAACCTTGGATGGGTCTTTACCGGAAAACGCGCCACCGCCATGACGTGCCATGCCGCCATAAGTATCCACAATAATCTTGCGGCCGGTTAAGCCACAGTCACCCACTGGCCCGCCAATGACAAACTTGCCGGTTGGATTGATATGAAACTTGGTGGCGGCATGTAACATATCGCTTGGAATCACTGCTTTAACGATTTCTTCAATCACAGCTTCTTTAAGGTCAGCCTGACTGATGGAAGGATCATGCTGGGTAGACAGTACTACCGCATCAACGCGAGCTGGCATGCCATTTTCATAATGAAAAGTGACCTGACTCTTGGCATCGGGACGTAGCCATGCCAGTTTGCCATTGCGACGCAGCTCGGACTGTTTTTCTACCAAACGGTGTGCATAACAAATCGGGGCAGGCATCAACACATCGGTTTCGTGGCTGGCATAACCAAACATCAACCCCTGATCGCCTGCACCCTGATCTTCGGGCTTTTGGCGATCTACACCTTGTGCGATCTCTGGCGATTGCTTACCCAGCATGTTAATCACAGCACAGGTTGAACCGTCAAAGCCCAGATCGCTGTGGTTGTAACCAATATCATTGACGGTATCACGCACGATTTTTTCAAAATCAATGTTGGCAGTGGTGGTAATCTCGCCAGCCAGCACCACTGCACCGGTTTTGACCAGTGTTTCACAGGCAACACGGGCATAGGGATCTTGTTGTAAGATTGCATCAAGAATGGCATCACTGATTTGGTCTGCCATCTTATCTGGGTGGCCTTCACTGACCGATTCTGACGTAAAGACAGCGTATTCGCGCATGAATATTCCAGAAAATAAAAAGTTAAAGATGGCGGCTATGTTAACGCGACTTCAAGCTTTGGACTAGCACATCTTGCATGAAAAATGCTTCATTTTATCGCAATAAAATTTCATGCTCTGGTTAGGGAGGCGTTTGGCTTTAAATAAAAAAGTATTCTTTGCTTTACCCTGCACCGGATTTTTAGGACAATATAGCCACCTTTTTTCGGTATTGTTTTTATTGAACCGGTTTTGTTGGTACTGGTTGTTAAAGGCAGGCCGAAGTTTGTTTGTTCAGGTTTTACTCACGTCTTTTATTTAGTTATTCGGGAAACTGGCTCATGACAACACCACTCAATGAACGCCGCCTTGCCAATGCAATTCGTATACTGGCTGTAGACGCTGTTCAGCAGGCAAATTCAGGCCATCCGGGCGCACCCATGGGCATGGCAGAAATTGCTGAAGTGTTGTGGCGTCAATTCTTGCGTCATAATCCAAGCAACCCCAACTGGCCCAACCGCGACCGGTTTGTGTTGTCGAATGGCCATGGTTCCATGCTGCAATATGCCTTGCTGCATTTGTCGGGCTATGATGTGTCGGTCGATGACTTAAAACAGTTTCGCCAACTGCACAGTAAGACACCGGGTCACCCGGAATATGGTTATACCGCTGGGGTAGAAACCACCACCGGGCCATTGGGTCAGGGCATTGCCAATGCCGTGGGTTTTGCCATTGCTGAAAAAACACTGGCGGCGCAGTTTAACCGTGATAACTTCAATGTCGTAGACCACTTTACCTATTGCTTTATGGGTGATGGCTGCCTGATGGAAGGGATTTCGCATGAAGTCTGTTCGCTGGCGGGCACATTGCAACTGGGCAAGCTGATTGCCTATTATGATGACAATGGCATTTCCATTGATGGTGAAGTCGAAGGCTGGTTTAGCGACGATACGCAAAAACGCTTTGAAGCCTATGGTTGGCATGTGGTGAAAGTAGACGGTCATGACACCGAAGCACTGCATGCAGCCACCGTGGCGGCACAGGCAGAAACCAGCAAACCTAGTCTGATTATCTGTAAAACTGTGATTGGCTTGGGTTCACCCAACAAGCAGGGCAAGGAAGAATGCCATGGTTCAGCACTGGGTGTAGCAGAAGTTGAACTGGTACGTGATACCCTGACTTGGACCGATGAGCCGTTTGTAATTCCGGCTGATGTATACAATGCATGGGATGCACGGCCATGCGGGATCATTCAGGAAAACGAATGGAACGCGCTGTTTAAAGACTATACAGCCCAGCATCCTGAACTGGCCAGTGAGCTTAAGCGCCGTTTAAATGGCGACCTGCCTGCTGATTTTGCTGCCAAGGCCGATCAATATATTCGTGATGTCAACACCAAGGCAGAAACCATTGCCAGCCGTAAAGCCAGCCAAAATGCCCTGCAAATGTTTGGCCCGCAGCTACCTGAATTACTGGGTGGTTCGGCTGACCTTGCCGGCTCTAACCTGACCATCTGGAAAGGTTGTGAAGGCATTCAGGACAATCCGGCAGGCAACTATATTCATTATGGTGTGCGCGAATTTGGCATGACTGCGATTGCCAATGGGATTGCATTGCATGGCGGCTTTATTCCGTATGTCGCCACATTCCTGATTTTTATGGAATATGCGCGTAATGCGGTTCGCATGGGCGCACTCATGAAACAGCGCATCATTCATGTTTATACCCATGATTCTATTGGTTTGGGTGAAGATGGCCCAACCCATCAGCCGATTGAGCAACTGGCGTCATTGCGTGGTACACCAAACCTCAATACATGGCGTCCGGCGGATACCGTTGAATCTGCCATTGCGTGGAAGTCAGCACTGGAACGTAAGGACGGTCCGACTGCACTGGTATTCTCTCGCCAAAATCTGCCGCATATGCTGCGTAGCGATGCACAAATTAGTGACGCGGCCAAAGGCGGTTATGTGTTGGCAGCAGAGCAGGGCGAGCTGAAAGCCATTATTATTGCAACGGGCTCCGAAGTTGACTTGGCCATGCAGGCATATAGCCAGTTGTCTGGTGTGCGTGTGGTGTCCATGCCCTGTGCTGAGGAATTTATGCGTCAGGATGCGGCATATCGTGAATCGGTATTGCCCGCTCATATTCGCGCGCGCGTTGCGGTTGAAGCGTCGCATGTGGATTACTGGTGGAAATTTGTGGGTCTGGATGGCAAGGTGATTGGCATGAGCACCTTTGGTGAGTCTGCCCCGGCTAAAGAGTTGTTCAAGCTGTTTGGTATTACCACTGAAGCGGTGGTTGCAGCAGTTGAAGAGCTGGTTGGTTAAACCTGTAATAGCCTAAAATAAAAAATGCCTCCAACTTGGGAGGCATTTTTTTGCTGTCAAACAAATGAAAAATAAAATCTTAAAATCAGTAAGTTAAAATAAATACTAAGGTTGAAGCTTAATCACTCAACTCAACTTTCTTGGCAGTCTTTGGTCGCGCCAATGCACTACGCGCTTCACCAAAAGATGCAGTCTGGCGATAGGTCATCAAGGCAGCAATTTCTTGCCGTGATGCCGCACCATTACGTACTCGTTCTGCCAGCGCTTTCATTTCATCACGGCGTTTTTCTAGGGCAACGCGACGCGCACTTTTAGCCTGTTCTTCCAGCTTGTTTTCCTGTTCGCTCAATTTCTTGGATTCATTTTCATCAATATATGAGCTAACTTTACCCGAGGCCAGCATACCGGGCTGTGGTGCTGGTTTGTCTTCTTCAGTGGTACTGGACGGTGGTGGAACAGGCGTTGAAGAACCCAGCATTTTTGGTGCACTGGCTGGCGGTGTGGCAGCTTCTGTAGAAGCATTCGGATTCATGGCTGAGATAGCCGTCGCAGGATAGCCAGCAGGTGGTTTAAGTGTCTGCTTGTTTTTTTCAACTGCTGCATCTCCTGCACGGGCTGGAAAATCTAGCTTGGTAGTGACGCCTTTTTGCAGATCAATAACTTTTACCGCATCTGAACCCAGTTCTTCATCCGGCGGAATGCCGCCATAATTGGTGAGTGATTCCTGTTCATCGGTCCATGTATAAATCGTATCTTCAGCATGCGCTGCTTGAAAAAAGGACGCCTGTAGCGATAGCGTCAACGTAGAAAATGCAAAAGTAGAAAATGCAAAAAATTTAATGAGCTTAGTCATAATTGATGTCGTCAAAAGTCACGTCCTTGAGAGCTAAAATTATAGACTTAGTCGACAGAATTGTTAAGGGAATGTACAAATAATCCCCGTTTTTTTAATAAAATAATTAGAAAATATGCCTATTTATTGATTTAAACGATGGAATGAACAGATTATTGACCTAAATATAAGGCGAAACTTTTTTTGGGCGTGATATGCGCTAAACTGTAGCGCCTGTTTTGCCATGCCGAGCCTATGCTGTGAGTCACTCTTCTGCGTTAAATATTGCTATTAATGGTTTCGGACGGATTGGCCGTAATGTGCTGCGTGCATGGATTGAAGAAGCATTATGGCCGCAGGTTAATATTGTGGCCATCAATGACATTGCAGCGCCGGAAATGCTGGCGCACCTGTTGCGTTTTGATAGTACGCATGGGCGGTTTAGCGCCCAAGTTGAGGTGATGACCGAGGCGGAAAGTAGTTTTTTGCAGGTCACTAAAAACGGCAAAACCCGTCATATTCAGATTTTGAAAATGGCTGAGCCTACACAATTACCGTGGCAGGCGCTGAATATTGATATTGTGCTGGAGTGTACGGGTCTGTTTCGCTCGCGTGACGGTGCATCTGGACATTTGCAGGCTGGGGCAGGTCGGGTGATTATTGGTGCCGCACCATTTGATACTGTTGATGCTGCGGTGGTATTTGGGATTAATGAGCAGGATGTTTTGCCCACAGACCGAATAATTTCCAGTGTGTCCTGTACCACGCAAGCACTGGTGCCGCTGGTTAAGCTACTGGATGATGCCTTTGGTATTGAATCGGCACTCATGACGGAAATTCATGCAGTCACCACGGATCAGGCGGTACTGGATCATGCCCATCGTGATCCGCGCCGCGCAAGGGCTTCGGGCTATAATATTATTCCCACGACCTCGAGTGCGCTTGGTGCGCTAAAGCAGGTATTGCCGCATATGGAAAACCGTATTGATGGTTATTCCATTCGGGTGCCGACCATTAATGTGGCGGCGATTGACTTGTCGTTTGTAATGAAAAATCCGGCCGATGCGACAGCCATTAATCAGTTATTTATTAATGCGGCACAACACCAGTATGCCACGATTATGGATGTCACGGATCAGCCGCTGGTGTCCAGTGATTTTAATCATCAGCCGTATTCACTGGTGGTAGATAGCTTGCAAACCCTCGTGGTGGGCAGGCAGGCCAAGGTGCTGGCGTGGTATGATAACGAATGGGGTTATGCCAATCGCTTGCTGGATTTGTGTGTGGCTTTAAGTCGTAATCCAGTTCGGTATTAAATCCAGTTTGATCGGAATGGCAGCCAGCCAATGATGGTGGCGAGTGGCGGGTTTTGCTAAGCCATCGCTAGTTTTGTACGCATTTGTCCGTTTTTCTACCCGATTGCAGTGTAGACAGGCGTGCAACCCTTTTTGCTTCGTGCTAGACTTGCCGACGTCGGGAAATAGCCCGATTTTTTTTCGTGTGGGATGCCACTTTTTGGCATTAACCCAACTACCAAATAGGTTTTACCATGCCCGTTTTAGAAACATGGGTTTTGCCTGATGGGGTGGCCGATGTGCTGCCAGAACAGGCACAGGTGATTGAGCAGCTTCGTCGCCGTTTACTTGATTGTCTGGCCAGCCGTGGTTATGAGCTGGTTTATACCCCGTTTATTGAATACGTCGAATCGCTGTCCCTGTTAAACCACAATACGAGTGATCTTGATCTGGTGAGCTTTAAGCTCATTGACCAGATTTCAGGCCGTTTGCTGGGCGTGCGTGCTGATATGACACCACAGGTTGCCCGCATTGATGCGCATGTGCGTCCGGTTGAAGGGATTGCCCGCTATTGCTATGCCGCGACAGTATTGCATACGCGGCCACAGGGCTTGTCTGCATCGCGCACGCCGTTACAGTTGGGTGCTGAGCTATTTGGCTGCGAAGGGCTGGAAGCTGATCTGGAAATGGCAGATCTGATGTTAAGCGTGCTACAACAGGCCGGATTTGAAGATAATCTGCATCTGGACTTGGGTCATGTGGGCATCTTTAGAAATCTGGCGCGTATTGCCGGATTGAGCGATAGTCAGGAAGCCAAGTTAACCGATTTATACCAGCGCAAGGCCATCCCTGAACTGGCTGAATATACCCAGCCCCTTAATTTGGGACAGGATTTTTATGCGCTGGGACGCTATGGCAATGACCTTGATATTTTAAAACAACACTTGTCTGAACAGGCACAAGCTGATCAAACCTTGCAACAGGCACTCAGTGCATTAGAACAGGCACAGGCGCATGTTCAGCAGTACTGGCCTGCGATTCATGTTGGTGTGGATGCTGCCGAGCTGCGGGGCTATCACTACCATACTGGCCTTATGTTTGCCGTGTATGGTCCCAATCGTGCCGTACCTCTGGCGCAGGGTGGCCGCTATGACGGGATTGGCATTGCCTTTGGTCGTGAGCGAGCGGCAACCGGATTTAGCTGTGATCTTTATGTACTGGCGCAGGCCAATTCAGCCCACATTAGGCAGATCATGCTGGCACCGCTGGGTAAGGATTCTGACTTGCAAACTGCCATCGCGCAGGCACGTCAGGATGGTTTTGTGGTAATTCAGACACTGGATCAACATGACCAGCAAAGTCGTGCCAGTCATCGACTGATCCATGATGGTCAGGATTGGCAGCGGCAAACCGTGTAAGCATGCCATTTTTAGGCTGCCTATGCGTTTTTAAATGAGTTTTAGTGTTAGGCCTGCTGCGTTTAAGCGCAGTCAATGCAACAGTTTTATATAAGTAACGAGGCGGATATGGGCAAGAATGTCGTTGTGCTTGGCACACAGTGGGGCGATGAAGGGAAGGGCAAAATTGTTGATTTGCTCACCGATCAGGCCGCAGCCGTGGTGCGCTATCAGGGCGGACACAATGCAGGCCATACCCTTGTTGTGGGTGGCGAAAAAACTGTCCTGCATTTAATTCCTTCCGGGATTTTGCGCGCCAATGTACTCAACCTGATTGGCAATGGCGTGGTGCTGGCACCCGATGCTTTGCTTAAGGAAATGAATACGCTGGAAGCTAAGGGTGTGCCAGTGCGTGAGCGCTTGCGTATTTCTCCTAATTGTCCCTTGATTTTGCCGTATCACATTGCGCTGGATCAGGCACGTGAAATCAAGCGTGGCAATGCCAAGATTGGTACGACCGGTCGCGGTATTGGTCCAGCCTATGAAGACAAGGTTGCCCGCCGTGGCCTGCGTCTGGCGGACATGATCCGTGGTGGTGAAGAATTTGCTACCCGCCTCAAAGAAGTAATCGAATATCATAACTTTCGCCTGACCCAGTACTATGGCGTTGACGCGGTTGATTTTGACACTGTGTTGCAGCAATGCACCGAGTGGGCCAAAGAATTAAAACCGCTGATTGCTGATGTAACGGCTATTTTGCATGACTACCGGGTGCAGGGTAAGCCGCTGATGTTTGAAGGCGCGCAAGGTTCGTTGCTGGATATTGACCACGGCACGTATCCGTATGTGACCAGCAGCAATACCACGGCTGGCGGTGTGAGCACTGGGACTGGCGTTGGTCCGTTATTCTTGGATTACGTTTTAGGGATTACCAAAGCTTACACCACGCGTGTTGGCGCAGGGCCGTTCCCAACCGAACTGGTTTGGGATGCCCGCACTGATCAAGGTGATGCGATTGGCAAGCATCTGGGGATTGTGGGTAATGAGATTGGTGCATCGACAGGTCGTCAGCGTCGCTGTGGCTGGTTTGATGCCGTGGTAGTGCGCCGTGCGGTAGAAGTGAATTCCTTGAGCGGCATTTGCCTCACCAAGCTGGACGTACTAGATGGTCTGGATGAAGTAAAAATCTGCACCAGCTATGAAGCGACAGATTGTGGCTGTGCCGGTTCCAGCGATGCGGTGTCATTTGAAAACATGAAGCCGGTGTATGAAACCATGCCGGGCTGGACAGACACTACCGTGGGTGCAACCAGCGTGGATCAGTTGCCAGCCAATGCGCAAGCGTATATTAAACGTATTGAAGAACTGGTCGGGTGTCCAATCGATATTATTTCGACAGGACCGGATCGCGCAGAAACCATTATTTTGCGTCATCCATTCGGCTGATTTGAAGCTGTGAATTTAAGAAGCTCCTTATTTTTAAGGGGCTTTTTTATTATTTTTAAATAATGATAACTATAGGTAAGGATATGACATTAGAAAGGGGAAGTGGTTTTGCAGCCGGTACACTGGTTCATACTGATCAAGGTTTAGTCCCCATTGAACAGATCAAGGTTGGCGATAGGGTACTGTCCAAACCTGAAAATGGTATTGGGGCGCAAGTCTACAAACCTGTGGTCAGAACAATTAAAACGGACAATGAACCTGTACGCCTAGTTAAATGCATCTCGAAGAATGTTTTAGATCAAGCTGAGAAAGACTGGCGTATTATTGATGATGATGAATTGACTAATATTGTAGTGACTGCCAATCATTCATTTTGGGTAGTAGGAAAAGGCTGGTTACAGGCAGAAGACGTAAGAGATGGTCATGTTTTTGAGTTGGCTGATGGAAATCTAGCTGAGGTTTTTGGCGGAAATGGTGGGGCATTTACTTCGGCAAGACCAATATACCATTTTCCAAATGATCCTAGTGGTTGGATTGTGATGTGGAATGAGTATGGTGATGATGAAAGTGTTAATCTAATGGATGTTGATCTAACCCCAGGGATAATGCGACAACGTGACACTGGAGTACCTTATCGGGAAACTTATCTTGGCTGGTATAAGGATCATGGTCAACCATATACCTGTACCGTTTATAACTTTGAAGTAGCCGATACGCATACCTATTATGTGGCTGACCTTGGTGGGTGGGTCAAAACAAGTTAATCCCTGAATTTTAGCCAATAAAAAACCTCCTGATTTAAACAGAAGGTTTTTTATTGCAGGGGCACAACAACGTTACACTTAGTTTTGCTGAATACCAGCCACTAACCATTCACTGCTATTGGCTGGTTTTACAAAATGCCAAGTTTCAGTAAACGGCACCGCTTGCGCATTGACCGATTCACTCACTGTGCCATTAAATTGCACACTGGCAAAATACTGGCCATTGTCATTGTCATTGTCATTGCCACTGTCCACCACTTGCGCATTCAACTGGGGAAATTCGGCCAGATCATCATTCGACAAGATGTCTTCACGAATAGCAGCGTACATGTCTGGCGTAAAATAACGGCGTACTTCTTCAATATTGCTGCTGCTGTTCATGGATTGTAAATGCAGAAACTTGGCACGCGCCTGACGTAAAAAAGCCGCAGGTTCTGTACCATCAGGCAATTGCTGGCCGCTGGCACTATAGGCACCCCCTACCGATGCGCCTACACTTTGACCAAAAATATTGGTGTTATCACCGCCATTTGAAAACGGACGTGATGTAGGTGCAGGCGGGGTAGTATTGCGACCCAATGGTCCCGCACTGTTAGGGGAAAATGGATTGCCAGTTGCGGCTTTTTTGGCAGAAAATCGTCTAAACAGGAAAAATGCACCAATAGCTAGAATCGCAATCCAAAACCAGCTAAAACTGCTTTTTGGTTCAGTTTGTGTGGCTTGAGCATTTTGCTGCTGTGCATTGGCTGCCTCAGAAGAAGTCGCCGGATCACGGTCATTGGCCATCGCATTGGCAGCAACGGCACCCACCGCCGCACCGGCAACACCCGCAGCGACCATGGTGCCGACACCGGGGCCAGAACGCTGTGGTTGGGCATTACCCTGTTGTGCAGGGGTCGCCGTTTGACGGTTTTGACTATTATTACTATTATAAGACGAGGAGGAGGAGTTGCTACGGCTCATGCCATAGCTTTTGCCACCGCCCATGCGTTTTGCTTCAGCAAGCGGTGACACAACCAAAGTCGTCATCATCAACGCTGCCACGACACCTTGCTTATTGATTTGCATCTGCAATTTCCTACTTCTAGATTATCTGGTTTAAATCATCAATTGATAAAAAATTCATGTAGTGCCACCTATAAAATATCAGGCAAACACTGTGTCTGGAATTGTTGTTGACATGCATTAAGCCAGCCTTAAAAGCAATGAAATATCACACGATTAGCTCAGCATTAAAGACTGGCTTAAGCCGTGCCAAATCCTATATAAACAAACGCTTGGCATTCGCTTGGGGTTTTGATCAATCGTCCAGTTGCAGGGCAGCATCTAGTGCTTCATGCAAACGACCCACGGCAATAACATTAAGGCCTTTCACTGCCTGTTGTGGCATATTCGCACGCGGCACAATCGCGGTTTTAAAACCATGCTTGACCGCTTCACGCAAGCGTTCCTGTCCATTGGGCACAGGGCGGATTTCACCCGATAGGCCAACTTCGCCAAACACCGCCAGATGCTGGGGCAAGGCTTTACCGCGTAAGCTGGATGCGACTGCCAGCAATACCGCAAGGTCAGAGCCAGTTTCCATGACTTTGACGCCACCCACCACGTTGACAAACACATCCTGTCCGGTGGTTTGCACCCCGCCATGCCGGTGCATCACGGCCAGTAGCATGGACAGCCGGTTTTGATCCAGACCCAGCGCAACCCGGCGTGGTTGCCCATGTGCATCATCCACCAGTGCCTGTACTTCAACCAGTAACGGGCGCGTGCCCTCACGGCTCACCATCACAATACTGCCGGGAATGGCTTCATCATACCGGCTCAAGAAAATAGCTGAGGGATTGGGCACTTCACGCAGGCCACGATCGGTCATGGCAAACACGCCCAGCTCATTGACTGCACCAAAACGGTTTTTGACCGCGCGGATCATGCGAAAGCGCGAATCCGATTCACCTTCAAAATACAGCACACAATCGACCATGTGCTCGAGCACACGCGGGCCAGCCAACGCGCCCTCTTTGGTGACATGCCCGACCAGAAACAGCGCCGTACCGGAATTTTTGGCAAAACGGGTGAGCAGGGCAGCCGACTCACGAATCTGTGCCACACCGCCGGGTGCGGATTGCAGGCTTTCGGTATATAAGGTCTGAATGGAATCCAGCACGGCAACGACCGGTTTTTCATGCGCCAGTGTAGCGCAAATGGTTTCCACACAGGTTTCAGCCATGACACTGAGCTGATGCGTGGGCAAATCCAGACGCTGCGCCCGCAAGGCCACTTGCGATAACGATTCTTCACCCGTGACATAAAGCGCACGGTTGGCATGGTTTGTCGCATCACCAGTTTGCTCGGCCATGTGGGTCATGGTTTGTAGCAAAATGGTGGATTTTCCAATGCCCGGATCACCGCCAATCAACACCACTGAACCTGTCACCAGCCCACCACCCAGCACTCGGTCAAACTCACTGATACCCGTGCTTAGGCGGGTTTCACGGGCCATGCTGATTTTATTAAGCTTGGTCACGCTACTGGCTTGTCCTGCATAGCCGCCCGCCACGATGCCTGCTTTGGCACGATGGGTTGAGGCTGCTTCCGGCTTGCTTTCAACCAGACAGTTCCATTCACCGCAATCGCTGCACTGGCCAGACCATTTGGGGTGTGTGGTGCCACATTGCTGGCAAGCGTACTGGGTTTTGACTTTGCTCATTGTGTCCGTTGTTTTAATAAATGAGGCTTATTTTAGCGGGTTTTAATCGGCAAAAATGGATTTTAATGCAAAATGCGTCGTGGTCTGACGTGATCTGATGCAATAACCCTGCGATAAAATTGATCAATGGGCATGATCGCCGGTTGTAACGCCGGGCACTTCATTGTTAAATGGACAGGCTTATTTTTGCCTTACAACCAACAGGGATCTGCAAGCGCCAGCATTGAAGTGGTAATAAAAAAACCATGTGCTGTTTTTCGGCATGCTGTCATTCAGGAATATATTTTGCTTGGGTAGGGCACAACAAAATTAGGGAAATTTTTTCATGATCTCAAACGATGATGCCATGGATCAGTCATCGCCAGACCATTTGCAGCGTAAATTACAGAACCGTCATTTACAGCTTATTGCAATTGGTGGGGCGATTGGTACTGGCCTGTTTATGGGTTCCGGCAAAACCATTAGCCTTGCTGGCCCCTCCATTATTTTTATTTATATGATTATTGGCCTCATGGTGTTTTTTGTCATGCGGGCACTGGGCGAGTTGTTGCTGTCCAATCTGCAATACAAGTCGTTTGTGGATATGGCTTATGACTTATTAGGGCCATGGGCTGGATTTTTTACTGGCTGGACGTACTGGTTGTGCTGGGTGTCCATTTGTATTGCTGACCTCACGGCTATTGTCAGTTATTTAAATTCGCTGGCACCCATGTTGGGCTGGATACCCGAAGGCTATCAGTTTACCCCGCTGGGTGGCGCTGCGATTAGTGCTGGCAGTGTGCTGTTTTTGATGGGACTTAACCTGCTAACGGTCAAGCTGTTTGGCGAGGTTGAATTCTGGTTTGCCCTGATCAAGATTCTTGCCATTGTGGCGCTGATTTGTGCCGGGTTGTATATGGTGCTCACTGCATTTACCTCACCGAGTGGTTCGGTGGCTTCCTTGAGTAATCTGTGGACAGATGGCGGCATGTTTCCCAATGGGACAAAAGGCTTTCTGGCCGGATTCCAGATTGCCATTTTTGCCTTTGTGGGGATTGAGCTGGTGGGTACAACTGCGGCCGAAACCAAAGACCCGGAAAAGAACCTACCCAAGGCCATTAATTCCATTCCAATCCGCGTGATCCTGTTTTATGTCTTGTCGCTGATTGTGGTGATGTCGGTGACGCCGTGGCGCTCGGTAGTGCCGGACAAAAGTCCATTTGTAGAATTGTTCCTGCTGGCAGGTATTCCGGCAGCGGCCATTGTGATGAATCTGGTGGTGCTGTCGTCGGTGATGTCCTCCATGAACAGTGGTATTTTTTCCACCAGTCGTATGCTGTTTGGACTGGCCAAGGACAAGCAGGCGCCCAACTTTTTTGAGCGATTGTCCCGTGTTGCCGTGCCTGCCAATGGCCTGATTTTTTCCTGTTTATTGATCATGTGCGGTGCTTTGCTACAGTATTTTGTGCCCAATACCATTACGGCATTTACGCTGGTCACGACGCTGTCCACCATTTTGTTTATCTGCGTGTGGATTATCGTGCTGCTGTCGTATATCAAGTACCGCAAGACCCGTCCACAACTGCACGAGGCGTCCAAGTTCAAGATGCCCGGTGGAGTGGTCATGTGTTATGTGGTGATCGCATTTTTTGCCTTTACTGTGTTTATCCTCACGCTGGAACCCGACACGCGCCAATCGCTGATTGTTAGTCCGATCTGGCTGGTGATTCTGGCAATTGGCTATCTGATGCTGAAAAGAAAGCAGGTTTAATGGCCGCACTGTCTTGCGGTAAATGGCAAGAAGACCGCGTACAACACAAAAAAGTCAGCGTCCTGCTGGCTTTTTTTGTGGGCGTCATTTGGTGTCGTGGATGGTTTGGCAAGACTATGTATTTTGAAAAATTAATGCTAATAATGGAGGAAAGATGAACAAGATAAATAACTATGGAACAGCTTAACCCTTCTGACTTAAAAGCTATTTTGCACTCCAAGCGCGCTAACCTGTATTACCTTGAACATTGCCGCGTGATGCAAAAGGATGGCCGCGTACTATATTTGACCGAAGCCAAAAACGAGAATCAATACTGGAATATCCCGATAGCAAACACCACGGTAGTTATGCTCGGCACAGGAACTTCCATTACCCAAGCTGCCATGCGCATGCTGGCCAGTGCAAGTGTATTGGTTGGTTTTACAGGTGGAGGTGGCACGCCATTATTTATGGGCTGTGAAATTGAGTGGATGACGCCGCAAAGTGAATATCGCCCCACCGAATACATGCAAGGCTGGATGCAATTTTGGTTTGATGATGCCAAACGCCTAACGGTGGCCAAGCAATTTCAGCAAGCGCGTATTAACTATATCCGTAACATCTGGGCTAAAAATAGGGATCTGGAAGCCGAAAGTTTTTATATCGATGATTTAGATATTCAGCAAGCACTCAATGGTTTTGAAAAAAAGCTGTCTTATTTGGACAGAGTGGGCGATATATTGCTGGCCGAAGCTATGACCACCAAACAACTCTATAAAGCGGCTGCCACGCGTTGTGGTGCATCAGATTTTAGCCGTAATCATGAACAAGGCGATCTGGCCAATGATTTTTTAAATCATGGAAATTATCTGGCCTACGGCCTTGCTGCTACGACGCTTTGGGTGCTGGGTATTCCACATGGCTTTGCCGTGATGCATGGTAAAACCCGTCGCGGTGCGCTGGTCTTTGATGTGGCAGATTTAATTAAAGATGCCATTGTGCTGCCGTGGGCATTTATTTGTGCCAAGGAAAAAGCCACTGAGCAGGAATTTCGCCAGCAGATTTTACAGAAGTTTACCGAGCATAAGGCGCTGGACTTTATGTTTGATCAGGTAAAAGCGGCGGCTCTAGGTTTTAAGCAGGGTGGTGAAGCATGATTGTTACCTTTGTTTCCCAGTGTGAGAAAAAAGCCCTTGCACGTACCCGTCGTGTACTTGATGCTTTTGCCAATCGTATTGGTGATAACACATGGCAAACGGTGATTACTGAGGATGGCTTGCTGGCCTGTAAAAAACTTTTGCGTAAAACGGTGACTAAAAATACCGCAGTGAGTTGCTACTGGATTCGTGGTAGACAACGTAGCGAACTCATGTGGATAGTGGGTAATCGGAACAAGTTTAATTCTGAAGGTATTGTGCCTGTAAATCGCACCCAAAAAAGTCTACAGCCTTGGAAATCATCTCATTTATGGCAAAACTTAGAGTTAGTTGCAATTGCATCAGGTATTGCAGGCTTATTTCATGATTTTGGAAAAGCCAATGATTTATTTCAAGCGAAGTTAGACCCCGAAATTAAAACTGAAAAGGGGTATGAACCTTACAGGCATGAATGGGTTTCACTAAAAATATTTGAAGCTTTTATTGCACATCAAAGTGATCAACAATGGCTTGAAAAATTAGGGACTTTGCAATCTTCCGATGAAAGTAAATGGCTTGAAAAATTATCAGAAATGCGTTCAAGATCAAAGTTGGGGGATACATTTGATCATTTACCGCAATTTGCACAATTGGTTGCATGGCTGATCATCAGCCATCATCGTTTACCTATTTATCCTTTTTTTGAAAATAGCCCACCTATTTTGAATATCCATAAGTCAGGCTTATCGCAATTTGAAAATTTGAGCCAATATTGGCTAGCTGAGTGTGATGTGAAATGGAACTCACCTAATTGTATTAAATATGACTGGACTGAGACGGAAATAGAAAAAAACTGGACATTTAGTTATGGTTTACCTTTGCGTAGCCAAGAATGGCGATTAAAAGCACAATTACTCTCAAAAAGGGGGTGTAATCATATTGCACAAGTTCAACAATTGAACTGGTTGAATGACCCTTTCACCATGCATTTATCACGTTTAATGTTAATGATGACCGATCATTGGTATTCAGCACAAAATGCGAAAGTGGAATTTCAAGATCAAAATTATCAGGCGTATGCCAATACTGATCATGAGCGAAAATTAAAACAAAGATTAGATGAACATAATTTGGCAGTTGGTTTTTATGCTTATATTTACAGTCGTAAACTTCCACAATTTATTGCTGAATTGCCTGAGTTAGGGGTGAATCGGATATTAGATCGAGGATTTGAAAATGCTGATCCAGAGTTGAGTGAATGGCAAGATAAAGCGGTTAAGCTTTGCAAAAAACTGAATATCCGTAGTAATGAATGTGGCTTTTTTGGCATTAATATGGCGAGTACAGGTAAGGGCAAAACGATTGCTAATGCTCGTATTATGTACGCATTATCTGATATTGAAAAAGGTACTCGTTTTAGTATTGCTTTAGGTCTTCGTACATTGACGACACAAACAGGAGATGCCCTAAAGCAAAACTTGAAATTGGATGATAGTGATGTTGCAACCATCATTGGTTCAAGTGCAATACAACGCCTACAAAAGGCGATTCAACAAGATAAAGATACTCAGCAACAAAAACAATTATTAGCCGATTTAGAAAAAAATGAATTTGCTATGCGTGGAAGTGAAAGCTTAGAAGATACTGAGGAAAGCTTTGATGTGGATTATCCTGATATAGACCCTGAGAGTTTATTAAAAGCATGGTTTGGCAAAGAGCCTAAAATTCAAAAATTATTACATGCCCCTATTTTGGTCAGCACGATTGATTATTTAATCCCAGCGACTGAAAGTTTAAGAGGCGGGCGACAAATTGCCCCAATTTTACGACTACTTAGCTCAGATTTAATTTTAGATGAACCCGATGAGTTTGGATTAGATGATTTACCTGCACTTTCTCGTTTAGTTAATTGGGCGGGGATGTTGGGCGCTAAAGTTTTATTATCAAGTGCGACCATTCCTCCTGCTATGGCTTTTGCTTTATATGAATCTTACGCTTTAGGGCGACAAAAATATCAACAAGCAATGTTAGGACATCAACAACAGATCTCTTGCATAAATCATTTTTTGACCAGCTCGATATTATAAATAGCAGCAATCAAATTAAAGCGTAATCCCATGCGTTTACGTCGATTGCGGTAGCGCTCTGCAAGAATTTTAAAC